>JAPPJY010000050.1 GCA_028874335.1 Gemmatimonadota bacterium | reverse complement strand
GGCGCCTTGCGAGCCGGGCGACTCGGCGGTCGAATTCAGGCAACTTATTTCCGGGACAGAACACAAGCGTCTCTTTATGCAGGTACAAACTTCAGGGAATTGCGCGGGGGGTGGAACTTCCGGCCTCTTCCGCGGGCGTACGGAGGATCGGCGGCGGCGGGCACGTGAGATGAATTTTGCGGCCGGTGGCCGGGTGGGTGAAGTGGAGTTCATGCGCATGAAGGTGGTATCCGACATCTCCCGGCAGCGGGGCACGGTCTCCAGCGGTTGGTACTGCAGGACGGCCACCGGCGCGATAGAGCGGGTCGTCAATCAACGGATGTCCGGCGGCGGCAAGGTGAATGCGGATCTGGTGGGCGCGGCCGGTGACGAGATTGACGCGGATCAGGCTCCGATTGCCGTCCGGGATGCGGTTGAGGACCCGGCATTCCGTCCTGGCGGGTTTTCCATCGCTCGTTGCCGCGTACAGGTACCGGGTCGGGGCATAGGGTATCCGTCCGATGGGTACATCCACCGCAAACCGGTCGGGCATGTCGGCGCCGGCGACGAGTGCACGGTAGATCTTGCGTACCCGCCGATTTCGGAAATCTTCTGAAAGGACTCGTCTCGCCAATTCGGTACAGGCGAACAGGACCACACCCGAAGTTCCCCGCCCCAGACGATGGAGGGGCGCGGGGCCCGGGGTTTCCGGATAGCGTTCCCGGACCCGGGCGAGCAAGGTGTTCCGCAGGTGTTGGCCGCCAGGCAGCACGGGGAGGCCGGCGGGCTTGGCTACGGCAATAATGTGTTCGTCTTCGTAGAGCAGCGCGTACGAACGAGGGGTATCCGGTTCCCGCCACGGTCTCCGGCGGTAGGTGAGCCGCTGTCCCGCGAGAAGCCGGGTTTCTGGCGTGGTCGGCCTGTCATCCAGCCGCACATCGCCGGACACGATACGATTGCGCCAGGCTTCCCGCGACGAGTGTGGATAACGCCGGAGATAGAACTGAAGAACGGTTTCCCCCGCAGCATCCTGCTGGATACGGTTCCTGTAGGTCCAACCCTGATTTGTCGGCGTGTTTTCGCACATATTCGTGAAATATAACGGTGTCAAGGGGTTCGGGCTATTTCAATTCGGCCCGTGGTGTTCGCCCGCGGGCGGTTCCTGTCGTCTCACGGACGACAACACCGGGGTGTACTGCAACATACGACACGGCGACTGCTGGTCCACGGACCGGGTGAATTCTCGACTGATCCGTTTCAAGTTTATGGTATTTATGCAGATCGTCTATTATCACCGCTTGCAGACAAAGTATGGCACAGCGTTTGCGGAACAGATCCCGACGGAATGGGATTTACTCCAGAAAACGCGACGGGCCGGATCGGCATTGCCCTCAGGGAGCGGAGACCGCGCGTTGCGGCAGGCCGAGGCGCAAGGCCTGGCCACGCGGCGAGGTGCCGTCTCCTCAGGGTGTGGATCGGACTCGCCGCCTGCTGCGGGCTCCTGTGCATTTTCGCGATCGCGTCTCAAGCTGACGCCGCATTCGAGTTTCGGGCGGTGGGCGCGCGGCCCGGCGGGATGGGAGACACGTTCGCGGGTTGTGCGGAAGGCGTCGACGGCGTCTTCTGGAATGCGGGCGCGGTAGCCTGGGGCAAGGGCGTCAGTATCACGGGGGGGTACGAGCGTCCGTTCGGTATGGCGGTGCTGGATGCCCATGCGATCGGTGCTGTCGCATCTACCGGCCGCGCCGCCGTGGGCCTGAGTTATCTGGAGTACGGATTCAGCCTGTATCGGGAGCGGACCGGCGGGCTGACGATCGGCCTTCGGGTTGTACCCCGCCTGGGTCTCGGGGCGAGGATCCGGCGCATGCAACTTTCCGTTGCCGGCGCAGGCAGGCGCGCGTGGACGGCGTTCGATCTGGGCGTCAGGATAGTGCTCAGCCCCAGGATTGCACTGGGGTTTGCGGCGTGGAATGCAGGCGGGCAGTCGGTGGACGTATTGGGTCAGGGTGGAATGGCAGGCGTGGCGTTTGAGGCGGTACGTAACGTGGCGCTGCTCGTGGACGTTCGCAAGGAGGCGGGCCGGTCCACGGGGGTGAGTGCGGGCGTGGAATACAGACCAGCCCGCCGGGTTGTGCTTCGGATGGGCGCCGGGGGCGGGGCCGAGCGATTGTGCGTGGGGGCGGGTGCGCTTCACCGGGGTCTGCGGATCGACTATGCGGCGCTGCACCATACCGTGCTGGGGCTGACACACCGGGTCTCCCTGACGATTGGACGTTGAAGGGTGCGCGATCTTGACACTGGAAGGATGATGTCCTATTTTTGAATCTGACACTGCCCGGGCGTCTCAATCCACCGCGCGGGGTGCCGGTTTTCGTACTGAACCAGGCGGGAAACAAAACGGATGTTCAAAAGGATTCTCCGTGAGGCGGCGTTATTTGCCGGTTGCGCTGTCCTTACCGGTATCGTGGGGCTGATCCTGCTCGATCGATTCATCATGCCGCGGCTGGTCCGGGCCGGCCAGCGTGTTGAGGTCCCCGATATTGTCAATCTGACACCGGAAGACGCCGGCCGTGCGCTGTCCCGGCGGGGGCTGAGGTTGAAGTTGCAGCCCGCGCGATGGGACACATCCGTTGCCGAAGGCAGGCTGGTACAACAGAATCCGCTTGCGAATTCGCACGTGAAGATAAACAGGACGGTCTACGCGGTGCCGAGTCGCGGGGTCCGGCTCTTCGAGGTGCCCGATCTCAGGGAGAAATCCCTTCGCCAGGCCCAGTTGTGGATTGCACAGGCGGGCCTGGCCATGGGGGATACGCTTGAAGACGCGTCCGATATCGTCAAGGAGGGGTTGATCATCAGCCAGGACCCGCCTGCCGGACAAAAGGTACAAAGCGGAACACCCATCTCGGTTACGTTAAGCAACGGTCCTCCCGGAGAGATGGTCCCTATGCCGAATCTGGTTGGGAAGCCGCTTGAAACCGCCCGCGCCGAGCTGTTGGAAGCAGGGCTCCAGGTACGGGACATCCGGTATGAATTCAGCACCCAGCATCTGTTGAACGTGGTGATCCGGCATGTGCCCGAATCAGGTGAAGAAGTGAAACAGGGCGCGCGGGTGCGGCTGGTGGTGAGCAAATTGTAACCGGTGGTTGCCGCCGCGCATCGGTTTCCGAATGAAGCCGCGCCCTTCCGAACCCCCAGCCGGAAATTTGGAGGTTTTTTTATGATCAAAATCGCCCCGTCTTTCCTGTCAGCGGATTTCGTCGTACTCGAACGCGAGATTCGGGCGGTGGAAGCAGCCGGCGCGGACTATATTCACCTGGACGTGATGGACGGGCATTTTGTGCCGAATATCACATTCGGTCCGATGGTTGTGGAAGCCATAAGTAAAACGACGGCGCTGACCCTGGACGTGCATCTCATGATTTCCGATCCGGGCAAGTACCTGAGGGCGTTCGCAGACAGCGGCGCCGACATCTGTACCATACACGTTGAGGCCGGCGGGGATTTGCGCGCACTTCTGATCGAAATCCGAAAGTTGGGAATGCGGGCAGGCGCCACTGCGAAGCCCGCAACACCGGTGGAGGCGTTCTATCCGCTGTTGCCGTATCTGGATCTGGCGCTTGTGATGTCGGTGGAGCCCGGATTCGGCGGCCAGGCGTTTATGCCCGAGTCACTGGAAACCGTGCGGAGATTGCGGGCGGAGGTCGTGCGCCAGGGTGCGAATGCTGAAATAGAAATCGACGGTGGCATCGGGTTGGAAAACGCCGGGCTGGCGGTCGCGGCGGGAGCGGAAGTGCTGGTCGCCGGTTCGGCCGCGTTTCGTGATGGCAAGGTGGTTGAAAACGTGGCTGCGCTGCGCCGCGCCGGACTCGCGGGCCTGAGGTAGCCCGGGGGCCGTGCACAATAACGTCGGAACCCCGTGGATCTGAAACGAGGGACTGTTGGGGAGGCGCCTGATTCTGGAGTTTTTTTGTTGCGTTAATCGCTGTCGTCCCGTATTTTTACAGGTCTGTTTCCCTTTTCAGCATTAACATCAGGTACGCCCCATGTTCGACCAACTCACGGAAAAGCTGGAAGGGGTTTTCAAAAGACTCCGCGGTCGCGGCAGGTTGGCCGAAGCCAATATCGATGAAGCGCTCCGAGACGTGCGCCGCGCGCTTCTGGAGGCGGATGTCAACTACAAGGTGGCGAGGGCGTTCGTCGCCCGTGTCAGGGAGCGGGCGGTCGGACAGGACGTGCTGCGAAGCATTACCCCCGGGCAGCAGGTCGTCAAGGTCGTGCATGACGAATTGATTCACCTCCTTGGAGACGAGCACCAGGAGTTGGATCTGACCGGACCGCCGCCAAATATCGTCATGGTCGTCGGTCTGCAGGGATCGGGCAAGACAACGCTATGCGCCAAGCTTGCGCGGCTCCTTAATGGGCGGGGCCGCACGCCGCTCCTTGTGGCGGCGGATATCTACCGTCCTGCCGCCATCGACCAGCTATGCGTTCTGGGCGCGTCTATAGACGTCCCGGTCCACCGGGCGGCGGAGGGGACCGATCCGGCGTTGATTTGCGCCGGGGCGGTGGACCTCGCCCGGGCGGACGGGATGGACCCCGTCATTCTGGATACGGCCGGCCGGCTTCACGTCGATGATGCCCGGATGGAGGAATTGAAAAGGATACGCGAAGCGGTTTCGCCGGGTGAGATTCTGTTCGTCGCGGACGGGATGACGGGTCAGGATGCGGTTTCGGCGGCGACGGCGTTCCACGAACAGCTCAACTTTACGGGAATCGTCCTGACGCGCCTCGACAGCGATACGCGCGGCGGCGCGGCGCTGTCCATCCGCGAGGTCACGGGTGTGCCCATCAAGTATGCGGGCGTCAGCGAGAAGGTGGATGGTATAGAGCCGTTTCATCCGGACCGGATGGCCTCTCGGATTCTGGGTATGGGCGACGTCGTGACGCTGGTGGAGCGTGCGCAGGATGCGGTGGACGTCAACCAGGCGCAGAAGCTGGAGAAGAAGCTGCGAAGCGCAGCGTTTACGTTCGACGATTTTCTGCAGCAATTGGACCAGGTACGCAGGATGGGGCCATTGAGCCAGTTGATGGACATGATCCCCGGGGCGGGAAAGCAATTGAAGGGACTGCAGGTGGATGACGATGCGTTCGTGCATACCGAAGCGATCATCCTGTCAATGACACTGCAGGAACGGGCCAATCCTCAGATCCTGAACGGCAGCAGGCGCCGCCGTATCGCGAATGGCAGCGGATGCAGGATCCAGGAAGTCAACAGGCTGATAAAACAGTTCGGAATGATGCGAAAGATGATGAAACGAATGTCGAGGATGGAGAAGCAGGGCCGCGACGCGGGTGTACCGTTTTTGAGCTGATTCGAAATCTGTAATCGGTAGAGCAACGGAAGGCTGACAGCTTCTTTTCAGATTAGGAGGATGGGTTTTTGGTAAAGATTCGATTGACCCGAAAGGGCGCCAGGAATGCGCCGTTCTACCGGGTTGTGGTCGCGGACAGCCGGTCACCTCGGGACGGTCGGTTCATTGAGAGCCTCGGGTACTACGATCCAACAATGAAACCGCAGCTGGTGCGGCTGAACGCGGAGCGGGCGCGCCACTGGCTGGATCAGGGCGCGGAGCCGTCAGGAACGGTGAAGAGTCTGCTTCGGCAACAGGGTATTCTGAGCCAGGACAACATGCCTGACGCCGATACGGACGAAACGGACGAAACCGACGCTGAAGCCGGGGAATAGCCCTTGCCCCGAGATCCGGTCCACCGAGAACAATACGTCGCCATCGGCAGGGTCCTGAAACCCAGGGGGCTCGGCGGCGAGGCGTTTCTGCATCCGCTCACGGATTTTCCTGAACGGTTTCAGGTCCTCAAACGCGTGCTTGTCCAAAGGCCCGACGGGAACCGGACGACACTCGGGATCGACCGGGTTCGGAACTGCGGACGGCGGATGGCCGTTAAATTTCTCGATATCGATACGCCCGACGCGGTTGCGCCGTTGCGAGGGAGCGAGTTGCTGGTTCCTGCCGACGACGTGTATCCGCTTCCTGAAGGTACGTTCTATGTGTTCCAAATCGTGGGATTGAAGGTCAAGACGGAAGAAGGCATGGAAGTCGGACGCGTGGTCGATGTATTGTCCCATCCAGGGAATGACCTTTTCGTTGTCCAAAGGGAGGATGAGGGCGAGGCGTTGATACCCGCTGCGAAGGACCTGGTTCGGATCGACCTGGCGGGCGGGCGTCTGGTTGTAAAGAACGTGGACGGACTTCTCGATCGATAGACGGGATGAATCGGCGGACGAACGGTGAAATATTCCCGGGACGGGACACGATTCCTCGTTTCAGGAGCGAGTTTATCAGCGGACTGCCGTGCATATCGACTTTCTCACCATATTCCCCGACCTGATCCGGGAAGCGGCTTCTTATGGTATTACCGGACGTGCGATCCGTTCCGGTCTCGTAGACGTCATCGCGCACGATTTGCGGGATTTTACGGATGACGTTCACCGCACAGTGGACGATACACCCTACGGCGGCGGTGCGGGGATGGTATTCAAACCGGAACCGGTCGCCCGGGTACTGGCCGCCATACAAGACGCCGGACGGTCGCTCGACCACGTTATTTTCCTGACGCCAGATGGCAAGCGGCTGGATCAGAGGACGGTGAACCGGCTTTCCATCGCGCCTGGACTGGTGTTATTGTGCGGACGGTACCGCGGTATTGACGAACGCATTCGCGAGTTATACGTTACCGAAGAGATTTCGGTTGGCGATTACGTGTTGAGTGGCGGGGAATTGCCCGCGCTGGTGTTGATGGATGCCGTCGTGCGGCTGATCCCCGGGGCGATGGGAGACGCGGAGTCCGCCCTGGAGGATTCGTTTCAGAACGGGCTTCTGGATTGTCCGTGGTATACCAGGCCCAGAGAGTTCGAGGGCATGCGGGTTCCCGACGTTCTGTTGAGCGGAGACCACCAGCGGATCGCAGGTTGGCGACGCGACGCGGCCGTGCAACGGACCCGGAAACGGCGGCCGGATCTCTACGAAAGAATCGAAGCTGGTGACAAGGCCGGCTCAGAAAACGAGGATGTCGGCGGGCACGTAGAATTGTCGCCGCCGTTCGAAGGATAATTTCCGCGCATTGATGATGAATCAGGGCGACGGATCGTACAATGGGAACCTTTCATCGTTTCAGGAGTGTTGCCATGGATACATTGTTGAATTCCTTGACGGAGGAACAAATCAAATCCGACCTGCCGGCATTCAGCGCCGGAGACACGGTGCGGGTGCACGTACGCGTGGTCGAAGGCGAGAAGGTGCGTACTCAGATGTTCGAAGGCGTGGTCATTCAGCGCAAGGGCCACGGGATCCATGAGACCTTCACGGTACGTAAGATGGTGGTGGGCGGCGTGGGAGTCGAGCGGATCTTTCCGATCCACTCACCGAGGGTGGCGAAAGTTGAACTGATTCGCAGCGGAAAGGTGCGGAGGACGCGTATTACCTATCTGCGCGAACTGCAGGGCAGAGCCGCGAGGATTGCGGAAAAAAGGAACGCGTAATCGAGGAAATCGGATAACCGGATGGCGACACGCAATACAGGAAGACGCCCCCGGGGACGCGCGGGGCGCAGGAGTCAGGCACAACGGAGGGAACCTGC
Organism: Gemmatimonadota bacterium; assembly: GCA_028874335.1. Taxonomy (GTDB): domain Bacteria; phylum Latescibacterota; class UBA2968; order UBA2968; genus JAAXHE01. The sequence continues at coordinate 279 of JAPPJY010000050.1, read as the reverse complement.
CCGGAGTCCGCTGCCCTATTCCCGAAGGAATTGGACCTTCCTTGGCGCTGGAGTAGGCACGATCCTGATCGGTTATCTGTGCCTGTCCCAACCGCCGGTCGACGGTTTCATGTCGCTTACGCTGGCGCCGGTTCTTCTGGTCATCGGGTACTGCGTGCTGATTCCCATCGGCCTGCTGCTGGGCGAATCGAAAAAGCCGACCGACGACGCATCCGACAAGTCCGTGGGCGGTTAGCTCAGCTGGTTAGAGCGCCTGCCTTACAAGCAGGAGGTCACTGG
>JAPPJY010000009.1:185902-189405 GCA_028874335.1 Gemmatimonadota bacterium | reverse complement strand
GTTGATAAAGTCCATCCGGGCTACGGCCGGCCCTTGCGGTCGAAATACTGCGTTGCGCTCCCTCGCCGAATCGCAGGATGGGACTCGGTCGCGCGCCTGGTCTTCGGCCTCGCCTACAGAGCGATTTTATCAGCGGACTTATAGGCGCGGCGCTTCACGAGGATGATCTCCATGGCCACAGAAATCGTCATGCCCCGTCTGGGATGGACCATGGAGGAAGGCACACTGGTCGAGTGGCTCAAGCAAAACGGGGATGAGGTCACGGCCGGAGACATCATCTTCACCGTTGAAAGCGATAAAGCGATCAACGAAATCGAATCCTTCGACAGCGGAACCCTGTACATACCGCCCGATGCGCCTCAACCCGGAGACACGTTGCCGATCGGCACGGTACTGGGCTTCCTGCTGGGTCCCGGTGAAGGTCCCCCAGCTGCCACTCCCTCCCCGCTGGCGGTCGAGAAGGAAACGGAATCCAGCCCGCAACGGGCCGCACCTTCCCGGCCTCGCAGAGATCGACCACAAGGAAAAAGGAGCCGGTCCGCCATCAGCCCGCGGGCGCTCCGCCTGGCGACGGAACTGGGTGTCGACTTGAGTACGCTTCAAGGCAGCGGTCGGAACGGCCGTGTCGTCGAACGGGACGTCCGGGCTGCCGCCTCTGACCCGCCCCCCGACAGACCCGAAGTTGCCATCCGCCGGTCCATCGCGCGGCGTCTGACGGAAAGCCACGTCGAGACCGCGCCCGTGACGCTTTCCACGGAAGCCGATGCGACGGATTTCGTGGCGTTACGCGCGGAACTCGACGTACCCCACCTTACGTATAACGACCTTTTCCTGAAGCTGACGGCCGTCGCCCTGGCCGAACACCCGGACCTCAATGCCTCGTGGCGGGACGGGTCTGTCCACAGGCACGATGAGATCCACATCGGTATTGCCGTGGATACGAACGCGGGCCTTCTGGTCCCCGTCATCACCAATGTTGACGCCAGAGACCTGTCCGACCTCGCCGGGGAAACCTCGGACCTGGTTCAGAAGGCCAGGCAGGGAGACCTCAAAGCGGAGCAACTTCAAGGGGGTACGTTTACAATTACGAACCTGGGCGCGTACGGGATCGACGTGTTTACGCCCATCGTCAACCTGCCCCAGTGCGCCATTCTGGGCGTGGGACGGATTGTCTCGAAACCGGCGGTATATCAGGGCCGGGTCGTGCCCAGGGACATGGTCGCCCTGAGCCTCACTTTCGACCACCGCATCGTCGACGGCGGTCCCGCCGCCCGGTTCCTGGACACGATCCGCAGATACGTCGAACGTCCGGAACTCTGGCACGCTCGCTAGCGACAGACAGCGGCACGGAGAGCGAACCTGTCCGAAACCGCTCGAATTGACCGAGGCGTATCTCACCCGCTTACAACGTCGTGGCTCCGCACTTTGAAGCCGATTCCAATGCAATCCCTCAACTTTCCCCGCCAGTACGACTTCGATATCCGCGCCAGCGGCGAAAAAAGAACCATTTTCGATCCGCTTCGCCGGAAACACGTGCGCCTCACGCCCGAGGAATGGGTCCGCCAGAACCTGGTGCAGCACCTCGTTCAGGATCTGGGTTTTCCGGCGGGTCGAACCGCGGTCGAATCGGCTTTCGCGTATGGCGGAATGCAGCACCGCGCCGACGTTATCGTCTACAACGGCAGGGGAGAACCCGTTCTCATGGCCGAATGCAAGGCGCCCGACGTCAAGATCAAACAGCAGGCGTTCGATCAGATCGCGCGCTACAATACGTCCGTCGGGACGAATTACCTGGTTGTGACCAATGGAATCACCCACTACTGCTACGCGCTCGACCGCGAGGAACGGAGCTACCGGTTCCTGGACAGTCTGCCGCGATATCAAGATCTGTAACCGTCAGCGAATCCGAACCGCGGAGGAGACCGCCCGTGACACTCGACGAAACAATCGATGCATTTCTGGAGACCGGTCCGTATGCCGTCGTCGGCGCGTCAAGAGATCGTGCCAAATACGGCAACAAGGTGCTCCGATGCTATCTGCAGCACGGTTTGAAGGCGTACCCGATCAATCCGGGTTCCGCGGAAATCGAAGGTCAAAAGGCCTATCCCGATCTCGGGGCGCTTCCGGAACCGGTGGCGCGCATTTCCGTGATCACACCGCCCGAGGTTACCGAAGGGATCGTCACGGAAGCAGCGGGCGCCGGAGTCCAATTCATCTGGATGCAGCCGGGGGCGGAGAGCCGGAAGGCCGTTGAAGATGCTCAGGATGCCGGCATCGCGGTCGTATCGGGCGGCCCGTGCCTGCTGGTCGTCCTGGGATATACTGAGGGGGATTAGCAACAGGATGGAATTGCGCCGGATCCAATTCGACACGATGGTGACGGAACTGAACCGCGCCCTGCTCAATGTCGGCTTCGCGGCCGAACGCGCCGAACGCCTGGCGCGAATCTTCGCCGAAACCACGCGCGACGGGGTCTATTCCCACGGTGTCAACCGGTTCCCGTCCTTTGCCGGGCAGGCCCGTTCCGGCGAAGGCATGGACCTCCACGCCGAGCCCGAAAAAGCCTCTGAATTCGGCGTACTGGAGCAGTGGGATGGAAAACTGGGCCCCGGAATCCTCAATGCATGCGTCTGCATGGACCGCGCGGTCGACATCGCGAAAGATCAGGGAATGGGTTGCGTGTCCCTCAGAAACACCAACCACTGGATGCGGGCCGGAACGTACGGTCTGAGGGCCGCGGACGCGGGTTGTATCGGCATCTGCTGGACGAATACCACCCAGCTCATCCCCCCGTTCGGTTCATCCGACCGGAAAGTGGGCAACAATCCACTGGTCTTCTCCATTCCCCGGCCGGAAGGCCGTCATTTTCTGCTGGATATGGCGATGAGCCAGTACTCCCACGGAAAACTCGACGTGTACCGCGTCGCCAACCGGCGGCTTCCGGTCCCCGGGGGCTACGACGATCACGGAAACCTTTCGTACGACGCCGGCGCCATACAGGCCGCCCGCCGTCCGCTGCCCATCGGCCACTGGAAGGGGATCGGACTCGCGATGTCGCTGGACCTGGTTGCCTCGCTGCTGTCGGGGGGCCGTTCAACGTACCAGATCGCTCAGGAGGAGGCCGAATACGGCGTCTCCCAGGTCTATATCGCCATCCATGCCGACGCTGTCGCCGGAGACCGGATGCGGGAAATCGTGGACCAGACCCTCGCCGACTTTCGCGCCGCCCGGCCACTGGAGGGGTGCGAACCGGTCACGTATCCCGGCGAGCGAATGTTCAGGACCCGTGAGGAAAATCTGACGCTGGGCATCCCGGTCGAAGCGGACCTATGGCGGGAAGTCCTGGCGCTGTGAGCCAATCTCGATGGAAGCTACCTGGAAACTACGAAAGACGAATGACGAAAGGCAAAACTACGAATAGACGAATAAACGAAAGGCCCAAGGCGAGACTACGAATAGACGAATAAACGAAAGGCCCAAGGCGAGACTACGAATAGACGAAT
>JAPPJY010000009.1:0-185802 GCA_028874335.1 Gemmatimonadota bacterium | reverse complement strand
TAGACGAATAAACGAAAGGCCCAAGGCGAGACTACGAATAGACGAATAAACGAAAAGCCCAAGGCGCGACTACGAATAGACGAATAAACGAAGGGCCAAGGCGAGACTACGAATCACGCGAATAAACCAAAGACGAAACTACGAATAACGCAGAACGACGAAAAACGAAAGACCCAAGGCGAAGCTACGAATAGACGAATAAACGAAGGGCCAAGGCGAAACTACGAATAAACGAATAAACGAAGGGCCAATGCGAGACTACGAAACACGCGAATAAACCAAAGACGAAACTACGAAAGGCGAAAAACGCGGAAAATCCGTGGCTGAGATCGATTGCCATAGAAGGCGCAAGACCCCATGATGCACGGCAACCGCGCGAAGACCGTGGGGATTTTAAACGAGCTACTTATAGGAAAGGAGCGTGTGATGAGCGAGTTGAAGATGAACACCGTCGCAATGCCGGAAAATCTGCCCGACATGCCCATCGATCCCGACTGGATTCAGGAGGGCGAACCCACGGCACGCGGCGCCATCGTTACACAGAGCGCGGACAAGCGGGTGTCCGGCGGTTACTGGCAATGTTCGGAAGGCAAATTCGAATGGACCTTTGGATGGGACGAGTTCGCCCACGTCTTCGAGGGAAGGGTCGCGATTGAAGAAGACGGCGGCGACAGTTACACCCTTGGGCCGGGCGATACCGTACACTTTCCCGCGGGACTCAAGACCCACTGGCACGTGATGCAACCGGTAAGGAAATTTTTCGTCATCCGCACTGCCGACCCATTGGAGTTGTAGCGCGGACCGTTCTTTCATCCGCATTGCGGCAGAGAGCCATGGGTTCGGGCAGACAGGAATGTCCGCCCCACCGTCTCGAAGGATGCGCCAACGGGAACTTGAGAATATCAAACGAGAGGAATCCCTGTCGTGTCAGATGTGGTTCGCACCGGGATCATCCGTTGCGACATGCATGGGATGTGGTTCGGCGCGCAGATGGACGAGCACGATCCACTGCGGTTGAGGGAACCCATGCCCGTCGAAGACGAAATGTCCTATACCTGGCAGCGCGGCGGCACGCACTATTTCTACTATACGAAATACAGCGAACCGACCCGGATGACCGCTCCCAGAGTCGACGGCTACCGGATCGTGAAGGTCTGGGACGAACAACGTCGCAACGCCGAGATGTTCTCAAACGTCTTCTATGGCAGGCCGGAAGTCTGCGACAGCTTCGAGCAGGTGAGCGATGACGTCGACCTGGTGTTGATTGCGAACTGCAACTACGACGGCTCCGATCACCTGGAACTGGCGCGTCCGGGCCTTGAGAAAGGCGTGCCCACCTTCATCGACAAACCCTTCGCGCATTGCATCGCCGACGTTCGCGCGATCCTGGAACTTGCAAATGAAAACAACGCGCCGGTCATGTCGCTTTCCATGCTGCAGACGAACCCGGCGGTGGTACAGCTGGTCCGCCGCCTGGACGAGGTCGGCCGCGTCACCTTCGGCACCATTACCTGCGCCTCCACGCACCTTGCCGCGCTCATCCACGCGATTTCAATCGCCCACCACGTGTTCGGGACGGGCATCCGGTCCGTGAGCTGTCTGAAGGCGCCCAACCATACGGTCTATCATCTCCATTACGGCGGCGCGCCCGGCCGGCCGGAGCACGGTGTGGTCATCAATTGCGGCGTGGCCGACTTCCGCTTTACCGAGATGTTCACCCACGTGTTCGGCCCTGAGGGCGCCATCCAGGGTCTGGTGCTTAACGACTTCAATGCCTGTGAAGGCTCCGCGATTATCCTCGAACACGTCAAGGAAATGGTGCGCACGGGCCGGCCGCATCCTCTGGGGGACGACATGGTCGCTGCCGTGGCCGTAGCCGACGCCATCAGGAAGGCGGAACAGACCGGGGAGAGCGTGGAGGTCGAAATTCCATTTACCTGAAAGGATGGTCCCGATTCTGCGACTCGCGGCGGAAGGAAATTTAACATTCACACTTGACAAGATGCGGGAATTTATGGAAATCTATCTTTGGAGGTATGTTGCGGACAATAGACTGAAGATGGTCGAGCGCGCGTGGGTGGATGAGGACGTCGAGGTGGTTATTGCGGTTCGCACAGGACACGGGTGAGGGCAAGAACGACCATACCGGGTGCCTGGGCCAGGAAATAGAGCGGTTTCTGAGTAAAGGTAATCGAGAGGGGGTCGCAATGGGCGTTGCTGATGTCGTATTGGGGTGGATAGAACGCGTCAAGCGCAGCGAGCGTCCGAAGGACGTTATTGTGGAGCAAGAGGAAGACCCGTTTCTGGCAAGGTCTTTAGAGATTGACGAGGAGCTTCGGACGGGAAAGAGCAGGATGCTTTCGGCTGAGGAGACGCGGCGATATTTCGAAAAGGTGAAGAGGGATAGTTAGTGAATGAAGCGCGTGGAGGAGCCAGAGAATCGCAAAACCCGCTGGAAAATACAGGGCAATGTGAACCCGACGAGCAAGAGATTGTAATACGGGACGTTGTACAGGAGTTTCTGGATACCTTGCCACCAAAGGTGAGACGTTCGGCTGTTGAAAAGATCGAATCGCTTAAGGATCCGCTTAACACGAGGGGATCGAAAAAGATACGAGGGCGTCCTGCTAATGACCCGATGTTCAGAATCGAAAAGAGGCCGTATCGGATTTTCTACAAACGGTTTTTGGGACAGATATATGTGGTAGATATGGACCATCGGCAAGGTGCTTACGACAGGAAGTAGCGGGAATGTCAAGCGACATCCCGAAATGTCTGGCACTACTCGATGATGATCCCGCATTAAAGACCCCCTCCGATGTCCATCGAAGGGGGTCTCATCCATCGGCCTGGCGGATCGAAGAACCTGGCTTAGCCTGCAGCGGTTTATCCGTCCGTCCGCTCGCGCCGTTCGCGAAGACAGGCAGCCAGCAGGTAGAGCAGCGGCGCCAGGCCGAGCGCGAGTATTACAATGCCGTTCAACTGAAAAACCGTATCGGTTGTCCGTTGAATGAACGCGATTCCCGGGCCCAGAATGAGCGTTCCGGACCAGATCGCGACAATATATGCCATCAGGTTGAACCGGATCAGCCAGGCGACGAGGAAAACCAGTACACCAAGAGAAAATAGTTCTAGGCCGGCCAGAACGGCGAAATGATAGAAACTCCGGGCGGGTGCGATCGCATCCTCAGACAACAGGGCGACCGCGATTCCGGCTACAATCAGCCACGGGCGTTTCACCCCGGCTTTCCAGACCAGCAGTAGAGCCAGCACGGCGAATGGATTGATCAACTCCAGGGCAGTGCCGACGGCGGCGCTGAAGAGCGGAACGTAGGTATTGACCGACGGCAGATTGAATCCGCCCGCCTCCAGGTACTCCGTCAAGCCGTTGTATTTCACGTACATTGCGAGACTGTCCGTGCCGGTCCGAAGAAGCAGAAACGCCGCCGCCAGAACCAGCGTGCCCGCCCAGAAGCGAAGGCCGCCCTCCCGCATCCGCAGGAGTCCCAGCCACCTGCCGGCTCCCATCTCCTCCGGATAGAGCGACCCTTTCATCGCCATCATCAGCGCGAACATCGCCGCTATCGCCAGCCCCGTCATCGGCGTCCCGATCAGCAGGCCGACGCCCTGGATACCCAGATAGGTCATCATCGCCTGGCTCGTATCGTAACCGTGGAAGAACGTCGGCAGGGAGTTGATCCAGTTCAGCAGGGTCAACAGGACGACCGCAATGCCGATTCCAATCGGCAGCCTCCAGTGGACTTCGCCTGCCCGGTATTGGCGGAAGAAAAAAACCCCTGCCAGTATAAGCGTCGCCAGCATCAGGAGAACCGGCACCATCGAGGCCAATTCCTGCCTCGCGCCCCGTTGCTTGAGGGATCGCAGAAACTCCTCAGGCGCTTTGTAGTGCGCATTGAAGAGGCCCACCTCGTCGCCCTGTACGCGAACCTTCAGCCGGAACTCGCCATCCTCGATCTTCCGGTCGATCCGTTCCCAAACGAAGTGATGGTCCATCCGTTCCTTTTCTTTTTCCGATCGGGCTTCCAGCAGCTTGTATTGCGTGGTATCCGTGACGGAGCGGGAGAACGTCTGCTCGACGAACGCCTCCGCCTTCGCGCGCGCGTCGTCAGACTCCAGCTCCGGGCCTGCGCGCGTCTCGGGTATGATGTGGTTGAATCCCGCTACGCGCCCGGTTGCGTCCACGCGGACCTGGATTTCCTCCTTCTCCATCGGTTTGAACCATCGCACGTGCCAGTACCAAGGCGACGTGTTCTCAACCATCAGGGAATCGGCAATTGCGACCCCCGCGTTTCGGATCAGATGCGTGTAATGGGAGGAGCCGACCCCGCTGCGAAACTGGATGGACCTGCGGTAATCCGACGCGTCCAGTCCCAGGTCGGCACAAAAGGCCTCCGCGATACTTGCAGCCTGACTCCGGGTCACCTCCAGCTTCAATGAACGCGCGCCGAACCGGTCCACGCGGAATCCGATCATCAGCGCGATACCCGCGACGGCGCAGAGGCCGGCGACAATCCATCTCCTCTTGTCCGGCAAATAGGAATCGGGCTCTCTTTCGTCCACGTCCGGCCGTACGGGTTCGGGCGCAGGCTCCTCTATTTCGGCAGGTTCGTCCGGCGCCTCCTCGTCGTCGACGTCGTCGACTTCCCGCGGCCGGGCCCTTCCGGTCAGGACCGCGAACGCCGCGGGGATGGCCGGCACCAGCAGAATCCCGATGACGAGCACGCCGGACACCTGGAAGTAGAGGCTGGATGACTTCACCATCGGCAGCGCTACGATGAAAGCATTGATCGCATAATGGGCGATGATGGGCGCCCAGATCCCGAATCGCAGGAACAGGATTCCGAAGAGGATACCGATGACCGTTATCTCAATTCCGCGTATGTAAATCGGCTCATGGGGATAGTTTGAATGCAGGAACGCCCAGACAATCGCCGGCAGCAACACCGCCAGCCATGGTCGTTTCAGCCATCTGATCAGCAGGGGAATCGCCAGCAGACGGAAGAAAAACTCCTCGACCGCCGCGGCGGAGAGTCCTACCAGCAACGGGTAGATCCAGGGAATGGCCGTGCTGAATGCATTGTTGTACTCGCTCACGTCCGCGGGCACCCAGACGTCGAAATACCGCCCGCCCAGCAGATAGAACACGGCGACGTAGCCAAGAACGGCCCCGGCGGCGCCGTAGCCCACAACCGTTGACCGCAGGAACCCGGCCGAAAAAAGGCCTCGTAGCGACAGGCGACCGAGCGGGCTCGCCCGCCGCTCGGACAACACGTCCCTCTCAAGAACGCCCCCGGCCGTCCCGGCCAGGCAGACGATACCGCCGTTCACCGCGGCGATCAGAACGGCGCTGAACAGAAGCGTCACCAGAAAAGCGCCGTAGGAAATCGTTGTGTCGAAACTATACAGCGCAAGGGGCAGGGCGTTGACGTTCGCCGCAAGCCAGGCGACGGCCACGAGCGTCCCGACGATCAGTCCGGCCTGCCAATGCAACCGCTTTCGGCGATAGTTCTTGACCAGAATCACCAGCATGGCAACGCCCAGCGCAAGCCAGAACGGCAGGAAGACCTGCGTCAACAGATTCGCCCGTGAACGTACCTCCCGGTAACTCCGGGAGAAACTGTCCGGCACCTTCAGGTACTCGCTGAACTTCCCGACGCGGTCCCCGTGAACCACGACGTCCAGCCGGTAGTGCCCGTCGTCTCCAACCGTGAAGTCCTTCTTCCGCCAGGCGAACCGGTGATCGATCCGGGCCTTGCGTTCCGTGCCGGACCGGTCAATCAACTCGAAGGCGTCCAGGTCGTACCCCTGCGTATCCCGCAGGAATCCCGACGCGATGACCAGAGCGTCGTCCTGCGCGATGCTTGCGCCTTCGTCCGATTCGAGGATGCTGTGCGAGAATCCGACAACCCGTCCGCCCGGATCGAGCCCCACCCGAAGTTCCTCCTTCTGCAGCGGCTTGAACCACCGGACGCTCCAGGACCAGACCGACAGCCATTCTCTCGCCAGCCGGCTGGTCTCCTCCAGGCCCAGCGTCTGCTCCAGGAAAACCTGCTGCATCTGGCTGCTTGAAAATATCTGGGCGCTCTGGTATTCGGCGAGATCGTACCCCAGATTCTCCAGATAGCCCTGCGCCTCGCGGTGTACCTCGTCGCGGCTCAACTTGAAGTCCAGCGACGCGGACGGAATCGCCTCAGTGTAGTAATTGAGAAATACCGCCAGCCCGCCCACGCCCAGAACCACGAATACCAGAAGCCACATCGCATCACGACGGTCCATCAACCACTCCTCTCGATTGAAATTTGAATCACATATACAGGCGCCCGCAATGTAAAGAGGCGGGGAAGGCGGGCACAAGGAAAAAACCCGGCGACCAATCCATCTGATTCGGTTGCCATCCGTTTTGTTTCGCCATATCTTGATGTCTCCGTCAAACGCGCAGGAATGGGACGTCTGTTCGGGTTCGATTGGCTGGTTTCGCAGGGTACCCCGCGGTCGTTTTCCCGCACCGCGGTCGATTCAGCATTGTCCGAAAAGGGGAGAGCCCTCTGGTCGAATGCTGCAAAGGAGCGTTGCATTGACACCGCACAATGGGCTTCCCGACACCATGCCGGCGGTTGTCTGCCACGGACCCGGGGACTACCGGCTTGAAGAACGTCCCGTACCGCGTCCGGGACCCGGGGAAGTCGTCATCCGCGTGAATTCCGCCGGTATCTGCGCCAGCGATCTCAAGTGTTTTCTTGGGGCTCCGCTCTTCTGGGGAGACGATCACCGCGAAGGATACTGTCAGGCGCCTGTTATCCCCGGCCATGAATTCATCGGCGAGGTCGTTCTTCTCGGCCGGGGCGCCGGTGAGAAATACGGACTCGCCGTGGGCGATACGGCGATCTCGGAACAGATCGTTCCCTGTCATGCGTGCCGCTATTGCCGTCGCGGCCAGTACTGGATGTGCATGCGGCACGACATCTACGGCTTCCGTCAGAACACCTTCGGCGCGATGGCCGAATACATGCGTTTTCCCGCCGACGCCCTCAACTATAAAGTTCCCGCGAGCATCCCTTCCGATCAGGCCGTTTACATCGAGCCGCTGGCCTGCGCCATCCACGCCGTGCAGCGGGGCGAAATCGAGCTGGCCCACACGGTGGTCATTGCAGGAGCGGGTCCGCTGGGGCTGGGAATGGTCGCGGCCGCCCGGCTCAAGAATCCCCGCCTGCTGATCGCCCTGGATCTCAGCGACGACCGTCTGGACGTGGCGCGCGCCTGCGGCGCCGACCTGGTCTTCAACCCCGGAAGGACGGACGTCATCCGGGAAGTGAACCAACTTACCGACGGGTACGGCTGCGACGTGTACATCGAAGCGACCGGGCATCCCGCCGCCGTGGAACAGGGTCTGCACATGATCTGCAAACTCGGCACGTTTGTCGAGTTCAGCGTTATGCGGGAGCCGGTGACGACGGACTGGACCATCATCGGCGACACCAAGGAACTCAACATCCACGGCGCCCACCTGGGACCCGGCTGTTACCCCGTAGCGATCGATATGATCCGGAAGGGTCTCCTGCCGATGGATCGCATCGTGACCCATCGTCTGCCCCTCCAGAGATTCCAGAAAGGGATCGATCTCGTCGCGGAGGGTGAACGGTCAATCAAGGTAACGCTTGAGCCGTGAGGGTTTGACGGGCCCAGACGATGCCCCATTCGTAGGGGCAGGATTCAAACCTGCCTCTACTTATCCGAGAGGAAACCATGGAAAAAACCGGGAAACTGATCCGCAGGAAAATCACCTTCAATCCTGAAGTGGTGGTCCCGAGTCTTCGGGACTTTCCGCTCCTCGTGGTCATTCGGGATGACGCACTCAAGTCAATCGGGAAGGGCGGCCATGTTCTCAGGGAAGACGGGAGCGACATCCACTTCGCAACCGGCGAGGGCGACGCGCTGGCGTACCGTATCGAGTCCTACAGTTCCGATGACGGCGCCCTCAGGGCGCGAGTCAGAGTGCCCTCGCTCTCCTCGGAACCGTCGCTATATCTGTGCTATGGGGAAGGCGCGGTCTCATGCCCGGATCCGGTCTGGGATCCGCACTATGCGTTGGTCCAATGTAACGGTGACGCGATCCGCTCCTTACCGCTCGACCGCGTTGAAGCCCTGACCGTCGAAGCCTGGGTCCAAAGCAGCCAGGCCAATACGGACGCCTTCCAGGCGCTGGTCTCCAGATGGTCGTTGCGATCCACGATGGATACGTTCGAGTCCTACGATGCCGGGGAAACCGACGGCCTGGACACCAAAGGCTATTTCGGCGCCGTCTCTGACGGACGCTACGTATACTTCGCGCCGCAATGCAATGCTTCACAGGATCGCCACGGCCAGGTCCTGCGATACGATTCCCGGGGCGGGTTCAACGATCCCGAAAGCTGGCAGAGTTACGATGCCGGTTGTACGGACGGCCTCAACACGAAAGGGTACTACGGCGTCGTGCACGCCGGAAACCATATCTACTTTGTCCCGCGTACCGACGGCGAGACCCTGCACAGCCGCTTCCTGCGATATGACCGGCGCGGGGAATTCCGGGATCCCGGCAGCTGGGAGGCGTACGACATCGGGAGAACCATGGCCTGCCAGAGCGCCGCGTACGACGGGCGATACATCTACCTCTCACCGGGATACTACGGTGATACGGGCGAGTCGGGAAGAGCCGTCCGCTACGATACCCGGAGCGGCTTCAAGGATCCGGACAGCTATGCGATGTTCGATGCCGGAAACACCGACGGACTGGAGTCGAAGAACTACGACGGCGCCACCTTCGACGGTCGTTACGTCTACTACTCGCCGCTCAACGACCGCGGAATCGTGCTGCGGCACGACACCCGCGCCGGGTTCGACGATCCGGCCGCCTGGCAGGCCATGGACGCCAGCGATCTCGGGTTGGGGATGTGCGTGGGCGCCGTTTTCGACGGGCGCTTCGTCTATTACGTCCCTTACGCCCACAGCAACGCCGTCAGATACGATACCCGGGGCGACTTCAGGGACCCGGAAAGCTGGGAAGCCTACGACGCAGCCGGAACGTCGGGCCTGCATACAAAGGGCTACGACGGCGCGGCATTCGACGGCCAGTACGTCTACTACATTCCGTTCTACGAGGGCGACGAACTCCAGAGTGGTTTCCACTGTCGCGTGCTGCGTTACAACACCTGCATGAACTTCAGCGACAGGGCCGCGTGGGACGCAGCCGACGGAGGCGTCTTTACCTATCCGCCGAACCCCGGCGGATTCAACGGAGGCGCGTTCGACGGACGTTACGTGTACTTCTCGCCGTGGCGCGAAGACCCCGATGAAAACGACGACCGCGAATACACGCCTCACGGCAAGGTGCTGCGCTACGACACCGCGGACGACGCTTCCTTCATTCTCAAATACGCGGAATGCGGTCACAACGGCGGTCTTTGTGCATCGCTGCCGGGACCGACCTTCACCATCAATACGGAAAACGGCACCCGGAGCGTGCGCGCCAACAGGACGCCCGCCCCCGGTCGGCATCACCTGGCGGGCGTATACGACGGGGAACGGATAACCCTCTACATCGACGGGACGGCCGTGGCTTCGGCCCAAGCAACGGGACCGGTTCAATCGAACGATATACCGATTACCGTCGGCAGCATCGCGGGCGGCGGAGCGCCGTTTCAGGGCGAAATCAGGGAAGTGCGCGTCTCAACTGCCGCACGATCCGATCAGTGGATTGACGTGACACATCGGAACCTTGCGAATCCGACGGCATTCGTCCGCCTTGGACCCGAAGAAAAATAGGGCCGTGTGCAGAAGCACATTGGCCCATATATTGCGGGAATTCTGTCTTACGCCTTCGGAACGCTTCAACCGGACGATACGTCAGCGGGACGCGTTCTGTCTCCCCGATCCTGAATTCGTCTGCCGATTCGGTTTCCCGCCATCACGTGCACTTCGATACCGCGTCCGGATTCCTCCTTCAGGTCATTGTCGAAAACGACCGTTCCCGGCTCGAACAGCAGCACAAGCGTGGAGCCGCCGAACTGAAAATAGCCCTTCTCCTGACCCCGTTCGACCGGTCCCGGCGTGTACGTCTCAACGATGCTACCAACCGCAAAGCCGCCTATTTCCAGATAGGCGATCCTTCCGAACCCGTCCGAATCGAATCCGGTTACCGCACGTCTGTTCCGCCAGAATACGCCCGGGACCCTTGCAAGGCCCAGCGGGTTGACGATATAGTACCGCCCGGCGACAGCGCGCGCCGGCCCGGCCGTTCCTGAATCCGGAAAGTGGAAACGGTGATAGTCGTACGGCGCGAGCCGCACCACCAGCGCCGAACCGTGCCGATAGGGGCGCGCCTCCTTCTCGGAATCCAGCAGGCGCTCCAATGGAACCGCCCCTCCCTTGACCGGGATCCTGGCGCCCTCCAGGAGATGCTGAAAGACCAGGACCTTGCCGTCCGCGGGACAGCTTAACGCGTCGGGCTCGGAGGCGAACGGCCTGGCATCGGGTTTCAGGCGGCGGGTGAAGAACGCGTTGAAGTTCGGATACCGCTCCGGGAGAAACTCGATCTCTTCCACGTCGATGCCGTAATCCCGCACGAAACGGGAAATCTTCCGGCGGCTTCCCGGGCGCGCCTGCATCCAGCCATAGAACCGGCAGAAGATCGAATGGTTCAGCAGCAGGTGGAAGAGCCCGAGGACGTACGAAGACTGGAATACCCGTTGAAAAAACCCGTAGGACAGGGGCTCCGTTATCGTCCGACCCGTTCTTCGATCCCGGTACCTGATCTCGAAATCGTCATCCATCTGCCCGCACGCCTGTCCAAAAACAGAAAAAATGAACTACGAATGACGCGAATAATAGGCATTGACGCAACAGCATAACTACCTGTGCTTTTTGTGGCCAATTTGACCCTTGTCTTTTTTCGAATCCTGATTAACACCCCGGGATGATGGGTAGGACGATGTGCGAAGGATGTTCCGGATCGTGAAACACCGCGTTTTCCGCGAGGACAACCCGGCGGTCCCGTCCCAACGGGCCTCCTGTATTCGGATTGACGTCGAACCTGGGGAAATTGCTGCTGGAGACGTCCACCCTGATGCGGTGCCCCGCGCCGAAGACGGTGGAGGTCGGATACATTACGATTTCCAGTTCATGGATTTCACCCGGCGACATCAATTCCGGTGTATCCCGCGAGTTCCGGTAACGTCCCCTGACGATGCTGTCCGTTATAATCTGGGCGAAGCCATCGGGATAATCCTCGTTCGGGGGATGCACGTCGATCAGTTTTACCGTAAAGTCCGTATCCTTCGCAGAAGAAGACGCCCACAGCTTCATCGTCAGCGGTCCCGTGACTTCCAGGGGCTCCTTCAATTCAGGCGTCTGAAAGACGAGGACGTCGCTCCGCGCCGACAGCGGCAGGTTGTCCCTGCATCCGTAAAAGCGCGCATCGCCTCGCTGGTCGTACGCGCCGGCAACCAGGATTGGATCCCCCGCGGACAGATTGCCGCCGACCGTGGGAACCGGGTCCCGGGGATCGAACGTGTAGCGGCTCGGCTCACAAGGTGCAGGCAGGTCCTGTCCAATGCTGCCGTCCGGGTGCAGATAGTACGGCGTAAACCGCGTCCCGGGCAGCGGCCAGTCCTCCACGTCGCGCCAGGCGCCCATATAGGACAGTCGCCCCTCCCGGTTTCTGCGGCCGTCGCCGCCGCCCATCACGAAGATCCGTACCGGCTTCTCACGGTCGACGCCGTTGTCGATACCCTTCAACCACCTGTCGAACCAGCGCAGCCGGTAGCCGTCGTAATCGTCCAGGACGGATTCCTGTCCGAAATCCACGTCTCCCGCGTACGAGTTCCCCCAACCGCCGTGGGTCCAGGGGCCCATCAACAGATGCTGCGGGGACTTCATCCGTTTCGACAACGCGACGTAGTTCGCCGTGGTCCCCCGGGTGTAGGTGTCGTACCACCCACCCAGATATATCGTGGGCACGTCCGCGTGTTCCTCGTAGTAGTGGTCGATCGCGTATCCTCGCTGCTTCCAGTATTCGTTGAAGTCCCCTTCTCCCAGAAGATCCAGCACCCACTGTTCATAGGAGGGCAGAAACCGCAGGGCGGAAGACCCCTTCCTGTAGGGCGTCCTCGTCAGCCATTCGCCCACCCTCGCGAAATCCGCATCCAGCGCGGCCTTCAACGATGCATCGGCAAGCGCTTCCTTGCTTGTGGTCGCCATCCGGAACGCATAGATCATGAACCGCAATTCCAGGGCGCCGTTCTGCCGCATCGAACTGGTGTGATAGTTGGACGTGCCCACCGCGACGACCATCGCCTCCAGGTGGGGCGGATTCATCGTGGCCAGCGCGCTCTGGTCGCTCCCACAGTAGGACCCGCCCATTGTCCCCACGTTTCCGTCGCACCATGGCTGCGCGGCCACCCATTCCACGGTATCGTATCCGTCCGGCGCCTCCTTTGCGAACGGATGCCACACGCCTTCCGACTCGAAACGTCCCCGGACGTCCTGGCGCACGGCCACGTACCCTCTGTGGGCGAGATACCGTCCTTCGCTGAATTTGGATTCCTTATCGTACGGCGTGCGCTCGATTACCGCGGGAAACGCGCCCTGCACAATCTCCCCGTGCTTCGCGGGGAAGTACAGGTCCGTCGCCAGCTTCACCCCGTCCCGCATGGGGACCATCACGTTCCTGCGGACGACCACATCGTACTCGATCCACGATCCCCGCACCTCGGATGCCGCCATCGCTATCCTCGTTTTCTCCGTCTGGCGTTTATTGCCGATCGACAAACTGTCCCGCATCACGTAACGCCGCGACTCCGGAACCGCGTGCTTCGAGCGGGAAATCGACCGGACGGTTCCCCGTGAGCTGGGACTGGTAGATCGCCATCACCATCTCCAGTGATCGCAGCCCCACCCGTCCGTCGCTGCGCAATTCCCCTCGGCCTTCCAGCGCTTCGACCAGTTCGTTCAGCGCGACGACGTACGTGGACGCGGGCGACGGGTGGTCGACGGGCGTGTGCTGCAGGGCATGCCACTGAAACCCGCTGTCCGGTTCGTAGTCATCCTCAACCGCGCAATAGAGATGGACCCGTTCTCCCAGAAAACGGATGACGCCCTCGGTGCCGCGCAACTCGAACGCATTGTCGGTATAGGATGTCAATTCGGCGCCGTGGACCAGACCCGTCGAACCGTTCCTGAACTTCACGATGGCCGCGCCGAAGTCCTCCACGGCCCAGGGACGCATCCGCTGCTCCGCTATCCCGCACATCCATGCCACCTCCCCGGCGTACATATCCATCAGGTCAAAGTAGTGTGTAAAGTCGTGCAGAAACGGACCCTCGTTCTCGCTTCGCCACGAGGGGTCAGGCTTGCCGCCGTCCATATAGCAATAGACGTGGTTCAGCTCTCCGATCGCGCCGTTCCGCAGCAGCCGCAGTCCCAGGTTCCACTCCGGAGACCAGCGTCGGTTGTGATTGACCTGCAGCAGGATGCCCGCGTTGTCGCAGGCGGCGATCATCCGGTCGCATTCCTCCAGGGACAGCGCCATCGGCTTTTCGCAGATGATCGCTTTCGTCGCGGGCGCCGCAGCGCATGTTTCCACCATTTCGCAATGCAGTTCCGGATGGGTGGCCACAATGCAGATATCGGGCCTGACTTCGTCCAGCATTCGCCGGTAGTCTTGATACAGTGCGTCGATCCCGTATCGCTGCCCGAAGATCTCCAGCTTTTCACGACCCCGGTTCACACCCGCCACGAGTTCACAATCCGGATGTTGGCCCAGGGCATCGGCGTGGTTGTCCGGCAGGTCCCCGAAACTGAACTGGTACCCCACCCGGCCGGTGCCAATGATCGCCACTCTGTACTTCGCCATCGCAACCTCCTGCTTAAGAGGGCCGCGCCTATTGTGCGGCGCTCCCGCCGAATTGCCAGCCAATGCCCAGACCGAATTCGAGTCCGCTGTAGTTGCGCCTGCCGCCGATCTCGTCCGGAAAATCCGTCATCAGGTTGTATCCGAGGTCTGCAATCGCCACAAAAGACCGACCCATTGCCAGGTCGAACCCCACGCCCGCCCTGCTTCCGAATGTCGTCATCGCGCCGGATTCCTGGACCACCTGGAATCCGACGTCGCTTCTGGATTGAAATCCGGTGATGAGCCCGATGCCCGCGGTCAGAAAGGGCCTGAACGCGGTGTCGAACGACAGCTTGCGCAGATAGTATCTCATGCCGACGATCATGGGACAGATGACCGCCGCCTTCTGGGAGACGCCTAATGGCCCGGCGCGTGAGCTGGCCTCGACCGACAGGACGCCCAACGTGGCGTGGCCCGCGACGTGCTCGCTCATCCAGCGCGAGTAGCCCAGCGAGAAAAACACATCATCCGCTCCGGCGGTCGTTTCAACGCCCAACGGTCCGACCGTTGTCGCCGCGCCGGTGTTACCACCGTGATTCCGCAGTCCCATCCGTAGTTCAATCCGGGACCGCCTTTCCATTTCGCCGGCGCTTACGATCTGCGGCGTTGCCAGCAGCAGGAAACACAAGAGTACCGTCATTCTCATTGCCGTCATTTCCGCCTCCTTTTGAGGGGTTCTATCTATACTGCGAATCAACCTGCTCCAGCGCGTCGACCAGGCTCTTCCTCACCAGATCGCACAACTCGTCGATGTCCTCCCGCTGTACGATCAACGCCGGGCTCACGGCAAACCATGTCGGGTCGATGCGAATCAGCAGCCCGTTCTCCAGTGAAGTCCGCTTCAGCGCCCGCCCCAGTTCCGGAAACGGGGTCATCGACTTCGTATCCCTCACCAGTTCCACGCCTTGCAGCAGCCCGCGTCCCCGCACTTCCCGCACCACGCCCAGGTCCTTCAATCCTTCCAGCTCCGACGCCAGGTAGCGGCCGAGTTCGCCGGCCTTGCGGGCCAGCTCCTGTTCCACGATTTCGTCGATCACGGCCATGCCCACGGCGCACGCGACCGGATTGGCAGCGAACGTATGCCCGTGCGCAAAGTTGACGTCCGCCTCCACCGGGCCGAGAAAGACGTCTCCCATATCCTCCCGCGCCATCATCGCGCCCACTGGATACGCCCCGCTCGAGATCCCCTTGCCCGCGCAGATGATATCCGGAGTAACCCCGAACGTCTGAGCGGCGAACATCGAGCCGGTCTTGCCGAATCCCGTAATGATCTCATCGTAGATCAACACGACGTTGCAACGGTTGCAGACGTCGCGTATTATCCTGAAATACTCCTCGGTGGGCGTGATGATTCCGCCGGTGTTGCCGATCGGTTCCAGGATGACGCCTGCCACCGTATCCGGGTCTTCATTGACGATCACGTCCTCGAACATCTGCGCACAGAAACGGTTGCATTCTTCCCAGGAAGCAAAACGGTCTCTGTAATAGGTGGGCGGGAAGACCTTCAGGAAACCGCCCGCCTGGGGCTCGAACGGTGTCTTGCGTTTTCCGGTCCCGCTGGCCGCCATCGCGCCGAACGTGGCACCGTGATAGCCGAAGTAACGGCTGATGAACTTGTACTTGCCCGGGTGGCCGCTCTGCCTGAAATACTGCCGGGTGAACTTCAATGCGGATTCGACCGCTTCGGACCCGCCGCTGTAGGACTTGATGAAATTCAGATTCTCGGGCGTCACCTCGCTCAGCTTCTCGACGAAATCCAGCGCCACGTCCGAAAGCCCGTGCATCGGCGGCGAGAACCCCAGCGTCTCCGCCTGCCTTCGCATCGCCTCCAGGACCCTGGGGTGCCCGTGTCCGAGCGAGGCCACGAAGATGCCGCCGATCCCGTCGAAATAACGCCTGCCGTCCGTATCCCAATAGTGAAGGCCGTGCGCCCTCTTAACGATAAACGGATGTTCCATGAAGGCCGACGTCTGCTGATAGTCCAGGAACGTCCGTTCAAGCAGCCGCCGCCGGCGACCATCCAGTTTCATCTGTCGATTCCTCATGACGCACTGACTCAACAACATCGGAAGTTTCTACGACAGCCCCTTAGAAGCTGTCTTAAAATTCCCAGCGGTCTTCGCACGGCTGCAAATGCGCCGGTCGGCGTTGGTCAAATCCACCCGTATAGACAAATATGGGCGGATTTTCCCGCCTTGACCGCCACTTTTTCGCTCGTGCTCGGGAACTCACCGGTAATTTTAAAACAACTTCTTAGGCGCCAGCACGAGCCGCTCCGCGTTCCTCCAGGCGATCTGTTCCCGTTCATCGTCAGTAATATCCGCCGCCGCCAGCAGCGCGGGGAACGCCATCGGCTCGTACAGCGGCGAATCCGTACCGAACAACACCCTGTCCGCCCCGACTTCACGCACCACCAGCCCAATCATGCCGGTGCGAATCGCCCGTGCCGTACCCATATCCGTGTAGAGGTTGCCCGTCTTGCAATCCTGGAGCGCATCAATGGCCTCGTACGTCTGGCCCGGCTGTCCCGCGCCGAAATGCGCCGTGATGACCGTTACGGACGGAAAGGCTTCGGCCAGCCGCCGCAACCGGGCCGGCGCTGCGTACGATTCGTTCTCTCCATGCGAAAGCACCGGCAGTCCCAGCGGCTCCAGCTTTTCAAAGAGCCGGAAGGTGGGCTTGATATCCGCCGGATACTTGTGCTGGACCGGGTGGATCTTGAAGCCCGCGACCTTGGGATGGTCCTTGAACCGGTCCAGCAGCTCCAGCGACTCGCCCATTTTCAATGGATTCAGCACCAGCCAGACGAGCAGATGTTCCAGATTCTCAGCGTGCCGGATGGTCCATTCGTTGCCATAGATCAACTCGGTAAACAGGGCGGAGCCGGACGTCACCACGGTGCGCTCGATGCCCGCCCGCTCCTGCATGGCCACGAAGCCCTCGGCGCTGAACGTCGTGATTTCGTCGAACCACGGCCCCAGATGGGCATGGGTGTCGATGTATCGCATGTGACTTTCCTCCGGAATCAAGATCCGTCACAAGTTCATCTACGGACGGATGCATAAGCATCCGAAATTTCAAAGCCTCCGGATCATTGGGGCTGAGTCAAAGATAACCAGTACGGTCACGGCGTCGCGCGACTCTACATCGCCCTGTCCACGGCCTCGATCAACCCGTCCACGTGACTTTCGTCCATCGGCGCGGAGACGGCGCACATCAACAGCCCGTTACCCAGGAAATATCCCCGTTCGATCAGTCCGAGCAGCATCCGGTGCGCCGCCGCAATGTCGGTTCGAGCCAGATGTCGGTAGTTCAGCATTTCTTCGCCCGAAAAGTGGATGCTGAACAACGATCCCACGCCTACGGCCGTGGCATCGACTTCACGTTCTGAAAACAGCCGGTTCAACCCGTCCCTGAGCCGTTTTCCCAGCCGGTTGAGGTGCGCGAACACGTCCGGCGTCAGCTGCTTCAGGGTCGCCAGACCCGCAGCCATGGCCACGGGATGCCCGCTGAACGTCCCGCTCTGAAAGAAGCCTGTCGGCTCCCGGGAGGAGTCGAAGCGATCCATCAGGTCGGCCCGGCCTCCGAAGGCGCCCACCGGGAATCCGCCCCCGATGACCTTTCCGAACGTCGTCAGATCCGGCTCGATGCCATAGTGCTCCTGAAGACCCCCGGTACCGACCCGGAACCCGACGATCTCATCGAATATCACGGGTACGTCGTGCCTCCGCGCCATGTCGCATACGAACTGCGCGAACTCCGCGCGCTGGGACAATATGCCCGCCCGTGGGTCGAAAATCACGCAGGCCAGTTCGCGTCGATGCCGCGCCAGCAATCGCTCAACGGCGTCTTCGTCGTTATACGGCAGGACCACCACTTCGCCGGCGGCATTCGGGGAAGCGCCGCCCGCCGTGGAGACCGAACGCGGCGCCGACGCGGGCCCCGCCTTCTCCAGCGGCGGCGCCACGCTCACCTCCACCACGTCGTGGCTGCCGTGGTATCCACCCTCGAACTTGGCGATCTTCGTCCTTCCGGTGACGCCTCGCGCCAGTCGAATGGCGTGCAGGGTGGCTTCCGTGCCGGAATTGCAGAACCGGATCTTCTCCACGGTCTTCACCCGGCCGCATATTGCTTCAGCCAGTCCCGCCTCCACGCCCGCGGGCGCGCTCAACGCAATCCCCCTGGAAACCTGCTCTCGTACGGCCGCAACGACCGCTGGATGGTTGTGGCCCAGGATCTGCGCCGTATGGTGGTTGTTGAAATCCACCAGCCTGCGGCCGTCCAGGTCGTACACGTAACACCCTTCGCCGCGCTCAATGGTCAGCGGATAGGGCTGGTAGTAGTACGCCCCTTTCACACCGCCGGGCATCACCGCATTGGCGCGATCGAAAGCCGCACGGGAACGCGGGCTTACCGCCCGGTATCGTTCCTCCAGCGTAGGTCCGCTTCCAGCCGTTGTCTCACCCATTGCGTTTTCTCAATTCAACCTGAAACGCTCGAAGACGATCTGCTCGTAGGGGGATTCCGACCCCGCTTCGTACAGGCAGCCGACCGAGCCGTCAGGAAGTAACGCCAGGCAGGAATACGCCGCGGGTCCCTCGTGCAGCAATTCGGACGCGGGCCAGGTACTGCCTCCGTCGTTGCTCAGCCGGACGGTCATGTTCGCCCGCTCTCCGCCGCCGGCTCCTGGTGGAGCGGGCGGCGCGGGATTCGAAAACAGCAGGCTGTTCGGGTTGCCGCCACCCACCAGGCTGGCCTGGCACTTCGGGCAGGGCAGGTTGCGGTCGTGTGTGAATCCGTACCAGGACTCGCCTCCGTCCCGGCTCAACGCGGTTCCGCGATATCCCTCGCTGTGCGTCTGCATCCGGGTGTTCATGGCAACGGTCCCGTCCGCGAGTTCACCGAACTGACATTCGTTGGCCCCCGGCCGGACCGAACCGCCCAAACGCCAGGACGCCCCTCCGTCATCGCTGTAGACGGAATGGGAACCGCAGTCGTACGCTTCCGGGTTCCGGTGGTCGCAGGGAATCAGGAGCCGCCCCTTGCGCGCGCCGTTCCGGAGCTGGATGCCCACGCCCGGGCCCGTCGCATACCAGGTCCACGCTTCTTTCTTGACCTCACTCGTGATGTCGATGGGATCGGACCACGTCAGACCGTCGTCTCTACTGTGTGTGACCAGCACATCGACGTTGTCTCTGCAAAACAGCATCCACACCGCGCCCGTCTCGGCGTCCACCACGGGGCAGGGATTGCCGATCGTGACCTCGCCCGCTTCGCTGTAGACGACCCGCTGCGCCGACCAGGACTGCCCACCGTCTTCCGAACGCTTTGCCAGGAGATCGATATCTCCGTGGTCCGAACGGCTGTTACGCCGGCCTTCGCAAAAGGCCAGCAGCGTTCCGTTCGCCGCGGCAAGCACGGCGGGAATCCGGTACGTGTGGTAGCCATCGTTTCCGCTGCTGTATACCAGCGAATTCAAGTAAACGACCTTTCGTCCGTTAACCTCAATTCGAAGAAAGGCAGCAGTCAAATTGGCCACGAAAAGCAAAAGAGACGCAGAAGAGACCGGCGCCAAACGACGTATCGAGGTCATTCATAAGGATGATATTTCCGTTCACGTCCAGTAACCTGGTGTATCCTGAAAATCCGCAGTTTAATCGCCTTTGTTTGCCCCAATTTAAAAAATACAGCTACCGGGCGTCGTGGTTATACCCTCCGAAACTGGGTCGTAACCTCGTATGGAAAGACATTTTTTCAGTTGACGTCCAGCAACCTGGTGTATCCTGATAATCCGCAGTTTAATCGCCTTTATCAACTTGCACAAATACGAACTAACGTCACCTAAAAACGATGAATCCTGGTTTACTTGCACATATACGATTTAACGTCCCCGAAAACTTACGAATCATGCGTTAATGCTGGTCGCGCCTGTCCATGATTTCGGTCGCCCTGAGTTCCCGAACCAGTTCGATCAGCCCCTCGATGCCCGCCTCGAGGAATTTCTCCCCCTTCTCCCGGCTGGCCTTCGTCGCGTCTCCCATCACGCCGCTGGCGGTTTTCGTGCTCCAGTACGGCGTGAAATTCGCGCTGGACCCTTCGGGATGGCCGCCCGCGAGCAGGTCGGACTGGAAGCTGTTCGACAGGGGCGACCGTTCGTCGACCGCCTTGCTCATATCGACCAGGTCCGGCTTCAATGCCAGGTATAGCGACGTCTCGAACTCACCGCCGTGGGAGGTCCCGCCGTAGTCCGACTCCCTCAGTTCGCGTCCCACCTCTTTCACCTTCCGGAGCCCCCAGTGGTTCACCGAGCCGCACAGAACCCTGCCCTCGTATTCGATCACCGTCAGGCGGGTTGCCAGGTCCAGCGGGGGCGTATTGCTGCCGTGGCCGTTCACGACCAGGATCCGCTTGAAGCCGTGGTGGGCGAGGCTGCAGCAGACATCCTTGACGTATCGGATGAAGGTATCCCAGGTTATCGTCAGCGTCCCGTGAAAATCCATGTGATGGGGGCTGTACCCGTGCGGGACCGGCGGAGCCAGAACGGCCTCCGACGGGATCCGCGCCACCGCCCTTTCACAGATCTCCGTGCAGAGGACGACGTCGGTATCCACGGGAAGGTGCGGTCCGTGGTCCTCGTACGTCGCGACCGGCAGGACGGCAACACGGTCCTGCTCCGCGGCCTCCCTGATTTCATACCAGATCATTTCGGCAAAGCGGTATTTCATTCTCGACTCCTTGAAGCATAAATCCAGAAACCCATAGCGCCGATCAGCGAATTGGGAAGAAGATGTCGGTGCGCCATTTCGACTGGTCGGGCTCCTCGCCGGGATCCGTCACGTAAACCTCCCAGGGCGCGCCCGCCGCCTGCAGATCCTCTTCTTCCATCCATTTCATCAGTGCCGACCACGTCTGTCCCAATTGCTCGTAGGGACCCATGTGGGTAACGGTCGCGACCTTCCCGGCGGGCAGTTCTCCAGGTCGAACGCGCTCGGTGCCCTCAACGGGCGAAGCCACCGGCATCCCGCATTCCATTTCCAGCCGGTCGGCGTCCATCTCGTGGTAAATCGTTAAAGGCATTCCTGCCGGCGCAAGTCCATTCCGGGTAAAATACTCCATAATCTCGCCGAAAAGGGCGCCGATGACCTGTTTGATCTCCTCCATCGTGGTTGTGGCGCGGATGCCCACGATCGGCTGCGATTGGATTTCCCGGGTGGCGAAATTCAAACTCATCGGCGTCTCCTCAATTGACGGGGTGACTTCGAAATGGAATTCAGATCGTCCGGATGCGCCCCTGCGTCGCGTACGGTCGTTCAATCCTTCTCTTCGGTATCGTTCTCCACAAAGTCCAGCGCCGCGGAATTCATGCAGTATCTCAGTCCCGTGGGCCGGGGACCGTCGTCGAAAACATGCCCGAGATGCGCGTCGCACCGGCTGCACTTCACCTCCGTGCGCACCATGCCGTACGATACATCCGCTTCCGTTTCCACGTTTGCGTCATCCGACGGCGCCCAGAAACTCGGCCAGCCCGTGCAGGAATCGTACTTGGTATCCGACTGAAACAGCTCGTTTCCGCAGCACACACACAAATAGATCCCTTTTCCTTTGAAGTCGTGGTACTCGCCGGTAAACGCCCGTTCCGTTCCGCTTCTTCTTGTCACGTGGTACTGTTCCGGCGTGAGCATCTCCCGCCATTCCTCCTCGGTCTTCCGGACTTTATCTCCCACAGCACCCTCCAATATGAACGAATGGACAGCCGAAATTGCGGCCGGAATCCCTCATGCGGGGTCCGCAGGCGTCGCCGCCGTGCGTTTTCTCGATCCTCATTCCTGAAGAATGTCCAGGCTCAGTTCGTACCGGCTCCTGTCTTCGCCGAACGGCAGCGCGAGCACCAGCCGGGCTTGCCCGACGCCGGCCTCACCTCCCTTTGTATACGCGTTGTGGGGCAACGCCGGCCACACAAGCCGCGCGCCGGCAGGGAGCGACAGCCGCCATCCCGCATGTTCGAACCAGGCGCCGTCGGCCCCCGTCCATTCCACGATATCCGTCTGCAGTTCAGCACGCTCGCCGGTCGACGAACGCAGCGCCTCCCTCAAATGCGGGATCAACGTCACGTGTGCTTCCATTCCGCTTTCGGATATGCCGGACGACTCAAGAATCAGGAGCAATTGCGAGTCTCCGCGTGGAACGAGCGTAACGCGTCCCACGTCCGCGCCATAATGCAAATCAATGCCGGGACATGCTTCATCCGCCCTGATTTCCGCCCTGTCGGGAATATGCGCCAGCCCTTCGAACGGACCGAAGTCAGGATCGGCGTCCCCGGGCGTATGCCGCATCAGGGACGTATCGCCCACGCTGAACGTGCTCCAGAGCGGCTGCAGCTTGGTATTGCCGCCGCCAACGATTAAACCGGTCGACTCGTGAAAGATACTCACGAAATTCTGCCGGTCCTGCCGGAACCGGTTCTCGTCCAAAGGACAGCAATAGGCCGACAGGCTCAGAAACCAGGGCTTGCGTGAGACGATCAGCGCATCGCCGCCCATCGCATAGGTACGCCCGTCACGGTCGTCCTCCATCTCCTCGATTTCGCCGTCGCCTGCATAGAGCAGCATGTGCGCGGCGTAATCCACATCGAATTTCCCGCCGGCTTCCAGGAAGAGGCGATGCTGCCGTGCCAGATAGCCTCTGCCCGTTGCTGTGTGGCTGAATCCGGGATTCCCCGGCCGCACCTCACTGTTGTACGCATTTCGCTCATCCACCGTCTCCACGGCGCTTCCATCCGGGTACGTATAGTTCCTGTGGAATCGGGCCGCCCGTTCCAGCGCTTCGATCACGCGTCCGTCCCCGGATAGCTTGTAATACACGCCCATCGCGTCCGAATACACGTAGTTATAGGAAACGACCGGGCCCACGTTCTCGGTCCACCACCCGTACGGAGACTGCGCCGCCACAACCTCGTGGATGAATTCCTCCGCCTGCGTCTTCCAATCCTGGCGTTCAAATACCATCCCGGCGCAATAAAGGGACATCGCGTGATGGGTCGGAATGTTGTGAACGTGCGAGAGGCACGTCTTGGAAATCCCCTCGAAACCCAGTTCCAATGCGGCGTTCCACCGTGCTCGCGCCTCGCCGTCCATCCCGGATCGCGCCAGCATATACGCGCGAATCCAGCGGCTGTACGTCCAGGGCATGTAGATCTGACCCCACTCCGAGTAGTCCTTTTTCAGAAAAGTCCACATGCCCTCGTTGTCCTGCGCGCCTATCAGCGCGTCGCCGCCACGCACAATCGCCGCAAGCACCTCGTCGTCATGAAACCAGGGACTGTTCTCGAGGCTCCAGGCGGCGGCCAGGTGGAATATCCGATGCTGGTCCAGACAGGTCCAGGGCGCGGTGCCGAACCGTCCGTCTTCCCGCTGATCCGCGAGGATCCCGGGCACGGCCTCCCGCAATGTATCCCACATTTCTGGCTCGGGTCTCCAAAAGGTCGCCATATTACAATATCTCCGCGGCAAACAGCCGGTGGCCCGAAGACAGATACAGCTCGTTCCCCACGATCGGTCCGCCCGCCGCGTGGCTGGTCAACCGTTCATCGAATTCCACGATCACGTCAAATTTCAGGGAACCGGGATCCAGCCGATAGATGAGGGTGTGGGTGAGGCCATAGATCATCCCGTCCGGTCCCAGCTGCAGTCCGTTGTCCACCGGACCGCCCTCAGGCGCGGCGATCCGTTCCGTAAACGCCCGCGTGGCAGGGTCGAACACGAAGAGTTCGGGTCCGCGTTCGCTGCCGGCGAACGTGCCGATAAGCCTGCCATCCGGTACGGCTGCAAGGGCATTGAATATCGTCACGGGCGGGTCGGGCGCGCCTTCCCAGACTTTCTCTTCCTTCCCGTAGTCGAAGAGGAAGAGCACGGCCTCGTCCACCCTCGGCTGGGTCCCGCTGCCCGCGGCTATGGTTGTGCCGACGGCGATCAACGATTCCGCCTCCAGGTGCGCCAGCGTATAGCAGCTCCCGTCTCCCACGATGCGGTAAAACGCCTTTTTCTTTTCCGTGCGCGGGTCGTAATACGAGAGCGGCCCGCCCCACATTCCGTAGTCCGGAATGGATGCCAGCCAGACCTTTCCGCCGGGACCCGCCAGCGTGGATCGCGGCCGGTACGAAATGTCGTCCACCCGCCCGATGTCCCAGGGATTGCTGCCCCGGCTCTCGCCGAAGTTGTACGGCTGCGAAGGATCGTAAATGGAGATTCTCGCACCCGGGTATGACGAGATGTAGACTTTACCGTCCAGGTTCGCCATGGAATACGCCTCGCCGGTCGCGGTCGAACAGATGCCCAGGTCCGCCAGGTCATCGTTTCCGGGGTCGTAGCGAAACAGCCGCTCCGGTAAGACGCTGGATCCGTACACACACCCGTCGGGACCGCCGTGCAGGCAGAAGATATCGGTCCCCGCGGCTTCGAATTCGATGTCGAAGGTCTTCTCAGCGCCGTCCGGGCCTGTTACCTCCAGAATCCTGCATGTCTGCTCCACCGCATCCACGAACCGGAAGGTGCTGCCGTCCGGCAGGGCGGGCGCCGCAGCTTTCGCCGCGACGGTTTCTTCCACGGGAACGGCGTTCATGCCCTCCAGACGGAAATTCCCCTCGCTCGACTCAATATAGAGGTTCCCGTCCGCCCCCCGGTGGAGGTTCAATGCTCCTTCGCCGCGCGTAACGACGGGCCCTACCGTCCTTTTTTCACCGGTCTTCGGGTCCAGGACCACCACGTGCGGTTGGGTCTGCATGATCAGCGACGCGATCGTATCGTCGGTATTCACGTGGCAATAGGCGTACATATCCACGTCGTCCAGGCGTCCGTACCGGGTAAACTCACCGGTTTCCGGATCGAAGCTCGTCAGATCCGCGGTGCCGTAGCTGGAAATCCAGATCACGCCCTGTGAATCCTCGTCGATACTGCAGGGAAAAATAGCCGCCGTGCCGTTAATGGTGCCGAAATTCACCAGGTCGTCCTGCTCGGGATCGAAACAGTATAGCTGTCCCGAGTGCGCCGCCCCGATATAGAGGCGTCCGTTCCGCGCCTGATACACCGCCGTGGTATAGTTCGAATCGGGAACGTCCGGCCAGAATTGACGCAATCTGCCCGTCCGCGGATCGATCTGCAATACGAAGAGATTCGCGGCCTGCTGCGACATGGTCGCATACAGACACGGCTCGCCGGCGCCGTTTCGTCCCGCGTACAACGCCGCGCGATTCACCGCGCGAACCGGTATGCCAACTTCCCTCACCTGCGACATGTCAACCTCCTCCGAAAAACCGACTATGCGAGCCCCAGATGCGTTGGTTCCGGTACCTGTCAGGCGGCGCCAGGGCGGGGAACCGTGAACGACCAAGCTAACGGGACCGAACAGGCTATCGGCGGGAATGGCGCGGCGCAATCACGCGCGCGCAAGACGTGTGTCCCTGCCCGTTCCCGAATTGCGCCAATATTGATTTTTACCCTGTCAGTGTCAAGACCCATCTAAACCGCCGACCCTCCCCGCGCGTCCGCCCTGTCATTGCGTTCTTGTATGAGTTCGACTTTCGCCGTACCTTCGCACACCGGGACACTTGCCATGGACCGGGAGCCAGGTCTTCGCCTGGCACCGGGTTGACGTGAACTATCGAAGGGGAGACCGCCATGAAAAAACTAAGGGGCATTTGCGCGGCTTTATGTACCCCGTTTACAGACGACGGCGAACGGATCGACGAATCCGCGTTGAGGAATCATATCGACTCCATGCTCGACGCGGGCGTCCATGGCATCCTCATCAACGGCGGCACGGGCGAGTTCGCCTGCCTTCGACCGGAGGAACGCATGCGGCTTGCCAAACTGGCTGCCGACCACGTTGACGGCAGGGCAGACCTGGTCGCCATGGCCTCCGCGGTGAGTACGTCGGAGACGATCGAATACGCGCGGCACGCCGAGGGTACGGGCGCCGACTGCCTGCTCGTGCTTCCGCCCTATTTTGAGGGTCCTGATATGGAAGGCGTGTACGGACACTACGCGGAAATCTCCGACGCCGTCAGCACGCCCATTATGGTCTACAACATCCCCGTCCACACGGGAATCGATATCACGCCCGCGTTCTTCAAACGTCTGATGGAAATCGAGAATGTCCATTATATCAAGGACAGCATGGCGGATATTCTTCGAATACAGGAACTGCTTGCCATCGGCGCCGAGGTCTTCAACGGAGGGGACCCCATCGCCTTCTTCAGCCTCGTTGCAGGATGTCCGGGGTGTGTCTGGGGAGCGGTCAACGCCATGCCCGGAGAAGCCGTCGATCTCTACAATCTGGTCGCCGCCGGTCAACTTGCCGAGGCCCGGGATCTCTGGCGTCGCATGTTTCCCGCCAACCGCTTTTTCTGGCATCACGTTTACAACGCCTCCGTAAAGGCCGCAACCAATCTGTCGGGCAGACCCGTGGGCCCGTGCCGCAAGCCCGTAAAGCCCCTTACGGAACGCGAAATGGCCGAACTCAAAGAGGCCATGAAACCCCTGCTCACATAGAAACAGGGCGCATACTGATGCGCCCTGTTCGAAGCCAAAAAGGTCAGGTTCCCCCGTGCTCTTTCCCGGAGACATTTCGCTCGGATTCTGCCGAGCGGAAACAGCGAAAACAGCTATCAGCTTTCAGCCGTCAGCTTGAATCAGATACCCGATCTGTTGACGTCAGCGCCGTGAAGAGGCAACACCGGAAAAGGCGCAGAGAGACGGGATGAATCGGCCTGCCTGCAGCAAAGGGCACTACGCAGGCAGGGGAACGGTAAGATATTCCCGGGACAGAACACTAGCTCAGATTGATGTTTCCGCCAGGCGGCGTCGCGCCCGGCAGTCCGCCCGCGCCCGGCACCACAATCCGGGAGGACTCCTGTCGCCGCCTTTCCTTGGCATCCTCCATCATATCTTCAACGGCCCTTGCGATGGCCTCCGGGAACCTCCGTAGCGCCTCTTCCAGGTCTGCGGCTTCAATGTCGCACTGCACGGGGAGCGGGCCGACCTGGGACATCAGATGGGTCTGTCCGATAAACTTCTGGCGGCGGGTCCCGTCGGGCGATCCATCCTGGTTTACCGGCACCAGGCGACGAATGGACGCCACCTTCAGGTCCGTGTAGTTTTCTTCCCGGTACAGGTTGGTCCGATCGACCTGTATATCGTTCAACTGCTGCTCGTTCCTGTTCACGAACTATCTCCTTTCAACGTATCGATTCACACCTGCCCAAAATCGACTACTGCCCTGGACTGCAGCAGCCTTGTCGCTTTCATATTGCCATCAAAGCCTTTGATTGATTTGCCGTCCCTTAACAGCCCGTTGAAAAAGTCCATCCGGGCTACGGCCGGCCCTTGCGGTCGAAATACTGCGTTGCGCGCCCTCGCCGAATCGATGGATGGGACTCGGTCGCGCGCCTTGTCTTCGGCCACAATGGCTCGGCCTCGCCTGCAGAGCGACTTTATCAACGGACTGTTAACACCGTGTCACAGGTTTCGTGCTTTTTGTAACTGTTGTCCCAAGGGCTTGTGCTACCGAAATCGCGGCGGCCAGAACGCCTCCGGCACCGCGCTGAACGTCATCTGCTCCTTTCGGGTCGGATGCGTTAGCGTGAGGGCCCGCGCATGGAGCGCAAGGCTCTTTTCCGGAAATCCGACTTTCGCTCCATACCGCAGGTCGCCAAGAACGGGGTGTCCGCGGTGCGCGAACTGCACCCGGATCTGATGATGACGCCCCGTTTTCGGCCTGACCTCCACCCACGAAATCCCCCGCTCGAACCGCAGGCGCCGGAACCCGAGCACCGCCTCCCGGCCTCTGTCGGAGACCGTACTGGAAGGTCCCACCCGCAACAGCGAATCCGCCATCCGGCCTTCCTGCGGCGTTTTCCCCTCCACCAGCGCCCAGTAGACCTTTCCGATCTTCTGGGTGCGAAACTGTTCCGAAAGCCGGGCCGCCGCCTTGGACGTCCTGGCAAAAACCATAACTCCGGAAGTCGGTCGGTCCAGCCGGTGCACCAGCCCGAGAAAGGCGTCGCCCGGCTTGTTGTACGCCGCTTTGACGTACGCTTTGCCCTATTCCAGAAGGGACCGGTCGCCTGTGCGGTCTCCCTGTACCAGCATGCCGGCAGGTTTCCGGACCACAAGCAGATGGTTGTCCAAATAGATGACGTCAAGAGCATTCATCGCACCCTGTTCAGCCCGTTGAGCGCCGCCACCCTGTAGGCTTCGGCCATCGTCGGATAGTTGAACGTCGTGTTGATGAAGTACATAAGGGTATTGCCGCCACCCTTCTGCGCCATGATCGCCTGGCCGATGTGGACGATTTCGGATGCCTCGGATCCGAAACAGTGAACACCCAGAATCTCCAGCGTCTCCCTGTGAAACAGGATTTTCAGCATCCCCGTGGTACGGCCGGTAATCTGCGCCCTCGCCAGGTGTCTGAACGACGCGTGGCCGACTTCGTAGGGAATCCTATTCGCAGTCAACTCCTGCTCCGTCATTCCCACCGAACTGATTTCAGGCAGCGTGTAGATCCCCGTCGGTATATCCTTGACAAGGTGGGCCTCACATTCCCCGAATACCAGATGCGCGGCCGCAAAACGCCCTTGGTCGTATGCAGCGCTGGCCAGATTGGGATACCCCACCACGTCCCCCACGGCGTAAATGTGGCTCTGCGCCGTCTGGTAACTCTCGTTGACGGCGACGACCCCCCTGTAATCTCGCTGGATGCCGATCTCTTCGAGTCCCATTGCATCCGAATTCCCGGTCCGCCCCTGCGCCCAGAACAGACAGTCGCTGACGATTTCCTTCTGGGACTTGAGGTACAGGCGTACGCCACGATCGTCTGCCTCCACGCGTTCGTATTCCTCGTTGTGCCTGATCAGCACCCCCTGTTCACGGAGGTGATAGCTGAGCGCGTCCACGATCTCGTCGTCCAGGAACGCCAGCAGACGGTCCAGACTGTTGATCAGATTCACCTTGATCTGCAAGCCCCTGAAAATGGACGCATACTCGCATCCCACGATCCCTGCCCCGTAAATCGTCACGGACCTTGGATGTTCCCGGAATTCCGGTATCGAATCGCTGTCCACGATTCGGGGGTGCGAGAAATCCACGTCCGGCGGATGATACGGCCTTGCGCCGGTGGCGATGACGAAACCGTCCGCGCGATAATGCCTCACGCCTCCGTTCTGCAGACGGACCCGGATGCCATGGCTGTCCTCGAACGCGGCGCGGCCGTGAACGACGTCCACAAAATTCCTGGTGTAGAATCCCTCGCGCAGGTCCACCTGCTGACGGATCACGCCCCCCGCCGCCCGAAGAAGCTCAGGAAAACTGGAGTCGCCATAACGGCCGGTATCGACGAGTTTCTGGATGGCGTGCCGCAGCGCCTTGCTGGGAATCGTGGTCTGATGGGTGCAGCTTCCACCCACCGAGGCCCTGTCATCCACCACGGCGACCCGCTTTCCTTCTTTGATCGCCTTCATCGCCGCACCCTCTCCACCCGGACCGCTTCCGATTACGATCACGTCGTAGTGGTTTTGCATAGGCGCGACTCTGTTTGTGGCTTCTTGAAGGAATGTGCTGTGTGTTCGCGTCCCGACCGTGGACACCCACGCCGGACCGACGCGCGGCCGGCCTGACCGGCCCGGCGCTACCTCATAATGTAAAGAATTGTAGTGTACGATATCAAGTTATCTTTAAATTTCCGCGATGTGTTTCTGTAACGTCCACCGTCTTCCCGCCTTCCAATAAAAAAAAGGCGCCGATTCTTGAACCGACGCCCTCCGGATGGATCGATTGAGGATTTACATGCGAAAAAATCGGACCGCGGTTACCGGTTAATCCTGCCCCACCTTTACGACATCCGCAGCCTGGTAGCCCTTGGGCCCCTGCACGACTTCAAATGAAACCACTTCGCCTTCCGTCAACGACTTGAATCCATCGCCCTGGATAGCCGAAAAATGCACAAAGACATCTTCGCCTTCATCCCTTTCGATAAAGCCGTAACCCTTGGCGTCGTTGAACCACTTCACGCGACCTTCTGGCACAGTGCTTCACCACCTTTCAGCGTTAGAAACCGACGAAAACCAAAAACGGCAAGGACCGGAACTTCTGATCCTTGCCAGACACACCTCAGGACTGCTAAGGAGACAGAAACTTCATCCTTCTACTTCATGCTGCCAATTGATCCATAATAATTCTTTTTTGTTCAATTGTCAACCTTTTTTGAATCGTTTTTCTGTACGTGTTTTCGATTCCGTCCGGGGACGGCCAGTCTGTCTGGCACGGTTACGGGCCCTGACCTGGGCGATTTGTGCAGGTTATTTGTTTTCAATAAGATATATTACTCCGCATCGCATTTTGAAATCGGTCCACGGGGCTGAAGCCGTCAAGGATCCTGATTTCGTCCAATCCGTTCATTCCTCTTGACAGGCGAGAATTCCTTCTCCATTTTCTTTTTTTGATTCCCACACGCGTTTCAAACGGGCTCCAATCCGACGTACGGAGACCCGCCGGCGCCGGCGGATCCGGCCCGGCGCGGAAGTGTCGCCGGAAGGGTGTCATGGAGAGCGTCCTGTGGACCGCGCAGGTTTCCGGCGGTGCTCACGCGGCGTTGCACGGGAAGGAGATCGCATGCCGGCCTGGAACAGCAATGAAGAAAGAGAATGCAGGCGTCGACTTGAAGAAAAGAAGGAGAGATACTGCCGGAGCGCCGGAGCGCTGGAACACCCCTGCCTGAGTGTAAAGGACGACAACCTCGGTATCGCCCGCGCCAACATCCGCCGCCACGATTGGGCAAAAAAGCTTTACGAGGAACTGCTCGAACTGGGCGATTACTATACCGATCGCTCCGATGCCTGGATCGCCCGGATGGTTCCGGATCAGAGTCCAGCGCAGATCTACGGGACATTCTGTCCGGTCTGTGCCGCGGACAACACCTACAATATGCGATGGATCGACCGCGATCCCGACAAACTGGTCTGTTTCCACTGCGGCGCCATCATGACCGACGAGGCCCATCCCGAAGAGGGGCGCCTCGACCTGCCGCGCTCAGGCCAGACCCTGACCTATTATATCCGTCCGGAAGAAAGAAACGACCCTGAATTCAAGACCGGCCGCAATGCCTTCAGCTGGGCCGGGCGCCGGGTCCATTCCTCTTACAGCGGCGCCATCCGGCAGCAGAAAGCCCACCGCATGCCCGCGGTCGCGCGCAATCTGGCCATCCTGTATCGCATGGAAGGCGAGGATCGATATGCCCGTGCCGCGGCGGCCATCCTGAAACGCTTTGCCGCCGTATACCCCACGTATCTCTTCCGCGACTACTGGAACACCTACATGGACTGCGATCCGCTCTACGCCTGCGAACTGATGGCGCAGGACAGGGGCATCGCCCGGTACGAAGTCAACCCGTGTCCGGACCAGAACGCCCGCTCCCCGATGAAGAGTGGAAGACTCATACAGACGTTCTGGGGCTGCGGACGCCTGTCGGGCGGCGGCGTTCAGGCCGAAGCGCATTACATCTGCATGCTGGCCGAAGCCCTGGATCTGCTCTGGGACGAAAAGGACGCCAACGGACGTCTCTACCTGGCTGCAAAGGAACGCGACCGCGTCGTCAAAGACCTGCTCGTGGAGGGTCTCTTCACGTTCACGCACTGGGAGGGCATCAACAACAAAGTGGCGGGCTGCCGCGAGGGAGAGGTCGCTCTCGGCCGTTTCCTGGGCGTGCCGGAATACGTGCACCGGGGAGTCGAGGGTTTTGAACCGTACCTGAAGGGGTTCTTCAAATTCGACGGCAGCACCGCCGAGGGCTCCAGCTATTACCTCTACGCGGTGGCCAACGTGCGAAATCTGCCCGAACTCGCCCACGGATATTCCGATCCGCCATCGTATAAAGGTAAAGACCGCTACGACAACCTCAACCTCTACGAGCCCGGCGGCGCGTACCACACCGTCCTTCGCGCACGGACCCTGATGACGCTTCCGGACGGCCGACTGCCCCACACCGCCGATGCGCGCGAAGGACCGTCCGACTGGCCCTATCCCGCCTGGATTCACAACGTGGGTCTCGTACGTATGGGACAGGATTTCGCCCCGTTCGTACGACTGGACACCGGGGACGCGTTCGCCCTCTTCAACCGGCCCGCGGAACTCGAATGCGCATCGCCGCCGCCCGTGCGGGACCGGTTCTTCCCGGGATGGCTGCTCGCGATCTTCAATACGGGCTATGACGCCATGTTCCGGACCGATCTCGCGGGTTCGGCCACCTTCCTGATGAACTTCTACCAGCCGGAGGGCCACGACCACCCGGACGCCCTCAACATCGCCATGAACGTGGAGGGGGTGGAGGTCCTTTCCGACCTGGGATATATCGGCGACCATCCGCTCAACGCAAGCATCCGGAGCACGCTCAAACACAACCTGGTGGTTGTGGACGAAGCAAACCAGCTCCCGCGGGACCGGAGACCTCCCGGAAACCTGCGCCTGCTCGCCGCGTCGCCCGCCACGAAGATCATCGAAGCGGACTGCAGGGCGTACGAACAGGCTGAAACGTACAGACGCTCTTGCGCGATGATCCACAGGAGTTCGGGACCCGCGTATCTGGTTGACGTCTTCCGCGTCCGGGGCGGTGCGGTCCAGGACTACGCCATCCATGGTGAGGGTCGCATCAGTTCTCCTCCCGCTCACGACCGGCCGATTCCAATGGAGGAACGTCCGGGCGTGCTCGGAGACGATATCGAGGGGCTCCGCTCGGGAGAACCCCCGGACCGGTGGAGCGCATCCTGGACCGATGACGGGTTGACCATGCGGGTACGTCTGGTATCGCCCGTGGACGAAATCATCGTGGGTGAAGGACCGGGGCAGCGGAGTCATTCTGAAATCGGCGCGCGCAATGACTATCTCTTCGCCCGCAAGGCCGAATCCGGGAACGGAAACACATTTGTCGCCGTCATCGACCATTTCAGGCAGGACCCCGACATCCTGGACGTCCAGCCGCTTTCTGTTCCGGACAACGACGGCGGACCGGTGGCGCTTCGCATCCGCCGCCGGACGGCCGACGACACCGTTATCCTGACGCCGGATCAGAACGAACGCGCGTTCGGTGACATCTCCTTCGCCGGTCGAGCCGCCGTGTACACGCGATCCAGGGATGCCCGGCAATCGCTCTTTCTGACGGAAACGGCCCGCTTCGCCTCGCCCGACCTGACCGTCGCCCTCGAAGTCGCGTCAATAGGTGGCGACATCGCCGGCCATGACCGCGAGGGATTCCGGACCCGCGAAACCCTTCCGCATCCGGGCGCCCTCGCGGGTCATTTCGTCCGGGTGCAGGACCCCGACCAGGGCTGCTGGACGGCTTACCGCATCCGGTCCGCGGCCGCCAACCGGATCGACGTGGACGAGTTCCCATTCAATGCCGGCACGACCTGGCAGATTCCCTCGCTCTTCTCGATGGAACAGGTCTCCGGGGACACCTTCGAGGTCCGAGCCACAACCCCGGCCCGGCTGTCGATCCGGACACCGCGCCGCCGCGCCTTCATCGAACACGAAGACGGCCCGCGGACCGGACTTGAAACGGGCAGAGCCGCCGGCATGCTGTCCCTCAACCTCGACCCCGGGACCCTCCAGCCCGGCGGATCCATTGTACGCCTCGAATAGGTCGACAGGATCCCGAGCCAGCGGCCTTGGACCCGGCGGGTCGCCGGTGTCTCCATCAGTCTGCCCGGGAGAATCGGCGGCACACCGACACGCCTGCCGCGCCGCGAATTGCCAATTCGCGGTACCTGTTCACCAGGCCGCGTTGGCGTTGTAGGGGCGTCCCTCGTGGGCGCCCGCTCGAGAATAGATGCGATTTACACTAACGGATTTGATCACTTATTCCGTGTTTCCTCATCTTTGAATAAAGCGTGGAAGGGTGCAATCGCAGCAATTTAGCCGCTCCCCTGGGCCCCTTTATGCGCCAGTTGGTCGCCTCGAGTACGCTGATGATGTAACGGCGTTCGGATTCTTCCAGAGGCAGGATATCGCCGCGATGAGAAGCGGTCAGGGCGCGTCCTCCTGCGTCGGGCGCAGGTGATCTGATCATGTGACGATGTACTATCAGATCCTCAACGCTGATTCGAGAACCCGCACATAGGACAACCGCCCTATGTACTGCATGCTCCAGTTCACGCACGTTCCCCGGCCATTCCCGGTTTTGCAGCGACCTTAGAACCTCTGGCGACAGAGGATCGATCTTTTTGCCCACGTGTGCTGCCATGCGATCCGTGAAAAACCCCGCCAGTGCGGGTATATCCTCCTTGCGCTCGCGCAGCGACGGGAGATACAGTGGAAATGCGTTGAGGCGGTAGTAGAGATCCTCACGGAAAGCGCCTTTGCGGACCATTTCCTCCAGGTTGCGATTCGAGGCGGCAACAATCCGAGTACGCGCCGTCAATGGCTCGCTGCTCCCGACCTGCTCGAACGTGCCTTCTTCCAGCAGACGCAGCAGCTTGAACTGCGTCTCCATGGACATTTCGGCGATCTCGTCCAGGAAGAGGGTTCCTCCTGCCGCCAACTCCACGCGGCCCAGTCTGTGAGAAACCGCACTGGTAAAGGCTCCTTTCACGTGGCCAAAAAGCTCGCTATCGATTAACGCCACGGGCAGCGCGCCGCAACTCACTTCGATGTAGGGTCCATCGCAATGGGGGCTCAAAGCATGGAGCTCCCGTGCCGCCAGTCCCTTTCCCACGCCTGTCTCGCCCATAATGAGGACCGTAATATCCGTGGCCGCAACCTTTCTGAGATTGACCTGAAAACGACGCAGAGCCGCGCTTTGACCGATGAATTTCCGGTCATCCTGCCTGTTGAGCGCAATGGTCCGAGCGGAAATGCGCGTGTCCGGCTGCACAGAGAGTCTCGTCTGCGCTATGCTGGAGTAATTGAGGTCGCGGTCTATTGCCCTCACCTGGAATGTGTAGTCTCCCGGCGGCAGGTCCCGAAAAACAGCCCGCCTGTTCCTTGTCGCAGGCCGCCAATCGGGGTCGTATCCCTCTAACCGGAAGATGTACAGCATATCGACAGACGGGGTGGAAAAACTCGTCCCCTTGTACTCGAAAACCACCTGATGGCCAGTGGTAGCGTGGACGGCTTCTCCCTGGTCATCATAGCTCCGGTCTGCAATTGCCCGCAGCACGCGAATTTGGGGAGGTTTTTGCCGCAGACGGTACCGTATAACAGAACCGGTGGCTGTGCCAAACCAGAAGGTTCCGTCATCACATTCGAGTATCCGGGAGACCGGTCCTATATGCGACGACCTTAATGTCTGACACAACCGCCCATCGTACCGTACCACACCGACATCCGTACCCATCCAGATATGTCCTTGCTGGTCCTCGAGCACGCAGTGGATGCACGTGTCCACCAGACCGTCGTCAGCGGTAAGGGTACGTATCGTGTTGCCTTCAAAGCGCGCGAGGCCGCCATTGGTGGCGATCCAGAGGATACCGTGGCGGTCAATCAACAGATCATTGACCCTCTGATCCATCAGCCCGTCTTCGAGACCAAAAAACCTGACGCCATCTTCGGGATGCCAGCGTACGAAGCCGCTACCAATGGAATTACCGTTCGTCGTGTGGAAATAGACCTCGCCCTCTAGCCCGGAAATGACGGTGCCGATGCGTGAAAACGGATCTTTCTCCGCCTCCACAGAAATGGTCTGTAACTGTCCATCTCGCTCGCAGGCGACTGTCAGATGGCACACCTTACTGTCTTCTCTTTCGTCGATGGGACCGTGATCCCGGTAGCCGAACAGGAATCGCCCTTCCCGGTCCTGAGCAATAGCGCTGATGCTTTTTTCCTCTAGATCCGCGATCGGTCTCATTGCTTTAAGTTCCCGTCCATCGTAATGGAACAGGCCATTGGCGCCGCCGAACCACAGGTTTCCGTCAAGGTCCTCGCACATGGCCAGGCAGTTATTGACATCGTGGCCATCCGTGGTGTCCAAGAATACAAACTGCTCGCCATCGAAGCGGGCAATGCTTTTTCCTGCCGCCCGGTAGAGGACTGGAGAAGCATACGCCACCCATACATCTCCTCGCTGATCCTGTACGAGTTGCGAGATTTCGTTCGGGTCTATTGGAGGATTCACACCCGGGTCGAAAACGCTGATGTTATGCGCATCGTAAAGCCCTACGCCACCCCGGGTAGCGAACCAGAACCGATGCTCGCTATCGTGAAACATGGCTCGGACGGCCGAATGTGGCAGGCCATCGGCCGAAGTGAGCCTGCGGAACGTATCGCCATCCTTGTATAGCGCCCCTCGTTTGGTGCAGAACCACACCCTTCCGTCTCGATCGCTCTGAACCTTCATCAGGCCGCCGCCCCGGTCCACTTCGACAGACTGAAAGGCGGCATCGTCGTAGCAATAAACCGATTCCAGACTCCGAGGAAGGCCAATCCACACCTTGCCTGCGGGGCTTCGTCCGACGGCATAGCCGATTTCTGCCTGAGTGAAACCCTCTTCCTCCTCGTAGCGGCTAAAGGTTTCGCCGTCGAAGCGGACGGGATAGTCGAATCCGAACCACAGATGGCCTTCGCGATCCTGGGCAATGCCCCGGCACTCGTTGTGCCACCGGTGAGCAGGCGGCTGCCCGTAGCGCTGTTGGTAAAGCGGAACCAGGTCGTGGAACCGAGAGCCGTCGTAATACCCCAGCGTACCGATACCGGCGCACCATATTCGACCCCGGTCGTCTTCGAAGAGGCACTGCACGGGCCGTCCGGAAATGCCATCGTCTTCAAAAACGTGGATAGAGGTTCCGTCGTACCAGCAGACGCCATTCATTGTAGCGAACCACAACCGCTCGTTACGGTCTCTGTGCATGGAACAGAGCCAGTTACTACAGAGACCGTCCCTTGTGGTAAACGTCACGAACTCATCACCGTCATAGCGGGCGGCGCCATTGTCCGAGGTGGCAAACCAGATATGACCCAGGTTGTCTTCGGCGATGTGTTCGATGCGAACCGAGGGCAGGCCATCGGCTACTGCGTAAGTCCGCCAGGTACCGTTGCGATCGAGTGGTGTAATCATGGATGACTCTCTGCGATTATGGGATACAACCGGAACGTCGATCAGTGCCAACGCGTGCAGGCCGAATGATAACGATGATCTCCGAACTTGCAAATGCCAATCGAATTGTTGTGCCAGGCCGACGAGATTTTCGGACCTGAAAGCAGGATGCCAGCATGAAAAGGGGCATTCTGTTCACAGAATGTCCAATGGCTATTGACCGCTGATTTGGGGGAGTCCCGGGTCGAAATTTCGTCCCTAAAGATCATATCTCGTACGTTATCCTTTCTCAATCCGGCGGCGTCCAGCTGCATTCTCGTCTTCTGCACCCCCGATTTAGATCCCATCCACTTATAAAATAATAATTTACGAGAATCGATATGTGAAACGACTCTGCGATTGGCACGCCATTTGCATTTCCTGCAACCGATATGTCAGTGCAGTTTGGACTTCGTCCGGCGATTGGCGTGAGATAACGGAAAGTTTCTCTCTCGGAAGACCATAAAAAAAACCGTCGGTTCCCTGACCGGCCAGAGTCGAAAACCGACGGTTATCCAGGAAGGCGAACACCGTTTTGTCCCCCGGCGCTTCTGCGCGGTGAGACGGGATGCGGCCCTCACTGTCAGGAATATATGGAACATCCTCTGTCGTGTCAAACCTAGCCGACCAGAACCGAACGCCATTCCATTCGACCCGGAGTATCAGGTTCATCGTCGCCGACGGCGACATTAGGGTCTGTGCACGCCTCCGGGAAATCATCCGGTCGGAGTCCGATACGTGGTGCGTACAGACAACCCGGTTCGGTCGCGAAGCAGTCTGTGCCATCCGTGCAGCGCACGTTGACGTTGCCATTCTGAACGTCGACCTTCCGGACCTCAGCGGCCTCGAGGTCATGCGAGCCATTGGGCGGGAGTACATTCGTACCGACTTCATTATCCTGACCGAAACCGACTGCTTCAAGACGGTAGTACGTGCGATGAGAGGCGGTGCTCGGGACATCCTCGTCAAGCCAGTTGTCCAAAACGATCTGATTTCCGCCATTGAGGAATTGCTCGAGTTCCGATTTCCGCCCCATCGGGAGCTTGTGGGTCGGTTCGACGATTATCTGAAGTCGCATCTCTCCAATCCCTCCCTGAGCCGAACCCATCTCTGTATGCATTTCAATATCTCTGCGTCCCACGTTTCCAGGCTCTTCCGTGACTGCGTGGGTACTTCGTTTCCGAATCGCCTCCGTTTTCACCGGATCGAACGGGCGAAGCAGATGCTCCTGAATACGCGTGAACCTCTTTTCGTTATTGCAGAACAGTGTGGTTTCAAACGTCCAGGTCGACTCTCGGAAGCGTTTCGGAGGCAGGAGGGAATCACACCGCGTGAATATCGGAAGGACGGAATGTACCTTTAATGAACGCTGAACGGCGGTCCAAAGCAGCTGCATCAGAAATGCTCGAAGTGGTTGGTGAATCTTGGAATATCGGCTATTTACAGGGCGCGGTTTACATTCGCGGGATAGAGTAGAAACCTGCTTGCTCTCCTGCCGCACGTGGGTCGATTCCACCGAGTTCTGTCAAAAGGTAAACGCACCACGCGAATATGTTGAAAAAACTACCCGACTTATAGACATATTCGGAAGCGGCAGATATATTCGGAAATTATTATACTTGATTTAAAAACAACGTATTAGTTAATTTTCTGACATATGGTTGTTCAGGTGTTTTAACGGCCGCAGGAACACGCTACATAATTCATGTTTCACGGCCTGCTCCGAACTCCAGTAACCGTCGGTTCCCTGACCGGCCGGAGTCGAAGACCGACGGTAATCCAGGAAGAAGCCTGTCCGCATCGGACATGCACAGGCACCGCTTTTTGTCTACCGGCGCCTTTGTACGGTGATCCGCGACGCGGCCCTTGGTGATTTTAACTCGACGATATCTCTGGCGTCAATTGCAGCACCCTGGATCCTGTATCCGTCGCGACTGTCTCGGGCATAAGCGTGGCGACGGCAGATATCTCGCCTGTAAAGTTGCTCGAAACCGGAGCGGACCAGCCAAGAAGCAGAAACGCGCGTTATTCGACTACGTCAATAGGTGGAACAATGCACGTCTCTTGCCGGGCGGTACGACAACTCCGGATTCCATTTCCGGTGTTTTGCGTTCGCGATATCGTCGCCAGCAATACCGACATCTTACACATTGACTTTAGGGTCGACAACCGGCGGCCATCAAAGCGGCAAGGCGAGCCCAGGCTGAAATCCCACTTTCGGAACCCGTGAATATTGAGGAGAGGTATGAATATGCGCCAGAAAGTCAGAAACGGTGAGTGGATGATTCTCGCTGCAATCGTCCTGGCCGGCGGCTTCCCTGCCAGCGCAGCCACCTGCCCCGACAGCACGACGGGCTCCGTGTCTGCCGCCACTGACGACAGCGCTACGGTGGCGGCTCAGGACACAACGACGTGTAAGATCCTTCTGTCGGTCATACGGGAAGCTCAGATGACGCTGATAATAATGGGGGCGGATATGCGCGATTTCGCGTATTGGTTGCTCGATAGAGGGTGTCCTGTCGATACTGTGGTGGCGTGGTATGCCGATGTGCAGCACTTGCAGAAGGGCAACAAGAACAGGACAAGAGGGGAGCCGATCTACGTTGACAGGCTTCTTGGGACAAAAGAAGACGGAGAGGGATGCAAAATACCGGATGGTTGGAAGCATTTGTGGAAGGAAAAAAGGAAACGGCAGCCGGAAGAATAGCGATAGATTGTCAGATAATCAGGCTGGCGGACGCCGGTATGATGGACGGGTCATAAGTCTGTGGTACGATTCCGTTTTCTTTCATTTCAAACCTTACTGGGTTTTCACCGCCGAATCCGCCCCACGATTGGACAAGGCTTTGTCGCCTTTGCCGTCGGAGATTCAGGCGGCTCTCGCCGAGAGTGGACTTCCCCCGCCCGCTCTCGACGCTGTAAGAGCTTATGTCTTCGTGAAGACCCATTTGACCGAACGTGGTATGTTACAATGAAAAGTACCAGAAAGGATAAAGACAGATTCGGAACTGTGACGAGGGCGAGGTCGCCGGGCAATAATGGCGAGGCAGTTAATCGGTACTGGATCGTCCCGATAACCCTATGAAAACTGTTCGTCTAGGGGCAACGACCGTAGTGCAATTGTCGACTTAGCAGCGGAGGGCCATCTGTCAAGCGGGGAGGGGATACGGAGGAGAGATGCGGTTCTCCTGGTTGGTTTTTCTTGTCACATATCACGCAATCGCAGTAGACGTTTCAGCGCAGGAACGGTGCAAGGCGACCTGCTGTCAAGAACTTGAAAAATTGGCCCGTTTCGTGTTCAGGGACGTGGAGTTGGGAAGTCAAGCCCAGCGTGAACAACTGAAGATAGCCAGGTCGGTGACG
Source organism: Gemmatimonadota bacterium (assembly GCA_028874335.1). Lineage (GTDB taxonomy): Bacteria > Latescibacterota > UBA2968 > UBA2968 > JAAXHE01. Next base: position 145,385 of record JAPPJY010000009.1, on the reverse strand, counting down.
GACCTGCTGATACGCGTGCGTATCCTGGAAGTAAAGGTCGCCAGAATGTCTCAGAAGGAGTCGTCGCAGAAAACGGTTATCAAATCCGACGATCTCACTGACCCGCGCAGCAAAGTGAGGGATCCAGAGGCACAGGGCAAACCAGATCCCGGTGCAGAATCAGACTTCGAGGAGTACGAGAGATGAGATTCTTCTTCGCGATCGCCGTCGCGGCACTGTGTATTGTCGGGTGGAGTTGCCGCGTTTCGTGGCAACCGAAATGCTCTTCATTTTAATGAGACGAGACGCGGATTACCATGCCAAAGACACCTCTTGCCAATGCGTCCGAGTTTCGGCAACAGAAGGTGGAGCTGGTGCGAACGGCTCGCAGGCCACGAAAACTGTCGAGAGAGTTCGAGCTCTCGGAGCCGACGATTCGGAGCTGAGTGGGACAGGTCGAATACAATAGCATGCGGAGGTGATATCTCTAACGCAAATGAGTAGTATGGTGGGAAAAGGGGTGGACCAATGAACACCAGACGATTTCTGGGTAGTGCGGTGGCGCTGCTGATGGGGGTCGATGTAACGCACGCCGCTGACTCGTTGGCCGTATCGGACACGACGCGCGCGTCGGTGCTTTTCGCAAACGGGTCAAACTTAGACAGGACAGACAATCGTAGAGTCATGCGCAAGCCGAAAGAGCGAACCGAAGATGCGATAGACGTAGAATATATCTTGCAGGATATACTCTCAAAACACTGGAAGCAGGATATACTCTCAAAACACTGGAAGCAGGATATACTCTCAAAACACTGGAAGCAGGATATGCCCTCAAATGACTGGAAGTCCGCAGAAGCGGATACCACCATCGGACAATTGTATGTAGATATTCTCAAGGACACGCGTTCCTCAGACCGGTTGGTGTTTGGGCTTCTGTTAAGCCTTCTGGACGATCTACGGGTTCGGGTCGACTCGCTTTTCGCCGAGGTAGCCAGACTTGAAAGTATGATTTCTGCACGCTGGGATTCCACAGGAAGGGCGAGTGGATGACTTCCACACTGACCAAATAGAGTGTGGCGCTATCGGTTTAAATATGGAGGCAAGACATCCGCGAGTTTGCGCAGTCCCGATGGGATTGCAAGCAGACCACCAGTTTCACACGGCTGGCGAACGAGAACCAGGAAATCGCGGATCGTTCGCGTCTGGGCGGCGGGCAGCGATAAACTGTGAAGACTGCCGAAAGGTGAGTAATCGTGCGGAACGCTTTAGTATGTGCACTGTCTCTGCTGGGGTGGTTCTCAGTTGTCGCTGCCGAAGGGTCGGCCGCGCAGACGCATCAAGGGGTGGCCGAGGCACAGCGTCGACTTCAGGGACACACAGACGGCCGCAGATTCCAGGACTGCTCGCTATGCCCACGGATGGTCGTGTTGCCCCGGGGATCGTTCAAGATGGGTTCTCCGGCTGGCGAGTTCGGACGTCTTGAAAATGAGGGCCCTGTGCGTGTTGTGACCCTCAATTACTGGCTGGCCGTCGGTGTGTACGAAGTGACGTTTGCAGAATGGGACGCGTGCGTGTCTGATGGTGGCTGCGAAGGGTATCGACCGGACGATAGAGGATGGGGACGCGGGAACTTACCTGCGATGGACGTGAGTTGGGATAACGCGCAATCATATGTTTTGTGGTTGTCGCAGCGGACGGGTGCGAAGTATCGGCTGCTGAGCGAGGCGGAATGGGAGTACGCGGCGCGAGCGGGGACTGTGACGACGTATAGCTGGGGGAACGAGATCCGACGCAACCGAGCTAATTGCGATGGTTGCGGAAGCCGATGGGACTGGTGGGTGGCGGTGGGGTCGTTTACCGCCAACGACTGGGGAGTTCATGACATGCACGGAAACGTATGGGAGTGGGTGCAGGACTGCTGGAACGACAGCTACCGCGGTGCGCCGGCGGACGGGTCCGCATGGGAGCGCGGGGATTGCTCCAAGCGCGTAATCCGTGGTGGCTCCTGGTTCGACGATCACCCTTATCTGCGCGCCGCGAACCGCGAGAGAATTAACGCCGACAGCAAGGACATTTACTACGGTTTCCGCGTTGCCCGCACGCGCGACCCTTGAAACTGGAAAACACTTTGACAACGCAGACAATCAAGTCGTCAGTGCTCAACGTAAAGTTTGAACATTGTAACAACCGACAGAACAATGTGGAGAATTCCGCGCCATGTCGCGACTCACAAACATGATCTGACTGACGGACGATCAAACCTTGAAATAAACCGTCAGCCATCGGCATTCAGCTTGAAGCAAAAAACGAAAAGCAACACCGGCAAAAAGCGCAAGGGTGACGTGTCGTAAATCAGGAGCTCAGCGTCAGCTCCTTGAGGTACAGGTCACGCGCGCGCTCGGTTAGCGACACGCCGTCGTAACCGCCGAGACGGAGTGCATATTTCGCCCGTCCGTCGCTTGCCATAATGAAGAAATCGGGATGGCTCTTAACGACCTGCGTCACTGTTTCAGACGAGATTCCAAGATCTCTCGCAATTCCCCCGGGCGTGCGCCAATCACCTTTCGAGTGATAGATGACTCTAACGATCTCCTTTGTGGTTTCTCGGTTACCCGGATCCACTGTCAGCCTCCCTTTCACGGTGCGCCCTGTCAATATCAGCTACCGCATCCATAACTGCATCTTTGAACATCTCACTTGCAAGGAGATTCCCCGTCACTTCGTGACGTTTCAGGCTTTCATCCACTTTGTCCATCAAATTCAGCGGATATTTCACGGTTATAAACGCAACGACGAGGAGTACAGCAATGAATAAGCCGGCCATGATCAAGATTGCGTTGAATTGTTGGTCGGCGTCAAGTCTTGAATTGACGAGGGTAAATCCAATGATGGCTTCAATGACCAGAAGCGCCAGAGCAAAGAAAACCAGGGGCGTGTTGACCTGTCCCAGAATGCCTCTGTATTCTCTGATGAGATTGTTGTCGTCCGGCACTCTCGTCTCTTTCCTATTGCAGCAGATTTGTACCGAAGTTGCGGGTAATAATAGCGGATTCGGGCTTCGGGGTCAAGCGACGGCACGGTGGGATTGCAGTTGATGTGCGTCAGGCGATCCCTTGTCAGCCTGGCGGCTTCCTCTGGATGACAGTTTGGACGCAAGTGGGAAACATGGATGCACAGGATCGGCAGGATAAAACCCAAGACCTCGTACGAAGCGAATATGCCGACACCCCCGGGGATCAACGGCCTTCTGCCCTCGTAGCGCCGTCGTTGAAGCAGTAGGTGGCAACGCTTGTGGTTGCCCGTATCATAACGCTGACATACGCCAAACTCGGTACAGGCATCCCGATCGGCGCCAATCGAACGCCTGAAGCAAGCCTGAAGACGTCTATCCTATCCGACCGGGTGAAAATGTTGAGAAAACTGCCGATTTGTAGACATATTCGGAAGGAATGGATAAATCCGGAAGTTATTATACTTGCTTTAAAAATAACGTATTAAATAGATTACTGATGCACCGTTCTTCAGCTATATCAATGGTCGTTTGAGCATGTTTCATCGTTCATTTTTCACGGCCTTTTTCGAACTCCAAAATACCGTCGGTTCCCTGACCGGCCAGAGTCGAAGACCGACGGTCATCCAGGAATGCGCACACCGTTTTTTGTCCCCCGAAGCTCCTGCGGGGTGATCCGTGATGCGGCCCTTTCTGTTTGTGAATCAATGCCGCTTCTGGCGTCAATTTAAGCCATTCGGGATCAGCGTTCTCGATTCTTGAACCTGAGAACCGACTGCTCTCCCCGATTCACCAACCGGCGGGCACAAGGCGCTTGCATTTGCGACGGTAATGATCCGGGACATGTCTCCATGGACAATACCAACGTGGACGACCTGTTCAACAATGACCAGGCGAATGCGGAGACGGGACGAGCCTGACGTCGGTCATTATTGATGCCGCGCCGCCAGATGGTCGCGGGCGTGCCGGGCCGGCGCCATCCGCTCGCTCCGGATCGAAGGTGCAATCCGGCGCCCGCGGCCTCAAATTGCGACTACTCGCCACACCTGGCGCCGCATGTCGGTCGGAATGTAGGGGCGTCCCTTGTGGCCGCCCGCCCGCGTAAATTTAGCCCAAACTGTCATGCCTGAAACGCGTCGGTCTCACGTGAGCCCGTCGCCTGAGCCTGCCTGGATCGCGTGTGCTGAGCTTGTCGAAGGGTCGAAGGGGCAGACGAAAGCTGATGCGGTGGGGGATGTCGTTGTCTCATTCACATTCATCCGTTCTTGAAAGGGCACGGCAATGAAGGTCAAAATAGGTCTTTTCCTGGCATTGGTCGTCGGATTCACAGGGCTTGTTTTTGTCTACGCCCAGTCCGCGGCCGATGCCGATTTCGACGGCAACGGAATAGTTGGGTTCAACGATTTTGTGGCGTTTGCGGCAAAATTCGGGACCAGTTCGGGCGATAGCGGTTACGAGGCGAAGTACGATCTGAACGGCGACGGACAGGTGGGATTCGCCGATTTTGTTGCCTTCGCCAGATTCTTCGGTCAAAGCTCCGTTCCCAACGATCCGCCGGTGCTGGAGCGAATCGGCGACCAGGGCGTACCCGTAGGCGTTCCTCTCGCTATCGAGCTGGTCGCTTCCGACCCGGACGACGATAACCTCACCTACCACGTGAGCGGGAATCCCGCAGGATCGTCGTTTTCGGGTTCCACCTTCCGCTGGATGCCCACGAGCGGTGAAGGTAGCACCCGCCGCGTCACGTTCACCGTGAACGACGGGCGGGGTGGTACGGATTCGGAGACGATTACCATCAGGGTCGTTGAATTTCGGTTCAAATTGGTCGGGCACCGGATCACGACCGAGGCGCCGAGCTTTGTCAATATTCTCTTCCAGGTGCTCGACCTGGACAACTGGGGGGTGACGGCCCTGACCACCGAGCATTTTGAAGTGCGTGAAAACGATCAGGAGGTTTCACCGACCGAATCGGCGATGCGCGTGCAGAAGCGGAGAGCTTTACCCCATCGCTTCAAGCTGAAGACCGTGCTGATGCTGGACACCAGTACCAGCGTGAAGGACCACCTGGAGCAGATCAAGGAAGCCGCGATCGTCCTGGTGGAGAACATGACCGAGAACCAGGAAATCGCCCTGTACGAATTCTCCGAGCATCCGGTGCAGCTGCATGACTTTACGAACGACGTGGAAGCGCTGACGAAAGCGATCCGGGAGATCCGGCTGGGCTTTTCCACCACCAACCTGTACGGCAGCATTATCACCGGAACCCGGCGGTGGCAGGACGTTTTCACGACCAACGAAGTCCAGCAGGGATTCCTGGTCATCCTGACCGACGGCAGCGACACGCAGGGGTCATATACGCTATCGGAGGCGCTTGAGGCGCGGGGAAGCAAGAATATCTATACGATTGGGCTGGGGAACGAGATCGATCCGGAGGTCCTGAAGGAGTTGGGCAACGCCGGTTTCTTCCAGATTTCGGACGTGACCGAACTGGCCGACCAGTTGGCCGAGAAGTTTGTCGAGATACAGAAGAGGATCGTCTCGTTCGCGGACAGCTTCTACTGGTTGAGATACCTCAGCCCCAAGCGTGGGGACAGAGAGCATAGATTGGAGTTACGTGTAAAAGGGAATGAACACAATTTCATGCTCTACGGAGATTTCAACAGTAGGGCCTTCTATTCGGTGCGTCAGGGCTTGTACGTTAACGCGTCGCCTTCCGATTTATATGGTATTGAAGAACTGAATATCTCCGAGAGTGATACGGTGCGCCTACGTGCTGTGACATACCTTGGTAGCAAGCCCCCGCAGTATAGCTGGGAATCGAGCCATAATGAAATCGTCGCGATCGAGCCGGATTTGGCTTATTCGACCGTGGCATGGGGGATTGGTGTCGGCGTAGAGGGGCAGACAGCGATAATTAGGGTGTTCGACCGGGCTAACGGGCTGGATAGACAAGTAAAGGTAGAATTGGTGGAAAAGGGCAGACATCCTCTTCCTCTTGAGCCGGAGATGGTGGTGATTCCCGCTGGGCGTTTTCAGATGGGCTGTTTGCAAGAGCACTGTCCACTCGACGGAAGTAGCGATCCACCGCATACTGTGACCGTCGGGTCATTCGCGCTGTCGAAGTACGAGGTGACGTTCGCAGAGTACGACCGATTCGCTGCGGCGACGGACCGGCGATTGCCTGACGACGAAGGGTGGGGGAGGGGATGGCGTCCGGTGATCAATGTAACGTGGAACGAGGCGGTAGCGTTTGCGGAATGGCTGTCCAATACGACGCGAAAACGGTACCGGCTGCCGAGCGAAGCCGAGTGGGAGTACGCCTGCCGTGCGGGGACGACGACGCTGTATAGCTGGGGTGATGAGTCCCGCAGCTACGGCGGAGACGACGAGATGACGGACCCGGTTGGTTCGTCTCCTTCCAACGCGTGGGGATTGCATGACATGCACGGAAATGTCCAGGAATGGGTTCAGGATTGCTGGAACAAGGGCTATTGGGGCGCGCCCACGGACGGGTCAGCTTGGATGAGCGGCTTCTGCTCAAGACGTTATTGGCATCCCCGGGCGAACAGGATGGTCACACGCCAAGTTCGAGGTGTACGCGGTGGTAACTCACATTCTAGGGTTTGGCGTGAAACGGGCCACGCCTCCTATCGGCTCGGTTTCCGCGTTGCCCAAGATTTCTAGCTCGTTTCTGTTTGGTTCGAAATCGTGATTGCTCGGCAAGGGGTGCTGTATCCAATCTAGATAGGTGCTTCTTCTATTTCAACGGATGAGTTAGCCAAGATCCCGGAATGGGATATTTTCGCGTATGACGTAGATCAATATGACTTTCGAGCAGATTTACTCTCAGAAGGAACCCTTCCAGATGTTGCGAAGGAAGGCCCCCAAACTTGCCCCGCGCTGAGTGTTCGGTGGTTCGGTTCCGAAAGTTTTCGTGGAATGTTTAACGTGAGCGAGAGAGTACCTGTTTCTTTCTCTCAGCGTAGTAGAATGGGAGTATGCGGCACGTGCGGGGACGACGACGAGGTATAGCTGGGGAGATGAGATTGTCAGCAACCTGGCGAATTGCGATGGCTGCGGCGGCCGGTGGGATGATGAGAGTACGGCGCCGGTGGGTTCGTTTCCTGCCAACGCGTGGGGCCTTAACGACATGCACGGGAATGTGTGGGAGTGGGTGCAGGACTGCTGGAACGGCAGCTACAGTGGCGCACCTGCTGACGGGTCTGCGTGGGAGAGCGGCGACTGTTCAAGTCGGGTTTTGCGCGGCGGTTCGTGGAACCTTCCCCCACAGTATCTCCGCGCGGCCTACCGCTCCAGGTTCGACATAGAGTTTCGGGTCGGTTATCACGGTTTCCGTGTTGCCCGGACGCTTTCGCCGTGAAAACAGGCTGTCAGCCGTCAGCTTTCAGCAATCAGCTTGAAGCAAAGACAAACAGCAAAAGCAAAAAAATCAGTATGTCCACACGATTGCGTAAGACACTTTGTGAATCCGATGGGGCTCTGGAGAGATCAAAAAACAAGCCGTCAGCCGTCAGCGATCGGCTTGAAGCAAAAGCCCGACGACAGAACTAAATATCACAAAGACAGTACCGCGGGGCTAAATCGGGAAACATGGATAAACAGGATACGACCCAAAACCGATATACCCCTTCCACAGGGAGGAAGTCATGACGTTTCGAGCTGGTTTGGCGCGCCTGCCACCGCTGGCGGGCGCAAGATTCGCAAGCAGGGAAGTAAGTGGTCTGACTTCGGATACGCTGGAAAGTGGACTAATATCTGGAGAATGGCGCGCGCCACTTACCTCGATGTAAACACGAGGCGACTCCTGAACAATCTTGGCCTCAAGGCGAAGTCGAATTGTAAGGACATCTTGTGGAATCCGTGAAACGATATCCAATCTTCAACGCAGAATCGACTTAAGGAAAAAAACATGGACGTATTGATCGGAATCGCAATCTTACTGCTCGTCGCGGCGACTGCCATCCATATGGTGCACATAATACCCTCAAAGTCGAAGTCCACTCTCTCCATTTTTCTTACCGTTGGGGGAATAATACTTTCCTTCCTGTGGGCAATAAGAGCAAATAAAGAGATTAACGAGGCCCTGACAAGAACGAAAGAGACACTGGTCAAGCAAGACAGCCTTTCCACGGCGAGACAGAATTCAATGTTGGATTCACTTCGACTGTTGAGATTGGATCACGCGAAGGCAATGACAATGCACGACAGCATGTTGATGCGGATTGCTCGGGTAGACAGTTGCATCGACAGACACTTCCGTCATATAAACCGAAGAATCTCATACCTAAGAAACTGAACAAAGATTGTGTGGCGGAACATGCAAACCACTTTGGGTCATTACAGCACGGTGATAATCGGAACACTTCGTGGTATCCTGGGTCGGTGTTGATATGACACGTGGAAAAACCGAAGGTCAAGAGAATACCGCGATTTTTACGTCGAACTGGTCGCAGCGATTGATACGTTGGATTCCATTCCCTTGGTTGACCGACACAATCCCGATGGTGTAGAACCATTAATGAGAGTATACCAAGATAGGGCGACATCTAGTGCGTATTGTCTCACGGCCTTAGTGTGCTGTGTCATTCCATAGTGGATTGTATTGGATCAGAGGGTACCAAAGGGCAGCTGTGTCTGAATCGAGAGTAGAACAACAAAAGCCATGGAGACAGGTGAACGCGCCGTGCGGTTTGGTGAAACGCAACGGTTTGATGGCGGGCATTTGTGAGTCTTGAACTGCACTTCGAATAACGGATGATTTCACGCGATACCAGCTGCAATCGTCCGCGATGTGGACATCACTCGCCGTTCCAGACCGAGGGCTCACCCCGAGTGACGGATATCCAGACAGGCAGGCGCGCTGCCTAGGGGCGCGGATCTGGACTTGATTAGCGTCGCCACTTTCCGGACGGCCACCATCCGTTGCCACACTTGTCAATCTGGCGCAATACCCCTTGCGAGAGCGTCGCATTTTGCAACATCCCCCGCCGTGCCGCTCGATAATATCGGGTCGCATTCCGTTCTGCTTGTGCGCGATTGTCGGAGTCCGTGGTTCGGTTTGTTTTGAAATCCTACCCGGGATCTATGGGAAATTAGGGTGGTTCAGTTGAAGTCCCCTCACTGCATCAGCCGTCGCAGGCCCATTTGGACTTATACTGTAAGGAAGGGTGAGTGAAGGTGGGGCGGACATTCCTGTCTGCACGTGTCGCTCGGGATCATCGGTCATGGAGGATCAGGGCAGGTTTTAAACCTGCCCCTACGGCCGGGGGCGTCGAGCCGGATTTGGATCTTGTCGACGGGTCCGTGCACCTGTTTCAATTCCTGTCTGTCGACCCTCCCGATGTGAGTCGAATTCCGTCCGATTCTTAACCTGAGCTTCACCCGGATGTAACAATCGTCATATATATTCAATCCGGGCCGATATAAATCCCCGCCTCCCGGTGCTTTCCGGCACCCGGTCGTGCCGCGAATTACCAATTCGCATTACCGGATCTCACGGCCATGTCGGCGATGTAGGGGCGTCCCTTGTGGGCGCCCGAATTGCTCCCCTTCCGGCGTCGCAGGGGTCCGATCTGCCCACCCGACGCCCCCCGACGGCTCCAGGCCACATCGGACTTGCAATCCCAACGTGCATGTTGTAGACTCTTGATGTCGGTCGACCAACCCTGACGGACGGAGCCAGGACGACCGGCGCACGTTTTCTGCAGAATCCTTCCACGGGATACTTACATGTCCACGTCTGCCGCGGGTCACCCCACGTACGAATCCATAGGCGTCCGTCCCCTGATCAATTGCATGGGGACCTACACCATCATCTCCGGCTCCCTGATGCTGCCGGAAGTCCGCAGGGCAATCAACGAAGCCTCGAAGGCATACGTGCACCTGGACGAACTGATGGATAAAGTGGGCGCCAGCATCGCGGATCTTATGCAATGCGAATCGGGCATGGTCACCAGCGGCTGCGCCGCGGCGCTGTGCCAGGTTACGGCCGCCTGCGTGGCCGGGCTGGATCCGGACAAGATGAAACGTCTGCCCGATACGTCCGGGATGAAGAACCGGGTGATCACGCAGCCCTCCCACAGGCACGTCTACGATCACGCCATCCGCATGGTCGGCGTTCAAATCGTCGAGGTCGAGACCCCTCGCGAACTGGTGGCTGCCGTTGACGAATCCACGGCTATGATCGCCATCTTCGGCGATGCGGCCGACCGGGGTACCATCACCGTTCCCGAGATCGTCAATATTGCCCGCAAATACAAGGTACCGACGTTCGTCGACGCCGCCGCCGAGAGGCCTGACGTGCCGAATCCCTACCTGTCCGAAGGGGTGGACGTGGTTGCCTACAGCGGCGGCAAGTGCCTTCGGGGCCCTCAAGCGTCCGGCCTGGTTCTAGGCAGGAGAGACATCCTCCACGCCGCCTTCATGAACGGCGCCCCGCATCACGCGCTCGCGCGTCCCATGAAAGCCGGCAAGGAGGAGGTGATGGGACTGCTCGCCGCCGTGGAACAGTGGGTGCGGCGGGACCACGACGCGGAGTGGAAGGAATGGGAGCGCCGGCTGGAAGTCATCGCGAACGCAATCGCGCATATCCCGACCCTGACGACGGGCATCCTTCATCCCGGCCGGTCGAACGTCGCCCCGGTCCTGTCCATCGAATGGGACCCGGAAACCGTCCGCATCACGCCGGAAGAAGCCAGGCGGCAACTCTCCGTTTCGGATCCGCGCATCGAGCTCTTCCACACCGGGACGGGCGTGGAAGTCATGCCCTACATGATGGAAGACGGTGAAGATGTAATCGTCGCCCGGCGCCTGAGACAGGTCCTCGACGGGGCGCTGCCGGAGTAGGATTTCCTTTTATACATCCAAGCTTACATGGATAGACAGGATAGACAGGATAAAAACCAAAACCGATCAGGATTTACAGGATTATCAGGATCGAGCAGGATTAGAAACCAAAAGCAGGATCAAAACCTAATTCGGGATAAGAACCAAGAGCAGGACAAATGCTCACTTCTCCGGGCTAATGCGATAAGTCCTTACCTCTGTAGACCGCGCAACGACACAATCACCGGTCTTCGTGAATAATTCACACTGGAATCCCGATCATATCAGCATAGATCCGGAACGGAGTATCTTGCTGATTCTGAGACCCGACGGAACCCCCCGATGCACGTTGAAATCGCCCGCCACGCCCTGGACCGCGTCCCCCTCTCGATCATCTTCGATGACTCCACGCTGCTGGTCAACCTGAATTACTTCTTCATGCGGGACCGAAACCCCATCGACGGTCAGCGACGCCGGTGGGAGGACGTTCCCGTCGTGCATCCCGAGTCATTCACCCGCGAATTCGCCGAATACTGCCTGGACCAGGGCGTCAAGGGCAAATTCAGCGTGGTACCCTGCCCGGCGGCGCTGGGCCGGATCGACCACGGACTTCCGTTGTTCAGCAGGGCCCAGCAGGACAGCTGGCTGGATATGTGCAGAGAGCTTATCGTTCCGAATTACGACATCACCCCCGAGATGATGACCCATACGTTCGTGGTGGACCTGGAGACGTTGAAGCCTGTCGACCCCAACCTCTGGGAGCAATGGGGATGGGACCGGCTGCCCACGGACCGGGAGGAACTGGTAACGGACTACATCGCGCTTGCCTGTGAGATTCTTCGGAACGTCGGCCTGACGCCCGCCGGCGTCACCTCGCCGGGGGGATTCGGCAATCCGCTCGACTTCTACGCACGGTGCGCCGAAGCCGCCTGCCGCCGCGTCACCGGCAACCCTACGCCTTACCTGTTCAAACGCGTGTCCGACGGCGCCGTGGAAACACCCGTCTGGTATCCGGACCGTGACAACGGCACCGCCATGGGCGAGATTATCGCCGGGACCGGCGACTGGACGGGGTCCTGGACGGGGTACGGGGAGGTGAACCCCGACAAATACATCACCGCCGACCTTCAGGGCGGGCGACTGCCGGCCCTCATCGACGCGGGAGATCCCGCGGTCCTCATCAGCCACTGGCAGGGCTTCTACGGACTTCACGACGCCGATCGCCGGGGTTTCAACGCCTTCAAGACCGTCGTCCGCCGGCTGAAGGAACGGGATCCGGCCGGAGAACGCACCAGGTGGCGCAAATGCAGCGAGATTACCACCTACGCCATCATGAGGGAGATGGCAGAACTCGCCGTAAGGGACAACACCGTCACGCTGCACCTGCCCGTGCGCATGCCGGAATTGACACTGCGCTTCACGGGCAGGGATATCCATTCCGTGTCCGTAGACGGAAGTCCGCTTGCGCGCGCGCGCACCAGGGCGGCATTCGAAGACCGGACCTTCTACGGTGAGAACGGCACAACCTACGTCGCTCTGGATCCACAGCGCCGTACGACCACCGTTGTCGTCCGGTAGAACGGGAATCAGCGCCATGAAACTTTGCGACGCATTGGCCGGCGACCGTATTGCACTCAACCTGACCAGTTCCAATCGGGACGGCGCCATCCGCGAGCTTATCGAAATGATCGGCCGGTCGGTCCGCCTGCCCGACCCCAACGCGCTGCTCGGCCTCATCCTGGAACAGGAAGCCATCAAGACCAGCGGCGTGGACCAGCACGTGGCGATACCCCACGCCCGGTCGGACGACGTCGAAGGCGTGGTCGCGGCGTTGGGCGTATCCGGGGAAGGCATCGATTTTCACAGCCTGGACGGGCAACCCGTACACCTGATCTTCCTGATTCTTTCTTCCGAAATATCGATGCCGGCGTACATGAGCGTTCTGAGCCGCACCGCCCGCATTTTCGACCGCGAGGAGATCCGGCGGCAGGTCCTTGCAGCCGCGTCTCCCGATGAAATTATGGAGATCATCCGCGCACAGGAGCCTTTTTAGCCCCCGGATCCCGAAGTCCCGGGCGAATACGCTATTGCAATGCACCTGCTTATCATTACACTCTACCGCGAGGACCTGCTCGACGAGGTCCTCTCCGGTCTCGTGGAGATGGAAGTCACGGGCGCAACGGTGCTGGACGGGACCCCCATGGAGCGGATCCTGTCCGAGGACGTGCCCATCTTTGCCGGATTGCTCCCGGCAGGATCCGGCCGTTCCAGCGTGATCGTCGCCCCTATAAAGGACCCGTCTCTGCTCGACCCGCTCATCCGGCTTTTCAGGGAGACCGGGGTCGATTTCACGCGGCCCGGCGTCGGGAGACTCTTTCTGGTGCCCGTCGATTTCTGCCTTGGGCCGGAGGGCGGGGAACCTCCATGAAACTGGTCTTCGCCGCCATCCTGATCGTCGTGATCGCCTTCGTCGGTTCCCGCCTCAGTTTCGTCCATATCCGCCTGCCCCTCGGTGTCAGAAACCTCTTTCTCACCGGTATCGAGTACCTCCTGGTCGGATTTCTTCTCGGCGGCGCCGCGCTCGATCTGCTTGACGCGGCGACCCTCGACGGCCTCTATCCCTTCGTGGGCATGGGCCTCTCGTGGATCGGCATGCTCTTCGGCGTTCAGTGGGAGTTTCGGCGGCTGAACCACATTCCGGGACGGGTCTTCGGCGTTGCGCTCGTCCAGAGCATGATCACCATTGTGGTCGTGGCCGTTCCCTTCCTGCTGCTCTTTCACAACCTCTATGCGCGCGAAACGGAGCTGCTGGTGATCGGCGCCGTCACCCTGGCGGCCGCGGCATCGGGCACAGCTTCCAGCGGCCTCACGCTGTTTGCCCGTAACACGCCGGCACCGGCGCGGCCCCTGATGCGGCTTCTTACGAACGTATCGAACATCGACGACCTGGTCGGCCTGACCGCGTTCGGTCTCATTTCGTGCCTGGCGGTCTTGCACGCCGGCGGGTCCACCTACACGTGGATCGCCGTCTCGGCGGGGCTCGGCCTGACCGTCGGCCTGCTGGTCGTCGCCCTCACCGCCAACCGTCTCAAGGACGACGAGATGCTGTTGGTCGTCATGGGCGCCATTACGTTTTCAGGAGGCCTTTCGCTGTACCTGAGCCTGTCCCCGCTTCTGGTCAACCTCATCGCGGGTGTCATTGTCGCGAATCTGGCAAGAGGACGAGCGAGGGCGGGCATTCGAACGGTGCTTCTGAGAGGCGAACACTCCATCTACATCATATTTCTCATCCTGGTGGGCGCCGGATGGCGTATCGAATCGGCCTGGCTTCTGGCTCTGGTGCCCGTCTATGTCCTCGTCCGGACCCTCGGCAAGACCCTTGGCGGATTCGTTTCGGTCCGCCTGTTTCTGCCCGGATCCCGAGCGTTGAGCGGCCTCGGGCTCGGTCTGCTGTCTCACGGGGGAATGGCCGTCGCCATCGTGGTCAACCTGCACCAGATTCACCGCTCCGAAGTGACCGACGCGGTGATTTCCGTGGTGCTGCTGGGCATCATCGCCAGCGAACTCATCGCTCCGGCTTCGACGCGGCGCCTGCTGGGAAAAACGCCATGAGGCTGATTTTCGTCTTCATTGCCCTGAGTCTGCTCATGGCCTGGGCCGGCTCGACCCCTCCCGGCGACGCTCCCGGCGCCTACACCACGCTGGTTGTCGGTCTGCTCCTGCTTTCCGGTTACGCGGCGGGCCACGTCCTCGCCCGGCTGCGCCTCCCGCGGATCACCGGATACCTCTGCGTCGGCATGCTCACGGGTCCCTACCTGATGGGCTTCCTGACCGGAAAAGCCGTGGGTCAACTCGGGTTTTTGAACGAGCTGGCGGTGACCTTCATCGCACTGGCGGCGGGCGGTGAGTTGAGGATGGCCGAACTGAGGGAGCGGATGAGCGTCATCCTGCACTCTATCCTCTCCCAGACCACCATCGTCTTCATCATCGTCACCACATTCGTGTTCCTTGCAGCACCGCTGCTGCCTTTCACCGCATCCTTTTCGAATCTCCAGCTGCTGACGGTGGGCATGCTTTTCGGCGTGCTCGCCGTGGCGCGGTCGCCTTCCAGCGCCATCGCCATTGTAAACGAGACCCGTGCGACGGGCCCGTTCACCGAAACCGCGCTCGGCGTCACCGTGGCGCTGGACGTCTTCGTGATCGTGCTGTTCGGCGCCGCGATTTCGTTCTGCGAGGTGGCGATGTCTCCCGCCGCCGCACTGGACCTGGGATTCATTGCCGCCCTGAGCGTGGAAGTCCTGCTGGGCATCGGTGCGGGTCTGGGCGTGGGGCTGGCGCTGGGCTTCTATATCGACCGGGTCCGGGCGAACCTTCCGCTGCTGTTGCTGGGTACGGCCCTTCTCGTGACCAGCATCTCGCACGGGTTCGCGGCGTATCTCAAAGAGGCGTACGGCCTCAGTATTCACCTCGAGCCCCTGCTGATCTGCGTCACCGCCGGATTCACCGTGCAGAACGTCTCCCGTCAGGGTTCCCGCTTCATAGAAGCGATCGAGTCGGTCGGTCTTCCCGTGTACGTTTTGTTCTTTACGCTGGCGGGAGCGGGACTGAACCTGGACGCCCTGATGCAGACGTGGACCGTCGCGATTCTGCTCGTTGGCGTGAGAGCCGGCGCCATCTACCTGAGCGCGTACGCAGGTGGGCGCCTTGGCGGCGATCTTCCCCGCTTCAATCGCATCGCGGGCCTGGCCTATTCACGCAGGCCGGCGTCAGCCTGGGACTGGCTCTGGAGGTCACCCGCCGGTTTCCGGGCTGGGGTGACGCCTTCATGACGGTGATCGTTGCGGTGATCGCGGTCAATCAGATGATCGGTCCCATCGCGATGAAACAGGCGCTGATGCGTGCCGGAGAAACCAGGAAATAATACACCTGAAATGGCAATAAACAGTCGTAGACAGGAAATGTAGAGGTTGCGAAAATCAAAAGACCGCATATCTTTTAGGTGTAAGCGTCTCATTTTGAGACACTCTTAATAGCGTGCAATTAATCGGAATGGCAGCCGGTTCCCTGACGTTTCCAACGCCTGTAGAGAACGCGGGGCTCAGGCGGTTCCAGGTTGCATTTCGATCCGTTCGCCAGCTGGAAGTGGATATTCCCGATGTCTGGAGCGGGAGCACGACCCCAATCACATGATGGCGCGCAGTACCGCCGGCTGTTCGGTCTGGAAATCTACCTGACCCCGGTCTTCGTGATTTCCAGTATAACCATCGTCGCCTTTGTCCTGGGCGCCCTGATCTTCCGGGAAGCCGCAACGGAAATCTTCAAAGACACCCGCGTGTGGCTGACGACGAATCTCGACTGGTTTTTCATGATCTCGGCCAACCTGGTCGTGCTCTTTTGCCTGGCCATCGCCGTATCGCCGCTCGGCCGGGTCCGCCTGGGTGGCGCGGGCGCGAAACCGGAATACACGAATGCGACGTGGCTTGCCATGCTCTTTGCAGCCGGTGTCGGCATCGGCCTGCTGTTTTTCGGCGTGGCGGAACCGGTCTACTATTTAAAGAGCCCGCCGCTGGGTATCGCCCCGGGAACGGAAGCGGCCGCAATCGCCGGTATCGCGGCCACGACGTTTCACTGGGGACTGCACGGCTGGGCGATCTACGGCGTCGTGGGTCTGGCGCTGGGGTACTTCGCGTACAACCGCGGACTGCCGCTGACGATCCGATCCGCGTTCCATACCCTGTTTGGCGACCGCGTCTGGGGCTGGCCGGGCCACGTCATCGATACCTTCGCGATATTCGCGGGGTTGTTCGGGGTGGCGACATCCCTCGGGCTGGGGGTCCAGCAGGTGACGTCCGGCTTCAACTACCTGTTCGATATCCCGGTGAGCGGCGCGACGATGGTGGCCCTGATCGTGGTGATCACCGCCATCGCCCTGACGTCGGTGCTGACGGGCATCGACGTGGGCATCAAACGTCTGAGCCAGTTCAACGTCATGCTCGCGCTCGTGTTCCTGCTTGCCGTGATCCTGCTCGGACCGACGGGGTACGTGCTTCGGAGTATCGTGGCGGGATTCGGCGAGTATCTGGCCAGGATCGTGCCTCTGAGCAACTGGATGGGACGAGAGGATACCGGATTCGTACGTGACTGGACCACGTTCTACTGGGCATGGTGGTTCGCGTGGGCGCCGTTCGTGGGTACGTTCATCGCCCGGATCTCCCGGGGCCGCACGGTCCGCGAGTTCGTCGTCTTCGTGCTCCTGATGCCCACAATCCTGTGCCTCCTGTGGTTTGGCGCATTCGGCGGCACCGCCTTCCACCAGCACCTCGTGGAGGGATATACCGGGGTTACCGGAAACGTCGAATCCTGGAAGCTCGAGATCGCACTCTTCAAGATGCTCGACAAGTTGCCCGCTCCCGCGCTGCTTTCGTGTATCGCGATGCTGCTGACGATCGTGTTTTTCGTGACGTCGTCGGACTCCGCGTCGCTGATTATCGATACGATTGCGGCCGGCGGCAGGATCGATGCCCCGGTGGCGCAGCGTGTCTTCTGGTGCACGATCGAGGGATTGGTCGCAATCGCCCTCCTGGTGGGCGGCGGACTGGAGGCGCTTCAGGCCGCTTCTCTCGCCACCGGTTTCCCGTTCGCCGTCGTTCTCCTGGGAATGGCGTTCTGCGTTTGGAAAGGGCTGCGCGCTGAAATACGGGAGTCGGCATGAAGTGGAACGCACATTCACAGGGTCCGGAACCGAGGGACACGGCCGGGCGGATGTACCGGCCATCCAGCAAGCCTTTATAGCACAAGGCGAGGAGGCGTCATGTGGTTCAGAGGTACGTATCTTTCGTTACTGGCAGTCGCTGCCATTCTTCTTTCCGCGCACGGGGTGGGGGCGCAGTCGACGGGCACGGTGACCGGCACCGTGGTGGATGCCGAGAGCGGGGACCCGCTTGAAGGCGCAAACGTGTCCATCGCTGTGCTGAACCTGGTCGCGGAGTCGGACGCGGCAGGACGCTTTACCATCCACGACGTACCGGCCGGCACACACCAACTAGGCGTGCAACTGATCGGCTATGCGGGCGAGCCGCGAACGATCACGGTCACCGCCGGCGCGACCCTTACCGTTGCGTTGAGTATGGACCTGTCGCTGCTTTACATGGACGAACTCGTGGTGACCGGCACGGCCTTCAAGGAATCCCCCATCAACCAGACATACGCGGTTGTGGCGGTCGGGCGCGAGGAGATGGCGGAACAGGGGTCTCCTCAGGCCGTCGACTTTTTCAAGAATCTCGGCGCCAGCCACGGCGTGATCGGAGAGCGCAGCAGCTGGTACAACGCCGGTCAGGCCGCCACACTCACCGAAAGCATCGCGAACGTCAACCTGCGGGGCCTTGGGGCGTCGCGCACCCTCGTGCTCATCAACAGCCGACGCCAGACCTACGTCCCGGCGCGACTGATCGGGGGCCGCTTTGTCGACGTCAACGTGATTCCCTCTATTGCCATCGAGCGGGTCGAAGTGCTCAAGGAAGGGGCTGCCGCCATATACGGGTCGGATGCCGTGGGCGGCGTGGCCAACTTCCTCACGCGCCGGAACTTCGAGGGCTTCGAGGTTTCCGCCGCGCACGAATACTTTCCCGGCGCCGGCGATACCAACGCCGGCGCGATATGGGGCGGGAAACTCGGAGAAGCCCACGCGGTCGTCTCCGCCGAATGGAGGGGACGCCAGGCGTTACCGTCCTGGGAAAGGGATTACCTGCTGCAGCCATGGCACGGCGGCGGGCAGCGCCTGGGGTGGTCGAGCCTTGGGAATCCCGGCACCTTCGCCATCGGGGCGCCCGCACCCTGGACCGCCGCCATTCACGCCCCGAGGTGCAAGGAATTCGGCGGCTTCAGAGAATCCTGGACGTGCCGGTTCCGATATCAGCAATATGAGAATCTGGTCGAAGAAATGAGTCATATCCGCGCTTTTGCCGAGATCAACGGGAAGCTGGAGAATGGAACGGAGTATCACGTTGAGGCTCTGTGGGCGCAGGCCAAAATACCCGAATGGTACACGACGCCTTCGTATCCGCCGTTCCCCCTCACGGACACCAGTATTATGGAGGTTGCGCCCGACCACCCGGGCCGTCGCGCGTTCTGCGATGACTATGGCGCCGCGCCAACCGACGAATACTACGAGGCTTGCCAGGGTGGCGAGAATTGGTATTTCAACGGTCGTCCGTTTGGAAACTCGGGCCCGGGCCGCACGCTGGGCCGCGACGCCCTCACCTGGCGCATGGCGGCCTCCGCGAGCGGAGACTTCGTGGCGTTCGGCGATCGGGAGAACCAATTTGACCTGGGTCTGTCCTATTCCCGCACCGAAGGCAACTACAACCTGCCCGGCGTGTACATCGAGCGGCTCTTCCTCGGCTTCCGGGGCTACGGGGGGCCGCGCTGCGGCGTCGACGTGGTGGCGGATCGCACCTCGCTGGCCGGGATGCGCCTCGGCCCTCTGAGCGGTCAGGTTGCGGGACAAGGCAACTGCAAGTATTATAATCCCTTCGGTAACGCCATCGAGTTCACGGACCAGTACGGCTCGGCGTACGCAACCCGGGCGAATCCCACCTACCGCGCCGCGCTTGCCAACAGTGAGGAACTTCGACTCTGGCTCAACCAGGAAGTGGACATGCAGAGTACGGCCGACATGCTGGTCGCCGACGCGACGCTGACCGGGACCTGGGTCGAGGACGTCGCCAGTTACGCGGCGGGCTACCAGTTCCGCCTGTTCAACGCCAGCGGGGACCCCAACGACGAGGGGGACGTCACCATCAACCCCTGTCCGGTCGTGGGCGACAGGAACTGCTCGGCGGAGGATCGATTCGGTCCCTATGCGTTCACCAACGTGCATCGGCCTTACGATGAATCCCAGACGGTGCATCGCTTATTCGCGGAAACGCCACTGAGCCTGGGGGAGTCGTTTGACGTACAGCTCGCAGCCAACTACGAGTTCCACGACGTGGCGAGCAGTTTCGATCCCAAGTTCGGGTGGCGCTATCAGTTAATGAAATCGTCGGACCAGTCCGTGTTCCTGCGCGGCTCGGTTCAGACAACGTTCCGAACGCCGTCGCTGGACGATGTTAATGAAAGCCCGCTCTCCACGCTCGAGTGGATCAACGAGACGGGCGCGTATCAGACGGTGGACAGAATCGGAAGCAAGGACCTCAAACCCGAACGGGCATTCACCTTCAACGCCGGGCTTGCCCTGGTTACGGAAAAGGGCTTCGAGGCGACACTGGACTACTGGAGTTACGATTTCAGCGACGTGATCGGTTCCATGCCTCACGGCGCCATTACCGCCCTCTATGCGGACGAAGCCAACAAGGATGCCCTGAAGCAGTTCATCGTATGCCCGGACGGGATCGATACAGGCACCTGCGCGGCCTCGGAACTCGAGCGGGTGCAGGTCAATATCGTCAATTGGCCGGGGCTCAAGACTTCGGGGATCGACTTGCATCTGGGTACGAGGGTGCCTCAGGGGGCGGGACTGTTCACGGCCGGCCTGGAAGGCACCTATACGCTGGCGTACGAGACAAAGGCATTGATGCTGGGCAGCCTGGTGCTGCAGGAGGAGGCGGATGCCGCCGGCTACCTGAACTTCGGCAATCCCATCGCGACGTCCCTTCCAAAGTTCAAGGGCCGGATTTCGGGGAGCTATTACTGGCAGGATTACAGTCTCGCGACCTATCTGAACTACATCTCGTCTTATGAGGACCGCGGGTCGATGGGCTCCGATAATTCGAAGATCAAGAGCATTTTCGGTACCATCGAATCGTATGTAACATGGGACATGACGTTCCTGTGGAACATGCCAAACGGGTTGAACATCGCGCTATCCGGCATGAATCTGCTCGACACAATGCCTCCTCTCGTGAATATCGAGCAGGCCTACGACGGCTTCACGCACGATCCCAAGGGGCGGCGGCTGAAGCTGGCTGTAACCTACCATCTCGGGGGATAGCTCGAAGCGTGTGTCGGCAGGGCTCTGGTGACGAGTGGGCGTTTCGGCAGAATTGCCCGACGCGACGTGGGATTGTGAACTTCGGTTCGTACTGAATTTCATGAATAAGTCACTGAAGGGATCGGAATTATCACCTATATGTCATAATAGATTTCTGACATAGTCTCCAGTGGAGACGAATCGGCGCAACCAGGCTGGCAGTATCGAACTGACGATTGCAGTTCGGCAAAAGACCACCCGCATAAGGGGTGGTCTTTTTTTTATTGTGATTGCGGGTTGTCCGGGTCGGTCGATCCAACGGCCGGGGCGCGGACTCGAAATCTGATTGACATCGGTTGACGATATGCATTAAATTCGCTGGCATCAAATGGGTACACGAAAAAATCACATTCTACCGGTTTACCGATCATCTCTGATATGAATGAATCCGACCGGAACAGGGCGCTTGATCGCCTGAGGACGCCCGAACACCTGGACCGCGCGCTGTACGTGACAACGCCGATGACCTGGCTGTGGCTCTGCGTCCTGCTGGCGCTGACCGGCGCTGTTGTGGCGTGGGGGTTCTGGGGCGAGATTTCCATCTACGTGGAAGCCGAGGGCATTTTTCTGAGTCGCAAGGGCATGGTATTCGACGCGGCGTCTGACGGCGGCGGCAGACTGGCGCGAATCACGGCCACCGTCGGACAGCAGGTTCGTGAAGGCGACGTGGTGGCTGAAATCTTCGACGCGGAGACGAGTGAACGGCTGGAGGGAGCCGTCGCGCTCGTGGCCGAGCACAAACTGGAACTCAGGGATCGCATCGCCGAGACCAATGAGGAGAACAGGCTCGCGGCGGCGAACATCGCCAGGCAGCGAGACCGCCTGGACGAGATGGAGCGCATAAACCGCGAACTGAAAGAAAAGGCCGACATGCGCCTTCGTGAGGACCGGAAGCTGTTCGCGCAGCGTATGATCGATCGGACGGCCATCGAGCGAAGCGAACAGGCGCTGAGCGTCTTGCAGCAGAATCTGTTCGAATTACTGCGCCGGCGGGACGCGCTCGAAGTGGACGACGTTCGGCGGCGGAGCGGCATCAATTCCCGACTCTCTCACGCAAAGGGCGAACTCCTGAAAGCCGAGTTGGACGTCAGCGAACTCAAGGCGCTTATCGAGACCTGGCGAATTCGAGCTCCGGTTTCCGGGAGGATCATCGAAATCAAGGCGCAGATTGGCGCTACGCTCAACCCCGGAGAGTCTGTACTTAGCATTGAGACCGGTGGAGAAGGTCTGGACGTGCTTACCTATATCTCTGCCATGGATGGCAAGAGCGTCAAGGCGGGTATGTCCGTCCTTGTATCTCCCGCCACCGTCCGACGCGAGGAGTACGGCTCCATGATCGGTACTGTAGAGCACGTGTCCGAGTTTCCGGCGAGTCTGAACGGCATGGTCGCTGTGCTCCAGAACCAGGAGCTTGCCGGGACCTTCTCAGCAGCGGGCCCGCCATATCCGGCACGAATCGCGCTCACGCCGGATGCGACGACGCGTAGCGGCTTCGCCTGGACCTCACCGCACGCCACCCGCCTTGAAATCACACCCGGAACGCTTGCAACCGTCGAAATTCGGGAGTCCACCAAACCGCCAGCCGCGCTCGTCCTGCCATGGATCAAAGAAAGACTGAGTCATTGAATCCCCACCCTGAGCTGCATCCGAACCTCCGGTCCGATCGGGGCGGACGTTTCAGGACGCCGACGATCCTGCAGATGGAGACCACGGAGTGCGCGGCCGCTTGTCTTGGCATCATTCTCGCCTATCACGGACGATGGGTGCCCCTCGAAGCGCTGCGGGTACGCTGCGGCGTCTCCAGGGACGGCGCCAATGCCGCCAATATGTTGAATGCGGCACGGGAATACGGCCTTATTGCCCGGGGTTTCCGCAGTCAGCACCAGCAATTGTTCGACGTCCCGTTTCCCATGGTGGTCTTCTGGGAGTTCAACCATTTCGTCGTTCTCGAAGGGATCAAGGGCGACAGGGTCTATATCAACGATCCCGGCGAAGGTCCTCGAAGGATAACGATGCAGGAGTTCGTGCAGGGCTTCGCGGGCGTCTGCTTCGGTTTCGCGCCTTCGTCCGGGTTCAGTCCGGGCGGACAGCAGCCCAATCTGGTTCGCGGACTGCGCGACCGCTTTGGCGAGGCGGGTAGTCCGTTTGCGTTCGCGGCGCTGGCGACCCTGGCCCTCGTTGTGCCCGGCGTGGCCGTCCCGACTCTGATCAAGGTGTTCATAGACGACGTACTCATCGGACAGAACAGCGCCTGGGTTTCTCCGATGCTGATCGGACTGGCCTTCGCGGCCGTTGTCCAGGGCGCGCTGACCTGGCTGCAGCGTATCCTCCTGGCAAGGATGGAGACCAAGCTGTCCGTCATCTCGACCGTGCGCTTTTTCTGGCACGTCGCAACGTTGCCGATGTTGTTCTTCAGCCAGCGCTACGCCGGTGACATTGCCAGCCGCGTGGCGTCGAATGACACGGTCGCACGGTTGCTTTCCGGCGAACTGGCCGTCAATGCGATAAACGTATTCACGATGGTTTTTTATGCGCTGGTCATGTTATCGTACGATGTTCCACTAACGTTGATCGCATTGGGGATGGTCGCCATAAATCTGATCGTGCTGCGTTTCGCGGCACGCGCCCGTGACAACGCCAACCGGAGGCTTCTCAAAGAAAGGGGCAGGGTTGCCGGCGCCTCCGTAAACGGCATCAGGATCATCGAGACGTTCAAGGCCAACGGTACCGAGGACGATTTTTTCGCCCGATGGTCCGGTATCCACGCCAATGCGCTTCGCGCCCAGCAGAGCCTCGATACCGTTTCAACGGTTGCCAATGTCGCGCCCGTTCTGCTCTCGGCGCTTACCGCCATCATCGTCCTGGGATACGGAGGTATTCGCATCCTCGACGGGGCGCTTTCCATCGGCGGGCTGATCGCCTTTCAGAGTCTCACGCTGAGTTTCTCACGACCTGTTGAGGGTCTGGTTCGGTTCGGCGCCAGTCTACAGATGATCAGGGCCGATATCGGCCGGCTCGACGACGTCCTGAACTACGCCCCCGACGAGCGAACACTCCGGGGCATCAACACGGGAGCGCCTGTATCGGACGCACCGGTGCCCCGGGGGTTTGTCGATCTCGAAGGTGTGACGTTCGGCTATAATGCCACGGATCCGCCCCTGATCGAGGATTTCAGTCTTTCCATCAGGCCGGGCCGCCGCGTGGCGCTGGTAGGCGCTTCGGGAAGCGGAAAGTCGACAGTTGCCAGGATCGTATGCGGTCTGCTGACGCCCTGGTCCGGAACCGTGCGCATTGACGGTCAGGCATTCGAGGACGTCCCGCCCGCCCGTTTTGCCGAAATCGTATCCTACGTCGACCAGGAGGTTGTCCTGTTCGAGGCCAGCGTGCGGGATAACGTCACGCTGTGGGACCCCGATATTGAAGAACGCGACGTGGTCCGAGCGCTCAGGGATGCCGCGATCCATGACGTCGTCTCTGCAAGGCCGATGAAGTACGATTGCCCCGTCAGCGAGGGAGGGCGCAATTTCAGCGGCGGTCAGCGGCAGCGCCTGGAAATCGCGCGTGCGCTTGTGAGGAATCCGGCTGTACTGGTGCTCGACGAGGCCACCGCAGCGCTGGACCCGATTACCGAGGTCGAGATCGACGACCACCTTCGACGCCGCGGATGCTCCTGCCTCATCATCGCCCACAGGTTAAGCACGGTCAGAGACGCGGACCAGATTGTTGTTCTCGACCGGGGCCGTATCGTCCAGCGCGGCACACATGACAGCCTGATCGCGGAAGACGGCCTTTACAGAACCCTGGTCATGTCGGATTGACACGATGTCTGAAAAACCGCTCATCGAACGCATACGCGGCGTCCGGATCGAAACCGGCGCCCACCGGCCGTTCCCGATGGACGACACGGCCGTTGTCTACTTTGTCGAACGGGGATACCTGGACGTCTTCGCCGTCGAACTCGAACACAACGAAGCCGCGGGACGCCGGAACTTCGTCGCCCGCGTTCCGGCCGGAGAAATGGCCTTTGGCGCGGACACCATCAGGCATCCGGATCAGCCTCATCGCACGTTCGGATTCCTCGCCGTGCCATCTCTCGACGGGGTCATCGTCCGGGGAGAGCGGGACGGCGTCGCTTCGGACGAGTTCGATCTTGCCGCGACCAGCTGGATCGACGAATGGATTTCCCGGGTCTCGGAATTCGTGGTTCGGGACCGGCCGCCGCCCCGGGACGCACAGTTGCTGGAGGCGGAACCGGACGTTTCCTATGCAGCCGGCAGCGTGCTCAGCGCCCAGCATTTGGACGTCATCTGGGTTGGCGCGGATGCGCAGATGCGCCTTGCAGGGCGCGATGCCCTCGCTGTGCCTGCGGGCAGTCCGCTCGTGCCGGTCATCGAGCGAACATGGCTGCAGATCGACGCCGACGCGACGGTGTCCGCATTCTATACGCCAACGGCCCTTCTCACGGACCGTTTCTGGGAAGCGTTTGAGCGTTTCGGTACGCGAATCCTGGAATTCGCCATTCTGGCCGAGTCTGAATCGGTTGGTAACCTGCAGACCCGACGCCGCAATGCGCACGAAATCAGGAGAACTTCGGTTACGCGGGCCCTCGGCGGATTCGAGAGGGTTCTGGCCGGGCCCGGCGACAACGCGACCGCCACCGTCAGCGACGGAACGCCGCTTCAAGCGGCGGCAGCAATCGTGGCTTCTTCGTGCGGGGCCTCGCTGGAGATTCCGTCGACCTCCGGGGAAGCACAGACGTCCGTGGAGGCCGTCGAGAGGATTGCCCGCAGGTCCGGGATCCGGACGCGATGGATTTCGCTGGCGCCGGGATGGTGGCGGAAGGACGGCCCTTCCCTGGTGGGTTTCAAAGCGGGGGAAGACGGCGCGGGCCGGCCGCTCGCGCTTCTTTCCGACGACGGCGGTACGTACCGGGCAATTGATCCGGTCACGAGCGAATCTTTTGTGGTCAACGAAGGCAACGCGGGGGGGATCGCCCCGGGCGGCCTGGCTTTCTACGCGCCGCTGCCCGACCGCATCGAGTCGGGCGGGTCCATACTTCGATTCTCGCTGCATCGCCGCGGGGGGGACCTTCGTACGGTGTTATTGGTGGGCATCCTGGGCGGAATGGCGTCACTCCTGACACCGATACTGACCGGCGAGTTGCTCGTCCGCATCATTCCCCGGGCGGAAATCTCGCTGTGGTCTGTCGCACTGATCGCGCTGTTAATGGCTGCTTTCGGCAACGCGGTCTTCGAGATTGTGCGCGGAATCGCCCTGCTTAGGATCGAGGGTCGCGTCGACGAGCGCCTCCAGTCCGCCATCTGGAGCAGGCTGATTGCGCTTCGCGCACCGTTTTTTCGCGACTACACGGTGGGGGACCTTGAAAACCGCGCGAACGGAATCAGCGAGATCAGGCGTATCATCTCCTTCGCGGCCGTGGGTGCGGCCATGGGCGGCATCTTTTCCGTATTCAATCTCGCATTGCTCTTCTACTACAGCCGGTCGCTCGCCCTGTACGTCTGTGGATTGCTGTTCGTCCTGGTGGGTGCGACGTGGTTTCTGGCAAGGGGGCAGCTTCGTCATTATCGGGACGTATTTCGCATCCAGGGGGCGATCAACGGGTTCGTATTTCAACTGATAACCGGCCTTGCCAAGCTTCGGGTTGCCAATTCCGAGACCTTCGCGCTGGCGCGCTGGGC
This sequence comes from Gemmatimonadota bacterium, assembly GCA_028874335.1. Classification (GTDB taxonomy): domain Bacteria; phylum Latescibacterota; class UBA2968; order UBA2968; genus JAAXHE01. The sequence goes on along the minus strand of JAPPJY010000009.1, from coordinate 118,825 downwards.
CAGGCGCTTCGCCGGGCAGAAGCGAGCCGCCTTCTCCGCACTGAAGTGGACCGCGGCGCAATACGTCGTTGTCGGCATGTTCCATCCCCTTGCGCTTATCGTCATCTTCGAGTCGGTGCAGCACGCCATCCTGGACGGAAGAGGATCGACATTCGACCTGGCGGGTTTTCTTTCCTTCAATGCCGCGTTCGGCCAGCTCACCGGCGCAGTGATCGCACTCACCTCCGCCGCGGCAACCGCAATCGCCGTGATCCCGCTCCTCGAGCGCGTACGACCGATTTTCAATGCCACGCCCGAAACCGCGGACGGACGCATCGAGCTTTCGGACATAAAGGGTGAGCTGGAATTCTCGAGCGTGAACTTTCGATACGGTCCGGATGCGTCAAAGGCGATCGACAGCGTTTCGTTTCGAATCCGGCAGGGTGACTACGTCGCGTTCGTGGGACCCTCCGGCTGCGGAAAATCAACCGTCTACCGCCTGTTGCTCGGCTTCGAGCGGCCGGAGTCGGGAACGGTTTTTCTGGACGGGCACGACCTGTCCAGCCTGGACCTGACAGCCCTCCGGAGGCATATGGGCGTCGTCCTTCAGAACGGCCAGATTGTCGCGGGAAATATCTTCGAGAATATCGCCGGGATGTCTCCGTTGAACGATGAAGAGGCGTGGGCTGCCGCCAGGGCGGCTGCGCTTGAAGAAGATATACGGGCGATGCCGATGGGTATGCATACCATCATACCGGAAGGCGGCGTGGGTCTTTCGGCAGGGCAAAAGCAACGTCTGCTGATCGCGCGCGCATTCGCCCGCAAGCCGCGCATTATGCTTTTCGACGAGGCCACCAGCGCCCTGGACAACCGGGCACAGGCAGTGGTACAATCGTCCCTGAAGGGGCTGGGGGTGACCCGTGTCGTCATTGCTCATCGGCTGAGCACGATCCGCGACGTTGACAGAATCTTCGTGCTGGACGCCGGGCGTATCGTGGAGAGGGGCAGCTTTCGGCAGCTCATCGAGCGCAACGGGGTCTTTGCCGCGCTCGCGCGGCGTCAGACGCTTCAGTCAACTAACCTTGATTCGTAAGTCTTCGGGGACGTTAATTCGAATATGTGCTTGTAAATAAAGGCGATTAGACTGCTGATTACCAGGATACACCAGGTCACTGGACGCGAAGGGAATAAACGTCCTTCTATACGTCGATATTGCCCCGTTTCGGAGGGTTTTATCGCGTCGCCGCGTTGCTGTTTTTTTCAGATTGAGGCTAATGCGTAAATCGTAAAGAGACATGCCCCGACAATCTCCCGTGGGTCCATACGCCGGGGTTGACATGCGACGGAAAATCGTTATATTTGCCTTGTGGTAAATATCACGAAAAGATCATGTTTCCTTACCGTATTAGACCGAAAAAACCACAAATAATGCGATATATATAAATTTAATCACGAAACATTCACTTTTTCTCACCACTCCAAACCAGGGGGCCACGATGAAGACCATGCAGGAAATGCAGGACCACGTCGTATTCAAAGCGTCTTCCGACGCGCAGTTTCGTGCCAGTCTGCTGGAGAACCCCAAGGGCTCAATAGAAAAAGAGCTCGGCGTGAAGATCCCGGAGAATTTCTCGATTGAAATTCACGAAGACAACCTGACGACCGCGCACCTGGTTCTTCCGTTGAGAAACGGACCGGAGGCGATGAGCGAGGACGAGTTGGCGGCGGTTGTGGGCGGTGCAGGCGCAGAGAATTGTGAATGGGGTCACGATCATCACGACGAGTACCACGTTCCGTTGGGAGGTCCCTGATCGTTCGAAGAATCTTGCCGAGACATCAGGAGGCGAGGTCAGGAATCCCGCATGGTTATACGACGTATTTTCCCGGTGCCGCCCGAAGGCGGCGCCGGTTTTTTCGTACGTGCGATGCGAAGTGAGAAGAACGGAACGGCCTGATTGCGTACAACGCGGTTTGGCCAAGGAGTTGACGATGCCGGAGGGCCTCAGGGTGATTTCACCGGAATCGCGCCGTTTCATTCCGTCGGAACTCGTCGCCGGTCAAGGCTGGGACCGCCTGGTGCGCCGGGTTGTCGAACTTCCCGGCTGGCCGGTGTTGAACAGGGTGTTCTTCGAGTTCGGCCTTGGGGACCCCGCGCCCGTTGCCGACTTCTCCGTCCGCGTCCTTCCGGGGCATCCGGGACTGCCGGGCTACTTCGTCAATCGGGGAAAGACGGCCCGGCCAGATTCAGCGGCTGCGGCGCTGGGCAGATTCCTCTCAGAGTTTGCGGATCCTCAGACGGCGTCCGAATCCGCCTTGAGCGCCAGGTTCAACGATATCATGCTCGAATACGATATCGCCGGAATCGGGACGGAAGCATCGCCGGATCCCGGTTTGTTTCTTGGGGTGCGATCCGCCCCGTCGCCGGACGATACAGAGGTCTGTTCTCCTGGTGACGTGGTTGCGGAGTTGACGAATGCGGTTGGATGGAACCATGACGCCGGTGAGCGCCGGGTCATGGACCGGGTTGTCGGCGCGCTCCCACCGGGGGGGCGGCTGGATCACGTGGGAGCGATGCCCGGCCGCTCCTTCAGGGCCGTGCGGGTGATTGTCAACGGAATCAAGTCGGAGGAGATGCCGGTTTTCCTGGATCGCGCCGGTTGGCCGGGTTCGGTACGAAACGTGATGGACGCCCTTGCTGATTGGCGTGACGTATTTCCATACTTCCGACCCTGTTTCGACGCTTCCGCTCGCGGCTTGCGTCCGCGTCTCGGACTCGAGATGTTTCCGCGAAGTGAAAGAAAGGGCCGCTGGCCGGTGGGGGACTGGCTCAGCACTGGCATCCGGACATGGCTGCCGGTTCTGGAACGCCTGGAGGAGCGGGAACTCTGTCTGCCGGCAAAGGGTAACGGCTTGCGTGTCTTCCCGGGACTGGAACGGGTTTTCGACAAGAACGGTGTGTATATGCTTCACAAGGGACTCAACCACGTCAAACTGGCGATCGAAGATGGCGGCGTACAGGCCAAAGCATATGCCGGCCTCAGATTGCTGCGGTTCGGTCCGGACGGTCTGGGAAAGTCCTGAATCAGGGGATGCGCATTCCAGCCTTTCCGGTTGACGGCCACCTGAATTCCTTGAGGCGCTTGATGGTGCGCCTCGCGTTTTTTACGGTCTCGTCGGGCTGCTTCGAAAGAAGGGAAGGCGCTTCATTCGCGACATGAATCGGCGGTCGAATCGTGAGGGATTTTCGGGACAGGACACTGAGCCAAAGAAACGGTTGCAGACTCCGTCATTGAAGCGCATATTGTCATTGCACGTCCCGCATTTGGACGCGATCCCGGGTCGAGGGTATGGGGAAGACGGTAGACCAAAAGTGGTAAGACGGGAGCTTGCACATAAATGAACTCACGTCACCGAAAACCGACGAATCCTGGTCTAAGATGAACAAACGCGAAGACTATCTCTCGTGGGACGAATATTTCATGGGCGTCGCGCTGCTATCCGCCCTGAGGAGCAAGGACCCCAACACCCGCGTCGGCGCGTGTATCATCAACGAGAAAAAGAAAATCGTGGGCATCGGATATAACGGCCTGCCGATCGGCTGCTCGGACGACGAATACCCGTGGGCAAGAGAAGGGGACTTTCTCGACACCAAGTATCCGTACATCTGCCACGCGGAACTCAACGCGATCCTGAACAAGATCGACACCAACCTCTACAACTGCACGATCTACGTTACGCACTTTCCGTGCAACGAATGCGCGAAAGTGATCATCCAATCCGGCATTCGGGAAGTCATCTACCTGGCGGACAAATACGCGGAGACCGAATCCGTCATAGCCTCGAAACGCATGTTCGACAGCGCAGGAGTCGACTACCGCCGGCTCACCGGGTACCGGGAACACCTGCACATCGAATTCAAAGACCTGGCATAGGACGAGAGGAAGCCGATATGCCCGCTGCCGATCCCTGGCTGCCGGTTGGACCGGACCTGAAAACCGTCAACGCGGGGTATGAAAATCCGCTCCACGCCCTTGCATCGGCGGATATACCGGCCATCCTTTTGCGGCGGTCCTATAATTCCGACCATTGCAGGGGCCTGATCCGTCGATTCATAGACCGGGGCCTGATGAGGGACCCCGCGGACACGGAATCCGACGACACCCGCACACGAATCGACATCGGCACCAGCCTGGGAAACATGGGTGACGACCAGCGGGGGTTTTTCGAGCACGCCGTCCGGACCCACGATCTCTTCGAACACCTCTTCAACGGCTTCGACAACCCCGTCGACGTCATCTATAACAGCCTCACCGCCCTCGCCGCCGGCAAACGGGTGGTGACAGCCCGCGAGCCCGACGGCCGTCTCTACGGTCCCGCCATCTTCCGAATCCACTACACCCACCACACCTACCGGCCGCACATCGATCACGTCACGCTGCGCGAGAAACGCTTCAACTACGAAGTCTCCCGGTTCGAGCACCAGTTCGCCGGCGTCGTCTGCTTCCAGAACGCCGCCCAGGCCGGGCCGGCGACCCAGGCGATCCTGCACCGGTGCCTGTGGACGGAAGACGTCGAGGCGCACATTGCCGAAAACGCCTTTCACGAATACGCCCGGCTGAACGACATCGGACAGTGCCGCGTCGAGCTTGAACCGGGCGATCTCTACTTCTTCAACACCCGCTGCATCCACGAGGTCCCCGCGGTCGAGGGAACAGACCCCAGAATCGTCCTGGCCGTCTTCATCGGCTGGTCAGGCGACGACGGCGAGGTCTACGTCTGGGCGTAGCGTTATCCCGCCACAAGTCGGAATCTGTCGCCCACAGTGTCACTTTCACGATGGGAATTCGCGGGTTGCGTCCCGGAATCCGCCGCCATGGCTGAAACCCTGTATCGGGGAAACCTCCTTCCCGAGCGTCCTGCCCTCCGCAACGTCATGTCCGTTCTGCCCGACTACCGCGCCATGCTGCTTGCAGTGATGGCCGCCATCGCGGATCGGTACGAACGCGAGCCCGACTACCCCTTCATCGAAACCAAGCTGGACCTCATCTCCGGAGAGGACTTCCCGCCGGACGATCCCTTAAGGGGTGCGAACGCGGTCTACGGCTGGATTCAGGGTCGCGGCCTCGAATCCCTGGCAGGGCACTGCCGCTGGATGCGCCGCCACAACCTGGCGCCGGAACTGCGGCAGCGCCTGGAGCGCATCGCTGCAGAGGTACTCGAGGCGCTGCTTGAAATCCGGGCCCGGAACGCCGGCCGCGTCTCCTTTTTCATGACCCCTGAAGGAGACCCGTTTACGCTGGACGAGGATGGCGGAATCCGGGCGCTGCAGCTCACGGAGGAATCGCACTATGGATTCAGCGACCTCTTCAGCGCCAAGGGCCTGGTTGCCGCGGCGAGATACCTCGAGTTGCGGGATGCCGAAGCGGAAGCCATGGAATACTGCCGCCGGGTGGACGATGCAATTCACGAAGGCGGGTTCACCACCGACCAGATTTCGCTGGATCCGATGAATCCCGCCGGTCCCCGACCGGGACGCCATCCCCACGGCGCGTACATGATTCAGATCGGCGCCGCCGCTGTGCTGGCCGAACACCGTATTCCCGACAGCGTGGAGATGGGTCTGCGCCTCATTCGACACGAAATGCGGACCTACGTCAATCTGGGCGGGCGGGTGCCGCGTCTCCGGGAGTACGACTTCTGGGAAGCGGTGGACGACGACGGCCGGCCCTTCGAGGAGGACGGCAGGATCCTTTCCGATCCGGGCCACGTCCTCGAGTTCATCGGCCTGACGCTGAAATTCGCCTCGGCCGTCAGAGAAAACGCGCTGGCGAATGCCGAACAAATTACGGAAATCGCGGACGTCGAAGCCCATATGCCCGCGCTGCTCGCGCATACCTTCGCGGGAGGCTTCCAACCCGGTCCCGGCGGCATCTGCAAGGTGTTCGACCTGATTTCCCGCGCACCCGCCAATACCGACATGCCGTGGTGGAACCTTCCTGAAACGCTGCGCGCCGCCGCGTACTGCTTTTCGATTGCCCCATCCACGGCACAGCGGCAAGACGCTCTGAGCATATTCAGCGCGTGCCACAACGCCTTCACAAGGCACTTCGTTCGTCCGGACCTCCATCTGATGGCCTATCAGACGCGAAACGAAGCCGGACAGGTCGTGCCCGTCATTCCCGCCACCGCGGATGCGGACCCGGGATACCACACGGGTCTGAGCATCATCGACGTACTCGAAATCTTCGAGAACGCGTAACCATTCGAATCATACGGATTGCCATGCGCCTCGAGATCAAAGATCTTTCGCTTCGGTACGGCACAAAAAAACCGCTGTTTCAACGCGTGGACCTCACCGTTGACAGCGGGGATTTCGTACTCATCCACGGGCCGTCGGGAAGCGGCAAATCCAGCTTCCTCAGGCTGCCCAACCGGCTGCAGGAACCCTCCTCGGGCGACATCCTGCTTGACGGCAAACCGGTGACCCGCCACAACGTCACGGTGCTGCGGCGAATGGTCGGCTACGTCCAGCAGACGCCCGCAATGGCCGACGGCAACATTCGTACCAACCTGACGATGTCGTTCACGTTCAAAGCCGGACGAGAAAGGCAACAGCCGGACGAAGACCGGCTCAGAGGCCTCCTGGACGATTTCCTGCTTCAGGACGTGGATCTCGAAGACGACTCGGAAACACTCTCCGTCGGGCAGAAACAGCGGATAGCGCTGATCCGTACGCTGCTGTCCGAACCCCGTTTTCTCCTGTGCGACGAACCCACTTCCGCCCTCGACCCCGAGTCCAGATCCGTTGTCGAATCATGGCTGGAACGACTCGCGCTGGAACAGAACATCGGCATCTTGCTGGTGACGCACCTGGACTTTACGCCCGTTCGAGTCAGGGCCCGGCGATACCGGCTCGACGGCGGTCTTCAGGAGGTCTCCGCTTGAACCTGATCGAGATCACTCCCATCCAACTGCTTCTGTGTCTCGTTTTCGTTTTGATCGCGGGCACCGGCTCGGTTGTCTTCCGTCTCAACCTGGAAAAGGACCTCGCGTGGGGCACCGTACGCACCTTCGCGCAGCTCTTCCTCGTTGGCTACGTCCTGAAGTACATCTTCCAGATCAACAACCCGTACCTGATTCTCATCCTCTTCGTCTGGATGGTCTTCTGGGCCGCCCACGCCATCCGCGGACGCGTAAAGGAAAAAGAGGTCCGATACTTCATCCCAACGTTCATTTCAATGGTGGCCAGCTACACGACCGTTTCCATCCTGGTTACGGCGGCGATCGTTCAGGTCAAGCCCTGGTACACGCCTCAGTACTTCATCCCCCTCGGCGGCATGATTATCGGCAACTCCATGAACGCGGTCACGATCGCACTGGAACGCCTCTTCTCAGACCTGCGCAAACAACGGGACCAGATCGAACTCGCCCTTTGCCTCGGCGCCACCTACCAGGAAGCGACGGCCACGATTCTTCGCGACGTGGTCAAGGCCGGTATGATCCCTTCAATCAACTCCCTGATGACCGTCGGCCTCGTTTCCCTGCCCGGGATGATGACGGGTCAGATCCTGGCCGGCTCGGACCCGATGACTGCCATCAAGTATCAGATCATCGTGATGCTGATGATCGTTGCCGCCACCGCTATTGGCTCGATTATCGTCGTACACGTTGTCCGCCGCCGCTGCTTCACCCGGGCGCATCAGCTGGCGATATAAACCGGTTAGACCGTTTCACCCGACCCGCCGTCGAAGTTGATCGCGGCGCCGGTGATGAAGGCGCCCCGGTCGGACACCAGAAACGCGACCAGATCGGCCACCTCGGCGGGTTCGCCCATCCTGCCCAGCGGCACGTCCTTTCCGAGTTTCTCACACCAGGCATCGAAATCCATGTCGCTGCCGGAGGCCGTCCAGGCCCGCTCCGCCTGCGCCGACCTGATATTCGTGAGGCACACCGTATTGACGCGAATCCGATGCTGCGCCAGGTCCTTCGACATCGCCTTGCTCAATGCGATCCCCGCCGCGCGGCTCACCGACGTGGGCACTGAACCCGGCCCCGGCGCCTTGCCCCCCGGATGCGTGATGTTCACGATGCTGCCCCCGCCACGCGACTTCATGTGCGGAACCGCCAGACGTGAACCGCGGACCGCGGCCCAGAACTTCAAGTCGAAATCTCCCTGCCAGACGGACTCGGGTGCATCTTCGAAGTGATGGCCTTCGGAACGGCCGGCGTTGTTGACCAGGATATCGATTCCGCCGAATCCGGACACTGCGTTATTTATGAACCGTTCCACGTCCGCGGCAAGCGTGACGTCCGCCGCCACCGCGAGGACCTCGGCGCCGGATTCCGATCTGATGGCGTCCGCCGCGGCCGCCAAAACGTCCTCCCGCCGCGCGCACATCGCAACCCGGCATCCCTCCCCGGCCAACTTCAGGGCGATCCCTTTTCCGATGCCCTCGCTGCCCCCTGTCACCAGCGCCACCTTGTCCGTCAGATTCAACTCCAGCATTTCACTCCCTCCTTGAGTCGACACCCTGTGCCACAACCGGCGCCTTCGGTAAACGAGCGAGGCCGCAGTCCGGCTGCGCGACGGGCTCTCGACCTCTCGAAGCGTCGTCTTCTGCGTGTGACGTTCAACCCGCGGCCCATCGCACGCCCTGGCAGAGCATGACCTGTACCGGAGGCCTCGCAAACGTCCCGGGGCCGTGACCGAGCGCCGTGTAGAAGACCCGGCCCGACCCATAAGGTTTCACCCACGCAATGGGAAACGTCCCGCCATGCCATTGCGCCGAAGCGAGAATCCGTAGTTGAGGCTCGTACGCCGAAATGTAGATTTCGTCGTCCACCTCGAAATCCTCGATGCCCATCATTACCGGATGGTCCCCGTCTTCCACCCGTACGCTGAACGTCAACCCGGGCGGGTGCCAATTGGCGTGCCCGCCCAGGAGGTCCGCCGCACGCCCGCCGATCCACCATGCCGATCCGTGAATACCCACCAGCCCCTTGCCGCCGCCGACGAACCCGAAGAGCCCGTCCTCCTGTGCGGGCGTCAGATCCGGTTCGCGGGCGATCGAACCATCCTCCCGCTCGACGGTGCACGTGAACCCGGTTCCGAACACGCAGACGTCGTAAGGGTCCATACCGCTCGCCAGCAGGTCCTTGTCCGTACTCAGTTCCACGGATAGATCGGGCTGGTCGTCCAGGAACCCATGGATCATACCGGCGCTCTGATCGAAGCCGTGATTCGCACCCGACAGAATCAATACGTTCATCGCAAACCCTCCTCCGGATAACGGTTGCCCTTCGAATTCCGCTGCGCCGGCCCCGCGAACCCGCTGGCGACAGGCTCCAGCAGAGCCGGATGAATTCCTTATCTAATTGATTTTATTCATCTTCCATCCGGTAACCACGCGTCGTACAAAACATGCATCGCAGGAATTCCGATGTCAACGGTTTTTCTCGGCGTCGGCGTTCGAGATACGCGCCCCTTGATTCGGGTACATATATCGCCTAAATTCAACGGGGCGGCGGTCCCGCTCCCCGATGCGGGTATCGAGATTGTCCCTCGTTGGAAGCCACATCATCTGCGCCCATCGTCAATTTACAGGAACACGACGCAATGTACGAAGGTGAAGTCAGGGATTGGTACGCTCGTTCCCCCGCGGAGCGTTTCGTCGAGTCTCAGAAACTCTGGGAGATATTCCTGCTCTTTGGAGGAGACCTTGAACCAGAGCCCGATACCCAAAGCCCTTTCCACGATATTCGGTTCCAGAGTCCAGTGTTCTGTCCCGAAAATAAGTTGCCTGAATTCGACCGCCGAGGCGCCCGGCTCGCAAGGCACCCGAGCGCAGGCGACCTGCGTATGGTCGGCGAGCGAGGGAAACGTAGCGAGACGGGATAAATCGTCGGTCGAATGGTGAGGAATTTTTGGGACAGGACACCAAGCGCTGCTGATGGGCGGCCAGGCCTGTAATCTTCCCTGAGTTTCAATTGCGCGACGAGGAAGATCGCGAACGTAAGCTGGACCGTCGGTATTGGGCGCCTCTGAGAAAAGAACTGGCTGCCTGGCGCCGCCGGCGAGGATGAATTCAACGAAGGGTTTCTGCCAACCGGAGCGGCGCCATGGCTGCCAGGCCGCTGAGCGAAGCCATCCTGAATTACACGGTCCCCTGGACACGAGTGGACTGGCCGCCGGATTGGGGCACGATTTTCGGCCGTCCGGGCTCGGTGGTCGTTGAAATCGGCTTCGGCACGGGCGAGTTTCTGGTGGACCGGGCCCTTACGCATCCGGAGATGAATTTCGTTGGGATCGAACGATCATGGGTGTCGGTACAGAGGCTGTTCAGGCGGTTGGATCGAAGCGGACCCGGGAACGTGCGGGTGGTCCACGGTGGGGCGGATTTTGTGCTGGAACGCCTCTTTTCGGTGGAGAGTGTCGCACAAGTCTACATCAACTTCCCGGATCCCTGGCCGAAGGAGCGCCATCACGGCAGACGCCTGATCCAGCCGGCGTTCGTCCAGGTGCTTGCGGAGCGACTGGCGCCGGGCGGGACGGTGACCGTGGCGACCGACCACGGGGGATATGCGTCGTGGATTACAGGGATACTGGAAGCGCAGCCGCTTCTGCGATCCGGCTACCAGTCTCCGTCGGTGTCCGGTTTGCACGGCAGAAAACCCACCAAATATGAACGCAAGGCCCTGTGTGGCGGCGCGCCCGTCCACTATTTCGTCTGGTTGCGCGAATCCGGCTTCGCCAGGGCGAAAGCCATTGAAAAGGTTGGACCGATGCCGAATATGCTGCTGAAAGGGAAGTACGACCGTGCGCGGTTGCCGGCCGAATTCGACGCGTGCTCCTGGCGGACGGACCATCACGGCGTAACGGTGGTGATCAGGCTGGTGTCCCTCTACACGGACCGGAACGGGGACAGTCTGGTGGAGGCGATGGTGAGGGAAGGCGCATTCTCCCAGCACTTCGGCATCCTGGTTCTGGCGCGATCCGGAAACCGGGTGTTGATCAAACTCTCGCCGATCGGTCAGCCGCGGCCCACCTGGGGGGTGAAGCAGGCGGTAGGCAGGGTGGGCGAGATGGTGCTGAAGCACTGTCCCGGGTTGAGCGTGGCGGAAAGCGCGGTGGGCCGATAGCGTTCTGTCCCGGACACAGATTTCCCGGTTGGTGAGGGTTTTTCGGGGCAGGACTCTTATGCAAAGATGATCTGTGCACTCTCGTCCAGGGGCTTCGCGGCGCCGATGATACGCGCCCGTCCCTCTCCGGCGTCGTGGAGCGCGGTCAGAAGGCTCCGGCCCTGGTCGGGCGGAACCGAGACCAGCAGACCGCCGCTGGTTTGGGGATCGACGAATATCTCGTCGTGTCGATCGGGCAGGACCGCGTCAAAACGGGTCGCGTCCCGGATGAGTTCCCTGTTGGCGGCGTTCGCGCCGGTACCCACGCCCTTCTTGTACATTTCCAGGGCTTCCGACATGACGGGGACGTCCGACGCGGCGACCTCCAGGGTGAGCCCGGAACCCCTGGCGATTTCGAGGGCATGGCCGGCCAGGCCGAATCCGGTCACGTCGGTGGCCGCGTGGATGTCGAACCCGGCCATGACGTCAGCCGCGGTCTTGTTCAATGCGGCGGTGGTGTCGACGCACTCCTTCACGGCTGCGTCCGAGACCCATCCCTTGAGGTTGGCGTTGAAGAGTACGCCGCTACCGATGGGTTTGGTCAGGATGAGCAGGTCGCCCGGACGTGCGCCCGAGTTGTGCCAGTATTCTTCGGGGTGTACGACTCCAGTTACGGACAGCCCGAATTTGGGTTCTTCATCGTCGGTCGTGTGCCCCCCAGCCAGTACGGCGCCGGCCTCCGTGATCTTGCTGAGTGCGCCCTCGACGATGCCCGCCAGGACCTCCGGCCCGAGGCGACGGGAGGGGAATCCGATCAGGTTCAGGCACGCGATCGGCCGTCCGCCCATGGCATAGACGTCGCTGAGGGCGTTGGCCGCGCCGATCTGTCCGAAAACGTACGGATCGTCCACAGGAGGCGTGATGAAGTCCGCCGTGAGTACGAGGGCGGTCTCATCGTCCATTCGGTAGACGCCGGCGTCGTCGCTGGACTGAAATCCCACCATCAGATTCGGATCGGCGTTTTGAGGCAGGCCGTCCAGAAGTTTCTTCAGTCCGACCGGACTGACTTTGGCCGCTCACCCGCAGGTCCGCGCCAGGCTTGTGAGCGTATGTTTTTTTTTGATGAACGACATCGCAGGGACACCCCTGGAAGATTATGCGCATCGCAACATGTGCTGAAAATAGATACGGGAAAACACCCACGATCGCAACCTCAATCCATCTGCACGCTCCAATGTCCGGTCCCCGCGATTCCTCGCGTTTTTCCCCGTTGCGGTCCCGATGAACGGTGAATTCGAAACATCACACGCCCTCTCGTTTGAAAACGTCTCGAAAGCCTACGATGCGGGCGTCGGAATGCGTTATGCGCTTCGCGGCGTGTCGTTTGTCGTTGAGCCTGCCCGGAAGGTGGCCGTTGTTGGACGCAGCGGGAGCGGGAAGTCCACCCTGCTGCACCTTGCGGCCGGCATTGACGTTCCCACCGGAGGGATGGTGAAGGTGGGCGATCGGGACCTGAGCGCGTTGACCGAAGAAGCCAGATCGAAACTGCGCCGCGACGAGGTGGGACTCATTTTTCAGTTCTTCTATCTCATGCCGCACCTGCCGGTGGCGGACAACGTCGCGTTACCCGCGATGATCGCGGGGGAAAAGCCGCGGTCGTACCGCCCCCGGGTTATGGAACTCCTGGAGCGCGTGGAACTTGGCGACCGCGCGGGTGACCCGGTGCAGAAGCTGTCAGGCGGCGAGCAGCAGCGGGTGGCCATCTGCCGGGCGTTGCTGCGCCGGCCCGGTTTGCTGCTGGCGGACGAACCGACGGGCAACCTGGACGACGATAACGGGCGGCGGGTGATGGCACTGATGATGGAACTGGTTGACCATGAGGGCGCGACGCTGGTCTACGTGACCCACAGCCGGGAATTCGCCGCGCTGGCCGACGAGGTTTGGGAGTTGCACAGCGGAGAGCTGAGCCTGCCGTCCCCGCCGCGCGCCCCCGCGTAACCGGCCGGGGCGCCGAACGCATCGTATGTTGACTGTTTTTGGCAGATCAGGGCCGTTCCGTTGATCCGATACTTCGCTAAATCGCTGGGCGCCCATCTTCGCGCGGGGGGCAGCCTCTATTTCCTGACCGTTTTCGGGGTGGCGCTGGGCGTTGCTTCGGTGCTCTCCATTCAGATTGTGAATTTCAATGCGCTGGCCGCGTTCGAGGGGACCGTACGGGCGGTAAGCGGGGATGCGGACTTGAGCGTGCTGGGAAGAACGCCGGCGTTCCCGGAATATTTGTACCCCGAAGTGCTGTCGGTTGAGGGTGTGGCGGCGGCCTGGCCGTTGTACCGCACGGACGTGGCGCTGGCGGGCCGGGAGAGGTTCTACCTCGAGGTTCTGGGGGTTGACTTTTTCACGCCCATGCGCATCCCATGGCGGCGCGACCCCGGGGATCTTCCGGCCGCGCTCGCGGGAGACGGCTGGTGCGCGGTCACGCCGGCACTGGCTGAGCGATTCGGCTGGTCGGTGGGCGATACGTTCGAAGTACACAGTGGGGTTCGGCGGGTTCGCCTGCGCGTGGGGGCGCTGGTGGACTTCCAGTCGCTGAGCCCGGCAGCCAGCCGGAAACTGGTGGTGATGGATATCGCGCAGGCGCAGACTCTGCTGGGACGCAAGGGCCAGCTTCATCAGATTGACGTGCGGGTGGCCGGGGACGCGGACCCCGCCGCCGTCCGAAGGCGATTGCAGGAACGGCTTGGACCCGGGGTGCGCGTGGCAACGCCAGGCCAGCGGTCGGAGCAGGCCGAGGGTTTGCTTGCGGCATTCAGGCTGAATCTTTCGGCGATGAGCCTGATCAGCCTGTTCGTCGGGTTGTTTCTGGTTTACAGCAGCACCCAGGCGGGGTTGATACGGCGGCGGACGGAGTTGGGACTTCTGCGCTCGCTTGGCGCCACACGGGCGCAGGTCCTTGCGCTGATCCTGGGGGAGGTGGCGCTTCTGGGGGCCGTAGGCGTGCTGCTCGGGCTGCCGTTGGGGTACTGGGCCGCCGAGGCGAACCTGGAGGTTGTGAGCGCGACGCTCACCAATCTCTACCTACTGGAGGAAATCTCATCACTTAAGCTGCCAGGGTGGTTGTACGGACTGGGCGTGGCGATCGGGATGGGCGGCGCCGTGGCGGGCGCCCTGGCGCCGGCGCTGGACATGAGTCGGCGGGATACCCGCGTCCTCCTTTCAGCAGTTCCGCTTCAGGTACGGACGGGTCCGCAGGTATTGCGGCTTTTCTGCGCGGGCATGGGTTTTCTTGCGACGGCCGGCGTCTGGTACCTCGCGTGGGGAAGGGAATGGAAACACGCCGGGTTCGTGCTTTGCGTGGCGCTCCTCATCGGACTGCCGCTGTGCGCGCCGTTTACGATCAGCCAGGTTTGCGGCCGGGTACGCGTAAGGGGATTCGGGCCCGGTTACAGCCTGAGGGCGCTGGCCGTCCGCATCCGGACGACGTCGCTCGCGGTGGCGTCTCTGGCCATCGCCGTCAGCATGCTGGTGGGCATCACGCTGATGATCGGAAGTTTCCGCCGGACGATGGAGGTGTGGGTCAGCGCGTCGGTCCGGGCGGATGTGTACATTTCGCCCGCTTCCTGGCGCGGGCGCGGAAACGAGGGTACCCTGGATGACGAACTGGTCGAGGATCTGGCGAGTCATCCGGGCGTGGCGATGGTGGACCGCCTCCGCGGCTTCCCCGCATGGTCCGGCGACCGTCAGATCGGACTGGCCGGGGTTGACATGGCGCTTCCAGGGGGTGACGTGCGTTTTCCGCTGCTCGACGGGAACGTGGATGAGGCGTTCCGACGGGTGCGTGAGGAGTCCGCGGTTCTTGTGGGAGAAACGCTTGCCCGTGGTGTAGATAAGTGGACGGGTGACGAAATCGCGGTTTCCGGGCCGGACGGGGAGGTCCGGTTTGCCGTGGCGGGTGTGTACTACGACTACCACACGGGCGGCGGCGCGGTTGTCATGGACCTGAAGACACTGGAGACCACATTCGGACCCGGGCCGGTCAACGGCGCGGCGCTATTCCTCAAGCCGGGTTGGGACGGGGATAGGGTCATAGAGAGTCTGAAAGCGCGGTATTCGGAAGCGCCACTTCAGATTCGCAGCAATCGCCGGCTGAGAGACGAGGTGTTCCGGATCTTCGATCAGACGTTTCTGGTCACCCGGATTCTGCAGGGGATGAGTCTGCTGATTGCCGTTTGCGGCATCATGCTGATGCTTCTCGTACTCGTGCGGGAGCAGGTAACCGAACTGGCGTTGTATCGCGCGGTTGGGGCGAAGCGCAGCCAGGTCTTCCTGGTATTTCTGGGCCAGGGCATGGGTTTCGGACTGCTGGGCCTGGCGCTCGGACTTCTGGGGGGCGTGCTGCTCGCGGGAGTCCTTGTTTTTGAGATCAACCGGGCGTATTTCGGATGGACCATACAGGTCTATTGGCCCTGGGGACCCGTTCTCCAGCAGGTGGCCGCCATACTCGGCGCGGCCCTGCTGGCAAGTCTCTACCCCGCGGCGCGCGCCAGCCGCACACCGGCAACCGAATTGGGCCGGGACGACCTGCTGGCGTGAAGCACGGCGATGTGCCGCGAATTCTGTTTGCCAACGTCATCATGTGGCTGGATATTTCCGATAGCACGACACAATCTCCGCCACTTTACAGGGGGTAACCAATGAATCCGTTCATGGTTCTGCAGACCGTTCTGATCGCCCTGCTTGTGCTTGCGCTGGGGGCATTCGTGTGCTTCCTGTTCGTACCAGGCGCCGCATATTCCATATCTGCGGCTCTGAGTATTAACCAGAAAGCCGATGCGCTAAAGTTCCTGGGTATAGGGGCTGCCGGTGTCCTGGTTGCTCTGAACGCCCTGATGTTCTACAGACGCGCCAGGGCGATGGAGGAGGTCGCCAGAGCGCAGGCCGACGCCGCTTTTGAGCAGGCCAGGGCCACAGCGGAGCAGGCGCGCGCGAGCCGCGACGCCGAACTGGGACGGAGGCATCAACGCCTGCATCACGGCGTCGAACACATGGGGCACGAGTCGGCTGCGGTTCGCCTGGGCGGCGCCTTCGAACTCTTCCACCTCGCACAGGATACCGAATCTTTACGACAGCCCGTGCTGGACATACTCTGCTCGCATATCCGCCGCACCACGGAACAGGACGCCTATCGGAGAAGGTACAGGTCGAGTCCTTCGGAGGAGGTTCAGAGCCTGCTTAACCTGCTGTTCACCTCCCCTCGCGGGATCTGTAAAGGGCTACGCATCGACCTGCAGGGATGCTGGTTGAACGGAGCGACACTCTGTGCCGCGTACCTGTGCGGCGCCAATCTTGCGGAGGCGAGGCTGCAGGGCGCGGACCTGGTCGGCGCGCAACTCCAGGGCGCGGATCTGTCGTGGGCGCATCTCCAGGTGGCCGGTCTCTCGTGGACGAGGCTGCAGGGCGCGGACCTGGTCGGGACCCGGCTCGACGCCGCGAGCCTTTCCAGGGCGAACCTGCAGGGCGCGGATCTTGCCCGTTCGATGCTGCGCGGCGCGGCGCTGGGCCGCGCGCATCTGCAAAGCGCATTTATTGTGGGCGCAAATCTGCAGGGTGCGGACCTCGCCGATGCGCAGTTCCAGGGTGTAAGAAGCCACGTGGACTACCCGGATTCCTTCACGGAGCGCATGAAGGCGTCCATCGGCGAAGAGACGGACCTGAGCGGGGCGATCTTCGGCGGCGGATTGACAATGGAGGAGGTGGAATCCATTCTGGAGGGGATGTACCACGAAACGGCAAATGACCTGCGGGAAAAGTTGACGCCCCACGTCGGCAAGCCGACGTCCTACGAACTACCGGAACACAGCGGCGCGGTCATCGGAACTTATGCCGAGGAAGACGCCGAAAAATGGATCGCCGAATACCGGGAGGCGACGGGAGAAGCGGGGGAGGAGGAGATCGGGAGATAAAACAGACCGGAACGCGGATCTGAAGGCGGAGTCGCTTAACACGCGAGACAGAAAGAGCGATGTGTTCAACCGGAAGCTGTCGTTCGCGCGCTGGCCAGGTGAACGAGGAATCAGAGTATTCCCGGCTGTATCCTTTTTGGCAAAGAAAGGGGAATTCTATGACGAAAAGCTACAGATTCGGTGTTGCCGTCCCGTTTTTCTTTGTTCTGTCTGTGCAGAACAGCCTCGCTCAAGAGAATAACCCCGTCAGTTCGTCCGACGGCGGCATCACGCTCCACGGCCATGCGGGTGGTGTACTATCCGTGTCGTTTTCGCCGGACGGGAGAACCCTGGCCAGCGGGAGTATCGACGGTACGATCCGGTTGTGGGACGTGGACAGCGGTCGGGAAACGGCCAGATTCGCGGGGCATGCGTGGCGGATCCGATCCGTGTCGTTTTCGCCGGACGGGAGTACCCTCGCGAGCGGGAGTTATGACGCTACAGTTCGGTTGTGGGACGTGCAAAGCGGTCGGGAGAAGATCAGGTTCACGGCGCATACATGGCATGTTAGTTCCGTTGTGTTCTCACCTGATGGGCGTACTCTCGCCAGTGGGAGTTCCGACGTTCGGCTGTGGGACGTTGCAAGCGGCCAGGAGAAGGCGCCACTTGAGGGGTATATGTGGCCTGCCTGGTCCTTGTCGTTCTCGGCGGACGGGAGGCTTCTCGCCGGTGCGGGTTCCGATATTCGGTTGTGGGACGTGACAAGTGGTGAGGAAAGAGCGAAAATGCATTTGCCTCATGGCGGGGGGACCAGGCACGTGACGTTTTCGCCTGAAGGGAGTACTCTCGCGAGCGGGAATAGCGACGCCACCATTCGATTGTGGGACGTGGTTAGGGGTCAGCAGAAAGCGACATTAGGGCGGGATATGGGCGCGGTAAATGCCGTATCGTTCTCGCCGGACGGGAAGCTTCTCGCCAGTGGGAGTGAAGACCATACAGTTAGATTGTGGGACGTCGACAGCGGCCAGGAGAGAGTTAAATTGGAAGGGCATTTAGCACCTGTGCGTGCCGTTCAGTTCTCGCCGGACGGGAAGCTTCTCGCCAGTGGGAGCGACGACGCCAGGATTATGCTGTGGAATATGTCGCCATTCATCGCACCACAGACTGCGAGTGCGGACTTCGATGGCAATGGCGCAGTTGACTTCGCCGACTTCCTGCAGTTCGCCGCGAACTTCGGCCTGAATCAAAACGACGAGGGTTATGACGCGGGGTATGATTTAGACGGCGACGGCGCGATTGCATTCGATGATTTTCTAATTTTTGCAAAAGCGTTCGGCAGGTAGGCGGGCGTGCCGGGCAGAAGAGGGGCCGGGGAGACAGATCCCCGGATCGAGGGTATCCTGCCCTCGCTGCGTCTTCATCGCATTTGTAGGGGCGACCGGCCGGTCGCCCCTCTGTTGGCGCATGTTCTGTTCGACGCCGGTTGTGTCACGTGAGCCTGGATGGATTCTTCGCCGGCTGATGAAGACGATCGACACCTTTGTGACATGAAATTCCCACCCCGGAGTTCCATATGGGCATCCTTCGAGGGCATATTGTTGACGGCGCGACCGGCGAGCGGATCGACGCCAAGGTCCACGTGCTGACCTCCGACGGCCGTTTTTCGCATCCCCCCGAGGCCGTGCTGAAGCGGGGCCCGGGAACGGCGTTCTTCTTCTGCGACGGGGACTTCGAGGTCCGGGGTGGCCGCGGGCGGACGGACGTCCTGGTGGAACGAGGGACGGAATACGAGCCCCTTCGCACGGTCGTCGACATGCCCGAACACGGCACGAAAGACGTCGAGATCAGCCTCAACCGATGGTATTTCCCGCAGGAGAACAACTGGTACCCGGGCAATACCCACATTCACTACGATGAGAAGGAAGCCCGTCCGGACGACCGACTGGCTATCGACTGCAGCGTCGAAGGCTACAACGTGACCGTGGTCAGCGTCCTGGACAGAAGGCAACTCCCCTACGCCAGCAACAAATATCCCATCGGCGTGATGAACGACTTCACCACCGCGCATCACGTCCTGGACATCGGCGAAGAGAACCGCCACTACGGCGAGAACTCGCCCTGGGGTTTCGGGTACGGACACGTGATGTTTCTCAACATCCGCAACCTGGTCCAGCCGGTCAGCCGCGGCCACATCCTCACCGCCCAGTTCGACCCGGACTATCCTCCGCTATGCTTCTGCTGCGACGAAGCGCGCGACCAGGGAGGTATCGTCATCTGGTGCCACAACGGCCGGGGCATGGAAGCGCCGGTTGCGGCGGTGCTGGGCAAGCTGGATGCCTTCAACCTGTTCGATCCCTTCTGGATGGACCCCGAATACGATCTCTGGTACAAGCTCCTCAACTGCGGCATCCGCCTGCCCGCATCCACCGGCACGGACTGGTTCGTCTGCTCCAACAACCGCGTGTACGTCAACACCAGCGACGCGTTTTCCTATGAAAGCTGGATCGCCGGCATGAAGGCGGGCAACACCTTCATCACCAATGGGCCCGCCATCGATCTGACCGTCAACGATCACCCGATGGGATCCACGGTCCAACTCCCCAACAGCGGTACGCTCGAAATCGAATCCAGCTATAATTCCTTCTACCCCATCCATCGTGTGGAGATCGTAATGAACGGCCGCGTTATTCACGCGGAGAACGATGTCGAAGGCAAACGCGAGGGCGCCATCCGCCACCGCGTGGAGGTCGACCGGGACGGTTGGATTGCCGCGCGGCTCTGGGGCGACGGGCGCGACAGCTTCGACCAATCCATCTACGCCCACAGCAGCCCGGTCTTTTTCTCGTGCGGCCGTCCCCCCGCCGAACGAGAGGAGTCCGCGCAGTATTTCCTGAACGGAATCGACGACTCGCTGAAATGGATCGGAACCTGGGGCCGTTACAACACGGACCGGCAACGCGAAGACGTCAGGGAGCTCTTCCGCCAGGGGCGCGAGGGCTTCGCGGGGCTGGTGTCAGGAGGATCCGGATGACCGAAATGGACTCGACGCTCTTGATCGTCTTTCTGGTCCCATCGTTGATCGCGTTGTGGCGATACGAAAACAGGTCCATTTCTCCGGAAAAGCGTTACCGGACGTTCTGGCCAAGATTCCTGGCGGGTTTTGTCGACGGCCTCGTGTTTTGGCCCTTGTACATACTTCTGAATTTCATCCTTCGACTTGATGCCCCAATCTGGTTGCACGTAACTGTTTATCTCATATACAATGCGATCCATTGGGTTTACACGATATTCCTGCATGGCAAGTATGGGCAAACCGTTGGTAAAATGGTCACACGAGTCCTGATTGTTGACGCCAAGACCAATGGCCCCATATCGTTCAGACACGCCTTCCTAAGGGACAGCATCGCGATCCTGATCATGGTTCCCGCAATCGCGATCGACGCCTACGAACTGGCAATTTCAAAGATGAAGAATGAACCGTGGCCGTCAGGCGAATTCTCAACCGGCGGCGCGTGGGCTTTTCTGGTTGTCGTTGTCTGGTTGTTGGCCGAGGTCATCACGATGCTCACCAACGCCAGACGCCGGGCTATCCACGACTTTGTCGCGGGCACCGTCGTCGTCCGTACGAATCTGGGAGCACCCGTTGTTCAACCGACACCCGAACCGATTGAAGATACGACTCCTGAAATGAAGCCTGAACCGAAGCCTCGCGTAAAGAGAAGGTTCAGCTCGGTATTTCGTTAGGCGGATCGAAGAATCGTGAATTCGAATGCGAATACGGAGCGCGCCCGTTGCTGGATTGACAGAATGAGGGTTGCGCTCGCTTTTTGCCTGCTCGCGATCGCCCCCTGGGCCCACGCCGGGGAGTGGAAGGCCGCACGACCGGACTATCCCTGGTCCTTTCCCAGCGACCACTGGGCGCGTGACGGGTACAAAACGGAGTGGTGGTATTTTACGGGGCATCTGTCATCGGAGGACGGGCGCCGCTTCGGGTACCAGTTCACGTTTTTCAGGGTCGGCATGTTGCCGCGGCGCCCCGCGCTGGATTCGGAATGGGCCACTGGCAATCTGATCATGGGCCACGCGGCCATCGGCGACCGTGAGTCGCAACGCCATCACTTCAGCGAGGTGATCTACCGGATCACACCCATGCTCGGCGGGTTTGGCGAGTACCCCGATACGCTGATCGCGTGGAGCCGGGCCCCGGCGGGTACCGATGCGCTGTGGACGCTGCGATGGAGCAACTCCGGGTTCGATTTTGCGATGGCCGACAGCCGGCAGCGCATGGGATTCACGCTGTCGACCCGGCCCGAAAAAGAGATGATCTTCCAGGGGCCGAACGGATTCAGCAGAAAAGGGAACACGGAGGCCGCGGCCAGCCAGTATTACAGTTTTACGCGGCTTGCGACAACGGGCGAGATCATGCTGAACGGCGAGCGGCTGGCGGTAACGGGCGAGAGCTGGATGGACAAGGAGTTCGGGTCCAACCAGCTCGAAGCCCACCAGGTGGGGTGGGACTGGTTCAGCCTGCAGCTCGACGACGGCCGTGAGGTGATGCTGTACGTGCTGCGGGATACCACGGGCGCCGCGGACTTTGCGCACGGAACGATCGTCTCGGCCGCAGGGCAAACCCGCTATCTGGCGCCCGAAGCGTTTTCCATTCGTGCGACGCAGACCTGGGAAAGTCCGGAGACGGATGCCGTGTATCCATCGCGCTGGGAGATCGCGCTGCCCGCCGAGGACCTGCGGATGTCGATCCGACCGGTGATGGCGGACCAGGAAAACCGCAGCGCGTTGATCAAATCGATGTTCTATTGGGAGGGCGCGGTGGAAATTACCGACCCTGAAAGGAAGCGGATTGGGCAGGGATACGTGGAACTCGTGGGGTACGGGACGGGAAGCCGGCCGCGGTTGTAGCAATCCGGAAATCGAAGCCGGGAAATACCAGGGGATACCGCCGAGCGCATCGGGAATGGGATCCCCGTTTTTCATGCCTTATCGGATTGACGTCGTCACCTCCGGGAGTTCGCCCATGTACCTTCTGCGATACCTGTCAAGCGCAGGGCGCGACCCTTGTGGCCGTCTTTTTTTTGTGCCTTCTGAAGCGCCTCCCGGAGTGCATCCTGAAGGGTGTAAGTGCGGAGGATCGGCCGATATGAATCGTCTACGGTTATCCATTGGGAGGATAATGCGATTGAATCGTATCTCACGATGAAAAAGCGATTACACATTTGCAGCGTCGTCGCGACGTTGCTGATGCCAGTGCCATTGGGCGCCGATGGTCAGGACCGGACCCGGGTCGCTCAAGCCGTCAGGGTGAAAACCGCACCGGTAATCGATGGCGAGCTTTCCGACGCCGTCTGGCAACAAGCGCGGGCTGCGACCGGTTTTTTCCGAATAAAGGAGGGAAGCATTCACCCGTCCCGTCTGAAAACGGAAGTCAGGATATTGTACGACGAAGAGGCGCTCTATATAGGCATATACTGTGAAGAACCGGATATGGCGAATCTGCGGGAAACGATGACTCGACGCGATTCCCGTATCTGGCACAATGACTGCGTAGAAGTGATGCTGGATACCTATCGAGACCGTCGTAACTGTTACGCCTTTGCAACAAATACACTTGGCACACAGATGGACGAACGGATAAGCAATGAGAGTGTTTTCGACATGAGTTGGGATGCAGTATGGGAGTCAAAGGTAAGAAAACATCGCCACGGATGGTCCGCCGAATTCTCGATCCCGTTTCGAGTGCTCCGGTTTGATCCGCACAATACGACGTGGGGAGTCAACTTCTGGAGGACGCATCCGATAAACGGTCAATCCTATTCCTGGGCGCCTTCTGCATTTTTCGGCCGTGTCTCCGAGTTCGGCGATCTGACCGGATTGAATCTTGGGAAGATGCGAATTGAACCGAAAATCGGGATTCTTCCCTACGCCACTTATCGTGCGATAGATGACCGTCAGGATGATCTCGACGGGGGCCTGGACTTTATTGTACCGGTCTCGACGCACCTTACCTCGAATGTGACGTTCAACCCCGACTTTTCTCAGTTGGAAAGTGACCCGACACGAATCAACATTGTCAGCGACCGGGAGCTGTCACTGCCGGAACGAAGGCCATTCTTCCGGGAGGGCGCCGAACTATTCAAGTTGCCCCTGAACCTGTACTATACCCGCCGCGTTCAGGAAATCGACATAGGCACGAAAGTAGCCGGCAGATTTCGCGCAGCGAATTTCGCCGTGATCAACACGTACGGAAAGTTGATAGACCGATACGATGGGGATAGCAAAAAGCAGGCGAATCTTCTGGCCGGTCGTGTTAACTATGACATTGGCGAGCGTACAGTCGTCGGGTTCATGGGCGTTCAGAAACACCAGGAAGACAGAGACGTGATGCTTCTGTCTCTCAACGGTCGATTCGGATTTGGTCGAGACTTGACTGCAACGTCCCAATTTGCCGTCAATTCCATTGGCGGTCAAACACATAGCGCGTACCATCAGGCCGTGACGTGGGTCCATGAAGGTTGGATGGCGCAAATTGGGATTGAAGAAATCCAAGACGGCTTTCGTCCCAACGAGATCGGACTTGAAGATGACGCATTCCATCGCAAGCGTGCCCGGGCAAGATACAGTTACGGACTGCCGGAGACCCGTCTCGTGCGGTCACTGACGGCTGAAATGTACCACATGTACCAAACCAATGCACAGCAGCTGTTGAGGGAACGGCGTAACGAGTTCAGGTTCAATGTCGAAATCGGCCGGATTGACTTCGCGACGTTCGGTGGATTCGGCGCATTGCGCGAAGTCGGTGAACTCTTCGATACCAGGTTTCTTGGCTCAGAGATGAATTATACGGCACGGCGGTGGCACCTGAGCGCATTTGGTCGAATCGGGCTTCGCCGAGGGGAAATCAGCCGATATTCCAGTTTCTCCGCAGGTCTCAACCTCTTGGAAAAAACGAATTTGGATGTCACGCTTGGCTATCTTTCATGGGATGCGATTCGCAACACGTTTGTATTCCGGCTAAGCGGCAACTACCAACTGACTCGAAGGGTCGGCTGGCGCATTTATGTTGAACGGGTTGATGAACGGTTACGGGATGAAACGTTCCTCAGTTTCAATGCCATCTTCGATTACGAATTCACGCCGGAAAGCCATATATACTTTGTATTCGTGGATGGCAGGCCGGGTACCCGGGCCGTGTTTGCGAAACTTGCGTATCTCTTCGAATCCGGTGTTCCAGGTTTCGGCAAGGCAATTGAATGACCTCAACGTCAACCGGTCGACACGTGACCGGGGAAGAGTAAACGTCAGACGGGTTTTTCTGAGACTGACTGTTGAATCTACTGAATCGGCAGTCCGGCTTTGCAGACCCATCCCGACGATTTATGATTATTCGCAGGGGCGGCCCTTGTGGTCGCCCCTCTTTTTGCGCATAAGGACAAAAAGGCATTGATCGGCATATTCATGAGGGCTATCTTGTCGGCGTCGTCAGCGGCGTTGTGAGCCGCAGGAATGTCAGTTGCCGCCCGGATCATTTCCCCGTTATGAGGTGCGTATGGACAGCAAGAGTGGACGCCGGATCTACGAAGATCTGGGTGTGAACCCCGTGATCAACGGTATGGGAAGCCAGACGGTTCTGGGCGGTTCGCGCCTGTCTCCCGGCGTACTCCGGGCGATGCGGGATGCGAACCGGTATTTCGTGGATATGAAGGAACTGCTGAAGCGGTCGGGCGAAGCGATCGCCGGGACGCTGGGGGCGGAGGCGGCGCTGGTCACCCCCGGATGCGCGTCCGTGCTCGCGCTGGGATCGGCCGCGTGCATGACTGGAAGCGACCGCGGCAGGATGGAACAACTGCCGGACACAACCGGGATGCGTGACGAGTTTCTGATTCAGTCGAGGCAGCGGTACAAGTACGAGCGCTGCGTGACGGTTTACGGCGGAAAGCTGGTGGAGGTGGGAGACGGGGTTGGTACGACGGCGAGCCAGCTGCAAGCGGCGATGACCGATCGCACGGCCGGCCTGCTCTACGTCGCCCCGGGCGGCGGGCCGGGCGTCGTACCCCTGGTAGACGCCATTGCCATTGCGAGGGAACAGGGCGTTGCGGTGATCGTGGACGCGGCTTCGCAGGTGTTCCCACTTGACGTCATGTGCCGGTACCCCCGGATGGGCGCGGACGTGGTGGGGTACGGCGCGAAATATTTCGGCGCGTGCAACTCCACGGGGATCATGTGCGGTCGGAAAGACCTGGTGGACGCGGCTTTCGTGCAGGGTTTCATCGGATTCGAAACCGAGGAACGGCGCACGGTGGGCCGTCCCCTGAAGGTGGACCGCCAGGAAGTGATTGCCGTAACGGCCGCATTGAAGGAATGGTTTGAAATGGACCACGAAGCGCGCTTCGCCGATCACCGACGCAAGGCCGACGAACTCTTCCGTCTACTGGAGGGAATTCCACAGATCCAAATCGAACACGTGACGGAAAAACGAGGTCTCGGCAGCGGGCTGCTGATCCGGTTCGAGGAGAAGGCCCTGGGAAAATCTCTTTCGCAGGTCCTGGCCGAACTCAAGGAGGGCCGGCCGAGCATCGTGCTGGGGGATTCCGCGGATGCGCTCCACGTGTCGGTGCCCACGTTGACGGACGAGGACATCGGGGTCGTCGGCGAGCGGTTGCGTAAGGTCCTTGGGGGATCTTGAGAGTATACAGGCGTCAATCGTCTGGAGGGACCGCGTCACATCTACGGAGAAATGACGATCGACAATGGTCCAACGGATTCCAGTCTTCAGTTCTCGGTCATCGTCCCCGCCTTCAATGAGGAGGCATATCTCGCCGCGACTCTGGACTCGATCCGTGCCGCGGCCGAGCAGCTGACCGCGGGGTCAAACGCGTACGTCGAGACGATCGTCGTGGACAACAACAGCGTGGATGGAACCGCCGACATTGCACGTGCCAGCGGGGTGACGGTTGTTTTCGAGCCGGTGCAAGGCATCTCCCGCGCGCGCAACACGGGAGCGCGTCACGCCACAGGGGATGTGGTCATCTTTATCGACGCGGACGTCATCGTTCCGAACGATCTGCTCCATACCATACACGTGGCGATGGACGATCCGCAGTGCATCGGAGGCGGCGTGGACGTAGACTATCGACCTCGACGCCTCGCCGTACGGCTCTATCTTGGCGCCTGGCGGCTCTTTGGTCGTGTTACGGGAATGGTTCAAGGGGCCGCGCAATTCTGTCGCAGGAGCACTTTCGAGCAGACAGGCGGCTACGACGAGAGCGTCTGGATGGGCGAGGACGTTGACTTCTACTGGACGCTGAACAGGCTGGCAAGGTCAACCGACCGGACGGTCACGATTGTCAGAGAACTCCGGGTAAAACCTTCCTGCCGACGCTTTGACAAGTGGCCGGTCTGGAAGATCATCGTCTGGACGAACCCGCTCTTCATCACGTTGTTCCGCCGATGGAAACGAGTCTGGGCCGGATGGTACGCCGATCCCGTGCGGTAGCGCGTCGGTACGCTTTGTTTTCGCGCATGACCGGCGTCGCCGCGGTGACCGTGCCGGACTATCGGCGATCGACTTGAGGACGAAGTTGCAACTTCGGGGATGAATTTGATCTCAGCCGGAGAGCAGTTCAATCGCCAGGCGGCCAGATACGCCGTGAGCGAAGCGCACTCGTCAGGAGAGAGTTTGCGCATCCTCGCGGCCTGGGCGTCCCTCGAACGCTACGCCCTGGGTCTGGATATCGCGACGGGTCCCGGCTTCACGGCATTCGCGGTTGCCGGTTTCTGCGACATGATCGTGGCATCGGACATCGCGCAGGGGATGCTGGACCAGGCCCGCAAAATCGCCGATGAGCGAGGCATTGCGAACGTACGCTTCGAAATTGTCGATGCGTGTGATATATCGTATCCGGACGCATCGATCGACCTGGTCACCTGCAGGACCGCTCCGCACCATTTCCGAGGCATCGGCAAGTTTCTTTCAGAAGTCCACCGCGTGTTGAGACCGGGGGGCGTTTTTCTTCTGTGCGACACGACGACGTCGGAAGACCCGGATGTCGCGGCGTGGCATCATCGCGTGGAAGTGGAACGGGATTCGACGCATATGACGGCGCCGACGCCGGCTGCATGGCGCAGGTACTTGAACGACGTCGGGTTCGAAATAACCCAATTCTCGGACACGCGGGTGGACATGACGTTTCGGGAGTGGGTTGAGAGGTCGGGGACGCCTGCGGAGGCGCTGGAGAGATTGTATCGAGACTTCGCCGCCGCGCCGCGCGAGGTCATTAGCGCGTTCGGGATACGTCGATCGGATGACGATGATTTCGAGTTCTACTGGCCGGTCTTCTGTTGTCGGGCCGTGAAGAAATAATGCCCGCGAAAACGCGAATCCCGCGGGTCACCTGTTCAACAATGTCGTCAACTCCGGGAGGGATCGATTATGCCGTCGCCAACCGCTTGGACGTGCAAGCTGATTCGCTCGCAGGACGTCTTCACCGGCAAGCAGGCATTTACCTATCGTAAGGGTGTCACGGCCGAAAACACCGGCGCTCGGGGACTCAGCATGCACCTGCTGACCATCCCTCCGGGCGAACGCTCCCGGCCCCACCTGCACGAAGGTCACGAGAGCGCCGTCTACGTCATCAGCGGCAAGTCGGGAATGTGGTACGGTGAGAACCTGGAGGAGCACGTGCGTGTCGACAGCGGCGATTTCGTCTACATCCCGCCGGGCGTCCCCCACCTTCCGTACAACGCCAGCGACACCGAACCCTGCATCGCCGTCATCGCCCGCACCGACCCCAACGAACAGGAGAGCGTTCGGCTCCTGCCGGATTTGGATGGGATTCACCCGTGAGAAAGCGCTGTGCCTTATCTTCCGGTGTCGGACCAGCTTCCGATTCAGTGGTGAAACGGCAATTACTGCAAATGACGCCGGACATATCCCATGCCATCGGCGAATTTTGTCAGCAGCAGGCAATCACGTGAACTCAGTTCGTGTTCGATATGCGGATTGGCGAAATCCCTGGAATTCCTGGTTATGAAACAGCATCGCTCCCGGGATTTTGCATTCAGATGGTCAAGAACCGAAGCATACACAATCGAATCTTGCGGGGAAAGGTTGAGCTTTTCTTGAAGACTTATCGCGGCGCTCATGACGTTTAATCCTACCGGTATGACTTCAACGGTCTGCAAAATTCCTTCCAGCGTTTCGTCCAGCCTGCGCTTTTCCTCTTCTCCGCTACGGATCAATATGCTGGTGAGTTCGTGGAAACGTTCGGATGCCGCTTCGTATGGACTTGAACGCGAGAGTTCTCGAATGGCCGTTGTGAGGTCCTCGTGGATCTGTCGTCTTCGCTTCGTGCGGCGTACCCACGTTTCATAAGGCTCCCCAATGCTGAAGGCAGGCAAAATCAGGCTAATCTTACCAACTTCAGCGAGGCGTAAAAGTGCCGAGCACTCGTCATGCTCGGCCTGGAGAAAAGCAAGTTCAAGAACGAAATTTGACTCCAGATACACAATCATGTTGTTTCTTCGAGTTCAATCGAACCGTTTGAGATAGCTTCCGACAACCCCGAGTCAAAAAGCCACTGGGAATTTCCGTCTACCGAGCCATTACGCGCGTCAATATCAAGCAGATCTCCCAGCCAGGAAATCGTAATCAATTCGAGACCGTACCGGCTTAGATCATCAAGGGATAGGTTTGATTTGAGATATGGTGCGAAAATTTCAGTGGCGTCAATCTTGTAGTCAGGTCTTGCCAGATTATCTGCCGTAGATGCCGCCGTCCAAAGATAAAGGTAGTCGGGGAGGACAAGGAGGAAGTATGGAACCGGCGGCAAGAATGCATGGGCCAGCAGATTTCGCCGCATAAGTGTGGCCCACTCCGCAGAAGAGACAGGCGCCTTCTTGATTTCCACGACGAGTTGCAGGCTTCCATCCGCGCCGGACACCGCTATATCGACATTTTTCATTGTCTGGACCTCGACGTGATGACTGGCGCTAAGCCCTCGCAGCATGCACCAATGAATTCTTGAATCAGCGACGCCAGTTCGTCGGTCTATCGCTTACGTCTTGACAATACCCACGCTCTCCGCCCGTGTCAAGGGATTGCCGCGAGAAAAACAGCCACATGCTGCCTCCCGAGCCATCCCCGCATTCTCGACGATTCGGACTACAACTCAACCGCGCTCGATCATCCTTCGGTCGGCAGACTCCCGCACCTGCAACTCACTACATTGCTTGAATAACTGACGGGAAGGGGCAAGAAGAGCGGGAATTGTCACGGCGCGTGACGAGGCGATCCGGGTATCTCGTTATCCAGTAACGTCCTGGACGTCATCCGCAGCCTCGGCAGGCGCCTCGCGAAATGTCCAGAGTGAATTGACGGAATAGTTCAGCACGCCGGCGGGGGCGATCGCGCATCCCTGCAGGATCACCAGCGGCACATCATGGAAGAGTACGGAAAGCAGGACGAACGTGCCGTAACTCAACATTAGCGACACGAGCGATACAAGATGATACTTCAGCCCGCGAATCCGCCTTTTTCCGGCCAGTTCGCGACTGCCGAACGTCCAGTAGTTGTTGAGCAGAAAATTGGAGATGATCGACAGTTCGATCGCGATCGGCGACGCCAGCAGCGCATGCACGCCGGACGTGAGCATCAGTTGAAACGAACCGAGATTCACAACCACGCCGCCAAGGCCCGTGAGCGCGAATTTTACGAATGTCGGAGAGAGTAATTTTCCGAATAGACGCATGGAATTCGATGGGATGCGGGTGGTGAACAGATACGGTACGGAACGCGCCTGAGAACCCTGGCGTTCGAAGAGATTCAAAAAGCGTGCGTACCACGGCGTACGCAGCGATGGTGTCTCCAAGTTTAACGATATCCGCCCTCCTCGGCAACAGTTACGGGATGTCGAACGTGGCAGGTCGTACCCCGCTGGGTTTCTCGACGACTTCACAGACATCTGACGACTGCCCGTCGAACGCGCGCTGAATTCATACATCCGACCGTTTTTGTGGAGACAAACACCGGTGGCTATTGCCAGCGGTGTTTTTTCGTGTGGTGACGTTCCGTCTCCGGTTTCGAGCGGTGCAAAATGCAACATGGTTTCATCCGGGTGACGCGAAATGGAACACATCGTTCAGCTACAGGACGTCGACCGTCGGCCTGCAGGGAGGCTGGCGATTTTTTCTCTTTTGCATACCAGACAGTTAGGTCCCGCGGCATCAAGAGTGGCACAATCATTGCGAGTCCAATGCGTCGACGGAGGCACGGGATGCAAGCGTACAGGGTCACGCGACGTCTCCGTTGATTCACAGTCGAAGCAGTGCCAATGGGGGAGTGCCAGGAAACGCGAAAGGGCACTCATAACCCTTTGTAAATCAAGATATTTCGGCGATGCACAGCAGCATACGGTTTGTCAGGAAACGGCATCGTTCGGTTGTCGCCGGGATGTCTACGAAAGGAGGTGATTGACATGAAGAGACGATTCGAAACAAGCACGTTAGGCACGCTGAAGAATCCGACGACGCTGCCTGTTCAGACGGAGGTCTTGACCGCCGCGCAGACCGCGCAGATCTCCGGTGGAGACGCCGGGCTTGGGCGCCTCATTAGAAACCTGGTCGCAGAAATATTCGGCGTAACATTGCCGGAGCCAGACGTCCCGTCTGGTACACTGTAGGGACCAAATGGCATCGTACGCGGAAGCGTCACTTGACCATTTGTATGTCTACGGGTCCGCTGGAGATGCACGGGGACTCTTCGTTAGGGAACCATTGGTGCCCGCCTGCACGTTGTAAAGCGGTTAACAATTGACGTGAAAAATTGGAAGAGTGGATTACATTGGGGATGAGGGTGAAATCCAAGAGCCCGCCTTCAATTAACGGTAGATTAAGGTGTCCCCAGCGTGGTCCCAAAGTCGTGTTGAGGGTTCAAACCAGGTTTCTTGACGCTTGAATGTGTCCTAAAGCCAACCCAGTGGTGGATCGAAAAATACACCATGACATTGAAAAGCGGACAATCCATTTTACCCTTCAGGAGGACATCATGACTCATGCATTGGTTAATCCGGTGGTGACAAATGCTGGCCATATGCCTGTAGCCTGCAACCCACTGCAGCGGCAGGAAGAATTGCTCGAAAGTGGACAAATGAAAGACACACAGGGCGGAATCGTGATTTTACCATTCGTCATCTTGGCTGCAAAAGCCGCTGCGCCGTATGTAGCGGGTGCAGTTACTGCTATCGCTGTTGGAGTGGTTCTCGCTGAGATTGCGCCAAACAACGGGTGCAATAGCTGTACGTGCAACACAAGGCCACCTGGACGCCGTTAGGTTTCGTGCGTGGGATAGGTGCGATTTATTCGCTCCTATCCCACAAAGACCAATAGACACAACACTGGAGGTCCCGGATGAAGGACATCATCCACACACGATCGCGGAGGGGTTGGGTCTTCGCGGCCATATCGTACACGCTGTTTTCCGTTTTGCCTGCTTTGCTGATTCTCAGATACGTCATTCAAATTAATCTTGCCATCATGACAGCGGTCCTGGTGAGCCAGGCAGTCTTGTTTATAATCTTGCGAAAAAAGCTCTATGAAACTGCAGCGGTAATGGTGAGCGCGGTCCGCGGGTTGCTTGAGTCGAGCCCCTGCGAAATTCAACCAGGCCAGGATTCTAACGTCACCGAAGTGATTCTTGAAAAACAAGAGATGCACAGTTTATGCTTTTTGATGTTCTGGATTACGGGAATGTCTGCCATCGGTTTGGATGCCTTGCTTCCGTGGGCAATAGAACTGCGATTTTCTCTGGTCGATCTATGGAAACTGATTGGAGGATTAATCGCCTTGTTTGTGATTCACGAAGCGCTTCACGGAATTGCCGCGATGGCGTGGGGAAAAGTTCCATTCAGATCGCTGCACTTTGGAATCAACGTGCGATTAATGGCCTTCTACTGCCACGCTGACCAACTGATGACACTGAGCGCATACCGTGCAGTCGCGCTCTTGCCCTTAATTGCAACAACACCTGCCGCGGTTTTAATTTTGTCGTTTGATCCGGCGATCTGGTCGGTCTTGCTACTATGCGCCACGTTTGCCGGGGGCGCGGGGGATGTGATGGTTTTTTTCAAGGCTCGCAGGTATGACAACGACAGTTGGATTCAGGACCATTTGTCAGAAGTGGGTTTCACCATATTTCCCGCAGGGGAGACACCCGCACGCTAGAAGTTCGAATGCGAGCTCACGTTCCTGGGTGTTGATCGTTCCCGACGCTCTACCATACCTCCGATGTACAAGGTGACGAAAAGCCGCAGAACGGGAGATCCCGAATGAACCGCAGGTATTTCTTTTCCGACACGCGGCAGGGCAGTTTGTTCGGCTCCGTCCTATTACTCATATGTTGGACGATTTTCGTAGCGCCTCAATTGATTCCACTATTTGAAAATGCCTTTCCAGAGTGGAGTCGACGCGGACTTCACGGCATCAGTGGTGGTTTGGCCGGAGGACTGATCGCCGTGTCCTACAGGATATTGAAGCCATAATGGAATTGGGCGGACAGGGTGATGGGGAAGCTGTTCCGGGGCTCCTGAGGGGCGGGGAGAATGCATAGGTGAATTCGCCGAAGTTCCGTAAGGGCGGTACCGCCGCGTCTTCCTGGACCGCACTGACTGCGATCGATCTATGACGGCCACAGATCCTGACGAGAACTCTATGGCATATCCAAACCTGACCCAGACGATCTGGCTACTGTTTCTACTCATGCTCGCTTTCGTAATGCTGGCAGTGGCTGCGGCGATTGCGGGCTGGCAGTTCGAGGACGATTTCGTATTGGGAATCCTGTCATTGTTGAGCTTCGCTGTAATTCTGGGTTACGTGTCCCGTCGCACCGACCTCGACTGGGATTACGTTCGGCGTCTCTTCAACACGGATTTTGATTTGCGGGTATGGCCCTGCGTTGCAATTTCGGTAGTCGGCCTGGGGTTGCTTGATACTGAATTGATGAAAGTGGTGATTCGCGTCGTTCCTGTGCCTGAGTGGATGCAGGAGATCTATCGATCGGAGATCTTGAGAAGAACGTCGTTTCCGTCGGCCTTGTTCGGGGCGGTGGTCGTCGCACCTCTGAGCGAAGAATTGCTCTTCAGGGGCATCTTCCTGAGCGGCCTTCTGGCGCACTATACAAGAGTCTCCGCCGTTGTCTGGACGTCGGTTCTGTTTGGTGCGATGCATTTCGACCTCTGGCGACTTGTGCCGATTGTCATATCGGGCGTGGTCTGGGCCTGGTGGGTAATCCGTACCGGGTCACTGTTGCCCGCGTTGTTTGGGCACGCTCTGAACAACCTCATCGCCGTGACCATACTGCATTTTTACACGCGTCATCTGGACATTTCAGGCGACATAAACGAAGTTGCATTCAATCCGTGGTGGTGGACTGCATCCGGGATAGCGTTGGCTGCGCTTGGACTGTGGTGGTTTTACCGGATTTCGAAACAGACGCATCACATTTCCGAGGCCCAGGAACCGCAAGTAGAACCCCGGTTGGATGCATTGTAGGGTCTGGCCGGTTGATCTTAGCCCCAATCACGTCACATCGGTAAGTGGGTCCTCAGGCCTTGCGATCGGTCGGCAATGTACATAAACATATTATTTATAGTATGTATAAATATTAAATATAGTATATACCGGAAAGAATCCACGGACTACAGGAACGGCAATGATGATTGAATTCTGAGCGCCGTGTAGAGGGCTGCCCCTCGGAGCCGGAAAATTCCGGGTCCCCCGCAGGAAGGATCCCTGGAAACCGGCGAATCGCCCTCGGTTGGAAATCGATCTACATCCGGAAACGCCAATAATCCTTCCATTTCGGGAAAGGAACTATGGACGTCGTCACCCACTTTTCTCAGTCGTCGATTCAGGCGGAATCCATAAGGTTTCGCTTTGGGGAAGTTGTAATTGTACAAGGGGCGCCTGGCGATGCGTTATACATGGTAAAATCGGGCCGGCTGCGAGTAATCAAACGGAATACGGACGTCCAACCTGAAACCGTGGGCTTTCTTTATGGCGGCGACCACTTTGGCGAGGGCGCGCTGTTGACGGGGCAGGGACATCGGGCTGCGGTGCGAGTCGCGGAGGACTCCGTGGTGCTGAAGGTGTCGCGGGATATATTCCTCGATGTATTGAAGAGGGAGCCGGAGCTGGAGGCGTATCTGCAGGATCGGGTTGCGAATATCGCGTACCGGGACTTCACGAGGTATCTGAAGGGGTCCGTTTCCGGGGATGGCATGCGGGAGTTATTCCAACGTCTGAAGCGAGAGGAGGTCGCAGAGGGCGCGTTGTTCACGCAATCCGGTCACTCGAGCGGGCGTTTCTGCGTGGTGGGCAGCGGCGAGATGGACGTGATTCTCGAGGACGGAAGCACGCACTCTCTGGACGCCGGGGATTTTTTCGAAGAGACGGATTCTACTGTGGGCGTCTCACGGACGATCCGCAGCCGGGTCAACAGCGTTATCTACCTCTTGGAAAAGCCTGACCTGGAAAGCCTGAGTCAATCAATCCCTGCATTGACACCCTTGAGGGAGATGGCCCGGCGATTGTACCGGGAACCGGGACCGGACATGTCGATTTCCCGCGAGATTCAATCGGACGGAATTCACGACCACGTGGAAACGGCGGCGGTGAACAACGCCGTTGCGGCGAACGGCGGGCCATACGATGTCCCGAATTCCAGGGCATCTGTCGAGCAGCACAGAACATCGACGGCGTTTCGTTTTCCGTTCCTGAAACAGCACGATCAGTCCGACTGCGGGGCAGCGTGTCTGGGGATGATCTGCAAGTATTACAGGATGCCGATCGGGCTGAACCGGCTGCGGGACATGTGCAACGTGTCGCGGGACGGCACGTCGATGGCGGCGCTGGCAGAAGCGGCGGAGACGCTTGGATTTGTCACGCGGGGCGTGCGCACGGGTTACGAAGCGCTGATGCGAACGGAATTGCCGGCGATTCTGCACTGGGAAGGCAACCATTTCGTGGTCTTGTATGAGATCAACAGGAAAGACGTGAGAATCGCGGATCCCGGTATTGGCGTCCGCAGGTTGGCTCGGGAGGAGTTCGAGAAGAGCTGGACCAACATGGCCTTGCTCCTTGAATACACGGATCAGGTGGCGGAGAATGAACCCTCGAAGTCGTCCTTCAAGCGTTTCATCCCTCTGATAAAGCCCTATACGGGCATTCTGGTCGAGGTCCTGCTGGCGTCCCTGGTACTCAGCCTCTTCGGCCTTGCCTCGCCGGTTTTCACGCAGACGATCGTCGACCAGGTGCTGGTGCATCACGACGAGGATCTTCTGAACCTGATGCTGGCGGGTATGGTGGTCGTGGCGCTCTTCCAGATGGGTACATCGACGCTGCGCGCGTATCTGATTGGATATATCAGCGCCAGGCTGAGCCTGACGATGTTGTCCCGGTTCTACCGTCATCTGCTGGGCCTGTCCATGCGGTTCTTCGCGCTGCGCCGAACCGGCGATCTGACCACGCGATTCAAGGAAAACGCGACGATCCAGCGGCTCTTCACCGACACGACCATTTCGGCGATACTCGATTTTATCATGTTGTTCGTCTATCTCGGGCTGATGTTCTACTACAATTGGGAGTTGACGCTCGTGATGTTGATCTTCGTGCCGCTCTCCGTAGGGCTGACGCTGATCTATACCCCGATTCTGAAGTCCTTCAGCCAGCGTGCATTTCTCGCCCGTGCGGAACAGTCGTCCGTCCTGATCGATTCGCTGCACGGGATCGACGTGGTGAAATCCGAAGCTGTCGAACGGGTAACGAGATGGCAGTGGGAGGGCAAATTTACCAGGGAAATCCAGATTGGATTCAGACGGCTGAAAATGGAGATGCTGTTCGGTGCGGGCGGAAGTATGATCAATCTCCTGAGTTCCACGGTAATCCTATGGTATGGCGCCTCCCTGGTGATCGAAGGGGAGTTGTCCGTCGGTCAATTGATGGCGTTCAACGCCCTCATCGGCAACGTGATGGGACCCATTATGGGATTGATCAGCGTGTGGCCCGAGGTTCAGGAGGCCCGGGTCGCCCTGGACAGGCTGAATGACGTCTATGACTCGAAGATGGAGAGTGCGCGCCAGCGGGGACACGGCCTGAGACTGACGCAGGTTGAAGGCCGTCTGGTTTTCGAAAACGTGTTCTTCAGGTACGGCGTTGGAACCGATGAACCCTACGTTTTGAACAACATCGACCTGGAACTGAAGCCCGGACGAAAGGTCGCCATCGTCGGCCGCAGCGGTGCCGGAAAGACCACGCTCGTCAAGCTCGTGCCCCGCCTGTTCGACCCCACGGAAGGGCGCGTGCTGCTGGACGGGATGGATATGCGCGATTTCGATCCTCACTGGCTTCGCCGCCAGGTGGGCATGGTCATGCAGGACTCCTTTCTCTTCAGCGGCACCATTGCGGAGAACATCGCGGTCGGAGAACCGGACGCGAATATGGACCGCCTCCTGAAAGTCGCGAAATTGGCATGCGTCCACGACTTCGTAAACGAGATGCCCCTGGGATACGAGACGAAGGTGGGCGAGCAAGGAATCGGATTGTCCGGCGGCCAGCGCCAGCGGGTCGCGATCGCGCGCGCCCTGTACCGCGATCCGGGAATACTGATCTTCGACGAAGCGACAAACGCGCTGGATACGGACTCGGAGGCTGCGATCCAATCCAATCTGGCGCTGTTCCTGGAAAACCGTACGTCCCTGGTCATCGCCCATCGTCTGAGTACGGTAAGGGATGCGGACACGATTCTCGTCATGGAAAAGGGCCACATTCTCGACACGGGCACGCACGAAGAACTGATGCTTCGACGGGGTCTTTACTATCACATGTGCAGCCAGCAGTTGCAGGTGACGTAAGCCTGGGGCTGACGAGGAGCCGGTCCGATGGCGGAACCGCGACAATTGGCGTCTTCGGGAGCGTCGTCGCCGATGCATCCGCCCGCGCGGGAGCACGCCTCGGAGGAGATGCAGGCGTTTTTCGGGTCGCTGAGGCCGTTCTGGGGTCGGGCGCTGCTCTACGTCGTTCTTCTGTTTGTCGGGATCGCGGTGGTGTGGGCGTGGCGGGGCAAGGTGGACGTTGTGGCGTCGGCGCCATTTCGACTGGTGCCGTTGGGGAAGGTGAAGACGTTGCAGGCGCGTCG
Source organism: Gemmatimonadota bacterium (assembly GCA_028874335.1). Taxonomy (GTDB): domain Bacteria; phylum Latescibacterota; class UBA2968; order UBA2968; genus JAAXHE01. The sequence continues at coordinate 81,589 of JAPPJY010000009.1, read as the reverse complement.
CGGAGGCGAGATCGAGCACATCGGCGTCAGGGAAGGCGACCGGATCGAAGAGGGCCAGCTGCTGTTCAAGCTGAAGTCGTGGGAAACCTGGGGAGACCTTCGAGAACTGGAACAGGCGGAAATGGCGTATCAACAGGCCGGATACGACTTCAAACAGGTATTGCCCCGGAGGTCGGAATTGAACAGGGAAACGATCGCTTCGCTCGAAAAGAGACTGGCCGTTCTGCAGCGGTTTATGGCCGCGCATCAGAATGCCCTCAAGGATTACCAGGGCGACGCGGGTGATGACGAAGGATCCGGAAGTGACAATTCCGAGGCGGAACTGCAGGCGCAGATCGGCTTCAGGCAGGCCGAAATCGATCATTTGAAGCAAGACTATCTTCAGCAGAAGACGCTGTTCCAGAGGAAGCTGATCAGCAGGGTGGACATCAACAAGGCGCGTGTTCGGTACCTGAGCGCACTCGCGGCGCTTCCGGGACGCATGTCGGAAACCTACAGGAACGAGACGGCTGTCCAGGACCTCAAGCGTCAGATTCTGGAGACGCGAATCGCACACGGACGCGAGGCCGCAAAGATGAAACACGCGTACGAAACCGCGCGATTGAGATTGGAGCAGGCGCGCAAACGCGTCGACCGGCGGCTGGAAGCAGAGTCGGACCTCATACTGGCGCCGGAATCCGGCATTGTAACGCGGGTGGAGGTGAATGCGCTCGGACAGGTTATCAGCAAAGGGCAGCCGCTGGTTTCGGTCGCGCCGGCGTCCGCTCCGATCGTCGCCGAACTTACGGTATTGAACAAGGACGTGGGCTTGCTGAAGCCGGGTCAGATCGTGAAGCTGAAATACGACGCCTTCGCGTTCCAGGATTTCGGAATCAAACGCGGGTGGCTCAAACAAATCTCGCCGGATGCCGTCATCGACGAGACTGTCGGACCGGTTTTCAGGGGTGTCGTCGAATTGGAAGATACCACCGTGAACGTAAAGGGACAGGAGAAGCCGCTCCTGTTCGGCATGAAGGGCACCGCGGAGATCATGACGGACCGCCAATCGGTCCTGCTGATGCTTCTGAGTCCTCTGCGGAGGCTCTACGAGTCAGCAACCTACGACGCCGTCAAGTCGACGGCGGCTCAGCTGGAGGATTCGTAATGAGTCCTCGCACGGAAGGGGGGAACCCGATTCCGTCCCAGGAAATCACGCTCGTACAGGTCAATGGCGCCGGCGTGTCGCTGAGTCAGGTCGCGCGTCAACTGGGTGTCGCCGACAGACTCGATTTCTTCGGTGAATTCGCGCGCAGAGAACTGGCGCGCCAGCTTGCAATCCGGGAGGGTATCCGTACGGTGCCTGAAGACATCCAGCGTGACGTGGACGATTGGCGCTATCGTCATCGCCTGGAACGGGTTGAAGATACGGAAGCGTGGCTCCTGGCACGAGGCATTACCCTCGGCGACGTCGCCGAAGACGCTCAGTTGAAACGGATGGAGCGCGCGTTATCCGACAAGGTCGTGGACGGAAGGATCCAACCCTACTTCGCGCAGCACAAGCTGGATTTCGACGAGGCGGAAGTCTGCTGGATTTTCCACCGTGATAGAGACGTGATCGACGAAATCGGGCTTCAGGCAAGAGAAGACGGCGCTGATTTTTGCAGAATGGCGCGCGAATACTCACAGGATGAACGCACCCGTCCGTCCGGTGGGTTTGTCGGGCGCGTTCGACGCGGGCAGTTGCCGAAGGGTATTGCGGCACGCCTGTTCGCCGCCACGCCTGGGGAAGTCCTCGGACCCGAAAAGGCATCGGGCGGTTTCGCGTTGTATATGCTGCAGCGGAACTTTCCGGCAATCCTTGACGATGGAGTCTCAGACGAGATCCGCAATACGCTGTTCAGTCAGTGGCTGCAGAGTGAGTATCAGCGGGCAGAGATTCGCTATCCGGTCTGGGAAACCGTGAAGGAGAACCAGGAGTAGATGCGAAGCGGAGACTGGGGCCGGCGCGGTACACCAACAGCGGCCAATCAGCCATTATGGCGCAACTTCGGTTCGGCGGTTCGCGTTTTCCCCTCAGCCGGCCACCAATGCAGTTTGCCGGCATCCGCCGGGCACGCAACATTGCGCCTCGCTGGTCTCGCAGATTCCTTGAAGACGCAAATTTGCCCTTGTCATTCACAACAGCTGAAACTATATTCCGGTTGTCACCACTCGGGCAGTACCCGTATGTCGGGTAGCCTACCGAATACAATAGCCGACATTCTTGGGCAGGGGTAGCTCCCTTGTCCTCGGCGAATACGTAGGACCTTCCCGCATCCTAAAAGCTGCGTGAGTGGTGACACTGCCCGGCACCCTTTAATCGGGGTGCCGCTAAGGTGCTCATTGCTGAACGGCGGGGGATAAAGCGGGATTTTTTTGTACCCTTTCCTGTTGGTCTTTCGCTAAAGCCATTCCCCCTTAAGGTACCCGGGCGGCCCGGCAAGATATTGTCTCCGGCGCAGGTGCCACCGGTAATCCTCGTTGCATATATCGTTGCAAAGTGCGCCACGTGGCGCAGAATACGTCGCTTTCTCACGGCCCGTTCACCTTGCGTCCAAAAACACCGCAGGAATGAACCAATATCGTGCTTCCGTGCGGGGGTACCGGAATTCTCGATTGGTCGTTGAGGCGCAATTTGCTACACGTCCGCTACCGTTCTGGTCGCCGCGCGATCTCTATTAAATGTCGTATATACATCTAGTTATTCGTTGGATCAAGTTTGGCTCGCATTTTGCACTTCGACAAGGATTGCTCGACAATTGTACACAGTTCCGAATGCGATTGCGGCATGGCGTTCGCCAGAGCCGCAAACACGCGGATTTCTACCGTCCGTGCTTGTATGCACGGTCGTTGGATGCACTTTCGTCCGATCATTTAATTAGGGGAGGGATTACATGTCGTATCCGAATCTGAAGCAGTCCGTATGGCTGTTGGCCTTATTACTGCTGATCGCGTTAGGATTGTTGGTACTCCTTGCCATTCCGGGCACGTTACTCGACTATGATCTAACGTCCAATTCGTACGTGCAGACCCTAACGATATTGGTCAGTTTCGTTCTCGTGATTGCGTACGCCCGACGTCGAATTGACCGGTCCTGGTCCGAAATCCTTCTCTTCAAAACGGTCCCGTGGAAACTTTACCCGTCGCTTGCGGTTTCCACTGTTGGTTTGTCGATCACCATATCCATTTTGGAACGAGGTGTCCAATACCTGATTCCGATGCCGGAGTGGGTATTGGAGATATTTCGGGATCTGGTATGGAAGGAAACGCCCTTCGCTTTCGCCTTCTATAACCTGGCGATCCAGCCTCCACTTATCGAAGAAGTGTTGTTCAGGGGCGTCATTCTGATTGGGTTGTTGGCCAACCAGCGCCGAAGCCTTGCGGTTTTTTGGTCCGCATTGCTTTTCGCTCTATTTCATCTGAACCCGTGGCAATTTCCAGCCGCGTTTGTATTGGGGTTTGTGTTTGCATTCTGGGTGATTCAAACGGGTTCCCTGCTGCCCGCCATTGCCGGGCATGCGATCAACAATTTCCTGGCACTGACGGTTGCGCGATACGAGATATTCGGGCCAATGGATGATTTCAATAACCTGGTGTCCTTGCCGTGGTGGCTGGATGTATGCGGTATTGTCCTCGTCGCATCCGGTTTGTGGTGGTTCAACCAGATAGCAAAACGCGAAGGAGCGCCGCTGGAATTTCCGGCGGATCCGGCGCCGGTCGAAGCAGCGGCCGACGGGGAGCCTGTCTGACGGCGAAACATCCAGAAAGACACTCGACGTGGGTCCGGATTGTTCGTTGTGGCGGCATCTCCTCGTCCATGAAGGAGGGATTACATGGCGTATCCGAATCTGAAGCAGTCGGTTTGGCTGGTGGTCTTGCTTTTAGTGGCAACCAACGCATTGGGGTTGGTGCTTCATTTCCTCGGCGCCGGATCGGACAATGCGACACGAATCATAGATTACCTGCAATTGATCGTAAATCTCCCCGCGATTGCTCTGTTCGTGTTATATGCGCAGCGTCGATCCGGTCGTGCATGGTCCGACGTCCTGCTTTTCAGGACAGTGCCGTGGAAAATGTACCTGCCCCTTGCCGTCTCCATCGCGGGATTGGGCCTTTTCGTGTCCAACATCGCAACATTCGTTCAATATGTGATTCCGGTCCCCGAAGAAATACTCGCCATATTCCTTGATCTAATGGGGAGCAAAACACCTTTTGGTTTTGCGTTTTATGTTCTCGTGATTCAAGCGCCACTGACTGAGGAAGTCCTCTGCAGAGGCGTTATTCTGGGCGGGTTGTTAGGTCACGGTAGCCGGTGGCGTGCCATTGTGTGGTCTGCGGTTCTGTTCGGCGTATTGCATATGAATCCCTGGCAATTCCCGGGAGCCCTGATACTGGGGCTTGTTCTTGCCTGGTGGGTCGTACAGACAGGTTCCTTGCTGCCCGCGCTGTTCGGTCACGCACTGACCAATTTTCTTTCGTTGATATCTGTCCGTTTCGAATGGTTCCGACCGATCGAGGAATGGCATATTGTCGAGTTTCTTCCCTGGTGGCTCTTTGCCGGCGGTATCGTCCTGGCTGTGGTCGGCCTGCGGTGGTTCAATCAGATGGCAAAACGGGAAAGCGCATCCCTCGAACCCTGCGCTCGTCCTGAGGAGGACGAGATGCCCGACGACCGGGAACCGGTCTGATGGCGAGATTCGAAAGAAAGTTTCCGCCGAGGCCATCGTATACGATCCTGTTCCGTAGAAGAGATGAGGTCTGAGGAGCATGCCCGCCATCCATCAATCTTCCCGTGTCGCTGCCGGCGTCCGTCGGCATTCCCGCATCGCAATTCCGAAGTCAACGAATGTGTTGCAGGATGCATCGGCAAATGGGTATTATGGAGGAAATCGTGATGTAGGTTTACGGACGTTGTGGAAACGGGATTCTTCGTGCCCGGAAGGTCGGGCCCGATCCCAAGAAACGCTCGCCAGGCGCGGAATCAGTTCCTCCATACGGCTTCATCGCGGCCGTCCGCGCCGGCGAATGAGTGAATCGGCAATGATTCCTCGAAAAAGACTCGATATCGGCTGGCGCGATCTCCTCTTCGGCATGCGACGTTGCCTCTCGGGCGACCGGCGCGAGGAAGGCCATGCCGCCTGCCGGGAAAGTACCGGAGACCCCGACGAGGCCGTTTTCTTTCTCTCGCTTCGAAGCGGCTTCGATGCCTGTCTCAGGGAAGCCCGGTTTCCTCGCGGTTCGCACATCCTGGTGTCCGCCATTACCATTCCCGATATAATCGAAATCATCCGGAGCCACGGACTCGTGCCCGTTCCGGTCGACCTGGATCCACTGACGCTCGAGCCCGATCCGGACAGCCTCAACAGCGGCCTGACGTCCAGAACCGTCGCGCTTCTGGCGACCCACCTGTTCGGCGCCCGAATCTCAATGGACCCACTGGTTCGTTTCGCCAGAATGCACGGCCTCTTGCTGTTTGAAGATTGCGCACAGGCGCATTGGGGTGACGGCTTCACAGGTCATCCGGACAGCGACGTACGCATGTTCAGTTTCGGACCGATCAAGTACCATACCGCGCTGGGCGGCGGCCTTCTCTTTGTGGGCGACCCCGTCCTTCGTGGCAGAATCAGACGGCTGCACAGCAGTTATCCTGTGCAGAGCAAAGGGTGGTTCTTCCTGCGCCTGGCGAAATACGGCGTTGTTCTCCTGCTCAACCGGCCGGGGCCATATACCCTGCTATGCGCCGCGTGCCGCCTGTTGGGCAGGTCGCACGATGCCGTGGGTTACCGCGCTACACGCGGTTTCAGAGGACTGGAACTGCTCAGGAAAATCCGTCGCCAACCCTGCGGCGCCCTCCTGGATCTACTGTCACGGCGTCTGCATTCCAATGCCCTCAGGTCCGTGGGCTGCCGGCCGGAAGCCCTGGCATTTCATCGCAGCATTCCGGATCTCTGCTACCCGGGCCGAAGCGCGGATCACTCCTATTGGCTCTTCGTCGTCAGGGTCGGCAACGCGGCGGACCTTTGCCGGCGGCTCTGGGACGCAGGCATTGACGCACATCTGTGGCCACCGTCCCTATGCGTGGTCAAGCCCGTTCGGGATCTGCCGGGCCAGGCGCCAACGTCCGCAATAGCGCTTGGGCCGCAACTCCTGTTCCTTCCCGTATACCCACAGGTGGGGCGGATCCGCCTCGCCCACCTGAGCCGTATCGTGCGTCAACGGGCGCGGTCGCACGGATAACGCGTCCGCCTGAGGGCTTTTCTCCCCCTGCCTGCACTGAATCCTGATATAGGCGCCTGGATCTCCGTCCGGGACATCGCGAATCGTCGTCGGAAACTGGTTTTTCTGCCGGGGTCCGGATGTTATATTCGGTCGGATCGGGCAATGCTGCCCGCCCGGTCCAACCGCTCCGGAATCCCGCACGAAAACCCAACGGAGGCAATCCCATGTCTGGTACCAATACCGAAGCGATGGGTAACGGTTTTTTTCACCACGGCGTCGCCACGCCCGTCAGCAACCATCGCGGTACAGCCGTTACCGTGGACGGCGAGGGCCGCAACGTGGTCCTGATCTGGCTTTACGACCACCGGGGCGGATATGCGCTGCTGATGATCGATGCCGAAACCGGCGAGGCCGACGAATTCCCCATGCCCTATCCGCCGGGCGGCGACGGTCCCTTTGCCGCCATCCTGTCCAGCCGCAACAGGTATTACACGCACTTCAACAGCCATTTTGTCGAATTCGACCCCGGGAAGCGCGCATTCACCTTTTTCCACAAGACCGTGCCGCAGATGGCCATGAGCATGACCGAGGACGACGACGGCCGCATCTGGTCGGGAACGTATCCGAACAGCGCGGTTGCATCCTATAACCCCGGCACCGGGGAATTCCGCGACTACGGAAACCTCTACGACCAGAACTGGCGTCAGTATCCCCGGGCAATCGCCGCTGACGATACCGGATGGATCTATTTCGGCATCGGAAGCACGGCCAGTCAGATTGTCTCCCTGGACCCTGAGAGCGGAAGCGCGGAACCGCTTCTGGCCGAACGCGAACGAACCCAGGCCCACGCACCCGTATACCGCGACCTGAACGGCAAGGTTTACGGACACACCAGCGGCGGTTCCGAGGACGGTTGGATGGAATTGTACCGCGGTACGCGGACGGATATAGGAGAGGTTGAAAACAGAAGGGAGAAACCCGTCATTGCCGGCAGCCAGGGGCTGTTCCACTCGGATTTTCCCGACGGCAAGCGCCTGGTCTCCTGCAGCCTCGTAAATCGCACTCTGGCCGTTGAGGACCCCGGAACCGGCGAGACCCGCCATGTGTCCTTCGACTACACCAGCGAAGGCGCCCACATCATGGGCGTGGCCACGGCTCCGGACAATACCATCTGCGGCGGCACCGCATTCCCCATGCACTTTTTCAGCTTCAACCCGGAAACCGGCGGCTGGATCAACCGACCGGCGCTGGGGCAATGGAATACCGTCGCCAGAGAAGGCGACATGTTCTTCATCGGCGCCTATACCCACGGTCTGCTGGAAGAATGGGACCCGGCCCGCCCGTGGGTCCACACCGAGCGCGACAAGGCAGGCTGCAACCCGGAATTGCTATACGAATGCCACGAAGTCATCAACCGCCCTCACATGCTGCTCGCCCATCCGGACGGAAGAACCGTCGTACTCGCCGGCACACCGGGGTACGGGCTTACCGGCGGCGGCCTGCTGTTCTGGGACAGGCAGACCCGCGAGCATACGCTGCTGGAACATACCGACATCCTGCCAAACCAGTCCACCATGAGCCTGGTTCCCCTGCCTGGCGGCAGGCTCCTGGGCGGCACGACGACCAGCGCGGGCACGGGCGGGGAACAGAAGGCCGACGAAGCGGAACTCTATATTATAAACCTGGAAACGAGGCGGCTGGATTGGCACGCGGTCGTCTTCCCCGGCGTGCAGGGGTATACCGATATGTGCTCGGGGCCGAACGGCGTGGTCTACGGCATCGCCGACCGCAGGCGCTTTTTCGTCTTCGATCCCGGCGACAGAAGCGTGGTCCACGAGCGGGAACTCGAGGCCGAATTCGGGCCCACGACGTCGCAGCAGGGCCCCAGGGTTTTTGTTACCGCGCCGGACGGCGCCATTTTCATCCTCTTTACAAAGGGTATCGCAATCGTCGAACCCGATACACACGAAATACGGATGCTGGCTGAATCGCCCGTACCCGTAGGGCCGGGCGGCGACATCCTTAACGGCCGAATCTACTTCGGAAGCGGGTCCCACCTCTACAGCTATCAGGTATCGGAATAAGGCGGGTTCGGCCCGTTGTCCAGAAAGTCAGGAATCACCTCGTTTTCCGTGATCTGGTCCAGTGTCTGCCGTTTCCTGATCCGGTGCAGCGTGCCATCCGGGGCCTGCAGCACCTCGGCGGCCTCCGGAAAGGAGTTGTAGTTCTTCGATGCCATGCCGGAACAGTACGCGCCGGATCCGCCCACCGCCAGCAGATCGCCCATCCTCGCCTCGGCGAGAAGCCGGGGTTTCAATCCTTCCGGATCTCCCGGCGCAGGGGTCAACACGTCTCCGCTCTCACAGCAATGGCCGGCAATCAGATATTCCCTCAGTGGCCGCGTCTCCGGCTGCGTGGGCACGGTCACAATGGGGTGCTGTGCGCCATAGAGGCTGATGCGCAACAACTCGGTCATTCCCGCGTCTGCCTTCAGGAACTCGTACCCGTTCCTGCCGGTGTCGACGCAATCGATGACCGAACAGATCAGCGCGCCAGCGTTGGCCACCAGAAAGGTGCCCGGCTCGACCTCCAGCCGCAGCTTGCGCCCATGTTCGGTCCGAAAGGCCCGGAACGCTTCGGTTACATGCATTCCGATCCGATTCAGGTCGGTAGATGCCTCCCCTGCCATACGCCCTACCTTGAACCCGCCCCCGAGGCTCAGCACGTCCACCTCCGGCAGTTGTGCAGCGATCCGCAGGGAAATCATCGCGCAGTGCTCCCAGACCTCGGGATCGCTGCCCGATCCGATGTGGGTATGCATACTCGAAATTTTTAGATTGCAGGCTCCGGCAATGGCGAGTACCTCGTCCAGATACTCGTGCCAGATCCCGAAACTTGCGGATGGGCCACCCACGTTGGTCTTTTTGCTGTGCCCCGATCCCAGACCGGGGTTGATTCGTACCGTTACGGAATGGCCCGGAAACAGGTCGCCGTAGTGCCTCAGTTGCTGCAGCGAGCAGGCATTGAATATGACGCCCTGTCTCACCAGGAACTCCAGATTCGGGGGCGTACGCTGTGCGGTGAGCTGGATCTGGTCCGGAGAAACGCCGGCCCGGATGGCGCGCTCCACTTCGTATCCGCTGCTGGCATCGATGTGCAGGCCCGCCCGGTTCAGGATTCTCACAACCGCCGCCGTTGGCAAGGCCTTCATCGCGTATCGGGCGGTCAATCCGTACGCATTTGGGAATCCCAGGACCTCCCTTGCACGTGCCTCGAGCGTTTCCTGGTCATAAACGAAAACAGGCGTGCCAAACCTGCGACTGATCTCCCGGATGTTTTCCTCGGTCAGGAACGCAAGCTGTTCCATGGTCCCTCCGTGTGGGTCATGTTTTCAGATTTCGGCTTGACTCACTTTACGAAAAACGGAATATTCATTACGCAATCGACAACCGGCAGCGCCGTCCGTTTCCTGTACAAAGGAAAAGCCGTGCGCCAGAAACACCGCAGCGCACGGCCCGAATTGTCGCAGCCCGCCGTCCGGCTTCAACACTGGTGCGGAAGGGGGGACTCGAACCCCCACGGGCAATGCCCACCAGATCCTAAATCTGACGTGTCTGCCAATTCCACCACTTCCGCAATAATGGTCATGAATTAAGGGTCCACGAGCCCCTGACATGCGAGTCAGATCCAACTCGCGCGCCGTTGCAGGAATAACACCTGAAATAACGCGAATAATACGGAAAAGTCAACTGCAAATGTCTCCTGCGGAAGCCTTGAGTATGCCCGCAAGGCGCGGTACGAGTCGTGATCGCGAGGCCAGTCCCTCACGGCGCAAAACCGTGCGGGCGACGGTCCTTCCTCTGATTGACAGGTGTTATTCACGCCAGAAATCCTCCCGGGAATTCGTGGGAACGGACGGCAAAAACGGAATATGAGCTCGATACATCCAGAGCCGGCACTTGGTATCCGGAAGGCGTACCACCGGGTTTCCGGCACCCTCTTTTTCCTGTTGCTTTTCCTGGTCAACACGGCCCATGCGCAAATGGAGCCGGAGCCGCTTACCGTCCAACGCGACGCGTCGGCGCAGGACTCCCTGCTCTATGAATACGCGGCCGACCGGGTCGAGGATGATGTCGCGGCAGGACGGGTTGTCTTCACGGGTAACGTCGTCCTCAAGTATCAGGACGTAGAGCTGCGCGCCGGGCGAATCGTCCTCCATAGAAAGGCGAAACGGCTGGAAGCCGAGGGGCTGCCGGATTCCACGGGACGGAAGACCATTGGCGTGCCCGAGTTTGTCCGAGGGGCGGAGCGATTCACAGGCTCGTCAATGGTTTACAACCTGGAAACCGGGCGCGGGCGCGTGAAGGGTGGCCGGGCGCGTCACGGCAGGCGTTATTACAAAGGCGAGCAGATCCACCTGGACCGGCAGCGGGAACTTCACGCCCTTGCGATATCCATGTCCTCGTGCGACAGGGACCACACCCACTACGACTTCGTGTGCCGCGAGCTGAAGGTGGTTCAGGACGACAAGGCCATCGCCCGCTCAGTTACGTTTCGTTTGGGTCCGGTGCCTGTGATGTGGCTCCCGTACTATGTGTTTCCGCTCACGCAGGGCAGGCGCTCCGGCATTCTGACACCCCGCATCGGCAGCAACAGCCGCGACGGCGTCAACGTAAGCAATATCGGATATTATTGGGCGCCCAGCGACTACTGGGATGCCACGTTGAAGACGGCCCTTCGGGAACGCAACGGTTTTCTTGTTGACGCAGGGTTCGACTACGCGGTGCGAAGACGACTCAGCGGATATGTGAATCTGTCCTTTGAACGCGGTAGACAGCCGTCCGGCGATTCACGCCGCGACTGGCGTTTGAACTTTCACCACCAGCACCGGCTGAACCCGACGCTCAACATGAGGGCCAGGGGGGACTTCACGAACAGCTCCAACTTCGACCTTCACAATTCCAGCAACCTCTATCGGTACCTGAACCGGCAACTCCGGTCGTCTTTTTCCATGGACAAGCGCTGGACGGAAGCCAGGCGTAGCATGGACGTCAATCTCAATTACTACCGGGATCTCGACAAGAACCAGAACCGGTTTCAGGGTTTCCCCCGTCTCTCGTTCCGTCAGGGCAGGCGCCGCATTTTCGGTCAGCCCGAATCAACCCGGGACGCCCTCTGGTACCACGCCTTCTATTACGACGCTTCCGCGGGTCTCACGAATGCCTTCACGCGTAACGAGGACGGGGACGACAACACGCACAATCTGTCGCTAAACGCCAGGTTGGGGGCCAGCAGCCAGCACAAGCCCTTCGGGTGGCTGGATCTCACGCAGCGGTTCAACATCAGTCAGAACTCCTCGCGCCCGAACGCGAACACGCGGACGCGCCGGGAGTCTTACAACGCCAGCCTGGCCGCCGGCACCGCGCTCTATGGTATCTTCAAGCCCCAGATCGGACGGCTGAGAGGGTTCCGCCACCGGTTTCAGCCCCAGATCGACCTCAGATATTACCAGACCGCAAGGGTTGATGGCGCAACCCTGGGCTTCCACGGCCGCCGGGACTGGAATGAACCCAGGCGCACCCTTAACCTGCGGCTCAATAATTCGCTCGAAATCAAAACCGAAATGGACGGCAAGAAACGGCGGTCCACACTCGCAACGGCCAGTTTCTCAACGGGATACGATTTCGACGCCAACCCGATGCGTCGATGGCGCGATCTGCGTACCTCAGCCTCGATCAAGCCCGCCCGCCGGATAGACGTCCGGCTCAACATGGGCCACACGTTCTACGACGCGACAGGACGTCTCAACCTGTATCACCCGCGCCTGCGCAGCCTCAGCGTCAACACCAGTCTTCGCTTCAGCGGACGATCCGATCGGAGGTCGGACCCGATCCGAGACGACAGATCCATGCTTCCCGGCTCGGGGACAGGATTCAACTTTGAAGACGACATCTACCGTGACTTCGGAGACGCCACCCAGCCGTGGCATTTCAACGTGGGACATTATTTCAGCTATCGGGAGTCTTTCGCCGCCGGCTTCGGATCATCGAAGCGCTCGTGGGTAAAGGCGGACCTGGCATTGAATCCCACGCGCGCCTGGCGCTTCAACTATTCCGTCAACTTCGATGTGATAAACACCCGGCTGATTTCCCAGACGATTTACGTTTACCGGGATCTGCACTGCTGGCGGGCCACGTTCAGCTGGTATCCCACGGGATTCAACAAGGGCTTTCACTTCAAACTCCATATAAAGGAATTCCCGCAGATAAAGGTCGAACACCGCAGGGGAGGTTATGGGCTATGAGTACTGCCGTGAAGAAACGGTGTCCTGTCTCTCAGTTCCGGCGTCAGGTCCCGGTTTCGCGGCCCGTTGTTTCGCTTGCCTCGCCCTGTTGAATCGGCTAAATTAGGATTGGCATGTTGTAATGCGCCTCATGCCGGATATCTCCACCGCAACCCACCTTTTTGGTGGCGTTCATTGGAAGTTGTTTTAAAATTACCGGCGAGTTCCCGAGCACGAGCGAAAAAGTGGCGGTCAAGGCGGGAGAATCCGCCCATATTTGTCTATACGGGTGGATTTGACCAACGCCGACCGGCGCTTTTGCAGCCGTGCAAAGACCGCTGGGAATTTTAAGACAGCTTCTTAGTATTCCAGGAACCAGGGTGCGTGCGCTCGTACAACGGGTCAGCCGTTCGGCGGTGTTCATCAACGGGGAGCTCACCGCCGAAATCGGCCGGGGGATGCTGATACTTCTGGGCGTCGGCCGGGAGGACACACCCGATAACATCCATTACGTGGCCGGCAAATGCATCCACCTGCGGATATTTGAAGACGAACAGGGCAGGATGAACCGTTCCCTCGCTGAAATCGGGGGGCAGGTTCTGGTCGTCTCGCAATTCACGCTCTATGGCGATACCCGGAAGGGCCGCCGTCCCGGCTATTCGGGTGCGGCTCCACCAGAGATGGCCGAGGCGTACTATAGCGAATTCGTGGATGCGCTGCGAAGCCAGGGTGTGTCCGTGCGGACCGGGCAGTTCGGCGCCAACATGCAGGTTGAGATTCACAACGACGGCCCCGTTACCCTGATGGTTGAGTCGTAGGGATTTTCGCCGCCGCGCAGCCGAATCAGGCAACACCTTCCCGCCATGAAAAAACTCATCCTGGCCTCTGCATCACCGAGGCGGTCCGACCTGTTGCGCCTGCTCGGCCTGTCCTTCGACGTGGTGCCGAGCCATGTTTCGGAAACCCTGGACCGATCGATTCCACCCGCGGACTACGTGCAGGAAATCTCCGGCCGAAAAGCGCGGGCGGTTGCCGCGAGGTTCAACAGGGAGATCGTAATTGGCGCGGATACCGTGGTCGTTGCGGACGGCGACATTCTGGAAAAGCCGGCGGGTGAAGACGAGGCAATTCGCATGCTGAGCAGACTCTCGGGAAGGACGCACCGCGTGTATACCGGCCTGACGTTGATCGACTCCGGAACCGGGCGCTCCCTTCGGGACGTGGCGGTGACGGATGTCGCCATGAGACCGCTCACGCCGGAGGAAATTCACCTGTACGTGCAGTCAGGCGAACCTATGGACAAGGCGGGCGCATATGCGGTTCAGGGCACGGCAGCCGCGTTCGTCCATTCGATCTCCGGATGTTTCTACAATGTTGTCGGGTTGCCGATTTCCCTCTTCTGCTCACTCCTCGAACGCCTGGCGGGTCAGTCGTCGTTGATGGTTGCCGCCGGGCATTGCAAGGACCTGATTCCGGAGCCATAAATGCAGGAATTCGCATCAGAGTTACGGGCACAACGCGAATCCAGCGGAATGTCCCTCGAAGAATTATTCGAACGGACGCGGATCAATCCCGATTATCTCCGCGCGATTGAGTCCGGCAACTACGACGTCCTTCCTGAAATCTACGTTCGCCTGTTTATCAAGAAATACGCGCAGGAAATAGGTCTGGATGTCGAGGAGACACTGGCCAGATACGAGAAAAACAGACCGGTCACGGTGACCGCTCAACGCGTTGCGAGCAGGGCGCGGGAACGTTCGCTGCCTCTGGGCCGCATTCTGGGAAGTCTAAGCGTACTGGCACTTATTGCCGTTGTCGCAGGGGTGTTCCTGCGGCGTGACTCGACGTCTGTGACGCCCGCATCGACCGGGGCGCCGGTGTCAGAATACGTAGCTCCATCGGCAGACTCCGACCCGGAGCCTTCCACAACGCCGGATCCCCAGGATCCTCCTGCCGAACCCGAAAGCCCCTCGGAGCCAGCGTTTGCCGACACCCCGCGTACTGCGCCCCGCGAACTGGATATCACCGTGAACCGGGAGCCGGGCGAGCGGGTCGTGTCGGCCTATTCGCTTCCGCAGCAGTATTCGGGCATCTGGGAAGACGAGATTATCCTGCGCATTGATGCGCTCATGGACACCCGCGTTCTGGTATTCAGCGACGGTGATTCCACCTTCGATAACCGCCTGCTTTCCGGCACACAGCGGAAGTGGACCGCTCTCAATGGGTTCCGAGTGGAAATTGAAGATCCCTCCGCAGTCTCCTTATTCCTGCAGGACAAGCCTGTTTCCCTCTCTACAGAACCCGGACTGAAGCGCCGGCTCTTCATTTCCCGACACAATGTCTGGGTTGAAGAGATCGAATCCGTGTTGCCGCCACCTGTGCGCTGATCCGCAATGGATTTCAACTACGCGCAAATTGTCCCCCTCGCCACGCCAATCGACCGGGAAATGACCTATCGGGTTCCCGATGACCTCAAGCGCCGGATTCACATTGGAAGCAGGGCGCTCGTTCCGCTGGGGCCCAGGTGGACGACCGGCATCGTCGTCGATTTTCAGGACGGGACCGACCTGGAAGACGTCAAGTCGATAGGCATCCTGCTGGACGCCTATCCAGTCGTCTCTCAGATCCTCCTCGAACTGTGCCGGTGGATGGCAGCCTACTATGTCTGCACGCTGTCCGAAGTGCTTACGACCGCACTTCCCGCCGGAATTCATACGCACAGTGGACAGCGAATAGCCGTTACCTCGTCCAATGGCGCAGATCCCGGACCGATAACCCCCTTTCAGCGACAGGTCCTCGACCACCTGAAATCGCGCGGCCCGTCCAGGCTCAGCCAGCTGCAGCGCCGCCTGCGCGGCAACGGGGTGCGCGGTGCCGTATACGGACTGATTCGAAGGGGTCTTCTGACAACCCGTCAGACCATTGAAGACCCCCGCGTCAAGCCCATGCAGGAGCGCATGGTCAAACTGGTGCCCGATGCCCGGTGGTTCGAAGTGGAGTGGTCCGCACTGGAGCGCCGGGCGCCCCGGCAGGCGGAATGTCTCAGGCGCATCCGGGCAGGCGGCGGCGTCATGCCTGCCGCGGCGCTGACCCGCTCGGGAATCGGATCCCACATCCTCAAGGCGCTTGCGGACCGACGACTGGTTCGAATCTACCACCGGGAGGTGCGCAGGGACCCGTACGCTGAAGTCGAGTCCACGGCCCCTGAGCGGCTCACGCTCACCGACCATCAGCGGCGCGCATTGGAGCAAATCCGGGATTCGCTCAACCCTCCCAGGTACAATTCCTTTCTCCTGCACGGGGTTACCGGAAGCGGTAAAACGCTGGTCTACATCCGGGCTGTCGACCGCGTTTTGAAGTACGGACTTGGCGCGCTGATTCTGGTGCCCGAGATTTCGCTCACGCCTCAAACGGTTCGCCGCTTCAGATCCCATTTCGGCAACCGGGTTGCCGTCATTCACAGCGCGCTATCGGAAAGCGAGCGCTACGATGCCTGGCGTGACGTCCGCGAGGGCCGGCGGACCATTGTCATCGGCGCTCGTTCGGCGGTGTTTGCGCCGGTATCGAACCTGGGCCTCATCGTTGTGGACGAAGAACACGACAGCGCATACAAACAGTCGGATCCGGCGCCCCGGTACAACGCGCGCGACGTCGCGGTAATGCGCGCGAACATGGAGAATATCCCCATTGTACTGGGCTCGGCCACGCCCGCGCTCGAGTCCTTTCACAACGTCGACACGGAAAAATTCCGTCTGCTCCCGCTGCCGGAACGGATAGATTCCCGCCCGCTGCCCGAAGTCACCCTGGTGGATATGAGGAAGGAAAGCGGCCTTTTTTCTCGGGTCTTGCGGGAAAAGCTAAAGGACCGTCTTGAGAAGAAAGAGCGGGTCATCCTGCTGCAGAACCGCAGAGGTTACGCGCCCTACGTGCAGTGCATGGATTGTGGCGACAGTTTACAATGCCCGAATTGCCGGGTCACGCTCACGTACCACGCCCAGGGCAGTCGGATGGTGTGTCACTACTGCGCATACGATACCCCGGCGCCGTCCGCGTGCCGCGCCTGTGAGGGAACCCATCTCAAGCTGCTCGGAGTGGGCACGCAACGCGTGGAAGAAGCCCTCAACGAACAATTTTCCGGGATGCGCCTGCTCCGCATGGACGTCGATACGACCCGCCGGAAAGGGGCGCACGACCGAATCCTCGAATCCTTCAGGAAGGGGCGGGCGGACGTCCTGCTGGGCACACAGATGGTGGCCAAGGGCCTGGATTTTCCCGGGGTCACCCTCGTTGGGGTCATTTCTGCCGATACCGGCATCCATCTACCCGATTTCAGGGCGGGAGAACGCACGTTCCAGTTGCTCACGCAGGTGAGCGGCCGGGCCGGACGCGGGCATACTCCCGGCGAGGTCGTCGTACAGACATACCTGCCGGAAGGCGAAGCCGTGCAGTGCGCGCGGAACCACGATTTCAAGCGATTTGCCGAACTTGAACTCGAGGGACGACGGAGCGTACTGTATCCTCCGTACGGCCGTATGGCCCTGCTACTTTTTAAAGGAAGACATGAGCATGATGTTGCCCGTACCGCGGGGTTGTGCGCCGAGGCACTGCGCGCAATGGCGCTGCCGCACGTTGACGTCATGGGACCGGCGCAGGCGCCGCTTGCCCGTATCCGAAGGAACTTCCGGTGGCAGGTCGTGCTTAAAACACCTTCATCCAGACACCTGAACGCCCTCGCCCGCCGCGCCATGCGCGAATACGGTCGCAGCCGCCGCGCCGCCGTGACGCTGGACGTGGACATCGACCCGGTATCCATGCTGTAGACGACCCAGCCAACCGACGCCGCGCGACGTTGGCGGGGCCCGGAGTTGCGGCCGTCGTGTCCGCGTCTGACTAAGAAGCTGTTTAAAAATTCCCAGCGGTCTTCGCACGGCTGCAAAAGCGCCGGTCGGCGTTGGTCAAACCCGCCCGTCCTACGAGATCGAGGCTGCGCTTGCGCGCCTCTCATAGGCGGATTTTCCCGCCGGCGCTGCGCGCCCCTCGCGCCTCATAACCGCCACTTTTTCGCTCGCGCTCGGGAACTCGCCGGTAATTATAAAACAACTTCCAAGAGGGATGACCGCATATCACCCATGCGCTTCCGACACGTCAAATCGCTCGCAAGACACACTGCCGTTTACGGAGTGGGCGACCTGCTCGGAAAGGCGACCGGCATCCTTCTCGTGCCGGTCTACGCTCGCCTGCTCTCGCCATCCGAAAACGGCGACATGGCGCTCGCGTACGCATTCGTCAGTTTCAGCGTCCTCCTGTATGCCCTGGGTCTGAACCACGCGCTCGTCCGCCACCTCTCCGTCGAGCGCAGCGCCGGCGACATACGCCTCAAGTTCAGCACGGCATACTGGACGCTTCTGGCTTCAGGCATCGTGCTGACTTTCCTGGTTTGGAATTCTGCGGCTCGTCTGGCCATCGTCTTACTCGATTCCACGTCCTATGCCGATATCTTTCAGATTGTCTCGGTCATACTCCTGCTGGATACCCTGTCCGAGCCCTTCTTCACTTTGTGCAGGGTGCGGCAGAGGTCCGGAACCTACGCGTCGGTACGGTTCGTTCAGCACACGCTGCAGCTTGGCCTCACCGTTTACCTGATCGCCTGGGAAGGGAACGGAGTACGCGCGATATTCTGGAGCAACCTGGTCAGCTCCGCATTTGCCTTTCTGGCGCTTTGCCCAATCGGGTTCCGCGTCCTCCGGCCCGTGTATTCGACGTCGACCCTGCGGGAACTTCTGCGTTTTGGTCTGCCCTTTGTCCCCTCTGCCGCTGCACTGCTTCTGATTAACCTTTCCGACCGGTTGCTGCTGAAGTTCTTCCTTGGAAAGGACCCCGTAGGGATCCTTCAAATCCTCTTCCGGTTCTGCCTCCCCATGCAGATGCTTACGCGTGTCTTTCGCTCCGCGTGGGCGCCGGGCGTCCTGGCCATTCCGGACAGAGCCGAGGCCCGCACCGTCGTGGCCCGGATGACCACCTACTATGCGGCGGGCGCAACCCTGCTGCTTCTGGTGCTATCCACCTTCGCACGTGATCTCATTCTGTTGGGCTGCGGGAGCAGGGCCGCGGAATACCTGCCGGCACAGGGGGTCATTCCCATCGTAACCCTTGCTTTCCTGTTATCCGGCCTGTACATTATATTGACGGCAGGCGTGTACGCGGAGGGCCGTTCACGGATGCTGCCGCTTGTCGTGGGCGTGGGCGCGGGCGTCAACGTGGGATTCAACCTTTTGCTCATCCCGCATATGGGGGTGCTTGGCGCCGCGTGGAGTACGCTGGCCGCGTACGGGGTCATGGTGGTTTTTCTGTATCTCCACACGCGGCGATTCTACCCGGTCGCCTACGAGTACGCCAGGCTTGCGAAGGTCGGGGTCGCCGGCGGTATCGTTTTAATTGGCGTATCCGGATTTGCGCCCGATGCCAGTCCGTCCGGCATTGTCACCCGCTGCATTCTGTTGCTTGCCTATCCGTTCATTCTGTGGGGATGGAACTTCCTTGAATCCGGAGAGTGGCAGGAGATCCGGCAACTCTTCCGGCTGCCGAAACAGGCGGGTGAAAAGGCCGGGGAATCATCGGGGGGCAGGACCGACGTTCCCTGATTTCAACGCTGCGACAGAAGGAATTCAGCAAAACCATGAAAATGCCGTTCAGGGCTCGACAGGCCGTGGGGAAAGTTCGCCGCTTGTTTCTGGTTCACTTCCGAAAGTCCTATGTTGCCGAGCAGGCAACACTGCTTGCAGGCGAATGCAACCGGTGTGGGAACTGCTGCGAAATCCTGTTCAAATGCCCCTTCCTTGTCAAACAGGACGATGGATTCTCAGTCTGTAGCATCTACGAGAACCGGCCGCTCCAGTGCAATGCGTTTCCGATCGACGAGAGATGCCTTGCCGATGTGAATTTCGATTGCACGTTCAGTTTCGAAAAGGAGCCCGCGTTCGTACCGGACCCGTCTAACCCGTTGCTACGGATCGAATCCGATTGACCGGAATCCCGGAACTTCCTCTTTCGTGTCCCGTCTCACCGCGTTGCTTGCGCTGCTTGCGTTGAGCTTGTCGAAACGGCTTGTCGACGTGCCCTTGCCCGGTCCGAGTATCGCTGAAACGGGACGCAGAACTCAGGAAAGATGGACGCTTACGAATGGCACAAATGCGCCGCCGGTCGATCCGTCCGGCGGGGCGTTATCTGCGCACTGTTCTGCCTTCTGACGGTTGGCGCCGCCCGCTGTCCGGCACAACCGCCAGGTCCTCCCGCGTCATTCACAATGGCGAGGCTTAAATTCGGCGGCGGCGGGGACTGGTATAATGGGCCCACCGAGATTCCCAACCTTCTGGCCTTTATCCGCAGTCGAACGAGGATCCATACGGCCGAACGGGAAGCCCGGGTCGAAATCATGGACGAGGACCTGTTCGCGTATCCCGTTCTGTACCTCACCGGTCACGGAAATATCCGGTTCACCGAAGATGAAGTCATGCGCCTTCGCACGTACCTTGAACACGGAGGCTTCCTCTTTGCCAACGACGACTACGGACTCGACAAAGCGTTTCGTCGTGAAATCAAGCGGACCTTCCCCGATAAAGAGCTGGTTGAATTGCCGCCTTCATTCGGCATCTTTCAATCCCCCTTCCCGTTTCCGGACGGCCTGCCCAAGATTCACGAACACGACGGAAAACGACCCCAGGCCTTTGGCATCTTTCACGGGGGAAGGCTTGTCGTGTTTTACAACTACGAGTGCGACCTCGGCGACGGTTGGAACGATCCCGCGGTACACAACGACCCGCCGGAAAAGCGGGATGCCGCGTTGAAGATGGGGACAAACGTCGTCGTCTGGGCGCTCACGCACTGACCGCACGACGGGCAGGAGCGCAACGCAGTATTTCGACCGCAAGGGCCGGCCGTAGCCCGGATGGGCTTTTTCAACGGGCTGTTTACCCGCGTTTCCCTCAATTATGTCCGGAATTTCTGCAAACGACGCATACCGGAACCTTTCAGGCAGGTTGACCGCGCTTCGGAAGAGGCAGGTTGCCGCCCGTAGCCTGTACGGCGCGGGCCTGATGCTGTGCTGTGCGCTTTCCTGTTTTTTCGTTCTACTGATTCTGGAATCCGCCCTGTATCTCTCGCCGGCGGTCAAGGTGGCTTTGGAAGCGGCCGCCGCGCTTGCCGTGGCCTGTCTTGCGGTGGTGTACTGTTTTCGCCCATTTTTCATTTCGCCTTCACCGGAAGACGTCGCATTGCAGGTCGAACACGCATTCGGCGGCCTTCAGCAGCGCCTGATCAGTGCCTTGCAGCTCCGGTGTCCGGATGAACACGCCAGCTATTCGTCACCGATGATCGATGCCGCCGTGATTCAGGCGGATGAGGTCCTCGCAAAGCTGAATCTGGATCCTCTGGTTCCCCGTTCCAGACCCCTGCGGGCGGCAGCCCTTTGTGGCGCGCTGGGCCTGGTCATTCTCGTGGCTTTCGCGATTCTTCCGGGACCGCTTACAGCGGCTGCCGGCCGGCTTGCCACGCCGACGACGGCCTACGTCCGTCCGCCGGAGACGTTTATTTCCCTCCATCCGGGGAGCGCTGAAATCATCGCGGGCGAGCCCCTCGCAATTACGGCCACCTTGTCCGGTCTCGTACCCCCGCGCGCTCACATCCTGTTGCGGGAAGACGACGAGTGGACATCCCTTGAGCTTTCGGTGCGCAACGGACGGATCGCACACGGGATTCCCGCCGTGATACGGTCGTTCCAGTACCGTCTACGCGCGAACGATGCCGTAACCCCCGTCTATGAGGTCACCGCCAGACCCCGGCCGATGGTCGTCCGAATTCGTCACGACAACCGCTATCCGGTCTATACCGGGCTTGGGGAAGTCCGCGACGTCGAAGGCGGTGACATTGTTGCCATCGCAGGAACTTCGACCGCGCTTCGCGTCGAGTCCAGCCTTCCGTTGAGCGCGGCTGAAATCGGCTTCGACGACAGCAGTGCTTCAATGGCGGAAGTCGAGGGTCAGGTCGCGTCAGTCAATCTGACCGTCAGACAGAACCGGCGCTATACAATCGCTTTGCGTGATATGCACGATATCGCCAGCGTGAATCCTGTAGAATACCGTGTGGTGGCTCTTCAGGACCATCCTCCCGAAATTCGCCTGCTCCGGCCGGGAAGAGACACTGAACTGGGGGAAGACATGCGGGTTCCCCTGTTCATGGAAGCCCGGGACGATTACGGCGTTTCAAGGATCGAAATCCGTTACCGACTCAACGACGTCGAGGCGGAAGAAGCCCTTCCCTTTCCCCTGGACAACCCGGGCGCTGGAGAACTCACCCAGACCTATGTGTGGGACCTCTCCGGCCTGGACCTGCTGCCGGGGGATCGGGTCGTCTTCCGGCTGCGCGCGTATGACGGCAACACGGTATCCGGTCCGGGCATAACGGAAACGCCGGCGTTCACCATCCGCTTTCCGTCACTGCTGGAAATCCACCGTCAGGCCCAACAGGCTCACGAGGAGGGCCTGGAACGGATGACTGCCATCAGGGAAGAAGGGGAGGCCGTACGGGAACGCCTTGAAGAGATCGCACAACGGCTGTTGAAGGAACGACAGATGCAGTGGCAACACGGCAAGGAGTTGGAAACCGCGATCGATGACCAGGCCACTGCCTCGGAAAAGCTCGAGGAAGTCAGCGGGAAACTCGAAGAAACGCTCGGCAGGATGCAACAGAGGGGACTTCTGGGGGACGAAACCCTCCTGAAACTGAACCAGATTCAGGAACTGCTCTCCGAAATAAAGTCGCCGCGTTTGAAGCAGGCTATGGAGGAACTCCGCGACGCAATGGAACGCGTCGATTCCAAAGCCGTGGAGGAGGCACTGAAGGCGTTTCGCGGCGAACAGGAAGGGTTTCAAAAGTCACTGGAGCGGACCATCGCCCTGCTGCGGCAGCTGCGAACGGAGCAAACCCTTGAAGCGCTGGCGCAAACCCTGGAAGCACTGTCCCGTGACCAGCGTCGCGTGGTTGAAAACTTCGGCGATCAGCGCGATCCTTCGTCCCTGGCAGTGCAGCAGGACGCAGTCGCACGGCGTACCGGTTCATTTGAGGATGAACTTGCGGAGACTGCGGGCAAACCGGGTGAATTTCCCGAAGCGGCGGACGAACTCCGACGACTTGCGGACCGGTTTGAAGCGCAGCGCATCCCCGGGCGCATGCGGGCCGTCAGTCGCCACCTGCGCGGAGGCGCAGCAGGGCTGGCCCGAACGCATGGTGCACGGATAACAGGAGACCTCGAAAGGTTCTCGACGGAGCTCCAGGCGGTCAGGCAGGCCTTCGTCAACCGTCAGAAAGAAGCAATGATACGACGCCTCAACCGGATGACGCACAACCTGCTGGGACTCTCAGCCGCGCAGGAACAGACCGCGCGCAGGGCCGGCGAAATCTCCCACGAAGACGATCCGGCGCCGTTGGCGATCGAACAGGCCCGTATACTGGCCGGTGCGACGCGCGTGGCGAACCACTTGATGGAAGCCGCTCACAGGACCTATTTCGTGACGCCTGAAACCGGCGCCGCGCTGGGCCGCGCGCTCAACAGGGTCCGGGAGACAGCAGGCCATATCCAGGCCGGCGCCGGTTCCAGGGCTGCCGACACGGGCAAGGACGCGATGGGCGCATTGAACGAAGTCGTGATAGCGCTCCGCAGGGCGATCAGGGACATTTCCGCCGCCGGTTCGTCCGTGGGTCTGGAAGAGATGCTCCAGCGTCTGCAGGAGTTGGCCGACCAGCAGTCCGGCCTGAACGAAACGAGTGAATCCGCGCTTAATTCGTCGCTGCAGTCGCCGGGAGAGCAGGGTCTGCAATTGAGCCTCGCGCAGATGGCGGCCCGACAGAGAGCCATCCAGCAGGCGGTTCGGGAAATTCGCCGGCAGATGGGCAGCCGCCGGCATGCGCTGCTCGGCGATCTGGACCATATCGCTTCAGAAATGGAGGCCGTGATTCAGGAGATGAAGAACCGCCGTGCAGGCAGCCGTACGCTTGAACGTCAGCGGAGAATCCTCTCACGTCTGCTCGATGCGCAACGCTCGATTCGCGAACGCGGACGAAGCAGCGAACGACGCGCCCGGCGAGGTTCGGACCTCGCGTACCGGGGTCCGGGCTCGTTGCCGCCGAATCTGGGCGAAGCCGATAACCCGCTTCGAAGTCGACTCCGGGATGCGCTCGATGCGGGTTTCGCCACGGAGTACCGGAGACTCATCCGCAGCTATTTCGAGACCTTGATGCAGGACGCATTGAAACGCGAAGATACCCGATGAAGATTTGGCTCCCATTAAATGCCGCCCTCGTAATTTTGACCCTTCTCCTGCTCGCTCCGGTGGACGTGCCCGCCGCCACAGCCCGGGAAACCCTCCGGCAGGCCGGCGCGAAGGAAGCCTCCGGCGACTTGAGAGAAGCGCTGCGACTTTATCGGAAGCTCCTGAAGAGGTATCCGTTCCGTGCCGACATTCTGCTTCGTATAGAATCCATCCTCTACCGCACGGGGCGCCGCAGTGAAGCCGTTCGCCTCCTGGAGTCCCACCTTCACGAAAGGCCGCGGGACGCGACGGTTCGTTTCCGGCTGGCGGACATTCAGTCCGAAGCGGGCAACCTTGACGGAGCGATTGCGCACTGGAACCACATCGTCGCCGATGCCGCCGACACGGGAACGATCGAGCGTGTCGCGCGCAACTTCCTGAGACACAACCTTCCATTGCGGGCGCTGTCCGTTTGCCGGCGGGGACGGGACATCCTGAAAAACCCGCATCTGTTCGCCGGACAAATGGCTGAAATCGCGGAACGGCTCGCGCGATATCCTGATGCCGTGGCCGAGTACCTGGTCTTCGTTCGCCAACAGCCGCAATTACTCGGGCATGTCGAGACGCGGTTCAGGCATTTCGCGCGGGAGGGCGACCAGCAGGACCGAATTCTCGCTACGCTCAGCCGGGAGGCCCGGGAGCATCCGGGCGACGAGATTGCCCTGCGGCTGTTCACGGAGTACGCGCTGGCGGCGGGTTTTGAGGAACGGGCGCTGCGAGTCTTTGCGTCATTTGCACACATCGGTCCGCTCCACGTGACGCACCTGTTACGCGTCGCCGGACACGCCTTCGAGGCCGGCCGTTTCGAGACGGCGGCCGGCGCCTATGAGGTACTTCTTTCCGGCACCGAATCAATCGCCCGCCAACCGGAGGCGCTGTTGGGTCTGGGGAGGGCGAGCGAAGGCCTGTCGAAGGTCGACACGGCTGTGTCCCTTTACCGGCGCCTGATTGACCGATTTCCTCGAACCCTCTATGCGCATGAGGCCGGCTTTCGGCTGGGTCTGCTCTTGCGCCGGGTCTATCGGGATACCGCGGCCGCGCTGGACGCGTTCCGCTCGGTCGCCGGCGCGAATAGGCGTACTTCCTGGCGCTACCCCGCCCTGTTTGAGATCGCGGATATACTGGTCGTCGCGGACCGGCTCGCGGAAGCCCGATCGGTCTATGCCCGCGTTGCGCGTGAACAGCGGGACAAAGAAGACGCCGCCCGGGCTCGTTTCGGTATTGCCGAGTGTCATTTTCTTTCCGGCGAAATCGACGCCGCCCGCGCCGCCATTGACAGCCTGCTGTCGGGTTCTTCAAACAGATTCGCGTTCAACGATGCGCTGGGGCTCTCGGTCCTGCTCGAGCAGGCGGACGAGGACGACGAAGGTGTTATGCAATCCTTTGCATCGGCTTCAAGGCTCGTTCGCCAGCAGCGCCCGGACGCAGCCCTTGCGGCGTTCCGTACGTTTGCGGCAACCCACCCGAGGTCGCGGCTTCTTGATCGGGCGCTGGCGAGCCAGATCGAGCTTCTGGACACACTTGGCAGGTACAACGAAGCCATTCTGATGTCCCGGCGCCTTCTCGCAAGCGTCCCCTGGAGCCCGCTGTGCCCGGGGGCAATGATGACCATCGGTAGGATCTACAACCGGAAACTCGGACAATACCAGGATGCTTTGAAAACATACGAATCCGTCCTGTCGGCATATCCGCACAGCCTTGAGGCCGCGGAGGCCCGGGAACAGGTGCGGGCGCTTCGAGAAAAGATCAGAATCCTCGACACCACCCGCAAGGAGCCAGGATAGGTGAAGATCCAGGTCCGTCTCTTCAGGGATAACTCCGTCGCGATTGCGCGCGGGGTGATGGATTTCAACAACGCTCCTTGCACGACATCCAGTCCGCTTTTCAGGGTAATGGTTCTGGCTCTGTGCCTGTTCGGAGCCCCTTCGAACGCGGCCGCAGACAAGCTGCTTGTCCCCATGGATCTTGGGCAGGCGAATCATCTCAAGGCCTATGGGCTCGCTTACTGGGCGCTCCAACATAACATCGAGGTGGAGTGGCTGCTCAACTACAGGGGCGGCGCCTTTATGATGGACTACGTCGAATCGGCGGCCGGGGAGGGACGTCTGCGCGACGTCGATTTCGAACGCATCAATGGGGCCGAAGCCGTTCGAATCTATGCGGAGATCGAGCAGGGCAACATGAGCTCTGTTCGACTTGAAAAGGCGCCGAAAATTGCAGTTTATACGCCGCCCAACAGACAACCCTGGGACGACGCCGTCACGCTGGCCCTGTCTTACGCCGAGATTCCCTACGACATTCTGTGGGACGAGGAAGTGCTGGCGGGGAAGCTCTCCGAGTACGACTGGCTGCATCTTCACCACGAGGATTTTACCGGTCAGTACGGAAAGTTCTACCGCAGCCACGGCCGTGAACTCTGGTACAGGCGCCAGCAGGCGCAGTATGAAAGCCTCGCCAAACGCCTCGGTTTCAGAAAGGTCTCCGTGGAAAAAGGCGCCGTTGCCAGGGCCATACTGAAATACATCTCCAATGGCGGGTTCGTGTTTGCCATGTGTTCCGCCACGGATACCTTCGACATTGCCCTGGCCGCGACAGGCGTGGACATTGTGGATACGGTGTACGACGGGGACCCGCCCGACCGTGACGTACAGGCGAGATTGGATTATTCAAGGACGATCGCGTTCGAGGACTTTTCCCTGGTCACGGACCCCATGGAATACGAACACGCGGACATCGACGTCTCGCCAGCCACCGGTGCGCAGTTCCGCGGACCCGACGCAGACGCATTCACGCTGTTTGAATTCTCGGCAAAATTTGATCCGGTGCCTGCCATGCTCACACAGAACCACGTGCCCGTTGTCCGGGGGTTTCTGGGCCAGACCACGGCGTTTCGCCGGAGCCGAATCAAGAAGTCCGTCACCATTATGGGCGAGGTCAGCGGTACGGACCAGGTCAAATACATCCACGGAAACGTCGGCCAGGGTACCTTTACCTTTTACGCCGGACACGACCCGGAAGACTATCGCCACTTCGTGGGAGATCCGCCCACGGAACTGGCGTTGCGCCGGAACTCCCCGGGATATCGCCTCATTCTGAATAACATCCTGTTCCCGGCAGCCAGGAAACAGAAACGCAAGACCTGAACGCGACCCCGGTATCCGGGGGCATCGACAGAAACGGTCGCGACCACCCAGCGAAAGATCGCCCAACCATGCCCAAACAACCCACAGACGACCTCGAGGCCGTCGAAAGACTGAAAACCGCCCACGCCCGTATCAGGGGCGAAATCGGAAAGATCATCGTGGGTCAGAACGAGATCGTTGACCAGTTGCTCATCGCACTACTGTGCGGCGGCCACTGCCTCCTCGTCGGGGTTCCCGGGCTTGCGAAAACGCTTCTCATAAGCACGCTTGCCAGGGCGCTCAACCTCAGCTTCAGCCGTATTCAGTTTACGCCGGACCTGATGCCCTCGGATATCACAGGTACTGAAGTCCTCGAAGAAGACCAGCGCACGGGCCACAAGAACTTCCGTTTCGTAAAGGGTCCGCTCTTTGCGAACATCATTCTGGCGGACGAGGTCAACCGTACCCCGCCGAAGACCCAGGCTGCCCTGCTGCAGGCCATGCAGGAGCACGAAGTTACCGCGGGCGGCGACACGTTTCACCTTGAAGAGCCCTTTTTCGTGCTGGCCACGCAGAATCCGATCGAACAGGAGGGCACGTATCCGCTGCCTGAAGCTCAGCTCGACCGGTTCATTTTCAACCTGTGGATCGACTATCCGTCGGAAGAAGAAGAGAAACAGATCGTTCGCACCACAACCAGCGCCTACGCGGCGGAAGTCGAACCGGTATTCGACGCGCGGGAAATCGTCGAACTGCAGCAGCTTATTCGAAAGGTTCCGGTGGCCGACTATGTGATCGACTATGCTGTCGGCCTCGCCCGCAGGACCCGGCCCGGAGTCGATGGCGCGCCGGATTTCGTCTCCCGCATGGTCAACTGGGGCGCGGGTCCCCGCGCCTCTCAATTCCTCGTTCTGGGCGCCAAGGCCCGCGCCATCCTGGAGGGACGGTACGCCGCCGCGGTTGAAGACGTTAAGTTTGTCGGCGTTCCCGTGCTTCGCCATCGCATCGTCACCAGTTTCAACGCCGAGGCGGAAGGGGTCACGCCGCTTGAACTCGTGCGACGCCTTCTGGAAGACACGCCCTGATCTCCCGATTCCCAGCGCCCATGCCCGATTTCCGCACGTATCTCCAGCCCGAAGTCGTCGCCCGCCTGTCCGGCCTCGATCTGGTCGCCCGGCTTGTGGTCGAAGGTTTCATTACGGGTCTGCACCAGAGTCCGTACCACGGATTCTCGGTTGAATTTTCCGAATATCGCCAGTACATACCGGGTGATCCGCCGCGCAACGTGGACTGGAAGGTCTACGGCAAGACCGACAGGCTCTACGTAAAGCAGTACGAAGAAGAAACGAACCTCAAGGCCTATATCCTGCTGGACGCCAGCGCGTCGATGGCCTATGGCTCGAATTCCGTCACCAAGTTCCAGTACGCTACCTATACCGCCGCAGCCCTGTCGTACCTGATGTTGCGCCAGCGTGACGCCGTTGGCCTGGTATCCTTCGACCGGGGCATCCGTTCCTACCTGCCGCCGAGGTCCGCGGGGACGCATCTTCATGCCCTTCTCGAAACGCTGCGGAAGACCGGCCCGGAGGGCGAAGACACCGACCTGGCGGCAACCTTCCACAGCCTTGCCGAGCGCATCGTGCGCCGCGGCCTCATCGTGGTTCTGTCCGATCTGATGGACGAACCCCGTTCCCTGATTTCCGGACTGAAACACTTCCGCCACCGCAAGCACGAAGTCATCGTCTTCCACATCCTCGACCCGAGGGAGCGTGACCTCGAATTCGGTCGCGAAACCCGATTCGTGGATCTCGAAACCGGCGCCGCCGTGACCACCGAACCATGGCATGTCGCGTCCGACTATAGTGACCATATGCAAGCCCTCACCGGTCGATTCAGCCGCGAATGTCGTGAAAGTCTCATCGACTACGTCCTTCTGGACACTACGAAGCCGTTCGATACCGTGCTGTTCAACTACCTGGCCAAGCGCAAACGTCTGATGTGATTCAGTCCATCCACTCAACTGCATGACCTGACCCTTGAGAGGATCCCATGGAACGCGTACGGGTTGGCATCGTCGGTGCGGGCAAAATGGGGCGTACGCATATCGACGCCCTGAAGGACGTGGCTCTGGGTGAAGCCGTTGCCGTGAACGACCCGGCCAATTTGCCCGACGTCGGCCCCGGGCTGGCCGGCGAGTACGTCCTGGACTATGAGGAAAGCCTGGAGTCTCTCGTTTCCAGGGACGATATCCACGCCGTCATCGTTACGACGCCCCACGCCCTTCACGCCGATCACGCCATTGCGGCCCTCGAAGCGGGCAAGCATGTCCTCGTGGAAAAACCGCTGGAAATCACGCTGGAAAAGTGTGACGCCATCATCCGCACCGCGGAACGGGTGGGCCGAAAACTCATGGTCGCGCAGAGCCACCGGTACTGGGAGGGCGACGCGATCTCCAAACGCCTGCTGGACGAAGGCGCGATCGGCCGGCTGCTCATGTGCAGGGATACGCTGGCCACACCCGGCTACCGCAAGCCCGACCCTCGCCGGGCGTGGTTCACGGACCTGGATCTCTACGGCCCGGGCGGCCTGATCGCGTGGGGCGTACACAACATCGACAGGCTGCGATGGTGGTTCGAAAGCGACGCGGAGTATGTATTCGCCCGGTCCTATTCGCTGCGCACCGAAGTGCCCGGCGACGTCACGTCCAACATGGTGATGGTTGGCTTCCGGA
The DNA here is from genome assembly GCA_028874335.1 of Gemmatimonadota bacterium. Taxonomy (GTDB): domain Bacteria; phylum Latescibacterota; class UBA2968; order UBA2968; genus JAAXHE01. The sequence continues at coordinate 51,853 of JAPPJY010000009.1, read as the reverse complement.
ACGGCGGCAGCGCCCACCTCATTTACTCGGAAGCGCTTCCACCGCCTGGCTGGAAGGGTTTCAGTTGTGCCGCCGAACTCGTCGGGGAAAAGGGCTTGATGGAGGTCGACCCGTACAACAGGGTCAGGGTTGTTCGCGATGGCGCGTCGGAGTGGGAGACGGTGTACGACCACGCTACGGTAGTGGATCCGCGGCAGAAGGCGTTTGCCGATGAGGTGAGGGACTTTATCGACTGCATTGTTGACGACACCCCGCCTCCGGTCAGTGGCGAAGACGGCCGGGCGGCGGTCGAGATCGCACTTGCGGCTTACCGATCGTCCGGCATGGGTGAAGCGATCAGGCTGCCGCTCAGAGATTGACAACGATTTCAAGCTGTATCGATATCTGCTGGTCGGGTGTTTGCGGGACCCATCGGGAATGGAGCGATACCATGGGAACCAGGGAAGTTGGAATCGAAATGACTCCTGTGGACTACGGCCGTTCATTCCTCATCGGCAAGGGTTTGGTCAACGAAGTGCGCTTCTGGATCGAGTCGCGTACCCGTATCGTGGACGAAAGGTCGGGGACCAGCGAGGCGTTCTATCAGACGGCTTCCTGCAAGAGTGAGAATACCTTTCACCGGAAGGACCTGTTCAAGCAGGACAACTACGACTTCCTGCCGATTTTCAGCGCGAAGTATGGTCTCATCCTCCGTCGTCCGGTTTGCCTGAACGACCGTTATCGGGAAACGCGGCCGTATGAAGTGATGTTCGGCGGTTATGATCTCCATCTCGTGGAGGGCGCGAGCGTTCGCGAATTGCCGTCGAACGAATCTATCCGCGAGGCAACCTACCGCTTTGCGCCGTTGGTCTCGCAAACGGAGATCCGAAACGATGATACAGAACTCAGCGCCCTGATCGAATGTCCGGTGAAGACGATGAACACCCGCCGCGAGGACGATCGCTACCAGGTCGATACCGGTCCGATCGCCTTTCCGGATCTCTCGAAACGGCCCGAACGGCTTGTCGACTGCCTGTCGCTCGCCTTCGTGGCGTTCAATACACCGCACTTTGCCGACTTCGTGATCGAAGCGCCCACCGCCGTCGATCCCGCAAATCCCGATCTGAAGGTCCACCACTACTCGAAGATCGTCAGTCTCCCGTCACGCAACCGGCTCTTCGCGGTCGAGTAGGTCATCCCGCCAGACGTCCACATTCTGAGAGATCTCCACTATGGAGGAAGAATGAGCATACGCAGGTCGATCTTCGGCCCGTCAAAGGACGAAATCTGGAGGCAGATGGCGTCAGATATAGAGGGTGAATTTGTCGACGGCGGTTTCTGGAGAGAGAATGCCGTTACGTACAACCACGGCGAGTGGCGGATCATCCTCGATACCCGTACGGAGACAACCTATTCGGGAACGATGATGATGACAATGCAGTACACCCGGATGCGGGCGCCGTTTGTCAACAAGGATGGCCTCTACTTCGATGTTTCACTCGAAGGATTCTTGAATTCGATCGGTAGACTCTTCGGTATGCGGGACATCGTTATTGGCGATCGGTTTTTTGACGACCGGTTCCTGATCAAGGGCAACAGTCCGGAAAAGATCAAGCTGCTGCTGGCCGATGAGCGGATACGGGAGTTGTTTCAGAAACAGCCGAAGGTACACCTTCGGATTAAAGACGACGAAGGCATCTTTGGCGCCGATTTTCCCGATGGCGTCGATGAGCTGTATTTTGAATGTGCAGGTGTGATCAAGGAAGCCGAGGCATTGAAGGATCTCTTCGAGTTGTTCTGCAGGATTCTGGAGCGCCTGGTCCAGATTGACTCGGCGTACGAGGACGATCCCAACGTCAGGTTGAAGTAAACACTACCTCCAGATCTCGAAGTACGGCAACCCGTCGCTGAAACTCACACATCTTTGCAGCACGAGACCATAAGGAGACATCATGCGTCCCGACATTTTGACCAACCGCCGGCGGACGTCCGTGCCGGCAAGGGAAACCCCATTGAGCAGGCGATACAAGCGCGTCCTGGAGAACTGGGTGCCGGTAGGCCTCAGCTATTTCGAAGACTGGCCGGAGCGGCCCAACTGCGGGCACTTTTTCGGCGGGGCGCATTGGTACGGCAGCGACACGGTCGGACCGGCGTTCGTGTTTGCCGTGCTCGCCAATTCGCCCGAATACGACGCGAAACGGACCGGATGCTCCAAAAAGGAGCTTCGGGAGATTGCGCTGAAGGGGATCCGCTACCTCTGCTACACGCACGATACGGGTCCGGCGGACTGCATCCGCCCCGAAAAGAGCCTCGGCAATCCCAGGACCTGGGGCACCAAATGGGGCGAGCGCGGGCGGGGGTTTTTCCCCGAGAGCCAGTGCGGGACGAATCTCTCCGACGTTGGCCTGACCGCCCTCCTGCTGGGAGATTTGGTGGACGACGAGACGTGGACCATGATCGCCCGCATGCACGAGGACTACGCCGAGCGGTTTGGGGCCATGGCGCCGAAAAGCGGCGTCTACACCAACACGCAGATGGAGGAGAACGGCTGGACGTCGTGTGGTCTGGCGTCGGTCGAGTGTTTCCTGAGCAACTCACCGCATGTCGATTCCTGGGCCGAAATGGCCCGCCGCTGGATGTTCTCCACCGCCACAACCCAACAGGACACGAAAAACCACGCGCCGTTTTCAGACGGTCGGACCGTTCGGGAACTCACCGGCCAGACGTTCACCGCGCTGCCGGATTATATGGCTGAAAACCACGGCATGGTGCATCCCAGCTACACCGGCAGTTCCGTTGTGTTCACCGGGCGGCTGGGCATCATCTACGGGACGTTCGGCGCGGAGATACCGGACCATGCCCTGTTCAACCGGAGGGAGATTTACGCCGAGCTCAAACGAACGACGGACCGGACCGGTTCGATGCATCCCGTGCAGGGCATGGACTGGCCGTATCTCCCGCCGGACCCGGGCACGCTCACCCATGCGACGGCCGCGTATTTCCTGGACGACCCGGAGGCGGCGTATTTCGAGCGCCATGGGCTCGAGACCCTGGAACAGCGCACCGAAAGCGCCGGCGGGCGAATGCACGACCGTCAGATCGCCGAGATCGTGCATGGGCCCCAGGACCCGCTGATCATTCGAGAACACAACATCGACAATCCAGCCCACACCTATTTCTTCCATCGGATCTTCGGCGACGGTCCGGACCCGGCGTCGTCGTCGCGTGTCGAACGCAACCTGAGGGGTGTCAAGGTCTATCCCCATTCCGGTTTCGTCTTCCAGAGGCACCGCACAGGCCAGACCGCGCTCTCATGGCGAAACGACATCATGGCGCTGCCGTTAAACAAGGACGGCCTCTATACCGTCGCACCGGCGTCGGGATCGTTTCTGGCCAGCATCGATGTTCAGGACCGGCCCGACAGCCACGACCTGGTCTCGGTTCGCGTGGACGAACATCAGGACGGCTTTGCCGCCGCGATGATCCTGGACCGAGCACAGCGCTCGGTTCGACAGGAAGTACTCTTCGCCGGTCTGCCCTCGGGAATCTCCCTCTCGTGCGAACGGCTCACCGCCAATGAGGCGATTACGGTTCAGCGTGTCGACCAGGGCTTCCTGCGCATCGTTAATGAAGATTTCAACGCCCTGAAAGGAAACTGCAACGGGTCCCGGACCGTCCACACGCCGGACGGTTCCGATCGCTTCAGGAGCTACGTCACCAGGGACCGGGACAGCGACGTCGTCAAGACCTACGATCATCCGGCATGGCTCAACATAGACAGCCGCCTGGGCATCGTCTACACGGGTTCAGGAAAGACCGTCTACCACAACCGCCACTTTTACCAGGTCTGGCGCGCCGTGGCGGACGACCTCACCCTCAGCCGGGTGGACGAATCGTTCGACGTAACCGCCGGCAAGGCGATATCCGGACTCACGGCGCTCATCGCCCCGGATTACAGCCATCGAAAAACATCGGGTATAGACTTTGTGATCATGGAATCCGGACGGTCCGCCATCGGCCTGCTTGCGGACAATCACCTGGCTTTGGCGAACTTTGGTGAAAAGGCGGGCGCTTTGACCTTCAGAGCGAATCGTTCAGAACTCAGCGAAATTCCCATTTTCGCAGGCGTTACTCGAATCGACCAAGACTATGTCGCTTTCGAGCGAAACCTCGGGACGGGCGAAGCCCGGCTGCAGGAGCCGATCTTGAATGTCGAACCGGATGGCGCGCTGGAGATCAACGCCGCGGATTTCGGGGCAGTGTGGGCGAGGAATACCGGCGTCGCGCCGGCCCGGGTCACACACGAAGGCACAGAAACGCGGATCCGGCCGGGGGAAATCGCCGTCCTGGAATAGAGCGGCGAGGCAATAACGTCAAATTACACCGCAGTAGGAAAAGAGGGCCGAGGCTTAGCCTCAATTCCGCAAAAGCCGCAACGTGGCACCGCGACGAAACCTTTCGAAACGGGCCGAAATGGTCGTCATGAAGGACATTTTTTCCGTTCACGTACAGTGTCCTGGTGTATCCTGGTAATCAGCAGTCTAATCGCCTTTATTAACTCGCACATATTCGAATTAACCTCCCCGAAAAATGACGAATCAAGGTTATGCTTTGGCCCTCTTTCGTATGCGTGGTCCAGGCGTTGGACCGGACTCAATGTGCGAATCCCGTTACCATCTCACCCGGAAACGTGTTTCTGCCATCGCCTGTCGACCGGTGTGCAGGTCCTCCACCACAACTCGAAACGCCCTCGGCCCCGGCGACGCACCGTCCATATCCACGCGGAGATCGCGCGGCTCCCAATCCCGGGCGCCCCGGTACGAGTATGAAACGGCCGTCGTCCAGTCGGCCGGAAAGCCGTCACCTCCACCCTCCGGAAACGATCGCATCTGATAGCTGATGCGGTAGTGCGTGGCGCCAAATTCGTCGCGCGACAGATTGTAGATTTCAAAATAGAACCAGGCCTTCCCTTCCGCGCGGCACACCTGCAGCGGATTCGGGAGTACCGCGAATTGCTCCCTGCCGTAAGGGGCGTTCTCACGCATCCGGATGCGTCGCGCCATCAGCAGGTCGCTGATCTCCAGCGTGTCCGAACCGAAAGACCTGACCCGCATCCGCTCCCGAAACGTGCCTATGCGTTTCGTCTCCCGGTCTTCGACTTCACCGGCGAGAAAATACGTACCCGGGTCGATAATCACGCGTTCCCCAGCTAACAGGAAGCCCTCGTCCGTGGACTCATAGACGACCCGCGGCATCCGATCCACGTTAACGACGCTGTGCCGGACGGTATCCCAATCGGTGTCAAAGAGAAAAAGCGCCTGCCTGGCGTTCACTCCGGCGTTTCCATTGTCTCCCGACACGGTATGCCGTACGTTTTCTTCCGGAAGCGCGTAATACACCTCGATGCGGATATTGCCGTTGTCATGCCGGAACTGCGCAGTCTGACATGGAGCATCATATTGCAGCGGATGGTGATACAAATCCGGTACCGCCTCCACCAGTTGTTCGAGTTTCAGGCGTCTATTGCCCTTCCTGGCCGTTACGAACCGCCAGGAGTCCCAGGTAACCGTGGGGACGAATATTGCCGTAAACGGGCCGTAGTCCCAGACGTCCTTCCGGCCCCTTCCGGGCCCGTCCATGTAGCGGAGGCGCGGGTCGCCGTACCGGATGTAGACCTGCCCCCTGTCGGTCTGCCATCCTTCCCGACCGAGTGTGGGATCGGAGAACCGAAGGTTCGCGTACGCCACGCGCCGGCACTGTTCCAGCAGGCGTTCGTTTACCGGTGTCAGGTAGATCGGGTCCTTTCCAAGCCAGAACTTGCGAATTTCCTCGTCGCTGGGCGGGGGGGCACCCCTTTTTGTTTCCGCATGGTCCGTGATCAGGAAAATCGACTGCATGAACCTCCGCGCCGATTCGGTCATCCGGTTCAGCCCGTCCACGTAGGCGCGATACGCCCTTTCCAGGTCGCCTTTCATCTGAAAGCCCAGGCCGGCGAAAAAGTGGGCGTTCCAGTTTTCCGGCCGCCGCTTCCGATAGGCTTTGAAGAGCTCGATCATCGGCCCGGGCATTTCGGCGGCGTAATAGGCCAGCCCGAGGTACTGATGCGACGGCCAGTGGACAGGGTCCAGGCCGATGGCGCGGGTGAGGTAGCCGATTCCGGTTTCGATGTCGAGATCCGGATATTCGACGAACGTCAGTGTCTTTCCGCCCCGGATTGAATACATCCCGATTGCCGCTTCAGTGTCGTCATCGAGCCTGTCCGTAAAATAGGTCATCTCCCAGGCCCAGACCGCGAAACGCCCTGCCCAGAAGAGGCCCGCTACGTGGTCCGGATCCAGTTCCAGAACCTGGAGCGCCTTTCTGTAGGAGTCCGGACGCTGCAACGTCCGCCATAACAACTCAGCATGGGTTGCCCGATAGTCCGGGTTTTCGCGCTCACGCATCACGGCGCGCAGCAGCCAGTGGCCGGCAGTCTGGCGGGAAACCGGCGTGCCCTGCGCCATGTAAAACCGCGCCAGCGCGTGCATTGTCCTGCCGGACCGGTCATGTCTGAGCGCACGCTTCATCAGGGCTTCGCGACGGTCGCGGTCGAGCAGCGTATCCGCCGCGGCGGCCAGCAACGAGTCCACCCTGGCGGGATCGGACCGTCCGGCATCGACGCTGGCGGTTCCTAGCGCAACCAGGCAAATCATTGTCGCCAGCCGAACCATTCAAAGTTCTCCCTGCTCCCCGCCGGAACCACTTCCAGGTTGGTTGCATTTTGCGATGACGAGACGAAAATCGTGGCGGACGAAAGGACGATATAGCAGGTCGCAATGCCCGTTTTACAACCGTTCTCTTTCGTAAGACACACTCCGTTGGGTACGGGTTCAACCTATTTGATTGCGATCAGGTACGCTCTAAAAAGAATGAGGAGCCGGGAGGACATCAACGGCAAAACAAAGAAGGGTCCTGAACGGACCCTTCTTTGGGAATGGAGCGTTATATAACTACTTATCACGTCCAGTGATCAGGTGTATCCTGGTAATCCGCAGTTTAATCGCCTTGATCTACTTGCGAATATTCGAATTAACGTCCCCGAAAAACGACGAATCCTGGTTAAAACTGGATTTGCCTTCCTGCAAGATTGCTCAACAACAATTGAAATTCATCCATGCGTTTGTTGCCTCGGAAAATCAGCAGGTTCACGCCTTCAATCCCCTCCGTCGTCGGGAAGTCGATCTGGTCGAGAAAGGCGAGAAACGCCTCGTGGAAGGTGGCCAGACCCTGCTCGTACCAATCGTGAATCCGGCGTAATTCGCTGTCGTCCGGCCGTATGTCACGCACCTGAACCTGAAGCGTCTCCAGGCGGGCGATCAGATTGGACATGAACTGTCGTGTCCAGTACCGCGAAACCACGCCGCCCGACCAACCCTGGGTGATGGACCCGAATTCGGCATTCATCACGTTCACCGTTTGGTAAGTACGAAAGGCGTCTACGAGATACGCGTTAAAATCCGCGGCGTTAACCGACACCATCGCACCCGTGGGGTAAGGTGTCGGTTCGACCACCCCCACGGGATCCGAAGAACCACATCCCAAACAGAAGACCAGGAGTATGCCCAGATGACGCTTCATTTCTGCTATCCTCACAGCCAGCCGGATGCAACGCTGCGGTAATCAATTCTGCGAAATGACGGACGGACTGCGACCGCCGTTAAGCGGCTTCTCGTACACTGCGCGCCGCAAAACCACCTCAAAACCCAGACGGCGGTACAGGCGAACGGCCGATTCCAGCGTTTCGCTGGTATTCAGGGTGGCTTCCCTGTATCCCAACGCTTTCAACTTGTGCAACGCACGCACGTTCAACAGCCAACCCAGACCCTTCTTCCGGTGTTCAGGTACAACCGCAACCCAGTGAATCAGGCCGACTTCCCTGCCCCGGTACGTTGCCGTCCAGGCTGTTGTCGTGCCCACCGGCTTTTCGTCAAAAACCGCAAACAGAACTCGCTTCGGATCAAAGTGCGGCGAGCTCAGATATTCCTTTTCGAAGTCCGTGGCCGTCCAGGCCCGTCCGCCTGCGTTCTCGCTCATAAACGCCGCATTCTTGATCCGTACGAATGCCGTGTCGTCGCCTCTTTCGTAGGTTCTGATCCGGTACCCCGCCGGCGCATCAGCGTCGGGAAGGTCCTTGAGTTCCCGCCACATTCTCAGGCTCGCGCCGAACACGGGTTTCCATCCCGAATGTTCCAGAAGTCCGATTGCCGCCACATTATCGCTGGAGATGCTCGCGCCCGTCCGCAAGGATGCGTACCCGTTTGTGCCGGCGACCGCTTCCGCTTCCGCCAGGAGACGCCGACCTAACCCCGCACACCGGCGGTCGGGGTGTACTCCCATGAATCTCAGCGTCGCATTCCGTTCTCCGTCCGCAAACGTCATTGCACAATAGCCAACGGTCGTCGATCCGTCGAATGCCAGCAGGATCTCGTCGTTACGCAGGTTTTCGAGAATCTCCCTGGTCGGGGGCGTTTCGTCTCCTGCTCCCTCGTCGCATCGTGCGATCAGGTCCGCGAGATCCTGAGTTGAAACGGACCCGTCCATTAATCGAAACGATGCGTTCACGAGAGTTTTCCTTCCACGTGGTTCAGAAACGTGGGATTTCCGGACGTCACGCCCCCGTCTGCCACCACAACCGCGCCAGTGACGAACGATGCTTCATCCGAGGCCAGAAAGAGCGCGACGTTTGCGATTTCTTCAGGTCTGCCCACGCGCTTGAGCGGATAAACCTCGGCGATACGTTCGAATATCTCCGGGTCCTTCTCAAGGACGTGCTGCCACCCCTCCGTGATCACGGTGCCGGGGCAGATTGCATTCACGCGCACGCCCCCGGGTCCGTGATCCACCGCTGTGGTTTTGGTGAGCGAGATGACACCTGCCTTCGCTGCGCTGTATGCACTCTCCCCAAACGACATGATCGCGTTGACGGACGATATGTTCACAATGGATCCGCCGCCACGATCGATCATCCGCGGAAGCGCCGCGCGGCTGCAGAGGTAGGCGCTTTTCAGGCATCCCTCTATGTTTCGGTCCCATAAATCCGGATCGATATCCAGGATGTGGGTCCCATGGCAAAAATAGGCGTTGTTTACCAGAATATCAAGGCCGCCATATGTTTCCACGGCTTCATCACACGCTCGATCTACGTCCGTCGGATCAGTCGCACTGCCCACGACGAGCGCGGCTTCGCCATCCGCCCGTACGATCGCCCCGACCACGGCCTCCCCACGGTCCCGATCGAGTTCTAATACAACCACCTTCGCGCCTTCCTTCGCAAACCGCATCGCCACGGCCTTGCCGATGCCCGCGCCGCCGCCCGTAATCCAGGCGACTTTACCCTCTAACCGCATTGAAATCTCCTCTGGCTTCATCGGGTCGAAATTGCAATTGAGCTATCGGCTACATTGCCGAATAGTAACAGCTAACCGCCATGAACGAATATACCGGAGCCACCCGTTCATGTCAACGAACACTATCTGAAACCGGATTCTTCGATGGACGTATACGGCGGAAGTAGACGCATAAGGATCTCAATTCCTGAAGAATGAAGCCTGTGTCGTGCGTGCGTTCGATCGCTTCTTCAATTCCGGATACACATTTTACAGAACCGGCATCGACAAATCCGTGTCCTATTTAGTTGGCGGGATGATTTGCAGAAATCCCGCCAGAATGCAAAGTGATATTGTATCTTGTGCATCCTGACAAAAGGAAGGAAGATCAGGATGGCGCCCTCTTCCTGGAAGGCTTAAGAATGTCAATTAAACCGCATCTGTATATTGTGTTGGCCGTGCTGCTTCCAGTATTTCAGTTTTTCTGCGAAAGTGTTGCCGCGAGTCCAGCGGACTCGCTGGATGCGCTGCGCAACGCACGAGACTGGGTCGGTCTGGGATACGCTTACCTTGAGCGCGGTGATTTCGATGACGCCAGAAAGGCATTTCGGCGAGGCGCGAGAGGAGATTCCGCGGCTGCGGCGTACAATGGGATGGGACTGGCATACGGACGCGACCCGAAGGCGGTCAAACGGAAGGCCTTCGAGTATTTCCGCCGCGCGCTGGGGGTCGACAAGGGTTATCTCGAAGCGCGAATGAATATTGCAAGGCTGCATATCCAGCTTGGCGACCTGAACGCAGAGCATGCTTTGGAGGACGTGATCGAGGCGCATCCGACCTATGCGCCGGCCTATCTGATGCTGGCGGACTGGTTCAGGGACAGCCTCTTCCCTGAAAAGAGAATTGCCCTCTACAACCGATATCTTGAGATCGTGCCCGGAGAAATACGGGGGTATCAAGGTCTCGCCATGACGTACATCGAACTTCACAATTATCCGGAAGCGTTGAAGGCGCTTGAACCCGCCCTCACGGATACATCATCGGATTCCCGGCTTCTGCCGCTGGCCGCACAGGCACACGCGGCATTGGGCGATCCGGAGCGGGCTGTTGCGCTTTTCCAGGCGTATTTTCACGCATTGCCCGACAGCGAGCGGACGTTGTACGAGGATCTGTCGCTTGTAACCTTCCCGGCAGAGCTTGAAAACTACACGGCCAAGTCGGGCGAGGAAAAGGCGGAGTGGCTTCGAGACTTCTGGAAAAAACGCGATATGGCGCTGGTTTCGGCGGGGAAGGCTCGGGAAGCGGAGCATTACCGGAGGGTGTGGCATGCCCGGACCTTTTTCGGGGAGAAAGTATTCCCGTGGGACCGGCGAGGAGAAGTCTACATCCGGTATGGAGAACCCGAGTATCGTGCGCGTTCGGACAGGGTCAACGCGTATCCGCCGAGCCTGGCGGTTCAACGGGTACGCGACGTGCACGGGCAGCGGATCTATGGCGTTTACGACACCAAATCGGATCTCGAGAGGCCCAAGGGATGGACTCTTAAGGACGAGTCCGCCATGACAGAGGAGTGGGTATACACGAAGGTTGCTGGCGGCCTCCAACTGCTGATTACCGATGAGATGCGTAATGGCCAATGGGACTTCCCGAGTGGCGTACCCGGCAACGATATCAGCCTGACCTCAAAGTTAATGTCGTTGCATCCGGCTGTGGTTTACAGGAAGGCGACACAAACACTGCCCGATTTCTACGACGTTCCTCCCGGAATGGAGCCCATTGAGTTCTACTATGACACGGCGAGCTTCCGTGGCCCGGACCATCAAGGCGCGGAGTTGGAAGTCTACTTCGGCGTTCCGCTGGACCTGGTTGAGAGCGAAGAGACGGATGGGCGTGAACTCTCGAACGTCAGGATGGTGGCGGCGTTAACGGACACGAGTGGCGCCGTATACCGTCGGCGGCAGACAGACCTGGTTTTTCCGGCGCCTCAAGGCGAACAGGCTGAACACGGCACTTTTGCACCGGACCTGATCCGGATTGACGTCACACCTGGAGACTACCGGCTCGCCGTACAGCTTGTGGACCGGATCTCGGGCAAATGGGGGGTGTACCTGCAGGACTTGAACGTCCCTGATTTTGTGGATTCGCTGGCAATCAGCGATCTGCAGTTGTGCTGGGACATCCGGGAGTCGACACGGGAAGGAAAATTCAGAAAGGAGAGCCTTTGGGTGTTGCCGATGCCCAGCAGGAGCTTCCGGCAGGACACGAACATCCACATTTACTATGAACTGTACAACCTGCAGACAGACGCGTTCGGAAGGACCAGATACCGGGTTTCCTATTCTATTCAGCGTGACGCCCGTTTGGGGAAGGGGTTCTTCGGCGCGTTATCGTCAATGGTACGGAGAATCGTCGCAGCCGAAGAAGATCAGGTGATCGTAAACTACGACCGGACAGGCGATAACGTGATGGAGGCAATCTACTTCGAATTGGATGCGGGTAATCTCGGACCGGGCTTCAGCCGGATCAGGGTATCGGTGACAGATCTGAACGGTTTACAATCCGCGACTCGCACGGCCATCTTTCACGTTGAATAACAGGATAAGGGCCGGAAGTCCCATTGCGTTGACTTTGCTATAGGCAGGATCACGCGCGTCGAATCCTCGGCGCAATTTCCGAACAGTACGTCTTCCGTTTCCCCGCGCGGACCTCGAGGACCTCGGCCAGTGCCGTTGACGCTTCGCGAACGAGGCACTCGGTGTCGACTCCCCGGTGGCCGGGACTGTACGCCTCCAGTTTTCGGATGCCCCGGGTCAGGAGGTGTTCGGCGCCCGCGTAATTCTCGCACGTCAGGTGATAGAAGCCGACCGCCACCTGGATCATGCCCTGAAAAAAGGGTCTTTCGGATCCCCGCACATCCATCCAGACGTCCTCCCACGTATCGTGAGACGCATAGAAGTCGCCGGCATTGAATTCACGGATGCCCCGTTCGAACCTCTCGGTAATGTCGGATTCTTGTACCAAAGTATCCAGCCTTGATTCGCGGCCGCAAACTGCCAGTTTGCGGTACCGGATCAAGCACCTTCACACTCACTTCCTCAGCGACCAAAGAGATACGGTGATGCAACAATAATGGCGGGCGCCAAACGATTGGGGCCCGCCTCCGGCGAATCTCAATGCTCAACTTACTGGCCTTGTCCCTTGTAGACTTTCCTCCTTCTGACGTAACCGTCCGTATTCTTCCTGAAATTCGCGATCTCCTCCTCCGTCAGTTCCCGCCTTACCCTGGCCGGCACACCCGCGGCCAGCGATCGGGGAGGAATCTCCATACCCTCGAGGACCAGCGCATTCGCCGCGACGAGCGATTCCTCGCCGACCCGTGCGTGATTCAACACCGTTGCGCCCATTCCTATGGTGGCCCCACGATCTATAAGACACCCGTGCAGAATCGCGTTGTGACCGACCGTAACGTACTCGCCCACGGTACAGGGACATCCCGGATCAGTATGCAGGATCGCTCCGTCCTGGATATTGGATCCCTTGCCGATCCGGATCGGCTCCTCGTCACCGCGCAACACGGCGTTGAACCAGATACTCACCTCTGACGCGACAACCACCTTGCCGACAAGTATCGCCCCGTCCGCCAGGAATGCGGAATCGTCAATTGCCGGTGTTGCGTCCTGATACGGCAGAACTCTCAATTCATCCTCCTCGCAGCGAGGCCGTGTGCAACCGTATCGCAGCCACGCCCATTCGGACGCTTCGGGATTAACCGAAGGGCTTCGCGGCGCCTGATTGGACGTGGGACTATCTGCCCGAGCGCTCACGTTTCTCCCTGTCGCCATCACCGTCCGGGTTACGATCACGACCGTCATCTACAGGGCCCAGCACGAACTCACGTTTGCCAGGGCCGCCACCGGAACGGAACAGTCCCGTGAAAAACCCGATCGCGCCCGATATCGCGCCGAACAGGATCGCTGTGTCTCTGACCGGTGAGTTCGACTGCCAGCCGGCAAAGGCGCCCACTAAGGCACCCGATACGGCGCCTCCGACGCCCATCCGGACCGCGGTGCCGAGCTTTGTCGAACGTCTCCCGCGAAGGAACAGGACCCGGTCGATTTCATTGACCGGGACCCGCCTGGCGTCGAGACCGGATTGTACCAGTATGGTCCCGTCGTCGTATTCCGGCAATAACTGTCCCTCGATCCGCTCACCGTCCTTCAACACGACTCCGCCTCGAAGCCGGCGCGTTATTCCGGCCCGCGGCCGCCGCTCTTCGAAGGAGATCTTCCGGTCGGTATACTTGGGGTATTCGGCATCTTCAGGCAACTTGGATTCAAATCCGATCTTGTATTCGCCCTTTCGGACCTCGTCGAAGTGTTCGACGTATTCACGCAGTCGTCTGAGTGCGTCCTCGTCTCCGACCGGTACGGTCCTGTTCGCGATTTTCGGGCCTGACCGGTACCGGATCCTCACCATCACGCGATCTCCGCTCTTCAGAAAAGTGGCCGTCTGTATGCCTGGGATAGCCATATCGAGCAGTCGAAGGGGAACCCTCTCGTTGTAGACGCTGCGTCCCTGGAACAGGGAGTAGCGGTTGCTCTCTTCCAGGTCGATTTCCGGTCCCACGAGCGGGCTCAGCACCACAAGGTTGCCCTCGATCTGCCGAACGTCCACGATGGCCCAGCCGGCATCCTCCAGGCCTTCGATTGTCCGGGTGGTTTTGGGACGATCTTCGCCATCACCTTCTGCCTTTTTCGCATCTTCAGCGCCCGATTCCGCCGCCCACGTCTGACCCGCGCCGACAAGGCTGGTCCACAGCACGCAGCTGGCGCATAACAAAGCGATTGACTTTCGAAACATAACCATCTCCCTAGATGTGAGAAGCTGTTTTGAAATTACCGGTGAGTTCCCGAGCGCGAGCGGGCATTGCGAAAAAAAACGGGTCTTCGACTCGCGCGCCCGCGGTCGGCCCGTGCGTTGCACTGCCACGTAAACGCCCCATCGGACGCAAAGTTCCTTCTCCCGGATTGTTACGCCGGTTCGTCCTTCTGATCCTCGATCTCGGCGGTGATGCCGTCCATAATATAGGGTCGAAATTTCCTGAACATCGTCCGTCGCCTGAACCACCCACCGTCCGCCGCCGCCGTTCCCGCAACTCTAACGAATTGCATCAGGTCGATTCCATTTGAGTCGACCTCGCCGTAGAGCCATGCATCCAGCCGTCGCCGGATTTTCGACAGGGAATCGGGGGATACCGGCATCGCTTTATCGAGCGGGAAAAAGACTTCGCCGTCCGCAAGGACAGAGGCGTCACGCAGGAATTGTCGTGAAGCTCGGACAAGCTGATCCGGATTGCACACGGCCATTCCGGTGACAAAGTCGATATCGCCCTCCGCAACCACGTCCGCAAACAGGGTGCGCATTCGGTTCCGCAAACCGCCATAGTCCTCCATCAGGCGATTCGAACGCGGGTTCACACCCACGTGCAGCGTACCCAGCCCGTTGTAACGACGGCACTCCGAAACGAAATCGGCCTCGTTGTCGAACAGACCGATGCCGATGACGTGGTCTCCGTCCGTCGCTTTCAGATGCGTGAGGCCGAGCTCCGGACCGTGTTGCAGAAGGTCGTAGTGCCGACGCACGTCGCGCTCACTGAAGGACTTCACCCTTCCGCTCTCCGCGTTCTCCCGCCGAGTAACTGCCTGCCGCGACGAATCTGCGCCGCAACGGCCTCGTAGCCCGTTCCCCCGTCCAGTCCCCGCCGGTTGACGCTGTCGTCTGCGCGAAGCGACGCCACCACGTCCGCCTCGAACAGATCGCACGCCGAATGAAGGGTCCCCGGGTCGAGCTCGTCGAGGCGTCGTCCCTGCGACAGGGCCGTCCGAACCAGCCTGCCCACGATCCGGTGGGTTTCGCGAAAGGGCAGTCCTTTTCTCACGAGATAATCCGCAAGGTCCGTCGCTACAACGGTGCCGTCGAGAGCTTCGCGCATTCGATCGGTCAGGACCGTCATTGTCCGCCACGCGCCTGCGAAAACCTCTAACACCTGATGAATCGTATCGACTGTATCAAAGAAGGCCTCTTTGTCCTCCTGAAGATCCTTCGAATAGGTTAAAGGCAATCCCTTCATCACGGTCAACAGCGTCATCAGATTACCGTACACCCGCCCGGTCTTGCCGCGGACCAGTTCAAGCGAATCCGGGTTCTTCTTCTGCGGCATCATGCTCGAACCGGTGCTGTAGGCGTCGTCGAGTTCGATAAACCGAAATTCGGACGACGACCAGACGATCAGATCTTCACAGAACCTGCTGAGGTGCCCCATGAGAATCGCCGCGGCGGCCATGTACTCCAGGAGATAGTCCCGGTCGCTGACCGCGTCGATGCTGTTTTCGGTTATCCGCGAGAACCCCAGTTCCGACGCCAGGAATTCCCGGTCGATCGGATAGGCGCTGCCGGCGAAGGCGCCCGATCCGAGCGGCATGGCATCCGCCCGATCCGCGCACGAGGCGAATCGTCCGCGGTCCCGATCCAGCATCCAGAACAATGCCATCGTATAGTGCGACAGACGCACGGGCTGCGCCTGTTGCAGATGCGTATATCCCGGCATCAGGACGTCGATGTGTCGATCGGCGAAATCCACCAGGACGGTCTGCAGGCGGTCGATGCCGGCGACGGTGTCCCGAGTCGCCTCCCGCAGATACAGCCGCTCATCCAGCGCCACCTGATCGTTCCTGCTGCGCCCGGTATGGAGCTTGCCGCCCACCTCACCAACGATCTCGATTAGCCGCGCCTCAACCGCCATGTGTATGTCTTCCAGGTGCGCGGCCAGCGCAAGGCGGCCTTCGGCGATTTCCGCTTCCACCTGATCCAGGCCCTTCAGGACGCGGTCCAGCTCCTGTGCCTCCAGTACGCCGATATTCGCCAGAGCTTTCGCCTGAGCCCTGCTGCCGGCGATATCCGCCCTGTATAGCCGCCGGTCGAACCCGATGGACGCGTTGAATTGCTCCATTGCGCTTTCCGACGCCTCGTGGAAGCGCCCCGACCATGGCTTTTTTGCAGATTCACCCATTGAATGATCCCAAACTGCCCACGAATCCGATGAAAAGGATCCGGATGCCTGTATCTCAGGCTTCCGTCAGCCCACCATCCACCTGTCGCGACGCGTTCAACGCCTTCGCGCCGACACTCAGCACATTCAGAAATCCCTCCGAATCCCTGTGGTCGTAGTCGCCGATCGCTTCCATCGAGGACAGTTCAGAGGAATAAAGGGAATGCGCTACGGCCCCGGAAGATTGATACGTTACCGATCCTTTGTATACCAAAACGGTCACCGTGCCCTCCGCCAGCTTCCGAACGGGCGAGAGGGCGCCTCGAATCATTTGCGATGACAGGTCGAAATAATACCCCTGGTAGATCTGCTCGGCAAATACCGAGGAGAGCGAATCGTAGAATCGCCGCGCCCGTCTGTCAAGTACCTGCTGCAACAGGAACTGGTAGCATGCGCCAAGTAATGCGAGCCCCGGGCTTTCGTACACGCCCCGGGATTTGATGCCCACGAAGCGATTCTCAACCGTGTGGATACCGATGCCGACTCCGTGACGCCCTGCGACGTCGTTGGCCGTTGAGATCGCGGATACGGCATCCACGTGCTCCCCGTTCACAAGTACGGGACGCCCCGCTTCAAGCGTTACGGAGAAGGTCTCCGGGCGATCCGGCGCGTCCTTTGGGAAAACGCCCATGCCCGGTTCGATGAAATCCGCCGCCACGTCTAGATATTCCAGCTTTCCCGCCTCATGCGTCAACCCCAGCAGATTCGCATCCGTTGAATACGGCTTATCCTGTGTTGCCATTATGGGCAGGTTCCGGGCCTGGCAGTAGGCGATCATCTCCCTGCGTCCGCCGAAGTGCTCCAGGAACGCGTCGTCGCGCCATGGCGCATATACATCGATGGCGGGCGCCAGCATATTGGCGACGAGCTGGAAGCGCACCTGGTCGTTCCCGCGGCCCGTGGCGCCGTGCGCGAGTACGTCGATTTCGCGCGCCTGCATCTCATCGAGGATCCCCCGCGCGGTCACGTGCCGGGCGAGTCCGGTCGTGTTCCAGTACCCGCCTTCGTAGACGGCATTGGCGAGGAGCATTGTGATTGCCTCCTCGGCCAGATCCGACTTCAGGTCCAGGATGACCGAATCCACGGCCCCGCACGCCAGCATCCGCCGGCCGATATCCTCGATATCGTCCTCGTCCGGCTGACCGATATCCGCGGTCATGCTCACCACGTCCACCCCCTGGTCGGCAAGCCATCGCGTAACCGTACAGCTGTCAAGCCCGCCGGAAGCCGCCAGCGCAATCCGCTTGCCTTGAATGTCCGCCAATTTCATAACAGGCGCTCCTTTCCCATCGTCCGGCAGCTAGCCATTCAGAATTTCGTCAAACACGTCCATCACGTGGTCGATGTTCGCCTGATCGACCACCAGGGGCGGCAGAAAACGCACCACGTCGGGTCCCGCGACACATACAAGGATTCCCCGCTCACGGAACGCGCCCATCAGGTCGGCGGCCGGAACGTCTGCCAGCACGGCGCCCGCGATCAACCCCCTGCCGCGGACCTCCGTGATTCTGTCAGGGTAACTTTCCTTGAGCGCGTTCAGCCGGCCATTCAGGTGGTCGCCCTTCGCACTCACGGACGCGATGAATCCCGGATCCGAGAGCTGCCTGAAGACCTCGATGCCCACGGCGCAACTGACAGGGTGCGCCCCGAACGTAGCCGCATGGTCGCTGGGCTCCACGGCATCGGCAACGTCCTGGCTCATCAGTGTCGCGCCAATCGGCAGACCCCCGGCCAGGGGCTTGGCCAGCGTCATGATGTCCGGTGTTACGCCGTAGTGCTCGTAACAGAACAGGGCCCCGGTCCGGCAGAGCCCGGACTGAATCTCGTCGAACACAAGCAGCATCTTCATCTCGTCGCACAACTGCCGCAGCCCTTCGATAAACGACGGTTCCCCCGAATGAATGCCGCCCTCGGCCTGGAGCGGCTCCAGAATCACCGCTACCGTCTCCGCATCCACCAGGCGTTCCACCGACTCGAGATTGTTGAATTCCGCGAACGAGATTCCGGGCAGCAGGGGTCCGAAGCCCTTGTGGTACTTCGGCTGACCTGTCGTGGCGACCGACCCCATGGTGCGTCCGTGAAACGAGTTGTTCATCGCAATGAACTTGTACTTTGCGCGTTCCTCGAAATTCGCGTATCCCCATTTTCGCGCAAACTTCAACGCGGCCTCCCAGGACTCGGTTCCGCTGTTGCAGAAGAATACACGATCCGCGAATGAACTGTCGCACAGCATTTTCGCCAACCGGGGCGCGGGAATTGTATGGTACAGGTTCGAGACGTGGATCAGCTTCCGCGCCTGGGCCGAGATTGCGTCGCCAATGGTCGGGTTGTTGTATCCCAGCGCGTTCACGGACAACCCGCTCACGAAATCCAGATACCGTTTCCCGTCGGTGTCGAACAGATGCACCCCGTCTCCTCGTTCCAGAACGAAGTCGGGCCGCGCGTAGGTCTGTAGAATGTAGTTCTGCTCAAGGTCGATTACTTCATTCGTGTCCATCATCCACTCCCCGGGTTTTGGGTTCCATAACCGCAACCTGAACCGTGTAATGCTTCATTGGACAATCTCGGTGCCGATCCCCTCACGCGTGAAGACTTCGAGCAGCAAGGCGTGCGGGACCCGTCCATCTATAATGTGCGTCTTGTTTACGCCCCCTCTCACCGAACGCACGCAAGCCTGGAGCTTTGGAATCATTCCTCCCTTCGCCGTACCGTCCCGGATCAGCCTGTCGACATCATTGACGTGCAGTGTCGAGATCCTGGATTCCGGATCGGCGCTGTCACTCAAAATGCCATTTACGTCCGTCAGAAAAACGAGCTTCTCCGCCTCAAGCGTCCGTGCGATTTCCCCCGCGGCAGTATCCGCGTTCACGTTGTAGCTCCTGCCGTCCGGACCCAGGCCGATTGGGGCGATCACCGGGATCGTTTCGTTTTCGCACACGCTTCGAACGGGTCCCGGATCCACCCGGTGAACGTTGCCTACAAATCCGATATCCACCGGCACACCTGTACCGTTGGACACGACCTGCGCAAAATGCTTTTGCACATGCATCACGCCGGCTTCCTTGGCGGAAATGCCGTGTGCGCATCCGTCCAGCGCCCGGATTCCCTCCACAATCCTTCTGTTTACCACACCGAACAGTGTTTCCTCCACCACCTGCATCGAATCCGCGTCAGTCACACGCAATCCATTGATCCATTTCGACTCCAGTCCGGCTTCCTGCAGGCGTCTGCTGATTTCCCTGCCGCCGCCATGCACCACCACGGGTCGCATGCCCACGGTTTCCATAAAGACCAGATCCGCCAGAATCGTGTCCGACCCGCCGTCGTCAGGCTGCGTGCTTCCCCCGTATTTCACAACGATGATCTTGTCCCGAAACGAGCGGATGTAGGGAAACGCCTCCACCAGCGTGGCGGCTTTCTGGATGAATTGCTCCATTGCAGTTCCCCGCGTTACAAGGTGGCGGTGTGCCGTCAAAGTTGACCGGCGGTTCAGCCCGTGCTGTAAACTTCGTCAATTCCGTAGAGTCTGGGCAGCCCGAACATCAGGTTCATATTCTCAACGGCCTGGCTGGCCGCGCCCTTGCCCAGGTTGTCTTCCAGGGCGCAGATATAGGCATATCCGTCGTCAACGCCCACCTTGATCGCCAGCTTGTGCGTCCCCACGACGTCGCGCGTACCCCACTGTTTGTCCTCCGAATCCTCCACGGGAACGACAAGGTCCTCGTTTGTATACGCACACGCGATCGCCTCGACCAACAGTCTGCCGGCCTCGTGCGCAGGTAATGCCTTCAGGCTGTCGACCAGTTCGATCCGTATGTTGGCATTGATGCCCGCGAATACGGACCGCAGAACGATGGGCGTGAAGTTCACCCGGAAACCGGAATAGTACTCCATCTCCGGTACGTGTTTGTGCCGCCGGCCGAAACTGTAGGTGACCTCGTCGGGCTCCTGTTCCACTTCCCTGCGGGCGCCCGAATTCCCCGACGTCGCCACGACAGTCGCTTCGCCCTGAACCATTCCCTCCATCGGATTCAGCGCCAGGATTACGCCGGTCGGATAACAGCCCGGATTGCCGACCAGGCGCGCGCCGGCAATCCGGTCGGCAAACAGCGCGGGCATGCCGTAAACCGCCTCCTCGAGAAGCTCCGGCGCAACGTGGTCCAGCCCGTATCCAGCTTCGAACAGCCGCCTCGGCAACCGGAAAGCGCCGCTCATATCTATAACTCTCGGGCCCGCGTCCAGCGCCTGCGGCGCGAATTGCATTGATTCGGGGTCTTTGGTGGCCAGGAATACCACTTCACACTCGTCCAGGGCGCCTTTTCGACGTCTGGAATTCTGCCGGAATACGATCTCGGCCCGATCGTGATGCGCCAGTACCCGTTCTATTTCCTGGCCAACCATCCCGGTATCGCCGAAAACGCCGACGCTCAAAACCACGGGCGTCCTCCCACGGTTCCGGGAATGCCCGTCCGGTTCGGGGATTCCGACGTATTCGGTCGAGGCCGCGCTTCGTGCTTCGCTCCCGATACTTCCGACGTCGCTGTCATCCGTATTGCCACATCGCATGCCATGTGATTGACCCTTCCGGCCCGATCATTGGGAGATCTCAAGAATTCGCTCTTTCAGCCGTTCTCGTTTTTCCACGGATTGACACAGGATGAATATCGTATTCTCTCCGGCGATCGTTCCCACAACCTCCGTCCATCCCGCACGGTCGATCGCTTCGCATACACCCTGCGCATGTCCGGTAATCGTCTTCAATACGAGCGTATGCCCCGCCCCACCCGTTTCGACGACGAAATCCCGCAACTCCCTCGCGAGCAGATCCGATCCACCACCGTAGTGTCCGGTTTCGTCGTCCGTCGCCTGATAGCGCAGACTTCCCGCACCGTCCGGCGTCTTCACGATGCCCAGTTGTTTCAGGTCCTTGGAGAGCGTGGACTGTGTGGAGGATATTCCGAAGGCGCTGAGCGCATCGGACAATGCCTTCTGAGTCCCTATTGAACGGGACGCGATGACGTTGAGAATGCGCCGTTGACGTTCTTGTTTGTCATTCATGGAATTTTATTCCAGTTTTCTGGAGTATTATTCAGAAAATACGCAAAAAAATCCGAGTGTCAAGAATAATTATTCATATTGGCTGATTTTTCGCCGGCCATTTTCAAGCTCAGATCTCCACGACCTTACCCGGATTCATTATGTTGTGCGGGTCGAGTGCTTTCTTGATCGCCCGCATAACCTTTACGCCTTCGCCATGCTCCTGCTCCAGGGCCGCCAGTTTGCCCATGCCGATCCCGTGTTCACCCGTACACGTTCCTCCCATTTCCAGGGCGAATTCGACGATCCGTTCGCCGAATTCCCGTGCTTCGGCAAGCTCTTCGGGGCGATCCGGATCGATCAGGAAAACGACGTGAAAGTTCCCGTCACCGACGTGACCGAACAGGGGCGCAATCAGTGTCGACGCCTTCAGTTCTTTTTTGGTTCTGTGAATACAATCCGCCAGTCTTGAAACCGGAACGCACACGTCCGTCACGTACCCCACGGAGCCCGGACGCATCGTCTGTGACGCGTAGTAGGCGTCGTACCGCGCCTGCCAGAGCCGGTCACGTTCGCGTTGTCCGTTCGC
The DNA here is from genome assembly GCA_028874335.1 of Gemmatimonadota bacterium. Classification (GTDB taxonomy): domain Bacteria; phylum Latescibacterota; class UBA2968; order UBA2968; genus JAAXHE01. The sequence goes on along the minus strand of JAPPJY010000009.1, from coordinate 29,775 downwards.
CCTGCGAAAGTCCTCACCGCCGTGCCTGTCCGCAACCGGTCTGGCCGCCGCGACACGCTCGGCAACGGACGATTCGGAACCGTGGAACTCGAAAAACAGGGTTGGCGCCACCCTGTAGTCAAAGCCGGAATAGGCGTTGATTGCGCCCATCTGAACGTCGTCGAGAAGCTCGATTCGCGCCATTTCTATCCCCGCCGACGTCATTTCAAGAACCGCATCTACCGCCGACGAAATATCCGGAAACGCGCAGACCGCCGCGGAAACCGCATCAGGGACCCGCGCCAGTCTCAGCGTCACCTCGGTTATGACGCCCAGTGTGCCCTCGGATCCGACGAAAAGATGCGCCAGGTCGTAACCGGCGGACGACTTTCTCGCCCTTCCTCCGGCCTGAATGATGCTGCCGTCGGCAAGTATGGCCGTCAATCCAAGGACATTCTCCCTCATCGTTCCGTATCCCACCGCCGCACTGCCCGAAGCACGGGTCGCCGCCATGCCACCCAGCGAAGCGTCCGCTCCGGGATCCACGGGAAAGTACAGTCCCGTAAACGCTTCCTCCAGATGCCGGTTCAGCTGCTTCCTCGTTACACCGGCCTCCACCGTTGCATCCAGGTCGGCCTCGCCAATCCTTAAAACACGTTTCATACGGCTCAAATCGATACAGACGCCGCCCCGTACGGCGACGATGCCGCCTTCCACGGCCGTTCCTGTCCCATACGGCACCACAGGTGTCCGGTACCGTGCGCAAAGTTTCACGATCTTCGACACTTCCCCGTTGCATTCGGGAAAGACCACGGCGTCCGGCAGCATGGGCTTATGATACGATGCGTCCCCTGCGTGGGATTCCCGGATATCCTCGTCCGTCTTTATCCGATCGCCCAGCAATGACCGGAGTTCGCCGATAACCGGCGCCGGGTCCGGATCCGAAGATCGCTTCGTCGCACACGCGTTGTCTGTCATTACCTTCAAACCTCTATCGAGCCGCTTTCGTGGCCGCTCACAGGTGACGCGCAAGCCATTCCGCCATCTCCCAGAACACATGCATGACCGACTCCCGTGCGCTATAACCATGGCTCTCGTGGGGCAGCATCACGAGTCGTGTTGTCGCGCCGTGACCCTTCAGCGCGTTGTAAAGCCGCTCGCTCTGCATGGGAAACGTCCCGGAATTGTTGTCGGCCTGGCCATGAATCAACAGCAGCGGCGCATCGATCCTGTCAGCATGCATAAAAGCCGACATGGCATGATAGACCTCCGGCGCCTGCCAGAGCGTACGTTCTTCAGACTGAAAACCAAACGGCGTCAGCGTTCGGTTGTATGCGCCGCTCCGGGCGATTCCCGCCCTGAACAGATCGCAGTGCGCCAGGAGATTCGCCGCCATGAACCCGCCGTAGGAGTGTCCGCCGATCGCAATGCGATCCCGGTCCGCAACACCCCGGCGTACGACTTCCTCCACCGCCGCTTCGGCGCTGGATACCAGTTGGGTCACGTACGAGTCGTTGGCTTCCACGCCGTCTTCTCCCACGATCGGCATGGTAGGCCCGTCCAGCACCGCGTATCCCTGCGTCAACCAGGGGAGCGGCGACGTCCAGGTCACGCGAGTGAATCGATATCGGGAGCCCGTCACCTGTGCGGCGGCATCGGCGCTTCTGAACTCACGCGGATACGCCCACATCAGCAAGGGCAGCGGACCCTGGTCATCGGAATACCCTGGCGGCAGATACAGGGTGCCGTTCAGGCCGGTCCCGTCCGCCCGCCGGTAACGGATGATTTCCTTCCGCACTTTCGACAGCTGCGGCGCGGGGTGGGGAAATGCGGTCAACTGACGGATGTCTCCGGTCTCAAGCGTCCGCAAGAACACGTTTGGCGGGCTCTGGGCCGTTTCACGCAACGTCAACAGCAGGCCGTCGTCCTTATCGATCAACCTGACGGGTCGCTCATAATACGGCGGTTCGCACTGCCACATCCGTTCCGCCGATTTCGTTTTCAGGTCGAGCCTGTCCAGGAACGGGAAATCACCCTCCGGAGACGCCCCACCGCCAGCGAGGAAGAGATGCCGGCCGCCGTCACCCGTCAGCAATACCCTCCGTCCTGAGGGATTTGGCGCCAGCAGCGGCACACCCGGATCGCCGTACCGGTCTTCCCACGACCGGTCGAAGAGCAATTTACGGTCGTGGGATGCTCCGTCCGGGGCAAACCGCCAGGTCCTGGTCCGGCGGGTCTTCCACCAGCGCTCGGTCACCAACGCCATCGCGCCGTCGCCCCACGTCAATCCGGCGTACCGCATCTCGAGAGACTGCAACAACGCGGGTGTGCGATCGAAGGGTTCGGAGAGCGCGTATATGTGATCCCGCACGCCCGTCTCAACGGCCGGGTCGCCGCCATCCTGCGCCTCCACCCAGCACACCGTCGCTGCCGCGTCATTACGCCACCGGAACGAGCGCGGGCCCTCGCGTACGGCATCAAAGGCGATGGGGACATCCTCCGCCAGGGGCGCATCGACCAGTTCGCGAATCAACCGGCCGTCCATTTTCCAGATTTCAACCCGGACTGGAAACCGATCGTGCGGCACTAGGTACGAAAACGGCCGGTGCAGGGTCTCCACGAGCAAATAGGCGCCTCCCGGCGCGGGCTCGGCCCGCCGGATGATACCGGGGTTGCCCACCTCACGCTCGCTTCCATCGGGTGTGATCACAACCAGGCGGGACGTCGCATAGGTTTCGAAAAGCGTTTCGTCGTGCGCCCCTTTCAACAGGTCCTGCCAGGTTCGCGAAGGCGCCAGCCGGCCCGTATTTTCCCGGATCTCGGGTCCGCTGGGAACCAGAGGCGCCTCGGGGACTTCAGCCCGTTCCGCTGGTACAGCCCTGACGATCAGCGACGGGACGGATTCCGGTCCGGACGGGATCCAGGCGAACGGCGCGCCGAAGATGCCGTTCAAGCGGATTTCGGAGACCTGCCGCGCCGCAAGCGAGTCCACGCCGGCGAACCAGAGCGCGATCCCCGATCCGTGGCGGACGGTAAAAGCAAAACGGCTGCCGTCCGGCGCCCATTGCGGCGATCCGATACGGCCGTCGCCCGGCAGACCCGTCACCGGGCGCTGCAATCCATCGGAAATCCGCAATAGCGTCAGTCCCGTATAGTATCCCGACCGGCTCAGACCGTTGGCGCCAGGGTCGATGCGAAGGCCCGCAAGACGCAACTCCGGCCGGGCCAGTTCGGATATGGGCGGCAGGCCCGGTTTCGCGAGCATCAGGATCCACCGGCCTTTGGGGTCCACGCTGAGGTCCGGCGTGCTCGGCGCGTCCAGCAGCGCAGCGATTTCTTCCGGCGGCATCCGGTATTCGGGTTCTTGAGAGGTGGGATTCATCTTTCCTTCGAGTGACGTCAACACTCAGGGGAATCTCGGGTTTTCCTAACCTATACTGCAACGGGCTCCAATCCATCCACCGACCGCTGCCTGTTCACATCGTCAATCCGCCAGGGTACCACGGAACCGTCGGCCCGATACCGATCATAATAACCGCCTTCGTAACGGGCGATCGGCATCAACGTCTTTCTTGAACGGACGTCCTCCAGCGCCAGCATATCCATCGATTTGCCGCCGACCAGGTCGATCACCTCGATCTCTTCCACCCGGTTGCGCCCCAGGCCGCGTGCTTCGGCGAATTTCAGATACGGAGTTGTCCTGGGATCCAGGCCCATCAGGTAAGTCGCAACGGTATCGACGTGCACCTCGTTCCTGCCGATAAGGGTCCACCCCAGCGGATAATTTTCGCCCTCGTTGAACGCGGTACCGTCCCGTCCGATAAGCCCGTCGACCATGCAAAGCTGCGGAATATTCAGGGAACGAAGGGCGGCCACCAGGTCGCACAACTTATGGTAGAACCGGTCTTCAAACAGACTCAAACCGCTGTCCGTCAGCCGCCAGATCCCGTTCTCGTGCGGCCGGTCAACGTCCTGTATATGACACAGGTGGCGTTCGGGCCGCGCCAGGATACCCATCAGGTTCTTGATTGCCAGGGTCGTACATCCGAGGTTGTGGCATTTCGCCAGCGGCACATTGAAAAAGAACGCGCAGTCGGTCACGTCCCGATAAATCGGATAGGCTTCGAAAACCACCCCGCCGGGCACCGGGACATTTCGGCTGGGGCGGTCGTTCAACTCGGCTAACGTCAACTTTCGGCTGTCCGCCATCATCGTGTACCCGGCGCCCTTCCATGTATTCCCGTTTTCCGGCTGTTCACCGGATTGTCCGTCCGCAACCACCAGTCTGCCTGCGTCGACGCCTTTCTCCACGAGCGCGTCTGCCATGCCCGCAAGAAAGCCCGGGTGGGTTACAATGCGTTTCTCCGCAGGAAACAGGACCGTTGCATTCGGCTTGAGCAGTACGGTTCCCTCTTCCGGCACCGCAAGGTCCACGCGCCGCAATGCCGCGTGGGCAAGGTCCCTATAGGCCTCGAACGGCGCCTCGTTTCCCTCGATCCCGGCTCGAAACAGGTAGACTCTCTCGCTGTCTATTCGCATTCTGGCCTCTTCCCTCGTGAATGAATGGACTCGTCTGCTCTCTACGGAGAGACAGTGGATCGTTCATTGGCTTTGACTCACCTGCCTTCGATGACGCCAATTGAATATTGACAGACACCCTTGGAAGCTGCATTAAAATTACCGGTGAGTTCCCGAGCGCGAGCGAAAAGGCGGCGGTCAAGGCGGGAAAACCCGCCCATATTTAATGTATCGTGGCTGCGCGCCCCTCGCCACTCTTGGGTGGATTTGCCCAACGCCGACCGGCGCCTTTGCAGCCGTGCGAAGACCGCTGGGAATTTTAATGCAGCTTCTATTTGCGGGTCCTTATCGGGCAACTTGAACGCTATTGATTTCAATAATAATTCAGCATATATTCACGGGGTTACATACGCGAATTCTGACCGGCGGTCTCAGGTCATGGAAATCCGACTCAACACTGAACCGTTGCCATTGTGGCGGATTTTCGCTAATCTTTGGATTGTTGGGTCGATATCTGCAAGAATGCCAACTATCAGAGACATTACCGGTCCCTATCGATTCTTCTTCTTCAGCTTTGACTGCAACGAACCGAAACATGTACACGTTCAGCGGGAAAAACGGATCTGCAAATTCTGGCTCGAACCGATCAGTCTTTGCAAGAATCAAGGTTTTTCTCCCCATGAACTCAACCGAATTCGTAGAGCAATCCGCGCGAATGTATTTCTGATCCTGGAGAACTGGGATGAACATTGCGGGAAGTTCAGAACCGAGAATTCAGCTTGTCCGGGTTACTGATGACTCCATCACAGCTGACTTTGTAGACGGTCGCACAATCAGTATTCCTCTTGTCTGGTCGTGGCGGCTTTCGGAGGCCACACTGGAGGAACGCGCCAACTACGAGATTATCGGCGATGGGATCGGAGTCCGTTGGCCCGACATCGATGAAGACATAAGTGCTCAGGGGATGCTGGCAGGTGTTCCGGCTCGCCCTCCCAAACATAGGGTCTGAATCAGTAACTCCGTTTCTATTGATGGCAAACCCTCACGGACCACACGCAGGTATGAACTACATGCTGTTGCCGTCGCGCCGCGGATTTCGGATAATGTCCGTTCTTCACCCCATCGCGCCCAGAACGATCTCCCGGCTTCGCTTGAGCGCATCGAGCGGATCGGGCAATTCCGGATGTAACTCGAGACTCAGATTCCCGCGGTAACCGATATCGGCAAGCGCGGAAACGGCATCAGCCAGCGCTGCTTCGGTCAGAATGCCGTCCGTCAGAGCCAGATGCAAGTCGCGCGAACCGTCATTGTCGTCCAGATGGACATATCCCAGCCGCGGTCCCGCTTCTGAAATCACGGCTGCCGGATCTTCGTCAGACATCTGCGCATGGCCGATATCCAGCAGCAGGAACAGGTTGGGATGTCCCACATCCCGCAGGAACGCGATCGTCCCCGCGGCGGTAGGGAGCGCGGAACCCGGGAAGTGTTCCACGCATACCGTCACGCCCAGTTCGTCTCCCCGTTCGGCCAGCCTCTCCAATGCCGCCGCGTATCTGTCCAGAGACGACCGGTCTTCATCCGGAACGACGTATGCTGCGGACGCGCCCAGGGATGCGCCGAAATCCAGCGTCCGATCGAGATAGGATACGGCTCTCAACCGGGCGTCGCGGTCGGGACTGCTCAGACAGGCGTCTTCCGGCATACCGAACGATGCCGCGATACAGGAAACCGAAAGCCCGTGCTCCCGGATTCTCCGCCGTGCTCCGTCAGACGAAAAAGCGAACGGCCTTACGTCGATCCAATCGAACCCCAACGCGGCCGCACGCGCCGCGACCCGGCTTTCGGAGCCCTCGATAGCCCATACGCAGCACCCAAGGTTCATACGGGCGTCTCCCGCATCTGAATAGCGTCGTCGACCATATCGTACACCGTGTACCGGGCTTCATAGCCCAGCAGTCGTTCCGCCTTGCCGCTGGTAATATACCAGGGCCGTCGTGCGGTGGGAATGCAGGCCTTTACGTGGGGCAATTCCAGCCGAGCTGCCAGAAAGGCAACGAACGCCTCCGCGCAATGCGGTTCGCGTCCTCCCATATTGAACACCTCTCCCACCGCCGCCGCTGACCCCAGTACGCGCATACATCCCGCCGCGATATCACGGGCGTCCGCCCACTGCCTGACCTCGGGGTTACCGTCGCGATCCGCGTAAACGACGAGCTGCTCGCCGTCGTTGCACAGCGTTTCAAGTGCCGATTGCGTCTCCAGCTGCGCGCCATCGGCCGCAGTCATCGCCCTGGCGTGGTCGATTGCCGCGCGGAGAAACAACCAGCGCGCGAACACGCTGTTCGGATTGACGAGTTCCCGGGCGTCCGCCGTTGCGCCAAAGCGAAGGACCGTTACCGGTATGCCAAAACCGCGGCTGAAACTCAGACAGAGTTCCTCACCGCCAATCTTGCTGGCGCCGTAGACCGAGCCCGCCAACAGGGGATAATCTTCGTCCACAGGAAGGTACCGTGCGTTTTCATCCGGTTTCTCCAAATAGACGGCATCGCTGCTGGCGTAGACAAAGTGGGCCAGTTCGGGGACCCGGTCGCGGACTGCTTTCAGCAGATGAAACGTACCCTGGACGTTGACCCGGACGAATTCTTCCTCGCGGCAGCCTCGAGACGTCAGCGCGCCGGCAAGGTGGAAGACCGCGTCCACACCGTCCACCGCGGCGCCGAGCGAGGCGGGTTCCTCGAGCCGTCCGAAGACGACGTCCACGCCCGATGGCAGATCCGCCGCCCGGTTATCGTGAGGCACCACCAGCGCCCTGACGGCATGCCCGGCATCGGTCAGCGCGCGCACCAGATGCTGCCCGATTCGCCCGGTCGCCCCCGTCGCAAGAACCCGCAAGATGAATCCTCCCTGGAAGTCACGTCCGGGACGCCAGGCCGCCTATCAGCGTGTCCACGTGCATGACGAATTCCAGCGTCAGTTCGATGCGCGATCCCTGTGTCTCGTATCCGGTCCAGTGCCAGCAACCTTCAGGCTCTTGCGTCTGAACATACCAGTCGCCCATGCGGCAGGACCATTCCAGGTACGCACGTTCGCCCGTCAGCTGATACAGGAGCGAACTTCCCCAACTGCTCTTGCAGACCTGGGCGTACTTGAACTGTGCATCCGTCGCCGCCATGGAGAATGCCTGATAGCGCCGCGCAAGCGCCAGGTATTCGGGGCGCGGGTCCGCCAGGTACAACCGGCAGAGGAACCCGGCCGCGATGCCGCCAACGGTCCAGCGCTGCGGCCGGTCCACCCGGTTCTCCACCACGTGCCAGAAGGCATCGTCATCCGAAAAATCTGTGATTACGCCGCATTTCTTGCAGGACCAGGCGTAGTAAAATGACCTGGATAGATTCGTCTGCGCAGAGTAAACCCGCCGCAGGAACCGGTAAACCGATCGTGCAATGTCCAGGCGGCCGGTCGACAGACATGCCAGTCCGGGGCCGCACCCATATGGAATATCCATACGGTCGCTCATGCCGCCGTCGGCCATGCGGTCGTTATGGAAACCCCCTGATGCGCGATCCTGCCACGACAGCAGGTCCGGCATCAGCCCATAGCTCATATCGTACTGCCGCGCGAGATGCGCGCCGACGATCAGCGTGGCATTCCGGTAGGCGTACGCGTCGTCGAACACGCGGTAGGGCCCCTCGATCCTGCCTTGTGCCGTCAACATCTCCCGCCGGATCCAGTTGCACACCGCTGCCGCGGCCGCGGTTTCGCCGAGAATGGAAAAAGTCCACGGCGCCCGGTAGAAGTGAAAGCCCTCCGCCGGCTTTCCCAGGGACCCGTCCGCATTCAGATGACCTGAAAGCCATTTCGCACCCCTGCGACGAACCTCCTCAAGCGCGGCGATCGTCTTCCACTTGCCCGTCATCAGGAACCATCGCCGTCTGAATACAGCACCAGGTCTGGAATCTCCAGCCAATCGCCCGCGCCGACCATCGCGACCGAATACCGGGGACCGTCATCGCCGTCGGCAACGGGAAAGTCTTCCATCGTCATCGGTCGTCTACCTTCGCGATCGATCCGCCACCCGCCGTCCACCTTCGCCGCCAGCCGTCCCTGCGGCTCCCTAAGGCTGTTTAACAACGTCATCCCAACTTGCGCATGGGGATTGGACGCGCTCGTGAGAAGCCGGTCGGCACGTACATCCAGCACCGGCCCTCCGGCCACGTTGACGTCTTCATCCCCGATATAGAATCGCCGCCGGTCAATCACTTTCGAAAACGTCACGCTGTCCGTATAACCATCGGAAACAACCGGAATGGCCTGTCCGGGCCGAAGCGCGTCGTCGATCACGGCGTCGGCGAGCTCGATGGTCCCGCGCCCGTAATCCACGGATGCGATCCGGCCGCGGCGCATTCCCTTTCCCTTCAGCCGCAATCCGTCCGTCTCCAGCGTCCTGCCGTTGAACAGCATCGCCCGGACGGGCCGACCCGTTTCGTTCAACGCCAGAATCGCCAGCTGTCCCGCTATTCTGATGTCGTTCTGCAACGTATACGTCCTTTCCGCGTCCAGGGCGTGAAACAGATAGTGTGTGCTCCCATCTTCCAGGTCCACCCTGACGGCGGCCGCCCGAGAACCGTCCGGCGTCAGTTCTATCCGTGTCGCGCGACGGATCCACGTTCTCTCCCGATATGGTTCGAAAACCGTCGCGAACCGGCTGGACAGATTGTCGCCGGTCCGCCTGCGTACAAGGAATTTTACGCTCTCGGGCAGGTACTTGTATTTCTGTACCGGCCCGTCGCACGCGAAGAGTTCCTCGCCCCGTCCGATCAGATGCGCCCGAAGTCCGATGCCGCGCCAGGGGCGTTCCGGCTGGCCGTCAAGGGGTTCCGTAAGGCGCCACTCGGCAGTCGCGTCTCCTTTCAAATTTCCGGTCTGAACGTTGTACAGAAACTGGTAGCCGCTGCCCTGGTATCCCCTGTAGGGCACGCTGGACAATCGCTTGTCCTTCAACTCGGGATCGTCGTAAAACTGCTCGTATGGCACGTCCACTCCCGCCAATGTCCCGGTTTCCCGGACCGGTCCCAGCGCGGGACTGAAGGAGAACTCCGCCTGGTTGCCGTGAAGCAGATAGTCGTGCTGCCGGCCTCCGTTCACGTAGAACACGTCGAGCAGGTAGTGATGGCCGGGGGCGGCGTCAACCAGCAAATTCGCCCGCCGGTAGAGATCGACCCGACCCTCATAGGCGCCTTCGCAGGACGCATCCACAACCTGTGCGAATCCCTCTGAAACCAGCCCGTGCAGCCGACCGGGACCGCGTCCCTGCCTGACTTCATCGACCACAACCGTATTGTGCGCCACGGTATTTGTGAAAAATCCCGCAAGCCGATGATTGAAGGCGTCCGTCTGCTCCGGGTATCCGATATCCGTCAGCAGCACATTGTTGTGGGAGAATAACAGGATGTTCAACTGGTCGAAATGCCGGTGGGCCTGGTGGTCGCCGTAAAAGAATGACACGGCCGACCGGTTCGTATCATCGCCGCACTGCAGATTGACCATGCCATAGGCGGGAAAGTGAAAGGACCGCAGGCCGATCACGGGAGCTTCCCCTTCCGGCAGTACCGAAAGCTGCGTCTCAACGGGCGTGCCGAACAGGTCCTGACGGGCGTCCGGTTGCGTCTTCAGCACCCACGCGAGTCGCGGGTCATGCACATACGGAAGCGCGAGCTGGCAGACGCCCGGCTGCCAGGCGCCTCCGTGCGCAAACATGTCGCCCGAATCTCCGGTGGAGGGAGTGAACTTCCCCGCAATGCAAACGTCAAACGCCCAGGTGACCAGTTTCTCGTACCGCGGATGATCAAACAGGTTCACGCCGGTTTCGACCATCAACGCGGCCAGTTCCGTCAAGTCATGCACCCAGATTCGATTGTATGAGAGCGACTCATGGGGCATTCCATCGCGGTAGACCAGGTTTTCGAGCGCATCCCGTAATCCCATATCGGTGGCCATCACGGGATCCGGATTCGCCAGAACGTATTGAACCATCTCCTCGCTGCGAGGACGGCCATCGGAAGTCGCCAGCACCTGCGCCAGCGTCAGCAGCGCCTTCTGGTGCATTCCGTAGTTGCCCCTGATGCGGCCCCCCGCCGCATCCATTATGCACCTGGCGGCCTCACGGAGTAGCCGTTCCCGAATCGTTGCGTGGATCTCCGGGCCCGTCCTGTCCGCGACACACTGGAGTTCGGTGTCAGTATTCAGATAGGGCCGTACCGCGTCGTAAGCGATCGCGCAGGTATGCGGGGGACGCGTCTCCCAGATCCTGTTGAACAACTTGCCGGTATATTCGGGATTGTGCTCCTTCGATTCCCTGGACTGTCGCTCGTATTTGTAGTCGGGGTAATACTCCGCCAGTTGCCACAACAGAAGCGCACATTTGTGGGCGAACCGTTTCGCGTTCTCTTCTTCGTCAGCCAGCACGGCCGCCTGTCCCAGGACTTCGATCGCTTCCATGAGGAACCGCATCATGCTCCAATGCGCGTAATAGGCCACGAACCAGTAGTTCGCCGGCACCGGGTCTCCCGGACGATGCCACCCCCAACCGTCATCGGCGTACGGACCGGTCAGCAGGGACCTGTCTTGCATTCCCGTGGCCAGGAATGCCTCGAAGTCGTTCGATGGATACGTCTCACCGCCCACGGGACATGTCACTCTATACGGACGGTCAAAGTCGATGATCCACCTGTATAGCCCCTGTTCATGGACCTTGACACCGTGTACCGGGCACCCGTCGTTATGTACCTGGTAGCCCCGCGGCACACCAGGGGGTGAAACGAGGGTGCGCAGTTTAGCGTCACCGTATCGTGCCCAATGCTCCGCCTTGCTCAGAATCTCCGCTCTGTGCTCCCGTGCCCAGGCATAGTGCTCCAGATTGTGCCGGACCACGTCCATCCGGGCATCGGTGTAGTACGTGCGCCTGTCGGAGGCATGGGCCCTACGGGCCGCACCCGCTATCATCAGCACGAATATGCCGGTGGCCAGCAGGCCCGCCGGCAAGACGGCGAAAAAGAAATCCAACATCGTAATTCCCGGTACAGGTTATCTTCAACCTCGGTCTACGCTGTTGTTCCTGCTCATGCGCGTGATATATAGGCCGGGGCGGTTCGGGTTGTCAAGCGATTAATCTCATGCAGGGGGCATTTTACAACCGCGGGTACGCCGAGCGCGCCTGATCGCGACTTGACAGTGAATGGTGCAGATATTATGATGCAACGTCAGCATTGGCCGTCCGACCGGGATTTGGGGGCTCGTCCATGGACAGGTCAGTTGGAAGTCTGCGGTTTCAGGCAGGAGGAAGTCAATTATGAGCGGAACGAACCCTGATGGACAGATGTTGGCGGGTTTTGGCAAAATGGACATTACACCTGCGCCGCACAAGTCGTTCGAGATCTACGATCCCATCTACTTTCGGGCGCTCCACGTTCGGCAGGGCGACCGGCAGGTGACGTTTCTGGCGGCGGACCTGTTCCTGTTCGACGACTATTGCTTCGATATGATGGCCGAAGACCTGGCCGACACGGACGTAGACCCCGCCTGGATTCTTCCCGGGGCCAGCCATATGGGGACGGGTCCCACGCTGTTCCAGTTTTATGTGAACCAGCCCACGGAGGCGTTGAAGGAATTCGGGAACGAGGCGCGGTACGCGCGGGCCGCCGCGGAGGCCGTACGTATGGCCAGGGCCGACGTTTCGCCTGCGCGGGTGGCGGCGGGCACGGGCCTTGCCGAAACCGGGCTGCAATACAACCGCCGGGCGCACGATGAGCACGGAAATCTGCGGATGGTCTCGCTGACGGAGTTTCCCAGGCCGCCGGACGGTCTTGTCTATGACGCGGTGGATCTCCAGGTGGGCGTCGTGCGCTTCGACCGGGACGGCAGGCGGCCGATCGCGCTGACCAATTTCGGATGTCATGCGCTCGCCCTTTGGGACTTGCGCGGCAACGTTTCGGCGGATTACCCCGGCGTGGTGGCCCGGGAGCTCGCCGCAAGAGGAATCGACGGGCTTTTCATCCCCGGTGCGCTGGGCAACGTGCATCCCGTACGCGAAACGGACGACCCCTGCGGCCGCATCGGCCGGTCGCTGGCACGAACGGCGCTGGAGATATACGACGGGCTCGCGCCGAAAGCGGACATGGAACTCGGGCGCTTCAAGCATACGATTCAGATCGCGCGCCAACCCGTTACGGAAGTCGCGGCCGCCCGGAAGGAATGGGAGGCGAATCCTCCCGCTGCAGAGGGACTCGAACGATATGAATACTGGCTGGCGCGGACGTACCGGGATCAGCCGACCTGCGCGTTTGATTTTCACGCGGTCGTACTCGGCGACAGCGCCTTGATCCACATCCCCGGAGAGCCTTTCGTGGAGACGTCGTTCGCCATTCGCGAGGCCGCCGCGTTCGACAGGGTCATGCTTCTTTGCAACCCGTGTCCCGAGGTCGGCTATCTGCCCACCGAGCACGCACGCATCGAGGGAGACGGCGAGGTCTTGTTCGCGCCTCTCGAGATGGAATCCGAGGCCCAGATCCGCGAAGGGGCGATCGCGCTGTTGCAGGAGGCGTGGGGAGAATCAGATTTGCGAAAGGCATATTGACAGATGTCCGAAGGATTGTTGCAGCGGCTGGAAAAGGGCTTCGTACTGGGTGACGGCGGATACCTGATGGCGCTGCGGATGCGGGGGTTCGTGAGAACGGGCGCCATGACGCCGCAGGTGGTGGCGACCCATCCCGAGGAGGTGCGAAAGCTGACGCAAGAATTCAGGGACGCGGGAGCCGAGGTGCTGCAGACACTCACGTTTTTCGGAACGTCAAACATGCTGAAACCGGCGGGTTTCGGGGAGCGGGCGGAAGAGATCAATGCGACGGCCTGCCGCATCGCGAGAGAAGTGGCGGGCGACGATGCGCTGGTTGCCGGCAACCTGAACAGTCCGACGATTTCCCTGATGGATTACGATCCCTCCGACACCGCAAAGCGAGACCGGACGCGCGCCTGGCTGGACGAGCAACTCCCGTGGATCTGCGACGGGGGCGTCGATTTCCTGATCCTGGAGACGTTCTCGTGGCTGGACGAAGCGCTCCTTGCGCTGGACGTTGCGAGAGGTACCGGTCTCCCGCTGGTGGTCACCGTCAGCATGGAGGGAACGGGAAACGCAGAGACGTATGACGGGTTTTCGCCGGCGGAATGCGCCAGAAGACTGGTGGATGCCGGCGCCGACGTGATTGGATTGAACTGCATCTGCCCGCCCTCGGCGATGCTCGAATTCGCAATCCGGATGCAGCAGGCGGTGGACGTTCCGATTTGCTGCCAGCCGTCGGCGTGGCACTCGTGGTGGGACCGGCCCGCGGCAACGGAGGCCCAGTTCGCCCGTTTCGCGCGAGACGCCATGGCGGCGGACATCCGGTACCTGGGATCCTGTTGCGGCGCCGGCCCGGAACACGTACGCGCGATGGCACGGGCGATGGGGAAACAGCCGGATTCCCGGGGCGCCTGAGGGAACTTCCGAAGGGACGACGGAGCGCTGATGTACTATTTACAGACGGAAGGCGACGCGATGGCGCGAGGCATCGCCCATGGACGCGCCGCATCGGACCGGATCGCCGTATTGATCGATCGGTACCGAGAGGACTTTACCGACGGAAAGGGGGGCTGGCGGCCTGGTCTGGCGCCTGACGCGCGCAGGCGGAAGGTGGACGTTTGGACGGAGCGCATCGGCGGGTTGTTTCCCGACATGATCCGCGAGATCGAGGGGATCGCGATCGGCGCCGGCCTGCCGTTCGACGACGTGTTCGAGCTCAATCTCGTCTTCGACCTGGACGAGTCCACAACGCCGGCATGCACCGTTTTCGGATTTGCGGACGAGGATGGACGTGCATGGCTGGGGAAGTCCGACGATCTCGGGAAGAGGGAGCTGGGGGCCAATGCGATTCATCACGCGGCGCCGTCCGGTAAACTGCGTTCCGTCCAGATTCACTTCGTTGGAACGATCTGGACGTCGTCGGCGGTAAATGAAGCCGGGTTCGGGTTCGGCATGACCGGACTCACCGGATGTGAACGCCGTGAGGGCGGCGTTCCGGTGCTGTTTCTCCTGCCTTTGCTGGCGGAACGGTGCCGTACCGTCGAGGATGCCGCTGCCTTATGCGCCGAATTCGAAATCCCGATGCACGGGATGAGCGTCCTGATGGGCGACGCGACCGGGGAGGTGGCGATTCTGGAAAAACACGTGGCGGGGCAGACCATCAGGCGTCCATCCGGACCCGGTGAGGCGGTGTGGGAGACCAACCATTGCCTTGGAAAAGAACTGGTCGGGAAGGACGATCCGGCATTGCCGTATCTGGACAACAGCCATGCGCGAATCGATCTGGTGTCCCGGATGGAGAGGGACGTGGCGCGAAGCTTCGAAGGATTGGCGCAAATGTACCGGACGCACGATGATCCCGTCGGCATTTGCCAGCACGGTCAGGGAGGTCTGCATACGGACAGCGGGATCATTCTGTGCCCGGCAGAACGGGCGATGTGGGCGACGGAGGGTTATCCCTGTTGCCATCCCTTTATCCGACATGAAGTTGACACAGGCTGATGCTTTTTTTTTTCTCGCGAGGGAGGTGGAAGGATGAAGATGGAACAGATGGTTGGAACGAGGCTTCCGTCGGAGTTGGTCCGCGCATTGGAGTTGATCGAAAACGTCGAGCAATCCGATCGTTCAACCACGGTCCGCAGGCTGCTGTCGAAAGCAATACAGCAATGGAAGTTGGAGCATTACGCCAGTCTGTACGGCGAAAGAAGGGTTACCCTTGCGCGGGCTGCCCGGGAAGCGGGCGTGTCCTTATGGGAAATGATGGACTACGCCAGGGTATCAAAAGTGCCTTTCCAGTACGACCTCGACGATCTCCGCCAGGATCTGGAAGTCATTCATCGAAACAAAAGTCAGCAGTAGAGGTTTCTGCACGTCGGTAATGCGTTCTCATGGAAGACACTCCAAATGAAATTAGCCCCCGTGAATCTGACCACGGGGGCTTACACATCATAACGAGGCCGGCAGGACCGGCATCAGTTTTCTGGTAGCGGCGGAGGGACTTGAACCCCCGACCCATGGATTATGATTCCACTGCTCTGCCAACTGAGCTACGCCGCCACCTTTATTGCCGGACCGAAAAAATACAAGGATACGGAGTTGATGTCAAGCCGGAATACGCCATTGGTTGACGTCCGCCGACCGTTTCGAAGCCATTGACAATTGACCTGCAATGCGGTACACTGATATTGAGGATCATGCCGCCTGAATTCCAACCGTCGGGGGAGCTCTCCCAAATGCGCGTTACGCTTTCGGTTCTTGCGTTCCTCCTGCTTCTGCCGTCCGTGTGCCTGGCGGAAGGATCCGTCTACGTCGTGCCGATCGGAGGGACGATCGAGCGGGGGCTGGCCGCCTTTATCTCGCGGGTTATGGAGGACGCGGAGGCAGAGGACGTGTCCGCGGTGGTCTTCGAAATTGACACCCCTGGCGGCGCACTGGATGCGGCCCTGGTCATCCGGGACGCGATTTTGTACAGCGATGTGAAGACCATTGCCTTCATCAACCCAAGAGCGATCTCGGCCGGGGCTTTGATTTCACTGGCTACGCGGCATATCGTCATGGTGGAGGGAGGAACGATCGGCGCGGCCACGGCCGTTGACATGCAGGGCAAGAAGGCCAGCGAAAAGGTGATCTCCTACTTTCGCAACGAGATGAAAGCGACCGCCGAGAAGACGGGCCGCCCCCCAGAGCTGGCGGAGGCGATGGTCGACGAAGACGTGGATATAGAGGGTCTCGCTCCGAAGGGAAAGCTGCTCACGCTCACCACTACCGAGGCGGTTGCGAAGAAGATCGCAGAAACCATGGTTACGGCAACCGGTGAATTTGAGAAACTTCGGGCCGTACTGAAGCACTATGAACTGGATGGCGCGCGGATAACCCGCCAGTCGGTAAACTGGTCGGAGCAGGTCGTACGCTGGCTCACCCACCCGATTGTGGCTTCGCTGCTGATGTCGCTCGGTTTTCTGGGATTGATCTTTGAGATCCAGAGCCCGGGTTGGGGCGTCGGCGGCACAATCGGCCTGATCTGCCTGGGTCTGTTTTTCGGCAGCCATCTGCTGGTAAAGCTGGCTGACTGGACGGAAGTGCTGCTCTTTCTGGGCGGGGTGATTCTGGTGGTTGTCGATCTGTTCTTCATTGCCGGATTCGGAGTGCTGGCCATTCCGGGCGTCATTCTGATGTTTGCCGGACTGTTTCTGAGCCTGATGGGACGCCCGGAACTGTGGACCTGGGAGTCAGTAGCGGACGGCGCACGGCCCCTGCTGCTGGCATTTTTGACGACGGTTCTGATCGGCGGCATGATGTTGAAAATGCTGCCGCGCACGTCCGCGTGGAAGTGGCTGGTGCTTCACGAAGAAGAACGCAGCGACGCGGGGTACATCGCCACTGGAAAACATGAAGCGCTACTTGGCAGGGAAGGCGTTGCCTTTACGCCGCTGCGGCCCGCGGGCACGGGGCTCATCGACGGGCGCCGGGTCAACGTGGCTGCCGAAGGCGAATTTATAGAAAAGGACAGCCGGATCACGGTGGTCGAGGTTGAAGGCAACCGGATCGTGGTCCGAAAGACCGAAGAGGCGAGTTAGCAGCGGGCGGGATATGGAATTTTCTACTCGGGCAATCCGGTATGTACGGGAGCCGCGGTATGGTCGAAGGAATTGCAATTCTGGTTGTACTTGTCGTCGCAATTGCTATCGTGTTGTGGAGATGGCTCGTACTCCACGCCGACGAAAAGGCCGAGGCCGGTTACGTAGCCACCGGAGAGAATGAAGCGCTATTGGGAAAAGAAGGGGTGGCCTATACGCCGCTGCGCCCATCGGGTACAGGGCTGATTGACGGGCGCCGGGTCAACGTGGCCGCGGATGGCGAGTTTATCGAAAGGGACAGCATGATCACGGTCGTCGAGGTTGAAGGCAACCGGATCGTGGTTCGTAAAGCCGAGGACGCCAAATAGTGTCCTGTCCCAAGAATTCCTCACCATTCGACCGACGATTCATCCCGTCTCGCTACGTTGCCCTCGCTCGCCGACCATACGCAGGTCGGCTGCGCTCAGGCGCCTTGCGAGACGGGCGACTCGGCGGTCGAATTCAGGCAACTTATTTCCGGGACAGAACACTAGGAACGTCCGGACTTGAGTCAGATCGATTCAATCGGTAGAAGATATAAAGGGAGCTGAACTATGGTCGATGCAGTTTTCCTTCTCGTGATTGTTGTCGCAGTAGTCGTAGCACTGTTCCTCTTCTTTTATTTCATCCCGGTCGGCCTCTGGATCTCGGCCCTTGCGGCCCGCGTCCGAATCGGAATCGGCGAACTGGTCGGGATGCGCCTGCGGCGCGTTCCCCCGCGAATCATCCTGGGGTCGCAGATCAGCGCCACGAAGGCGGGACTGGCTATTCCCACCTCATTCCTGGAAGCGCATTACCTGGCGGGAGGACACGTGGAGAACGTGGTGACCGCCCTAATTGCGGCTGACAAAGCCGGGATCAATCTCACCACGGAACGGGCCGCGGCGATCGACCTTGCGGGCCGCAACGTGCTGGAGGCCGTGCAGGTCAGCGTCAATCCCAAGGTGATTTCCACCCCGATGGTCACGGCCGTGGCGAAAGACGGCATCCAGGTCAAGGCCACGTCGCGCGTGACTGTACGCGCCAATATCGATCGGCTGGTGGGTGGGGCAGGCGAGGAAACGATCGTGGCCCGCGTCGGGGAGGGGATCGTCACCACAATCGGCTCCTCTGAAACGCACAAGGCGGTGCTGGAGAATCCGGATCTGATTTCGAAGACCGTGCTCGGAAAAGGACTGGATTCGGGTACTGCGTACGAAATCCTGTCGATCGATATCGCCGACGTGGACGTGGGCGACAATATCGGGGCCAAGCTCCAGACGGATCAGGCGGAGGCCGATCTGAAAATCGCCCGCGCGAAGGCGGAAGAACGGCGGGCGATGGCGGTGGCCCACGAGCAGGAGATGAGCGCGCGGGTGGTCGAGATGCGTGCGCGGGTCGTGGAGGCGGAGGCGGAGGTTCCGCGGGCGATGGCCGAGGCGTTCCGCAGCGGCAATCTGGGCGTCATGGACTATTACCGGATGCAGAATATCCAGGCCGATACCTCGATGCGGGAAGGAATCGCCGACACCGAGGACGGCCCTGAAGAAGATACGGACAGGGGAGACGCGTAGATCATGAGCTTCGAAATCGTCGTCATCCTGTTTATCGTGTTAAGCGTGATCTCCTCGCTGGTCAACAAGATACTCGAAGGCCGGCGCGGCCGGGAACTGGAGGAAGAGGATCTGGGCCTGCCCCCGATGGGAGTACCGGACGTCGATCCACCGGAAGATGACGTCTTCCGGGAACCGGGACCGACGAAACCGGCGCCAATGGCCACGGAGTTCCAGGAGGTACGGGGCACGCGCCCGGTGAGCGAGGCGCCCACGGGACCTGAGTTTCAGGAAATACGTGGCGCCCGCCCTGTCAGTGAACCCGCGGGCGGGAGAGAGTTTCGAGAAGTGAAGGGCGCGCGCCCGGTGAGTGAAGCCTACACGGGGGATGAATATCGGCCGGCCGGTTTCGACCCGGCGGAGGACGAACACCCCGGTGGGGCGATAGGCGCCGAGGCGGCGGAATCCGCGGCGGAAGTAGAACAGGACGGCTTACCGGATGTCCAACCGCTGGTCGTGGCGCCTCGCCGCATAACCCGCCGCCGGAGAATCGACCTCGATTTCAAGCCGAAAACGGTCCGCAAGGCGATCGTCTACAATGAGATACTGGGGCCGCCCGTAGCGGATCGGAGGCCGTAGCGCTTCATTTGGCAAGCTGCACATGCGCTGCCTTTATGGGCGTCGGCATGCGCCGTGATATCCCTGAAGCCTGAGCCGCTCCCTGAGCCTGTCGAAGGGTCGAAGGGGCCGGCGACGGCTGATGCGGTGGGGAGTAGCGAACCCTGGCGTATCCTGTCAATCGAGTTCGCCCGGCCTGTCATCCGGAGGCGGCCCCGTCTGCCGTGCCCGGACCGCTTGTATGTCAGGCAAAATTCAAACAACGCTATCTGTAGAGGAGTAGGTTAAATGCGCTGGCCTGAGATATGCAAAGACCATCCCAAAAAGTGGCTGATTGTTGAGGCATTAGAAGCCCATACAACCTCAGACTATCGGCGGCATCTGAATCGTCTGACAGTCGTTGAAGAATGCCCGGATGGCAAGACAGCTATGAACCGGTATCAGACCCTTCACCATCAATATCCCGAACGTGAATTCTATTTTCTCCACACCAGTCGTGATTCACTTGATATTCAAGTAAGACAATGGTCGGGCATTCGTTCGCTGTATGCAATTGATACGCAGGTATGATCTGCCATTTACATCGGTGTCTATTGACTATCGGGGATCAACTATCGAGATTCCTCAAGTCCTGGTCGATACTGGATCAGCCAGCACGGTAATATCCGCCGATTTGGTTGATTCCATCGGTATATTTCCTTTGCCGGATGACCGGATAGTCACAATTCGCGGTGTGGGTGGACATGAGGTCGTATTCAGGCGACGGGTTGATTGTTTGCAGGTTGGACAGAAGGAACTGACAAATTTTGAACTTGATATAGGTGGCATGGATTATGGCTTTGAAATCAATGGGATTTTGGGGATGGATTTCCTTACAGAATCCGGGGCCATTATCAATCTGCATACAATGAGTCTTACATTCGATGGCTGAAGGCAGGTTGGATCCTGGCAACAACGACCTGTCGGACGTTTCGGCGTTGTCGAACGCTTGTTTCCTCTTGACAGTTTTTACACTGATTGGGATATTTGTCGCCCCGTGAATCAATGACGCCGAAGTGGTGGAATTGGTAGACGCGCTGGACTCAAAATCCAGTGGGCGCAAGCCCGTGTGGGTTCGACTCCCACCTTCGGCACCAGAACAAAAACAGGCACCTGCGAAAAGCGGGTGCCTTTCTTCATTGCGGTGACGGTAGCCGATTCTCACGCGAAACCGATGTCAGTCAAGTGCCGTGTGGACCCGTTTTCGCTCAGCGAATACCCTTACGGCCACAGCGCATCGTCGGCCAACAGGTTGGAGAATTGCGAAAACGGGAGGACTTCGATACCGTCGGCGGTACGTAATTCAGGTCCTTCGGGATAGACCACAAGCCGGCGGCAAAGCCCCGGCAGCGCGGCCAGGGCCCTCAGTCCCTTGCACCAGGATTCCGCAAACGTCCCGCCGGATTTGACTTCGATAGCCACGAATTCCCCTGCGCGATCGAGCAGGAAGTCCACCTCGGTTTGCGTCTGCGCAGCGGTCGACCAATAGTAGAATTCGTCGCACAGATCACGGTAGTCCCCGTACGCCCGGATCAACTGGGCAATCAGGCCCTCGAATAGAGCGCCGCGTTCCTCGGGAGCGGGAGGTGCCGTCACTCTTTTTATCGCCCGTACAAGACCGGGGTCGCACCAATACCATTTGGGCAATTTGCGTTCGCGGATCCGCAATCGCGTCTCGTACGCAGGAAGTTGAAAACCCAGGAGCGTTTCCTCCAGGATCTCCAGATATCCCGTCACCGTGGTACGTGCAACCTGAGCTTCCCTCGCGATGTTGGTCGCGTTAAAGTTCTGGCCGTGAAAGAGCGCTGCAACGGGGAGAAAGCGTGCGAATCCGGGCAAGTTGCGCACAAGCGCCTCGGCTTGAATCTCCTCTTTGAGATACATCTGGGTATAGGCAACCAGTGTCTCTGCCCTGTCCTCCGAATCCCATACAATGGGCAGCAGTCCGTGTTGTAAGGCGTCGTGGAGTACGAACCGTTCTCCCAACTCCTCGGGAGTAAAGGGATGCATCGCGCGATTGAGGGCGCGGCCCGCGAGGAGGTTGACACCTGCGCTTTTGAGTTTTCTCGCACTGGACCCGCACAATACAAAGCGCAGCCGCCGTTCTTCGATAAAGCGGTGTACTTCGTTTAGCAGCGCCGGCAATCTTTGAATTTCGTCCAGAACCACCCAGCGGTCGCCCGGCACGGCCCGCAGTTCCGCGGCAAGAAGACCGGGATTCGCAAGTAGCCGCTGGTACGTATTCTCGGCGAGCAGATTGACGACGTGCGCATCCGGAAACGCCAATCGCAAATAGGTGCTTTTACCGACGCCGCGAGGTCCCAGAAGAAAAAAGCTCGTCCGGGGGGCGTCAAATATGCGTGGAATTGTCATTTGGCTATGTTGTCGTCATTTTTCGCAGCAATTTGACGACAATATATACATTTTTCGCAAATACTCCAAGATCGGATCCGCCCTGTTGCGGTATCTCCGGGCATGGACTCCACAATAAAAAAAGGCACCTGCGAAAGCGGGTGACTTTTTTCATTGCGGTGATGGAAGCCGATTCTCACGTGAAACCCATGTCAGTCAAGCGCCGCGGGCATCGCTGTCACCCAGATTGACGTATAGCAGGATTTGGAGTCGCTCTCGCTGATTCGCCCTTGCCTGGCAATACATTCAGTTTTCCCTTGCTTCTATCGAAAACCTGAATCCCAATCCATGCAGGATTTCGCCCATCGTGTTGAGTTGCGGATTTCCATTTCTGGAAAGGGCTCTGTAAAGTCCCTCACGAGTCAGGCTGACCCGCTCGGCCAACCTGGACATTCCGCCCTGCGCCTCCGCAACGTCTCTGACTGCCAGCAAGAACCCTTCGATGTCCCCATTTTTTTCATAATCATCGAGTGCAGCGGCAAGATATATCTTCGCGTCCTCCGGGTCGCGTAGCTGCTCAATATGATAGTCCCTGAAGTTTCTGTAGACACTCATTCGTATTCCCTCGAATTATGCTGCTTCCAGTCTGCCTTTGCTTTTTCAATATCTCGACTTTGTGAACTTTTCTCTCCTCCCCGCAATAGCAGAATCGCGTCGTCTGCTATGCTGCCGAAATAAACACGGTATCCTGCGCCAAACTGGAGCCGAAATTCAAAAACACCATCTCCCACTGAGCGATAATCACCCAAATTCCCGTTCTCTTCCACCCGTCTCAGTCGACTTCGAATTCTGGCAGCCGTCACTTTGTCCCTTATGGAAGATAGCCATTCTACAAACGGCTCTACGCCGTAGGGACTCTGATAAATCTTGATCTCCACAAACCAATTGTAAACTGTAATTCACACAATGTCAATCCCAAAAACACGGCACCCTTGCCGCAGGTCGCAGGAGGACGCCCCGCGCCTGTTGTCTGTTTCTCGCAGCGACCCGTTCAAGTGGTTATCCCAAATACACTGATTAACTGAAGTCTGCGGAAAATTGAAACCTCCCTGCCCCGTGCGCGTCTAAGCGTTACAACCATGCTACATCCCTCCCGAAAGACGTCGATCGTACCTGGTACGGCCGGCGTCTTTTTTATTTTTCGTCATAGGCCCGGCTTCCGAGGTAGTCACTTCGGGACGGGTTCAGGGTGTTATTAAACGGCCGGGAAAGTCCTGTTGCGCGCCCTTCCCGCTGCACGTATTTTATCCCAGTTCAACGTGGAGGTTCAGCCCCCTGAAGCTTGACAATTTCCTTCACGTTACCCCTCGGATCAATAGCGGAGAAGCCTATGCGCAGGATTCTGCTCCAGCAGGTCACGAAGACATTCGATGGCGTCACGGCGGTGGACGGGTTGGACCTGGACATCGGCGCCGGTGAAGTCTTCGGTCTCCTGGGTCCCAACGGCGCGGGCAAGACCACGACGATTCGTACCATCCTTGGAATATACGGGCCGGATTCGGGCACCATCGATTACGGCAACGGCGGAACGGGTCTGTCGAGGGACTGTATTGGCTACCTGCCCGAAGAACGAGGGCTGTATCCCAAAATGCGGGTTATGGACCTGCTGGTCTTTCTTGGGGAGATCAAGTCGCTCTCCCGCTCGGAAGCGGCAGGCCGCGCGGGAGAGTGGCTGGAACGGATGGGCCTGTCGGAATGGTCGAACCGCCGCGTGGACCAGCTTTCCAAGGGGATGCAGCAGAAGCTGCAATTCATCGCGACCATCATTCATGACCCGGATCTCCTGATCCTCGACGAGCCGTTCAGCGGGCTGGATCCGATCAACGTGGCCGTCCTGAAGGAGATCATGCAGACCCTGACGTCCGAGGGCAAGATTCTGATCTTTTCCACGCACCAGATGGAGGACGCGGAAGCGCTTTGCGACCGGATCTGTCTGATCAACCGCGGTCGAAAGGTTCTTGAAGGCACGGTAACGGAATTGAAGTCCAAATATACCAGGAACCGGCTGCGAATTGCTTTTAACGGCAGCGACGATTTTCTCAAGGATACGAACCTGGTTCGGCATGCGGAAAACCAGGGGAATCACGTGGAAGTCGAACTCCAGACGGGCGCGGACCCGGGCGAACTGCTGAGACAGGCGCTTTCCGCCGCCCAGGTCCACCGGTTCGAAGTCTCGGAGCCGTCTCTCAGGGATATCTTTTTAATGGCGGTTGGCGGCGAAGATTCCGGAGACGACCGGAATGAATAAGACACTGAAGATCGTCCGCAGGGAATTTGTGGAGATCGTCCGCAAGAAGAGTTTCCTCATCGGCCTGTTCCTGGTCCCGGTATTCGTCGTGGCCAGCATCCTCGTCCCCGTCCTTCTGGCGCGGGTAGACATGGGCAAACAGAAGCGTATTGCGGTGGTCGACCAGACCGGGATCCTGTACCAGCCGCTCGAAGCCCGCCTGGACGAACGACTCGAGGACGGACGACCGGAATATCTGCTCCAGGAAGTTCGGCCCGGTCCCGACCTGGAAGCCACGCGGCGGCAACTCACCTCCGAGATCAACGCCGGAACACTGGATGCCTACCTCGTCGTGCCTTCCGACATTTTCGAGAAGGGCGAGGCCGGATTCTACGGTAAAAACGTGAGCGATATCCAACAGGTCGGGCGATTGCGGAGCGTCTTGAGTCAGATCGTGGTTGCCCACAGACTCGCGCAGCGCGGGCTGGACCCGGAATCGGTGAGAAAATGGACACGTAGGGTGCAGTTGCAGACGCTTAAAATCGTCAAGGGTAAGGAAAAGAAGAGCGGGTTTGCCCGGGAATATTTCACTTCGTTCGCATTTGCCATGCTGCTTTATATGGTAACCATTATCTATGGCATCATGGTGATGCGCGGCGTCCTGGAAGAGAAGTCCACCCGCATGGTTGAGGTGATGCTCTCGTCGGTCGATCCGCTGCAGATGATGGCGGGCAAGATTCTGGGTATCGGCGCCGCCAGTCTGGTTCAGGTTACGGTGTGGATCGGCGTGGGTCTGCTGGCCACGGCGTATGGCAGGATGGCATTCGGACCCAACCTGCCCTTCGCGATCGAAACGGGTATGGTGGTCTATTTCGGCGTCTACTTTGTCCTGGGATATTTTCTGTATGCCACACTCTACGCGATTATCGGCGCAATCTGCGACACCGAACAGGATGCGCAGCACCTGCAGATCCTCGTGATCGTGCCGATGATCCTCTCGCTGCTCGCAATGACGTTCATTACCCGGCAGCCGGGCGCCATGCCATCCGTGGTGATGTCGCTGATTCCGTTTTTTGCGCCAATGATCATGATCGTCAGGGTGAACGTCCTCACGCCGCCGTGGATCGAAATCGCGGCGTCCATTCTGATTCTGATCGGCACGATTGCCGGGGTGATGTGGGCGGCCGCGCGGATCTACCGGATCGGGATTCTGATGCGGGGTAAACGGGCCACGTTGAAGGAGATGGTTCGTTGGGTTCGGTACGGATAGGAGGATCCATGTCAAATCTGATCGCCTGCAATCTGAACAGTTACAGACAGTATCGGGACGGCGCGTACGAGCATCTTGCCCGGATCGGACTGACCCACGTGGAGATTCCATGTCCCGAGCCCGAGGAGAGGGATGCCGTGCAGCGTGAACTGGACGGTTTCGGACTGCGCGCCTCAAGTCTCATCATTCGCTGCGAGATGCACGCCGACGACGCGGTCCAGAGGTTCGCGCACTCGCTGACTACCGTGGCGGAGATGGAGGTCGGCCTGGTGTTCACAAGCGTAAAGACGGGAGGAATTGACCGGGATTTCGTCTACGGCAGACTGCAGGACATCGGCGACGCCGCGGCAGAGCGAGGGATTGTCGTAGCAATGGAAACCCACCCGGATCTGGTTACAAATGCCGACGTGGCGCTGGAGACGATGAGGGGCGTGAATCATCCCAACATCGGCGTTAATTTCGATACGGCGAACGTCCACTATTACAACGAGGGCGTGGATTCGGTCGAGCAGTTTCGACGGGTGTCCCACGCGGTGGCCGCCGTACATCTGAAGGATACGAACGGCGCCTTCCAGACCTGGCATTTCCCCGCGCTCGGCGAGGGGATCGTGGATTTTCCCTCCATATTCGAGATATTCGCCGGGCACGGACGCAACGGGCCCTACACGCTCGAACTGGAAGGCATCCAGGGTGAATCGCTGACGCGGCGCGACGTGGAGCGACGCATCGAACAGTCGCTGGACTACCTTCGCGACCGCGGGCTGGCGGACTGAGGCATCGCCCATGATCCTTGCGGTGGATATCGGCGGCACCAACTACAGCCTCGCGCTGGGTACGTCCGACGGTCGTATCCATCAACGGACGACCGGTTCCACGGATCGAGCCGGCGGCGCACAATGGATGATTGAGCGCGTTCTGAACGCTGGGCGCCGGCTGCTTGCGTCGTCCCCCGAAGCGGTGTCCGCGTGCGGAATCAGTTTCGGCGGTCCGGTGGATTTCGCTTCCCAGCGGATCGTCAACTCCACGCACGTGGCGGGTTGGGACGGCGTGGCGATTCCAGAGACGATTCAGGGGGATCTCGGGATACCGGCAGTTGTGGATAACGATGCCAACGCGGGTGCGTTGGGCGAATTGACGTTCGGCGCGGGCAGGGGCTGCCGCCACATGGTCTATTACAACATCGGCACCGGCATCGGTGCGGGTATCATCATCGACGGGGAGATTTACCGCGGCGCCAACGGCAACGCGGGTGAGCTCGGACACGTGCCGGTGCTTCCTGATGGTCCGCTCTGCGATTGCGGCAACCGGGGATGTCTCGAAGCGCTTGCTTCAGGCACGGCAATCGGGCGACGCGGGGAGGAGGCTGTGCGCCAGCAGCCCCGGATGGGTACCGCGATGCTTACGGGGGCGGGAGGTCCGGTCTCGGCCAAAGCGGTCTTCGATGCCGCGCGGACCGGCGATGGGCTGGCCCTGGAACTGGTGAACGAGACGTGCCGCTATCTGGGCATGGGCGTCGCGGCGGCAATGAATGCGCTCGCGCCCGAAGCCATTGTGATTGGCGGCAGCGTGGCCAAAGCCGGCAGGGTGCTCCTCGAGCCGCTTCGCGAACAGGCGGACCGGTTTCTGATGCCCGTACACCGGCCGCATATGAAGATCCTTCCCGCCCGGCTGAAAGGAAATTCGGGCCTGCTGGGCGCGGTGGCTCTGGCCGCTACATTGGATACCGGAAGCCAGGCCGCGGACTGAAAGAACCGCGACGCGGAGGCGGACATCGAGAATGGATTGACATACGATCCCGATGAAGCGGTTGCGGCGCTGGCAAGGGTGGACGCCTCGCTGGGACGTCTGATGGAACGGGCGGGACCATGCCTCCTGGAAGCGCGGGTGCCGTACCATCCGTTTCGTGCATTGATGCGTTCGATCATCTTCCAGCAGCTTTCGGGCAAGGCGGCCGGGACCATCTATGACCGCGTTCTGGATCTGTTTCCCGATAAAACGCATCCTGAGCCGGAACAGGTCCTGGCTGTCCCGGCCGAGGCGTTCCGCGGCGCCGGGATGTCCCGGGCCAAGGTGGCGGCGGTGAAGGACCTTGCCGAAAAGACGCTCGAAGGCGCGGTCCCATCGGGGCGGCGGCTGAACGGAATGCCCGACGACGAGATCATCAGCCGGTTTACCCGCGTCCGGGGGATTGGCGAGTGGACCGTGCAGATGATGCTGATATTCGATCTGGGCAGGGGGGACGTGCTTCCGGTGAAGGACCTGGGCGTAAGGAAGGGTTTCATGTTCACGTACGGGTTGAGCGACTTGCCCGACCAGGCCGAGCTGCTGGAGCATGGTGAAATCTGGCGTCCGTACCGGTCCGTGGCGAGCTGGTACTTCTGGCGGGCCGTGGAGCTGGACGGGTAACGAAAACCCGAATGGACACCAACCGGACGACAGGAATCTCGCTGCGCGGATCGGGACGAGAGATGAGAACGGAGAGTCAGATTCCGCGGTATTGAATCGGACGAGGAAAACCCATGGCAGGAAAAACCTATCGCGCCGGGATTGTCGGTCTCGGCTTCATCGGCGGCGCGGATCAGGTGTCGGGCGACGCAATAGGACAGGTGGTGAGCGACCTGGACGGGACCCATGCCGATGCGTTGCGCGGGCATTCCCGGGTCGTTTTGGCGTCAGGATCCAGCCGGGACAGGGGGCGCCGGGAGCGTTTTGAGGACCGAACGGGCGTGCCGACCTACGCCGATTGGCGCGACATGCTCGCCGGGGAATCACTCGATATCGTAAGCGTGGCGACGTATGCGCCCTTTCATGCCGACGTCACGGTCGCATGCGCAAAGCAGGGCGTTCGTGCCGTCTATTGCGAAAAGCCGGTCGCGACCCGGGCCTCGGACGCCGAGCGCATGCTGAGGGCGTGCGACGCCGCCGGTACGCTCCTCGTTGTGAACCACAACCGGCGGTTTCAGTCCAACGCCCGGCGTCTGCGGGACCTCATCACCGGCGGCGCACTGGGAGAACTGACGTCCGCGTCCATGCAATGGGGATCGGGCCGGCTGGGCAACGTGGGTACGCATTTCATCGATACCATGCAAATGTTGACGGGGCGGGCGGTCGAGGCCGTGTCGGGCACACTGGACCTCTCCGGCAGGCCGGATTGCCGCGGGGCCCAGTTCCGGGATCCGGGCGGGTGGGGCCTGCTGCGTCTCGAGCGCGGATTGATCTGCACGTTAGACGCCTCGGATTATGGGACGCTTCCGCCACGGATCTCCGTCCATGGTTCGGAGGGCTCCGCCGTGCTTGACGGCAGGGACGTGATCGTCGAGTTCAGGGACGGGCGGGGGGAAGCCTGGACGGATCCTGCGGACACTGAATCTTCAATGGCCAGGGCGGTGGGTGAGATTGTGGATTGGCTGGATGGTGAAGCGGCCTTTCCGTACGCGGCATCGGAAGCCGCGCGGACGCTGGAGGCGATTGTGGGTTTTCACGTCTCCCATGCCGGAAACGGCTCATGGGTTGATTTGCCGCTGACGGGGCAGGACCGTGATCGCGAGGTCTTGAGCGGGTAGTGAGGAGCCCTGACTCAGGTCGTCAGGATATGGATCCGTACCTGGAGATGGCGTCGTCGGGCCCAACGGGACAGGGGTATTGGTCGGCGGTTTTCCTCTCGCCGAGTTGGGGATTGCCCAGCGCATTGTAGCAGATGATGAACGATCGCCGATGGCGGCTGGAGGTGTTGGACGTTGAGGAATGGAGAAGGTTGCAGTCGAAGAAGAGGACCGAACCCGGTGGCATCTCGCAGTTGATGCAATCGAACAGGGGTTCGATCTCCGTAATCCTTGCGGGATCCGTGCCGGTCTGGGTTCCGATTCTGACGTGGTCCAGCCGCCCGAGGCGATGGGATCCGCGAAGGACCCGCAGGCAGCCGTTTTCCCGCGTGCATTCGTCCAGGGCGATAAATGCGCTGATCATCCGTGGAAAGACGAAACCCTGGCTGTACCAGTAACCGTAGTCCTGGTGCCACTCCCACGCGCCCCCTTCATGGGCGTCTTTGAACATCACCTTGCCGTGGAAGAAGGCGACCTCTTCACCCAGCAGGATGCGGATATTGTTGACGATGCGGGGACACGTGGAAACCGCGGTCCAGATGTCGTCTCCCAGTTCGTGCCAGATCGACAGCCTGGACGCCCTTCCCAATGCGTCTTCGGTTGCGCGCGTGTTCTCTGCTACCCGCGCCCCCGTTTCAACCGCGTCGATCAGGATGCGGACTTCGTTTTCGCTGAAGAGGCTGTCCGACATGACGTATCCGTTCCTGCGAAAACCGGCAACTGCATCGGGATCCAGGTATTCGGGCACCTCCATTTTTCGGCCTTTCTTCCATACATCGGGTTAAGAAGCTGTTTTAAAATTCCCAGCGGTCTTCGCGCGGCTGCAAAAGCGCCGGTCGGCGTTGGTCA
>JAPPJY010000054.1 GCA_028874335.1 Gemmatimonadota bacterium | reverse complement strand
CCAATACTCGTCTGCCTGGTGACATTGGTAACGCCACGAATCGGAAGGTCTTTAGATGCGTGCTGCACCAAACAAGCAAATACAGGGACTTTCTAACTGGAATGATGCCGGATGTAAGACCCGGGCAAACTCCAGGTGCATTTCGAGTAGTTAAGGGTATTCTTTACCGGGCGAGTGAATTCGCCAAGCGGCAAGATAGTGCCGCATTGCTGATAATTGACGAGATCAATCGCGGATCCGCAGTTCAAGTTTTCGGTGGCTCTATAGTGGCCATGGAGTCTGAAAAGCGATTGGGAAGCGACGGCGAGCCGACCGTAACCACTGAATTCTTTGACCTTTTGGACCCAGAAAGCGGCGAATTGATCGAATACGCACTACCGTCCCAACTTTATCTCTTGGCTGCAATGAATCTAGCAGATGTATCAGTTGAGCCACTCGATGTTGCTTTTTTGAGACGTTGGACGCCAGTTAACCTAGAGCCATCAGCCGAAATCCTGCGCGAACACTTCGGCCTACCAAAGTCTTCGAATGCGGATCTGCCGACGACCCCATCCTCCGAGAAGGACGTATTTGAGATAGCAGTGAGGGCCTTTGAAGCTATTAACCACCGAATAGCACTTGGCAGAGGTCAAGAGTTTAGAATAGGTCACGGTGTATTAATGGCGGAGGATGAGTTACCATCGACCACGAACGGGGCATTAGAGCATCTTGTCACGGCATGGCTGCTCATAAAGAACCACATCGACGAGGCCTTCTTTGGCAATATTCGGGGCACAGCAGTAATCCTGAATGCCGATCGGGGAATAACAGGTAACCCGTATCTTCTTGAAGAGACATCGTTCGGCGACGCTCCGAGGACACAAATCAAGGGGCCTGTTAGCGTCAACAAAGAAGAGATTTACAATTTGCTCCGTGTTTTGGCCATTACGGAAGTCTGATTATGATGCATTCCTGGTTGCGTTTTACGGCTATCGAGTACTCAAAGCCAACGGCAATACCTGAACAGTTCCTGCGAGGGAGCGGCATCAAGAATGGTCAGATACAAAACCTTGTGTTGAGTGCGGCAGAACGCGTCCGCAGACTCCTAAAACTGGAAACATTGCCGATTTCTCTCACTGCGGATCGCTTCCAGTTCCAAGACTTCGCTGGTTTACTCACGCTCGCCCCGGGATTGGAGCTTGAAGTTGCGCCGAAGTTCTTGGGCAATACCAGTGGCTGGCGTGAAGACTTCTTCTTCCTTGCTACGCTTTCACATCATGGCCGACTTCTTGACGATGAGGGGCTGAAATCCGCCGCTCATCCGGCTTCGGATCTCGGAACGCTTATCGGGCGGTCGCTCGTCGAGATGTATTGGCGCAATCAGCGGCGTCCTCTTCGTACATACCGTCATCGTCGTGAGAGAGAATTCGCGATCGAGGGAGAATTCGACGCTGAGGATCTGCTCTACCCAGACGAAGAAGGATTTCGTCAGCAGATTACCTCTTTTACACGTTCTAATCCCTACAACGCAGTTATTGGCGCAGCCGCAACCGAACTCGCCACCGTAGTACCGGACATAGAAACGCGTGCCCGATTGGAACGTCTTGCACAGCATCTACCACGCCAAGTACGACCAATGCAGGTTGAACAACGTAAATTGCCTAGTCGGTCACGGCCTTGGCAGGCAACGTATGATCTTTCCTGCGATATTATGCGCGGACTTGGCGGGGTATACGATCCTAAAGACGCACTCGCGCCAGGGTTTGTGATGCAGACTTGGAGGGCTTGGGAACATCTTGTATCATTGGCATTGCGTATGATTTTTGGTGGACGAAAGGTCTCTCTGCAATCACGACACCGTCTGGGAACTCGGCAACAAGGGTCATTGACGACAGACTTGTGCGTTATTCCAGACGTAATTGTTGTTGACGACTCAACAGACCCAGTACGTCGAGTATTGGTGGATGCAAAATACAAGGGTCGCATTGACGCTAACTCATTTGCAATATCCAACGCTGACATTTATGAAGCACTCGCGTTTGCGGGCGCCGCAAAGATTAGGGACGTCATCCTGGCTTATCCTTGTCGACTTGTAGGAGAACTGTCAGAAGATCATATGGCAGGATACGTTAGTGAATTCTCCACAATTAAGGTGGACGGCATTAGTATCAAAGCTGTAGAACTTGGTGTGTGTGGGATTTCGAAACGCGGCGGGCTAATGCGATTTGCGAACGCCCTGGCGAAGATTATCTAAGGCAGAGTCAGTCGCCCACGTTAAGTGCGACTGTTTGGCAAAACTTACAGACAGATGGGAATGGCGCACTTAGTCTTGTTCGCTTGATTTGGCGCACCCCGAGGGTGAATTTGCTTCGAATTCAATGAATCACTGTGTAGTCCCTCTTACAATGAATGGCCCGGCTGCACAAGCTATGGGGTTTCGGAGAAAGGCGGTCATTGCTGGGCAGTAAAGCTGTCTACGGGCGACACTATTGTGGACTCTTTGGTGGAGGAGTAGATTATGTGCAAAGGTACGTGGAAGGAGCGCGTCGGAACCGACATCCCAGACCCGATCCCAGGCACAGCTGAAGACACCACGCCGGCACAGGCGGCGACGCTATTGAAGAATCCTAGGGAGCGGAAGTACCTGACGGGAGGGCCGCCAAGATTGATGCAACAGCAGGTTCAAGTTCGAGAGGAATAGCGCTGGACCTAGTTACCGCGCGTTTCGATCACAGTCTTGGATCATTTCCTTTTCTCACATTATGATTCCTAATCTGACTCCAGTCTTTGCATAGCCCTAGTTTCTAATAGAGTCGATATATTACAGAATTAGTAGAAAATGGGTGCCCGTTGAATGTGTAGGTTTCATAACAAAACCCAGGTAGCGAACCTGGGCCTTTTGACACACCATTCACGTGTTTTCTCAAGATCGAAATCTCACCAATTGCTATGAATCCATCGAAACATATCTTTATCTCTAGTGTTAGGGCCATAACCAGACCATGCATTAGGAGAAACACAAAGAACGAGTGAGCGTCCAGGTGCACCTATTTCACGGATTTTTTCTTGTATGGCGGCTACGTTGAATTTACCTTGAGTATCCACCACCAACCAAAATCCATCGATCCAATGCCACCAACCGCAGCCCTCGGATTCAGAGAAAAAGTCTGACAGTTGTTTCTGTTCATCAGAATCAAATCCGTGGACAGCAATAATGAATCGATTAGGTGTCATTCTCTTTTCTCACCCGTACCGCCAATTTGAGGTATTTCTGTTTCTTTTAGCATTCCTAATGTATCATCCCCGTAATACCCTTTCTCCATAGCTAATTTTTGAATAGAATAGCTTTCAGACCTTAGAGCATCTGGATTCTTAACCATCAAATATAAGTATGAAATTAAGAAAATTACCACGGCTATTAGCCCCATTACTCCAAATCCATAACAAACTATATTTTCAGTCCAATGACAAGCAATAATAGTTAACGACAAAATTGATACTGAAATTCGCAACAATGGAGAAAGCGCACTGGAACGTAGGACATCGCCTTGAGCGTATTTTAAGATCTCGGTAATCAACATAATTTATCGTACTGTTTTTGAAAGCGTAAGGGAAAATCTGAAGAGGCCATTGTCTTCCGAGCCTGAAGACTCTTGGAAAGGAAGGATAGCTTGGCTATCACATACCCATTGGGGGGTCGTCTGAAGCTGCAGGACAAGCCTCTCCAACGACAAACATACCTGTATGCATTCTGGATGTCAACTACAATAGATTGGAATTAAAAAAGGGAGTCCCTCTGATCAAGAACAACCTCGCTATTTGAACTGTTCCGAGAAATTGGTTTTTGGGACAAGAGCGATATGTAACCCTGTTTTTTCTTATCCTGAATTTATCAGGTAGCAAGGGGTCATCGTGACGCAATAAGGTGTCCCCGGTGTCGCGTTCTCGGTGACAGGGAAAAGGTCCTGAAAGCGGCTGGCGAACAAGCCACACGCCAAATTACAGATAATTGCCGCAACAGTCTTACCGCTGCGTTCAAAAATTCGAAATTTGTTGATTATAGCCCCGGTGATCGAGGTCGCTTGCCGGAGCCAGATTTCATCTACAGATAACACTATTATTCGCGTTGCCACTTCATTAAGTGGGAGATATTTTCGTGGACATTGACGCAAAACTAATTGTCGGGATCGTTGCAGCCGGGGCCACAGTTTTAGGTTCGGTACTCACTATTACAATAGGCAAATATCAAGAGCGAAAGCGTGATAATGAGGCAACTTTTAGAGAACTCAAAATAAAAATGTATGATGAATTCTTAAAAACAATGTTCAACTTATTCAGGCAAACTGGGCAAAAGGAAACAATGGAAAATTCCAACTTAGAAGATTTCTTCCGCAGTTGGCAAAGAAAGTTAATCTTCTGGGCCGGTCCTAAAGCATTAAAGACTTACATTAAATGGAAAAGACATTTATCGACCACAGCTAATAACCCCGACGCAAACACATTTTACTATATGAGTGAATTCATACTATCCATAAGAAAAGACTTAGGACTTTCCAATAAGAGCCTTAATCGTGATATTTTAGTTTACATGATCTTACAAAATCCAGAATTATTCCTCACCCTAACATCCAAAAACCCAAACATAACTTTTGCAGAAATAGCGAACATTGAGGCAAATTTGAAAAACAATTAACTCGACTCTCTAACCACAGGTCGAGGAGGCGAAATGAACTCAAACAGCGCATCCATTGTCACTAATTTTGTTTTCCAGCTACCATTTTCAACTATTGCCATTTGAATATGCTCTATCTTTCACTTCCGAATTATTAAATATTTAAGACTTTAAAACAACCCCTAACCCGGAACAGTTAGGGAAGTTAGCGCGTTTCAATATGATATATACTCCCCCAAATAAATGTTGTTGTGTAAAGCAACGTTTTCTGTTACATTGTCTTGCTTCGATTTTTGACCTCATCTGAAATGCCCGTTCCCGCATGCGGGAGCACCAAGGAGGTAGGCGTTGCCCACGCTCAAATCATCCCACAAGAGGCTCCGGCAGAACCGAAGAGCCCGTCTGCGCAACAGGAGCGCGCGTTCCGAGTTGAGAACCGTCCTCAAGAAGGCATCGAATACGAGCGACAGAGGTGAAATGGAAGCGCTGATGCCGCAGGCGGTATCGGTGATAGACAAGAGTGTAAAAAAGGGCGTCCTGCATCGAAACACCGCTGCCCGTTACAAATCGGACCTCGCCCGGCGTGCGAATGCCATGTAGGCGCAACCCTTAATATAAGAAACGCGCCCGATGTCCATCGAGACATCGGGCGCGTTTTTCTTTCCGGGGTCCGCGTTACGAATAGAGATAGGCGCCTATATAGCGTTCGCCCGTATCCGGAAGGATCACGACCACGCGTTCCTCCTGAGACATGCCCGCGGCGACCGTAGCGGCCGCGTGGGCCGCCGCCCCGGAAGAAATGCCTGCCAGGATGCCCTCTTCCCTCGCCAGCCTGCGTGACATCCGCCGAGCCTGCGTATTGGTTATCGCAACGACTCGGTCCAGAATATCCACGTTGAGCACATCCGGGATCATCCCGGCGCCCAGCCCGTCGATCTCGGTGGGCCCGGGTTGTCTGCCCGAAAGCACCGCGGAATCCGCCGGTTCAACACCGACGATGCAGGTCTCCGGATACTCCGCCTTCAAGACCTCTCCCACGCCGGTGACCGTGCCTCCCGTCCCCACGCCCGCGACGAACGCGTCGGGCGCTCCATCCATCTGCATCAGAATCTCGCGTGCGGTGGTCCGGCGGTGAATATCCGGGTTGGCCGGGTTCTCGAACTGCTGCGGCAGGAAACACTCCGTACCACTCTCGACCAGTTCCAGCGCCTTCTTTATCGTGCCCTGCATTCCGTCGTACGTCGACGTCAACACCACCTCGGCGCCCAGCGCCCTGAGCAGCTTCTGGCGCTCGTCGCTCACGCCCTCCGGCATCGTGATCGTGAGCCTGTAGCCCTTCACGGCGGCCACCATCGCCAGTCCGATCCCCGTATTCCCGCTCGTGGGCTCTACAATCCTCATCCCCGGCTTCAGATCGCCGCGCGCTTCGGCCGCCTCGATCATGGCAAGCGCCGTCCGGTCCTTCACGCTGCCCGCGGGGTTGAACGCCTCCAGCTTGGCCCAGACAACCGCTCCCTCGGGATCGGCCACCCGGTTCAGCCGGACCATTGGCGTTGCGCCAATGAGCTTCAGAATGTTGTCGCCTGTTCTGAGGGCATCCATGGTTCAATCCGTGGGGTTGGTCACGGACCCGCTGCCGGATTCTTGCCCGACTAGATGCGGAACACGATGTGGCCGCTTTGCAACCGATATTTCCTGCACAGGTCGCCAAAGGTAACGGTGGCGAGTACCTCCTCAACGGCCGCTTCCATCTCCTCATAGACATCCCGCAGCACGTCTGGCGCGCCGTCGGCGCCTTCCTTGTCTTCCGCCGCGAGCTGTACCGGACCTTCGAGGACCTCCAGTACAGCCCCCACGGTAATCTCCTCCGGGCGCCGGATCAGTTCATGGCCGCCCTTACGACCTCTGACGCTGCGCACCAGGCCGGCGTTACGCAATGGATTCAGCAACTGTACGAGATAGGATTCGGGAATATCCTGCCGCGAGGCAATTTCCGCGCTTTGCACAACCCCTTCGCCGTAGTGCAGCGCGAGATCCAGTACGGCCCGCAGGCCGTAGTTGCCCTTCGAGGAAATATACATACCCGGCCTCATTGAATCGGAACGGCAACGGACTTCCACCGCGGATGTCCAACAATCAACATCGCCCTCCGGCGATGGCCGGGACGATTGTCACGCTGTCGCCGTCGCTGAGCGGCGTCTCCGTACCATCAAGAAAGCGAACGTCCTCGTCATTGACGTACACGTTCACGAATCGACGCAGGTTTCCGGTGCCGGCATCGACCAGATTCTCCTTGATGCCGGGATGTTTCGATTCCAGATCGTCGAGCAGTTCGCCCAGCGTCGCGCCGCTGGCCTCAACATCCGCGCGATCGCCCGTGAATTTTCGCAATGGCGTTGGAATGCGTACGGTCAAACCCATCGTGTGTTCCTCCTGAATATTAGTTGTCTTGACTGCAATCCGGCTTCATGTGATGTGTATCTCATTCCCGGTCTGTGGCCGCGGCTCCGGATGTGGTCACAGTCACGTGCAATCCGTAACCTACCGGATTGCCGGATCGTATCCCGTCAGCACCGTCTCCACGAATGTCTTCGTCCGTTCGTCCCATGCGAACCCGGCAGCCTCCCGTACTGTACCCTCCACCACGGAGACCACGAGGTACGCCACTTCCGGAAAGGCCGGCTGGTCCATAAACATCGCGGCCTGACGATCCTCTTCGGAGAAGTACGCGCCGCAGTCGATGTGCGAATGATAGAACGCGACGATTCGTCCGCCCGCGCTTTCCGTTGCGGAAAATATCCGGTGGACCTCCAGATCGTCCATCCGGTAGGCGTTTTTAGAAGTGCGCGGATGGTCCCTGGGATTTCGGGCGTGCAGCCGGTCCTGTATGTTCTCGCACGGATGAACGCAAAAGGCGCCGTCAGTGCCTTCCGTTACGATCCCACAGCATTCGGAAGGATAATCCCTTCGCGCGTGTTCATGAATCTTCTTCCAGACCGCCCGATCCAATGCCGTCCCTCCTTCAATCAGGCTCATCCAGCCGCCACAGCGGCGTGCTCATGTATTTCTCGCCGCTGTCAGGGAACAGCGTAACCACAACCCCTTCCCGAGCCTCCTCGGCCACGCGCATTGCCCCGGCAAAGGCCGCGCCGCACGACTGCCCCGCGGGAACCCCGAGTTCGCGCGTCAGCCGCCTGGCGGCCTCATAAGCGTCTTCTGTTTCCACGCGGATCTTCTCGTCCCAGACCGAGGGATCGTAGATGCCCGGCACAATGGACACGTCCATATTCTTCAGGCCTTCGATGCCGTGAAATTCGGGCGGTTCCACGGCGATTATCTGAATATCCGGGTTGTATTCCTTCAGCCGCCGGCCGGTACCGATCAACGTGCCGCTGGTGCCGAGGGTCGCCACGAAGTGGGTCACGCGTCCCCGTGTCTGACGCCAGATTTCCGGCGCGGTCTGCAGATAGTGGGCCCTTGGATTGGAAGGGTTGTTGTACTGGTCCGGCTTGTAATACCGCTCCGGGTTTGCCGCCAGAATCTCCCTGCATTTCAGAATGGCGCCGTCGGAACCCTCCAGCGGATCGCTCAGAACGAGGCTGGCCCCGTAGGCCTGGATCACGTGCCGGCGCTCCACGCTCACGCTGCCCGGCATCACCAGTTCAACGCGGTACCCCAGCGCCGCGCCGATCATGGCGTACGCGATTCCGGTATTGCCGGACGTGGAGTCGATGATCACTCTGTCGGGGGTCAACTCGCCGGATGCGATGGCATCCTGGATCATCTGCAGCGCCGGCCGGTCCTTTACCGATCCGCCCGGGTTGAACATCTCCATTTTCGCATAGATCTCAATGCCGTCCAGGTGGTCCGCAAACTTCCGGATGCGCAACAGCGGCGTCCTGCCGATGTGTTCGACCACCGTCGGCTGAATTCCGGAACCGACGTCCGTACTCAAAACCTGATGGCCCACAGACGACCTCTTCCGAATCGTGCGGGAGGCAACGCCAAAACCCGCGCGATGTTGATGCCCTTACGACCCGAGTGCCATAGCGAATACTGGCGGTAGCAACCATGGATATGGAGCCATACGGCTCTATCCATCACCATCTGCGCTACACACAATGACCGGCGAATTGGGTGTTAAGCAACGTGTTCCCGGCGGGCCTGCGCAAGCACGTAACTCGCCTGCATCCGCATCCAGTGATCGGCGGTGCCCCAGCCGATATCCTCCAGCGCAAGCGCCATCTTCGAGGACACCCGCGCCTTGCCTTTCATCACGCTCGACAGCGTTCCTCGCTTGCATCCCAGGCGAACCGCCGTCTGGGTGACGTTCCAGCCAACCGCATCCATACTCTCGCGGATCAGTTCGCCCAGGTGCGGCGGGTTCAGCATGGGGCCGACACGATTGCTTCCAATATCGTCCATGGTCAGCGCTTCCGTCAGGTCACCGGCAGGCAATACGGCCATCCCATATCTACGGTACCGATTGACGGGGCGTTACGCTTGCGGCGATCTCGCGGCCCGCCTCAATTTCCGCCCTGCGAAGCTCCCAAGACGTTTGCAGGTTGAGCCAAAGCTGAGGGGTCGTCCCAAAGTAACGCGCCAGCCTTAACGCCGAGTCCGCGCTCACACCACGCCGACCGTTCAGAATCATCGTGATGCGATTCACCGACACGCCCAACGCCTTCGCCAGGGCGTTGGCCGACAACCCGAGCGCGTCGAGTTCGTCGCGGAGTATCTCACCCGGATGAACCGGTCTCATCCCACTCGTCGCGTTCACGTTCGCGCCTCTCAATGGTAGTCCGTGATCTCCACGTCGCACGCACCTTCGTCAGTCCAGTGGAAACACGATACAAACCCCGTTGGCGACTGGAACACAACCGGATCACGTACAAAAATGGCCCCGTGGTGCCCGGGACCAAGCAGCAGAAAACAATATATGCTGAAGACCGGCATTGTCAAGCGCAAACGGGGGAAGGCGGGCACCCACAAGGGGCGCCCCTACAAAACCACGTTTCGTGCGGAATGGCCCGCGGTTCCGCGAGATTTCCGTACAAAAGACATCGGCGGAAGCCGCCCGGGCATCCGCCGATGAAGATTCCTTCCGTTCAGCCCCGATCATCCCGCCGCCAGTTGCCCCTCCGCTTCGGGTATCTCGACCGCCATCAACGGCGCGTGCATGCCGCACTCCGTTTTGCGCGTACCGGCCCAGCGGCCTGATCGCTCATCCGCGCCCGGCGCCGCGGGCCGGGTGCAGGGCCAGCAGCCGATGCTGGAATACCCCTGGTCCATGAGCGGATTGTACGGCAGGTCATTGTCCGCGACGTAGTCCCACACCTGCTTCCGCGTCCAGGCGGCGAGCGGATTGACCTTGGCGATGGTCCTCCCGCCGCTGACCGGGTATCCTTCCACGACGCTTACGCCCACCCGTGTGTCGGACTGATCTCTTCGCAGCCCGGCAACCCAGCCGTCCAGTCCCGCCAGCTTCCGTTGAAGCGGCTCCACCTTGCGCATCGCGCAGCAGCGATCCGGCTCCGTGCTGTACAGGTCCGGACCGCACACGCGGTCCTGCTCGGGCACGCTCAGGCGGGGACGCAGTGTTTCGATCTGAATATTGTAACGCGCCTCGACACGCTTTTTCAACGCCAGTGTTTCGGAGAAGAGGTACCCCGTGTCGATTGTGAAGACGGGAAGTTGCGGGGCCACCCTCTGCGCCATATCCACGAGAACCACGCCGCTGGGCCCGAATGCCGTGCTCATTGCCACCGCGGGACCCAGGTCCCGCCAGGCCCGCGCCAGGATGTCTTCGGGCGGCGCGTTCTTCAGTTCATCCGCGAGTCGGCTGAGTTCTTCCAGGTTCATATCCATGCAAATCCTCTACCGCCATAATTTACAATATTGTTGATCAAGTTAGTCAAGAATAATGAAATCAATCGGCCTTGTCAAGTGATTTCTGAATAATTCCGGTACTCCTGAGAGCCGGTTCACCCCCAATGGGCGGCCGCTGACACCCGTATCTCAGCCTGAAATCGCCTTGACTTTTGGAACGTGATATGATAATTTACGGGACTAAATATCGCTGGCGTTTCGCAGCATCGCGGAACCGTCCGGTGCAGGAAACAAAAAAGCCCGATCGGTTGCGATCCGGGCCGTTTTATAATGCAAGTACTTTATTTTTAGAAATTTAAATGAGCCCGGAAGGATTTGAACCTTCGACCAACGGCTTAAAAGGCCGCTGCTCTACCCCTGAGCTACGGGCCCATTCCATTCCCGGATCAGACTGCGAAAACCAGTACGCGATCGGGCAAAGTGATGAATATAGACAAGCAATTCTCCCCTGTCAAGAAAAAGGGTTTACGTAATGATGCGCAGGCGACGCAGGCACCGCGTGTTGAAGTGGATGCTGTGGGTTGGGGGTGTGCTGGCGGCTGTTATTCTTACTCTGTCGCTGATTGAAATTGACGACGTGGTCATCGCCCAGGGTATTGTCGAGCCCGGGACGAAGATTTATATCGACTCACCGCTGAAGCGAGTCATCGAAGCCGTCCACATCGAGGCCGGACAGCCGGTAAAGGCGGGGCAGCCGGTGGTCCAGCTCTACAATGGCGACCTTCTTTCCGCCGCCGAAGCTGCCGGGAAGGAGGTCCAGCGCGGTGAAGCCAATCTGGAACACGCTCGGGCCAATCTCGCGCTGTTGAAGGAAAAACCCACGGCCGAAGCGTTAAAAATCGCGGAATCCAGAGTCGAACAGGCGCGAATTGCGCTGAAGGCCCGCAAGCAGGAACTCAAGCGCGCCGAAACGCTCTACTTCGGCGAACGGCTGTGGAGCCTCGAGGAACTGGAACGCGCCAGGACCAACCAGCAACTCGCGGAATCCAACCTTAAGGTTGCAACCGAGGAACACAACCTCACCCGGCGCGGGGCGTCGCCCGCCGAACTCAGACAGGCGACGGCCGAGGTCCGCCAGGCTCGCGCAGCGCTCGCAAAAGCCCGCAGCAGCCTCGAGGGCGCCCGTGAAGGCCTCGAATTGACGACCATGAGGTCACCCGTCAGCGGGATTGTGGCCAGGCAGGACCTCCATCCCGGCATGCTTGCCGAACAGGGCCAGATCGTACTCATCATCGCCGGCGACGGCGGGGACGATACGATCGACGCGTGGGTTCCTGAAACCAACGCCTGGAAGATCCGGCTTGGACACCCCGTCGAAATCCTCAGCAATCTCTTCACCGACCGTGAGGAATTCGTCGGCGCCGGCGAAGTCTCCAGGTTCAACGGATACGCGGTACACGGCGGCGGCGTCCGCACCTTCGAGTTGGAAATTCGCATTCTGGAAACCCCGTTGCCGCTCAAATACGGCTCCACCGCGGACCTGCGCATTATCGTGGGACGGCGAAGCATCCTCAAAACCCTGCTGAATATCGAAGACCGCGACGTTGTCCGGGCCAGTCGCGCGGAACTCCATTCGGCCGGAAACAACCAGGCGCAGTCTCTCCCGACGCCTCAATCTGCGACGGACACGCTGATCACGACGTCATCCTTGAGTTCCAGTTCGGTCGATTCGAGCCGTGGAACGACACAGGATCGGAATCCCTAACAGTCAACAAGAGGAACAACATGTCGGAGCAGCTTTCGAAAACCGAGAAGTACGTCTATTTCTTTGGCGGCGGAGAAGCCGACGGCGACGGCCACCAGCGCAACTTGCTGGGCGGGAAAGGCGCAAACCTTGCAGAAATGTCGCTCATTGGGATCCCCGTCCCCGCCGGCTTCACCATTACCACGGACGTCTGCACCTTCTATTACGGCCACGAAAAGAACCACCCCGAAACGCTCAAGAGCCAGGTCGTAGAGAATATCGGAAAGGTTGAGCAGGCCATGGGCGGGCGGTTTGGAGATCCGGTTAATCCGTTGCTCGTTTCCGTCCGGTCCGGCGCCCGCGTTTCCATGCCCGGAATGATGGAGACCGTGCTCAACCTCGGTCTGAACGACGAGATCGCCGCCGGGCTGATTGAAAAATCGGGAAACGAACGCTTTGTCTGGGACGTGTACCGCCGCTTCATCCAGACATACGGCGACGTTGTGATGGGTATACAGCCCGAAGACCGTGAACACGATCCCTTCGAGGTCGCAATCGACAGCGTAAAGGCCAGGCGGGGCATCACGCTGGATACCGACCTTACGTCCAATGATCTTCGCGAACTCGTTGACGTTTTCAAGGATATTGTCAGAAATCGCGCCGGCCGGTCATTCCCCGAGAGCCCCATGGAGCAGTTGTGGGGAAGCGTAAACGCCGTATTCGACTCATGGAACGGCCACCGCGCGATCGTATATCGGAACATAAACGACATTCCCCACAACTGGGGAACCGCCGTCAACGTGCAATCCATGGTTTACGGCAATATGGGCGACGACTGTGCGACTGGGGTGGCATTTACCCGCGACCCGTCGACCGGCGCGAAAAAGTTCTACGGCGAATACCTGGTCAACGCACAGGGTGAAGACGTCGTGGCGGGGGTCCGGACGCCTGAGCCGGTCGCAAAGATGAGACGACAACTGCCACACGCCTACAGGACCCTCGAAGAGATTTATAAGAAACTGGAACTGCACTATCGCGAGATGCAGGACATCGAGTTTACCGTCCAGAAAGGTGAGCTCTGGATGCTGCAGACCCGAACGGGCAAGCGCACCGCGGCGTCTGCGCTGAAGATAGCGGTAGACATGGTGAAAGAGGGTCTGATTACCAGGGACGAAGCCATCGTCCGAATCGATCCGGCCCAGCTCGACCACCTCCTGCATCCCACCTTCGATCCCGACGCGCCGCGCGAAGTCCTGGCGACCGGCCTTCCGGCTTCACCCGGAGCGGCATCGGGCAGAGCGGTTTTCACGGCAGACGATGCCGAGACGATGGCCGATGACGGCGAAGAGGTCATCCTCGTCCGCCTCGAGACATCGCCCGAAGACATCGGGGGGATGAACGCCGCCAGGGGCATCCTGACGGCCCGCGGCGGCCAGACCAGTCACGCCGCCGTGGTGGCGCGGGGGATGGGAAAATGCTGCGTGGCCGGCTGCGGAGCAATCACAATCGATTACAACAGCGACCTGTTCGAGGTCCATGGCACAACGGTCAAGGCGGGCGACTGGATCTCTCTCGACGGTTCCACGGGTGAAGTGATGCTGGGCCGCGTGCCCACGCTGAGTCCGAAGTTGTCCGGAAACTTCAATACCATCATGAGATGGGCGGAAGAGATCAAACAGCTGGATGTACGCACCAACGCGGATACGCCGCAGGATTCGGAAATCGCAAGGAAGTTTGGCGCTGAGGGAATCGGGCTCTGCCGCACAGAGCACATGTTCTTTGAAGGCGACCGCATTTTGGCAGTACGGGAAATGATCCTCGCCGCGGATGAATCGGGAAGAAGAAAGGCCCTGGACAAGCTCCTGCCGATACAGCGCGAAGACTTCGAAGGCATCTTCAGGGCCATGAGGGGGTTTCCCGTTACCATCCGTCTGCTGGACCCGCCTCTGCACGAGTTCCTGCCCCACGAGCGCGAACAGCAGCGGGAAATGGCGCGGCAGATGGGGGTCCCGCTGGGCACGATTCGCAAGAAAGTAGACAGCCTGCATGAATTCAACCCCATGCTGGGGCATCGCGGCTGCCGTCTGGGTGTCACCTATCCGGAAATCTACGAGATGCAGGCGCGCGCCATTTTCGAAGCGGCCGTGAACGTGCGCAGGCGGCGGATCAAAGTCATTCCCGAGATCATGATCCCCCTCGTGGGCGCCGTCAAGGAGTTCACCGAACTCAGAAAGATCGTCGACCGCGTCGCCGGCGAGGTCATGGGCGGGGGCAGGATCAAAATCGACTATCTCGTCGGCACCATGGTCGAGGTCCCCCGCGCTGCCCTCGTGGCCGACGCCATTGCGGAATCCGCCGAGTTCTTCAGCTTTGGCACGAATGACCTCACCCAGATGACTTTCGGTTTTTCCCGCGACGACGCCGGCAAATTCCTTCCCGCCTACATCGAACAGGGCGTCCTCGAACAGGATCCCTTCCTCAGCATGGACCAGGAGGGCGTGGGACAGCTGGTGATCATCG
Source organism: Gemmatimonadota bacterium (assembly GCA_028874335.1). Lineage (GTDB taxonomy): Bacteria > Latescibacterota > UBA2968 > UBA2968 > JAAXHE01. The sequence goes on along the minus strand of JAPPJY010000054.1, from coordinate 40,521 downwards.
GGACCGAACGGGGACGGTCGACGCGCAGCACGCTGAAAGTGGGCATTTGCGGCGAACACGGCGGCGATCCTGACTCCGTGAAGTTCTGTCACGACGTCGGCCTCGACTACGTCTCCTGCTCGCCTTACAGGGTGCCCATCGCCCGTCTGGCCGCCGCCCAGGCCGCCATCGATTAGCCAATCGGCCGGACGGGGCGCGACGCCGCACAGGGTTTTCCATTTATGCCAAGAATCATTGCCATTGCCAACCAGAAGGGCGGCGTTGGAAAGACCACGACAGCGGTCAACCTTTCCGCCTGCCTGGCGGCCGCGGAAAAGAAAACCCTTCTCGTAGACCTCGACCCGCAGTCGAACGCCACCAGCAGTTTCGGCGTATCAGTGAATCAGGAGGACCCCAGTATCTACGAGGTTCTCGTTCAGGAGCACCCGCTTGCCGACATCACCAGGGAAACCGAGATTCCCTACCTGAACGTGGCCCCTTCGCATGTGCGCCTCACTGGGGCGGAAGTCGAGATGGTGAACCTTGGCGCCCGGGAACACCGGCTCAGGGTTGCGCTGGAGAAGGCTGGCGAAAGCTACGAATTCCTGCTGATCGATTGCCCGCCGTCCCTCGGGCTGCTCACCCTCAACGCACTCACCGCCGCAGGATCCGTCCTAATTCCGATACAGTGCGAATATTACGCGCTGGAGGGTGTGGGAAAGCTGTTGAATACCCTTCGGCTGGTCCAGCGCCATCTTAATCCCCCGCTCAGAATTGAAGGCGTACTGCTCACGATGTTCGACACGCGGCTCAATCTCTCCAGGCAGGTCGTGGACGAAGCCCGTCATCACTTCGGAGACCGCGTCTACAACACCATCATCGGCCGCAACGTCAAACTCGGCGAAGCGCCAAGTTTTGGCAAGCCCATCATCCTGTACGACATTATGTCGCCGGGTGCCCGGAACTACATGAGCCTGGCCGGGGAGGTTATCGACCATGGCCAAGCGTAAGGCCCTCGGAAGGGGCCTCGGCGCCCTGATTCCCGGCGCCGATGAATCGCCGCTGGAACAGACCGCGGGACCGGCGGCAACGGGCGAAAGCCATCCGGGGGCGGGTGTACTCGACGTCGCGGTTGAAGACCTCCGGCCAAATACGCACCAGCCCCGGGAGGCGTTCGATCCGGAAGCCGTCCGGGAACTGGCGGACTCGATCCGGGAAAAAGGGGTCATCCAACCCGTCGTTGTTCGGCGCGACGGGACCGGATATCAACTCATCGCGGGCGAGCGGCGTCTCCGCGCCGCGAAAGAAGCAGGTCTGGAGTCCGTGCCCGCCATCCTGCTTGACGTGGGTTCCGACCAGGAGATGATGGAAATCTCGCTCATCGAAAACGTGCAGCGGGAAGACCTGAATCCGATTGAAGAAGCCAGGGCCTACAGGGCCCTGATGGAAACCTGCTTCCTGACCCAGGAAGAGGTGGCGCAGAAAGTCGGCAAGAACAGGTCCACCGTGACCAATACGCTGCGGCTTCTACACCTGGCGGAGGAAGTCAGAAACGCACTGCAGGAAAAAAAGATCTCCATGGGCCACGCGCGCGCGCTGCTGGGCCTGGAAGACGACCGGCTGCAGGCGAATCTCTGCGGGAAAATCATATCGGACGGCCTCTCCGTCAGGCAGGTCGAACGCCTTGTCAAGGCCGGTAGAGAGGGGCGCCGTGAGCCCTCCGGACCATTGCCCCGCGCCAAAGACCCTCAGGTCCTGTCGCTCGAGGAAGACCTGCAGCGCCGGTTCGGGACAGGGGTGAATATCAATCGCCGGGGCAAAAAGGGAAAAATCGAAATCGAGTTCTATACGGACGACGACCTGGAGCGCATCCTGGACCTCCTCAGAGAAACGTCATACTGAAGGCGGACCGCGACGGTAGCAGTCCGCACTGGGGCACGGCGCGCCGTGCCCCTTCTGATTATGGCCGTTCACGGGGCGAATCCGCGCGCCACGCGAGAAGCCGGCGGCAGCATGCTCGGAAATTTCCTCCAGAAATTCAAACAGGGCCTCTCAAAGACCCGGGAGGGCCTGTCCGGAAAGATCAACGAGGTCCTGCGGCGCAGCCCCGGACTGGATGAGGAAACCCTCGAGGAGATCGAAGAAATCCTGATCCGGGCCGACGTGGGCGTCAACGCGACGCTGCGGATCATCGACCGGCTTCGCGAGCGCCTGCAAGACGGGCCGGCGCCCGATCGGACCGAAGACTGGGTGCGAGCGCGGCTGGCTGACGAACTGCTGGAGATCCTCAGCGCCGCCCAGCCCCCGAACCGTGAGCCTCCCGGCGCCAGACCCCACGTCATCCTGGTCGCCGGTGTCAACGGATCGGGCAAGACGACGACAATCGGTAAGCTGGCCTGCCGGTACGGCGCGCGCGGAAAGCGGGTACTCCTGGCCGCCTGCGACACCTTCCGGGCCGCCGCGATCGACCAGCTATCGATCTGGTCCGACCGTTCGGGCGCGGACATCGTTCGCCACAGGACCGGCGCGGACGCCGCCTCGGTGGCCTTCGACGCCATTGCCGCCGCCCGGTCCCGTGACGTGGACGTCGTCATTATCGACACCGCGGGGCGCCTGCACACGAGCGTCAATCTGATGGAGGAACTCAAGAAGATCCGGCGCGTCCTCGGAAAGTGCCTGCCGGGCGCGCCTCACGAAACCCTGCTGGTCCTGGACGCGACGACCGGACAGAACGCCGTTGCGCAGGCCCGGCAGTTTCACGCGGACATCGGCGTTACCGGCCTTGTTCTGGCGAAACTGGACGGTACCGCCAGAGGCGGCGTTATCATTGCGATCGCCGACGAACTCGGCCTCCCCGTCAGCATGGTTGGCCTGGGCGAAGGCGAGGACGATCTCAGTGACTTCGAACCGGAAGCCTTCGTCACGGCATTGTTCGAAGGGGAATGAAGCGGAAAGGCGGGCACCCACAAGGGGCGCCCCTACATATTCAGAGATCCACGAATCGAACGCTCAGGGGTCGCGACGAAGTAGGGGCGCCCCTTGTGGGTGCCCAACCACCGGCATTTCTTCTACCTTCATCCTTTCTCCTTCATCCTTTTTCCTTTTTCCCGTTTCTTGATATGACACACATATATCTCGACAACCAGGCCACCACACCCGTCGACCCCAGGGTCCTGGACGCCATGCTGCCCTTTTTCAAGGAGGATTTCGGCAACGCGGCCAGCCGTACCCACAGCTTCGGATGGGCCGCCGAAGGCGCGGTGGACCGGGCCCGGGAACAAATCGCGGAGCTGATCCATGCGGACGCGAGGGAGATCATCTTTACCAGCGGCGCGACGGAGTCGGACAACCTGGCCATAAAGGGCGTGGCCGCGTTGCGCCGGGACAGGGGCGGACACTTCATTACCCAGGTTACGGAACACCACGCCGTCCTGGATTCGTGCAAAGCGCTCCAACGGCGTGGTTTCGACGTTACCGTCCTTCCCGTGGACCCCTATGGACAGGTCGAGCCGGCAGCCGTTTCGGACGCGATCCGTGAAGACACCCTGCTCGTTTCCATCATGGCGGCCAACAATGAAATCGGTACCATGCAGCCGCTGGACGAAATCGGAGCCGTCTGCGGGGAACGCAAGGTCCTCTTCCACTGCGACGCCGCTCAGGCCGTCGGCAAGCTGACCATCGACGTGCAGGCTCTGGGCATCGACATGCTCTCGATTTCCGCCCACAAACTGTACGGACCCAAGGGCGTCGGCGCACTGTACGTTCGCAGCCGGCCGCGGGTCCGCCTCGTGGCGGAAATCGACGGAGGGGGTCACGAACGCGGCATGCGCTCGGGCACGCTCAATGTTCCCGGCATCGTGGGTATGGGGGCGGCCTGCGAACTTGCGGGAGCGGAAATGGCCGCTGAAGGCGCCCGGCTCCGGGGGTTGCGCGAGCGGCTGAAAACCCGTCTGTTCGACAACGTGGACGATATCCATCTCAACGGACATCCGGAGAAGCGCCTGGACGGCAACCTGAACGTGAGCTTCGAAGGCGCGGACGGCGAGAGCCTGATGGTGGGCCTGGAGGAAATCGCGCTTTCGTCCGGCTCCGCCTGCACGTCGGCCTCGCTGGAGCCCTCTTACGTACTGCGCGCGCTGGGGGTGCCGAACCGCCTTGCCGAGAGCAGTATCCGGTTCGGCATTGGAAGATTCAACACCGAAGCCGAAATCGACCGGGCGGCAGGTCGCGTCATCGAGGAAGTCGGACGCCTGCGCGACATTTCACCTTACTCCGGGCCGAAGAAGCGGAAAAGCTAGATCGACACGTCAATCAGGTCCCGACTATCAAACAACATTCAAGGAACGGACCCATGCAAATGCCACCCGGCATGCCGAAACCCAGCCCCATTCCCGACGTCGAACACATCGTGGCCGTTTCCAGCGGCAAGGGAGGCGTGGGCAAAACCACCGTCAGCGTGAACCTCTCCGTCGCCCTGGCGCGCCAGGGCCAGGCCGTCGGTCTGCTCGACGCCGACATCTACGGACCGAACGTCCCGATGATGCTGGGCGCCGCGGAACAACCCCGGGCCGTGGGCGGCAAGATCATCCCGCTCGAAAACCACGGCGTGAAGCTGATGTCGCTCGGACTCATCGCCGGAGAGGACACACCCGTGATCTGGCGCGGCCCCATCGTGGGCAAGATGATCCAGCAGTTCATGTCGGACGTGGCGTGGGGCGCGCTGGATTTCCTCGTCGTCGACCTTCCTCCCGGAACCGGAGACGCGCAACTCACGCTCGCACAGACCGTCCCGCTCAGCGGCGCGGTGATCGTCACCACGCCGCAGGACGTGGCCCTGGAAGACGTAACGCGAAGCGTCGAAATGTTCCGCAAGGTTGACGTCCCCGTTCTTGGCGCCGTGGAAAACATGAGCGCCTTCATCTGTCCCTGCTGCGGCGAATCCGCTGCGATCTTCGGAACGGGCGGCGGCGACCGGATCGCCCAGGCATTCAACGTCCCGCTGCTCGGTCGGCTGCCCATCCTGCCGGCCATTCGCAAGGGCGGCGACGAAGGCGACCCGATTGCCGCAGGGGAATCCGACGAGTCCCGGACCTTTCTCGACATCGCACGGAAGATCATGGACCGGATCGACGCCCACGAGCAACCCGGGCCGAAGATTACGATATCGTGAAGAACCGGGAAGACGCAAGTCGGGAGAGGGGGAGAAAACCGGGTAGACGGGAGACGTAAGACGGTAGAAGATGTCCTCGCCGGCTAATTTATCCCTCCTTGCCTCCGGCACGAAAAGAAGCCTCACAAGGCAGGATATCTCTACCCTCTACCGGCGACCGTCTCACCGCTTTTGGTCTACCGTCTACCCTCTACCGTCTTCCCGCTCTTCTTCCTTTTTCCTTTTTCCTTTTTCCTTCTATTTTGCGCATTAACTTTTGCGTTTCCAGTCTGAATTGGATACATTACCAGGACATGATTCCAACCACTCTGCACCGGGGGGAATATTATGGGCACGGCATTTGAAACGCTGATGGTTAGCGTAAGGAGCAAGGTCCGGGGCATCTCGCCGGAAGAGGCCAGGGAGCGGATGGACGACGTCCTGCTGCTGGACGTCCGGGAACGGGAGGACTACGCCGGGGGTTATATCGAAGGCGCGGAGAACCTTTCCCGGGGGTTCCTCGAACTGCGCATCGAGACCCTGTCGAACGACCGCTCAACCGCCATCATCGTGTACGGCGACGAAAACCAGGGGCCGCTGGCCGCGAGAGACCTGCAGAATATGGGATATGAAAACGTCGACTACATCGAGGGCGGTTTCGACGCCTGGGTGGAGGCGGGTTACCCGGTTCAGCGGGACAGGGCGCTCAGCAAGGCCGAAGTTCACCGGTACTCCAGGCATCTCCTGGTCCCCGAAGTGGGTGAAAGGGGCCAGGGAAAGCTGCTTGATGCAAAGGTGCTGATGGTCGGCGCCGGCGGACTCGGTTGCCCCGCGGCCTACTATCTTGCAGCGGCCGGCGTCGGCACGATGGGAATCGTAGACGCGGACGTCGTGGACGTCACGAATCTTCAGCGCCAGATCCTGCACGGCACATCCGACCTGGGCAGGCCGAAGGCCATCTCCGCGAGGGAAACCTTGCAGGACCTGAATCCGGGATGCAAAGTGGTACCGTACGTCGAGTACCTGAGTTCCGACAACGTGATGGACATCATCGCGGACTACGACATCGTGGTGAACGGATGCGACAACTTTCCCACGCGCTATATGGTGAATGACGCGTGCGTCTTCGCGCGCAAGCCCATCGTAGACGGAAGCATCTTCCGGTTCGAAGGGCAGGTCACCATCTATCCCTGCGACCTGGAGGGTCCGTGCTACCGGTGTCTCTATCCCGAACCCCCGCCCGCGGAACTGGCGCCGTCCTGCGCCGACGCGGGGGTCCTGGGCGTGCTTCCGGGCACCGTGGGGTTGATCCAGGCGACCGAAGTGGTCAAACTGATTCTCGGCCAGGGCGAACCGCTGATCGGCAGGCTGCTCATGTACGATGCGCTGGCCATGAGTTTCCGGACGTTCAAGATCCGACGCGACCCGGGTTGCCCGGTGTGTGGCGACAATCCCGAAATCACCGAACTCATCGACTACGTCGCCTTCTGCAGCGGCGTGACGCAGCATGAAGCCGCGGACGATTGACCTGGATTCGGAAAAAGACAGCCGATTCATTTACCACAAAAAGCACAAAAGGCACAAAAGGTATCAATGCGAAAGCGGAGTATCGAGGTCGTTCAATTCGACATCAGGGTCCCAGAATGATTGAAAATCAAGGTTAACACACCTGGATGATCCAAAACAAAAGAAACGCGCCTTTGAAAAAAGGCGCGTTTCTTTATTGCTTCTGCCTCCTGTACAGCTGACGGAGGCATCGCTTCTCTAGTACATTCCGCCGCCCGGAGGCGCTGGCGGAGGCTTCTCTTCTTCGGGAATGTCCGCCACCACGGCTTCCGTAGTCAGGAGCAACCCGGCAATGCTCGCCGCGTTCTCCAGAGCCGTGCGCGCCACCTTCGTGGGATCCAGCAATCCGGCGGCGTTCATGTCTTCGTATTTCTCGGTATCCGCGTTAAACCCATAGCCACCCTCGCCGGCGTTGACGTTCTGCACGACGATGGCGCCCTCCACACCGGCGTTGTCCGCGATCTGACGAAGCGGCTCTTCCAGCGCCCGTCGCACGATTTCCACGCCGATCTTTTCATCTCCGCGCGCATCCTTCCGGGTCCGCTCCAGAGAATCAATCGCGCGGACGAAGGCCACGCCGCCGCCGGGGACGATGCCCTCTTCCACGGCCGCCCGAGTTGCGTGCAAAGCGTCTTCCACGCGCGCCTTCTTCTCCTTCATTTCCGTCTCCGTTGCCGCGCCCACGTTCACCACGGCAACGCCGCCGGCCAGCTTGGCCAGACGCTCCTGCAGCTTCTCCCGGTCGTAGTCGGAAGTCGTCTCGTCGATCTGCCGGCGGATCTGTCCGACACGCCCGCGGATATCGCCGGATGCGCCGCCGCCTTCGACGATGGTGGTGTTGTCCTTGTCAATCGTGACCCGCTTGGCCTGCCCCAGATCCGCGGTGGTTGCGTTCTCGAGCTTGAAGCCCGCGTCCTCGGACAGCACGCGGCCGCCGGTCAGGATGGCGATGTCTTCCAGCATGGCCGTACGGCGATCGCCGAAACCCGGCGCCTTGACGCCTGCAACCTTCAGCGTGCCCCGGATCTTGTTGACAACCAGCGTGGCAAGGGCTTCGCCTTCGATATCTTCGGCGATAATCAGCAGCGGCTTGCCCGTCTGGGCCGTTTTTTCGAGAACGGGCAGCAGATCGCGCATCGCAGAGATCTTCTTGTCGTGGATCAGCAGATAGGCCTCTTCCAGCGTCGCTTCCATATTGTCCGGATCCGTCACGAAATGAGGCGACAGATATCCGCGGTCGAACTGCATGCCTTCGACAACTTCCAGGCCGGTTTCGATGGATTTCGCCTCTTCAACGGTAATGACGCCGTCCTTGCCGACCTTTTCCATGGCTTCGGCGATCAGGTCACCGATTGCCGTGTCGCTGTTGGCGGAAACCGTGGCGACCTGTGCGATTTCGGTGTGTCCGGCAACCGGCTTGCTGATATCCTGGATCGCCTTTACGACCGTGGCCACCGCCTTGTCGATACCCCGCTTGAGATCCATGGGATTGGCGCCGGCGGTTACGTTCTTGAGCCCTTCGCTGTAGATTGACTGTGCCAGCACGGTTGCCGTCGTGGTACCGTCGCCAGCCACGTCGGACGTCTTGGAAGCGACTTCCTTCACCATCTGGGCGCCCATATTTTCATAGGGATCTTCCAGCTCCACCTCTTTGGCCACGGTGACGCCGTCCTTGGTGACCGTCGGCGACCCGAATTTCTTGTCCAGTACAACGTTTCTGCCCTTTGGGCCCAGCGTTACCTTGACCGCCTCGGCCAACTGGTCCACGCCGCGCTTCAGCGCGTCTCTGGCCGCAACATCGAATTCAAGCTGCTTCGGCATATCGTCCTCCTTGACGTATCTTTATATGAATCGCCTCAGTCTTCAATAATCGCCAGGATATCGCTCTCGGACATAATGAGATGATCCTCGTCGTCCAACCTGACCTCGGTTCCGGAATATTTGCCGTAGAGTACCACGTCGCCGGATGACACGGACAGCGCAATCCTTTTGCCGGAATCGTCCAGTTTGCCATCTCCGACGGCCACGACATCGCCGCGCTGAGGCTTTTCTTTTGCTGTGTCAGGAATAATGATGCCACCCTTCACCTGTTCCTCTTCTTCCTGGGGCCTGACCAGCACACGATCTCCCAGCGGCTTCACCTTGACTGCCATGTCTCTAACCTCCTTGAATAATTGAGACGGGACCGGCGTTGAATTTATTGATTTTAAATGGTTAACAGCCCGTTGTTAGCACTCTGGCATACTGAGTGCCAGCGAGCAGTCAATATATCACACCGGCGCAGTCTTGGCAAGGAAAATCTGGCCGGTACACGAAAAAACACCGGGCATTCCTTGGAAGGCCCGGTTTGATGTTTTTCTGCGGAATCGGGAAGAAACAGGCCCGTGGTTCTTCATTTTTTCATGTACAGCGTCTTGAACGCCCGCAACAGTTCTCGCGACTTCTTCACATGGGCCGTGTCGGTGGTCTGCTTGCATTTCATCGCCGAAACGATCATCTGATGAAGCAGCGCCAGCTTGTCGGAATAAGCCTTGCCGGCGGCCGGATCGTCGTTCGCAGGGGCCTTGATGCGCTGTGCGAGGAAGTACTGCGCCACAATCTCGCGAATCTGATCCGCGTGCATTTCCTTGTTATTGACCCACCGCGCAAGCTGGTTCGCGTTCTTGCCCGCTTCGGCCGAAAGCAGGACAATCTGGTTCATGGATTTCTCAATGGTCTTCAGGTTTTCCTCTATAGCCGCGAACCGGGCCCCGTCGCCATAGATCCCGCAGGGGATTTCGCAGTGCGCAAACACGGTACCGTGGAATGCCAACAGAATTAATGGAAGAAGAACAAGGGGAATCAGACGTCTCATGACGGTGCTCCTTTTGGCGATAATTATCGGGTACAGCGTACGAAACACGATGAATCCGGGTAGTCTGCCTTGTGACCTCCTTCTCGTGATGTGGAAATTTCCGACTTTTCGACCTTTTGTTTTTGATTTTCTGCCTGCTTACTTATATATTTAACGCGAACTCGGACGGTCGCTCAAAAATAAGGAATTGACGCCGTTGCATCAAGGAAATAGCGGCGGCGCCTGCCTTTCAGGAGGGTTTGGAAATTTACCGCGATCGGGATGGATTGACGCCATGTCCATAACCCGCGACCGGGTTCTGGATTTTATCCGAAGTGAATCCGGGCGCCCGCTCAGACCTCGCGAACTGAGCCGGGCATTGCGGGTGCCCGAAAACGACTATCGGCGATTTCGACGCCTGCTCGTCCAGCTCGAACGGGAAGGCGCCATCGTCCGGCTGCGAAACAACCGGTTTGGCCCACCGGAAAGGCTCAATCTCGCAGCGGGTCTTCTCAGCGTCAACCCCGACGGGTTCGGCTTCGTCTGCCGGGACGATGGGAACCCGGACATCTTTGTCGGTCCCGGGGGATTGCGGGGCGCGTTGCACGGCGACCGTGTCGTGGTCCGGATATCCCGCAGGCGCGGCGGCAAACCCGAGGGCGAGATAAGCCGTGTACTCGAACGCGGCGCCAGATCCATCGTGGGGATCTATCGCGCGGGAACCCGTTTCGGATTCGTTGAACCGGACGATCCCCGATTTCCGCGGGACCTCCACGTCTCCTCCGAAGATGCCGGAGGCGCGCGCGACGGCCAGCTGGTCGTTGTCCGGCTCCGGCCGTGGCTTCCCGGAAATGCCAATCCCGAAGGCGAGGTCGTGGAAGTTCTGGGGCAACCCGGCGACCCGGGAATCGACACCCTTTCCATCGTCAAAGAGTACGACCTGCCCGTCGAGTTTCCCCCGCATGTACTCGCGGCAGCGGAGGCGTTTCCGGACCGGATTCCCCAGGCAGAAACCCTTAACCGGCTGGACCTGCGCCATCTCCACTGCGTTACCATCGACCCTGAAGACGCCCGGGACCACGACGACGCGGTCTCTCTGGAAGATAGGCCGGACGGCGGATTCCGGCTTGGCGTACACATTGCCGACGTTGGCTACTACGTCAACGAAGGCGGCCCGCTGGACCACGAGGCCCTGGCGCGAGGGACCAGCGTCTACCTCGCGGACCGGGCGATTCCCATGCTGCCGGAGCGCCTCTCCGGACACCTGTGCTCCCTGCTTCCCGATAAGGACCGGCTTGCCGTCAGCGTACTGATCGACCTGGATGCGAACGGCCGGCCGCTGGAATCCCGGATCACGACGTCCGTGGTCAGAAGCAGGGCAAGGCTTTCATACCGGCAGGCCCAGCAGTTTCTCAATGGAAGCCGGTCGTCCGATCCTGCGCCACACGTCGGCGTCCTGCGGAAGATGGACACGCTGCGAAGACACATCACCGGCCGTCGAATGAAGCGGGGCGCGATCGATTTCAATATAGCCGAACCGCGTATCGTCGTGGATGACACGGGCCGCGTCACCGAAATCCGCAGGAGCGAACGCCTTGACAGCCACCGGATTATCGAGGAGTTCATGCTGCTGGCCAACGAAACCGTTGCACGCCATCTGCGAGACCGGAATCTGCCGGGCCTCTACCGCATTCACGAAAAACCGGACGCGCAAAGGCTTGCGGAATTCGCAGACACGGCCGCCGCCTTCGGGATGGGCTTTCCGCGGCGGGAACGGATCGCCGCTGCCGATATTCAGAAATTCCTGGCCGCGGTCGAAGGAAAGCGTTTCGGGCAGGTGCTGAACGCCAGGTTGTTGCAGTCCATGAAGAAAGCCGTCTATTCACCGGACAACATCGGCCATTTCGGCCTCGCCTGCGACACCTACACCCACTTCACCTCCCCCATTCGACGATACCCCGACCTGCTGGTCCATCGGCTCCTGAAAGAGGCCGCCGGGCTGACCGAAGAACGAAAGAACCGGCTTCGGGAACGACTTCCGGCGCTGGGCGACATCGCAACCGGCAGGGAAGGCGTGGCTCAGGAGGCGGAAAGGGCGTCCGTCAAAGTCAAACAGATCCGCTTTCTGGAAGATCGCGTCGGCGACGCGTTCAACGCGGTCATCGTTGGCGTCCGGTCCATCGGATTCTTCGCGGAGCTCGACGACTACCTGATTGACGGGCTGGTCAGGGTCAGTACGATTGGAGACGACTACTACGTGTTTCACGAAATCGAAGGCGCCCTGATTGGACAACGTACCGGCAGACGGTTCCGGCTGGGCGACCCGGTGGTCGTACAGCTTGTACGGGCGGACAGGAGATTCCGCCGGCTGGATTTTTTGTTGAAGGAAGGCGGTTCAAAGCCCGAACGGGGGCGTAACCGCAGACGCAACTCCGCCAGACGCAGGCGACGCAGGCACTGACCAGGAGGAGGGCCGATGGATGAGAGTGTAAAACATTTTTGCGGCATCTTCGGCATCTACGGGGACGGCGACGCGGCGAAACTGACCACGCTGGGCCTGCACGCCCTGCAGCACCGGGGTGAGGAGAGCAGCGGCATCGTTTCCGGTAACGGAGAATACCTGTTTCGCCATACCGAAATGGGGCAGGTTGCGGACGTGTTCGCCGACGGGTCCGTTCTGGACCGGCTTCCGGGCCATCTGGCCATCGGACACAATCGGTACTCCACCACCGGATCTGACACCCTCACCAACGCCCAGCCCTTTCTGGCGGAATGCCGGGACGCGTTTGTCGCCGTTGCGCACAACGGCAATCTCACCAATACGGCCGAACTCCGCAACGGGATGCAGGATGACGGCGCCATCTTCCAGACGACAACCGACAGCGAACTGATCCTGCACCTCGTCGCCAGATCCAGAGAAGAGAAGATGGCCGACCGGATTCTGGACGCTTTGCAGCAAATCGAGGGCGCGTATTCGCTGGTCCTGGCCACCGAAAACCGGTTGTTCGCGGCGCGCGATCCCTTCGGATTCCGTCCGTTGTGCCTGGGTCAGCTGGGCGACGCCTGGATCGTCGCCTCCGAATCATGCGCGCTCGACATCATCTCGGCACGCTATATTCGGGACATCGAACCCGGCGAACTCATTATGATAGATTCGCACGGCCTGCGCGCCTTTACGACCGCGGAAGCCGATCGCCACGCGTTCTGCATTTTCGAATACATCTATTTTTCCCGGCCCGACAGCATCATCTTCGGCGACAACGTGGACAAGACCCGGCGGCGGCTGGGCAGACAACTCGCCATAGAACAGCCCGCCGTCGCGGACATCGTGATATCCGTGCCGGACTCCAGCAATACCGCGGCGCTGGGTTACGCCAACCAGTCGGGCATCAAACACGAAATCGGCCTGATACGCAACCACTACGTCGGACGCACGTTCATCACTCCCGGGCAGGACAGCCGATCGTCCAAGGTCCGCCTCAAATTCAACCCGGTCCGGGGCGTTCTGAACGGAAAACGGGTGGTTGTCGTGGAAGATTCGATTGTCCGCGGCACCACTCTCAGACACCTGGTCCGAATGTTGCGCGAAGCGGGCGCCCGCCAGGTTCACGTGCGTGTGAGCTGCCCTCCCATTGTGGGTCCGTGCTTTTACGGAATTGACTTTCAGACCGAAAAGGAACTGATCGCCAGCGCCAAGACCGTCGAGCAGATCCGCGAACATCTCGGCGTGGACAGCCTCGGCTATCTCTCGCTCGAGGGCATGCTCGGCGTGGCCCCCAACTCCTCACTCCAGTATTGCACGGCCTGCTTTACGCAAGACTATCCGATTCCAATCGAACACGAGGCCGGCAAACTGCTCCTCGAAAAACGGGCGGGCAACCTTTTCTGATCCGGATCGTGAAACGGTCTGAATCCCCTTCCATGCGGTCGCTCTTCCTGTCGGACAACCATCTTTCCGGATTCGACGCTTAGCCTCAAGTCCGCAAAAGCCGTAACGCGGCACCGCGACGAAACCCTTCGAATCAGGCCGAAATGGTCGTCATGAAGGACATTTTTTCCGTTCACGTACAGTGTCCTGGTGTATCCTGGTAATCAGCAGTCTAATCGCCTTTTTAAATGACACATATTCGAATTAACGTCCCCGAAAAATGAGGAATCAAGGTTAGAATATGAACACACGCACAGTCCTCATTCTCCTCGGCCTCTCAGGCATTGCGGGTTGCGCCGCGCCCGGAAAGGCGGTCGATCCTCCCCTGCCCGAACCTCGCGGGACGGACTCCCGGGCGCTGGGTCATTTCATCGACGCCAAGAGGTATAAGATTGCAGGCCAGATTGAAGAAGCCGTTGAGTCGCTGAGAGCGGCCATTGCCATCGATTCCACGGCCGCCACGCTGTACAGTTCACTTGCTCGCAATCTGATCACGTTGAACCGCCTGGCCGAAGCAGGTGAAGCGGCACGAAAGGCCGTTCAGCTCGAACCCCGATCGCCGGACCATCGATGGCTGCTGTACGACACCCTGGTCAAAGGGCAGACGGATACGCTGCTGGCAACGGCTCAACTCAGGGCCATCACACGCCTGAATCCCTCAGATTTCAGGGCTTATGCCCACCTGCTCCAGATCTACACGGCCGGACGGCAGCGTCAGGAGGTCCTCCGGGTACTGGACCGGGCCGCGTCCGTACCGACGTCGAACATCCGTTTCGACCTGTTGATCGCCGACGGGTATCAGCGGCTGAATCTGCCCGACAGGGCGGCCGGCATCTACCGCCGTATCCTGCATCGCGATCCGAAACAGGTGCAGATCTGGAATCGCCTTGGCGACCTGACGCTCGCCGGGGGCGACACGCTGCAGGCGGCAACGATATACCGTTCCGGTCTGGCGCACTTTCAACACCGATTGAACAAGACCACGGTCACGCTCTGGAAGAAGCTGATCGCGATTTACGATCGCGAAGGCCATCTGGAAGCCCTGATTTCCGAAACGCCGCTGGATACGGTCTTTATCGACCGGTTTTCCGTCCACCTCCCTCGCAGCATTCCTGAATCGGGCGAAGGGACCGAACTGGACACGCTGCGCTTTCGGCACACGGAAGCCCTTCTGGACCGTCTTATCCGTGAACTGCCCGAGCGACACGACCTGCTGGGGCGGAAGGCGTCGTTGCTGCTTTCCATGGATCGCCCCGAGGAGGCCCGGAAATCCTTCTTCAGGGCGATATCCCTCAAATCCGATCCGATGTACAGCCTGGGCGTTGCCCATTCCTATCTGAACGAACGGGATTGGGACCCCGCCATCGGGATTCTCAACGGACTCCTCGGCGAGACACCGGCCGATTCCGAACTCTACGACCGTATCGTGTTCAATCTCGGGCGGGCGTATGCGGTGAGCAATCGCACGGCGCAGGCGAGAAACGTCTACCGCCAGGCCGCTGACGCCCGGCCTGATGAGCTTCGCTTTCGACTGGCGATTGGCCGTACCTATCTGGCGGAGAAAGACTGGGAAGCCGCGATTCCGGAACTCGAAAGCCTTCTGAACCGCCTCGAAGGCGAAACCGAACTCCTGGAGGACGTGCTGTACGATCTGGGTCACGGTTACGAGCGAGCAGGCCGGTTCGATAGCGCCGTCGCCGTTTTCCAGCGCCTTCTTGCCAGGGCGCCTGACAACCACCAGGCGCTGAACTACCTGGGTTACATGTTCGCGGAAAAAGGCGTTCGCCTGGGGGAAGCGGAGAACTATATCAAACGGGCGTTGAAAGGCGACCCGAAAAACGGCGCGTACCTGGACAGCATGGGATGGGTGTATTTCCAGCAAGAGCGATACAGGGAGGCGATGCGGTTTCTCAAGCTTGCATTGAAGGCCGAAGAAAGCAGGCTGAACGAGATTGAAGTGGCGTTACGTACAGCCGGCCAGCTTGAGAATCTGTCGATCATTCTGGACCACGTCGGCGATGCCGCCCGGGCTCTCGGCAACATCGACGAAGCCATCGAACACTGGCGGCGCGCGGCCGAACTGAACCCCGGCAACGAATCCATCCGGCGCAAACTCCAATCCGTCCGCCCCAACAACGCAAGCGGACCCTGAAATGGTACGTCAGCAGAGGTCCGGAACGCGTTCCAACGCGTCAAAACCTGCACTTTGTCTATTCCTTCTCGTGCTTTCCGGATGCGCCGCGTCCCTTTCCCGCCTCCCGGAAGTGGCACCCGTTTCGACACCCGCCGATCTGCTGCGCATCGTCTCATCGAGGTCCGACAGCCTTCACGAACTTGAGGTTCACGCCAGAATCGACATGCGGGTTGACGGCGTCAAACAGAACGGGGTTGTCGTATGCTTCCACCGGTCGCCGGATGCTCTGAAGATCGAGATGAAGGTGTTGTTCAGCAGCGTCCTTTCCGCGCTTGCCCGCGGCGACTCTCTCGCGCTATACCTGGCCAGAACCAACCATTACATGGAGGGACCTTCGGAGGACGTGCTGCGAACCGTCACCGGAGTGGACCTCACGCCCTACGGCGTGCGCGAGGCGATATTGGGCCTCGTCAAACTTTCCCCACTGAGTCTGCCGAGAATCGGCGAATATGTGACACACCGCGACAGTCTTGTCGTGGAGATTATCGAACCGCTGTGGACGCGCCGCCTTCGTTTCGACCCCCGCACGGCGGTCCTGCTCGAAGAACGGGTCTATTCGCCTGAGGGGATGTTGATTTCCCGCCGAATACTCTCCGAATACCGGCTTCAGAACGGGATCGCCATGCCGCGACGGATGGAGATTGTCCAGGGCGGCAACCGGATTCGGATTCAGGTCATCAGCCGGAAAGTCAATTCCGGCGTTCCGGAACACCGGTTTCAGCTGAAAGTTCCCGGCGACGTCATTCGCCTCGAATAACGCGGGTGACAGGGAATCCTCATACGTCTACCGATTCACGTCTACCCTCCTTCACTCAATCACCCGGAACAACACGCGTCTCTCGTCCCCCTGACCCCCACCGTTCAGGTCCTTCAGTTCTACCGACAGGGCGTGCACTCCGGACGGGACTCTATCCAGTTCAATCTGGAGATACGTGAAGTCGTCGGCCCGGTTGCCTTCGTAACGAACGGTCACCGCGGTCTCTCCCGTCTCGCTTACGAACTTCCGAAACATCCTCGAAACCCTGTCTCGCTCGGCAGGAATGTACCGCACCTGGTATTCGACGGGCCCGTCCTCCCGGACCGCTCCAATCCGCAAATGCACTTTCCCGGGCGGTTCGGCCATCGCCACGGCCTCGAATCTCCCGGGGACCACCTCGGTTGCTTCCGGCTGTCCGATCCGATAGGTCATCTCGTATTTCGTCCGTCCGAAATCATCCCGCGTCAGATTGTAGACCTCGAAATAGATGTACATGGATTCCGACCGGTAGTACGTGTGCAGCGGATTCAACGCCACTCTCAAATCCTCCCGACGTTCGGGAAAGGGATCGTCCATCTCGATGCCGGTCGCCACCAGCAGGTCGCTCATCGCGGGCAGGGAATCCGCTGTTGCAAGAGCAAACGTGTCTCTGAACGTGCCGATGGACCGCGTCCCAATGTCCTGCACCTCGGCGATGAGATGATAGTCCCCCGGATCAACCATCAGCGTGGACTTCGACAGAAGGTATCTTCCCCTGAGACTGTCCTCTCCCGCGTCCGTAAGCCGCCGGGTTTCGTACACGGCCCGCGAGACCTCATTCCAGGCGCCGTCAAACACGAAGAGCCCGTCCTGCAGGTCGACGGCGCCCATTTCGGACATCCTCAGCCTCGCCTTAGCAATCGCATAAGCCACCTCGAGGCGTAACCTGCCGGCATCTCGAAACGCGGCCGCCTGGTACGGCATGCTGTATTTCAGGTCACGAAAGGGATCCACGAATCGCTGCGGCGTGCGATCGAGGACCCATTCTCCATAGGGAAAAACCATAGAACTGACGTCAAAATGCCACCCGTCCAGCCCATTCCAGTTTCTGAAGCGAAAGGAAAAGCCTTCATACGCCCACAGTTCGGTGTGCAGCTGAACGGCTATTCCCCGCTGGGCGACCTCGACCTCGGGACGCGTTACATTCCGGCTGAGCGGTTCTCCGTATTTGATGTAGACCCGACCCATTTCCGTCTGCCACCCCGCTATTCCCTGCCTCGGCTTGCCGAACCGCAAATTGGCATAGGCCACCCGGCGATAGTGCTCCATTCTCCGTTCGTTCCTTTCCGTCAGCAGCAGCGGGTCCTGTCTGCGCCAGAACCGATCGCGCTCGGAAGTGTCCATCCACGCTCCTCCGGCCTCCTGAGTCTGCGAATCCGCTTCGGCCACGCGTACCCGCTCCTCGTCGTCAGCGACGGTCTCCAGCGACTCGATGATCGAACGTTCCTCCAGGTCCATGCTGTCGAGCGCCCGGACGTAGAAATCCCATGCCTTTTCCGCATATCCGCCGGTGTGGTAGCCCAACCCGACGAACAGCAGTGCGTCCTTGTCCGCGGGATACGCCTTGAGCAGCGAGTTGGCGACGCTGACCAGCGCCCTTCCCGCAGCCGCGGGAGCGGATCTCATATCCTCCATATAGACCAGGCCCAATTGGTAATAGGCGTCCTTGAATCCCGGATCGTACTGGATGCTCTGCTCGAGATTCCGGATTGCCAGCTCACGATATTCCCGGGCGAAATGCCGCCACTCCAGCATCACGCTATGGCTATCTCCCTCCATGTCGATCATGTTCCAGTATTTCATAAAGTCCTTCACATAGTAAACGCCAAGGCCGAAGGCCGCCCGAGCGTTTCGCGGGTCCCGCGCGAGGACTTGCTCATATTGTCTTTTCGCATTCGACAGAAACCCCTGCGTCCACATGAGATCGCCAAGCAGCGCCTGGTTTTCCCCGTTTTCCGGATCCAGCCGGATTGCGCGCCGCAGGAATTTCTCAGCGTTGCTCCTGGCAAGAGGCGTATTTTTAGAAATATGCAGCCTGGCGATTTCCACGTGCGCCCGGACGTGATTCTCATCCAGCGCCAGCACGCCACGCAACGCGCGGAGACTCTCTTCGGTCGAGACCCTTCCCAGCCGCTCGACCACAATCCGGAAACGTTCTTCGGCCGTCTTCAGGTCGTTTTCGGACGCGAATGCGCCGCTGCACCATACGAGTGCGGCGACGGCCAGGCATCCTGTTCCAGGTCTGATCTTCAAGTCCAATCCTCGAGTATCCTGGTAATCCGCAGTTTAATCGACTTTATCAACTTGCATATATTCGAATTAACGTCCACGAAGACATACGAATCCTGGTCAATGTCTCCGCTTGAAGATTTCGGCCACCCACACCTGACCCCGCTCCCGCGCCGCGGCAATTCCGATATGCGTCAGCCGTGGATCGAGGATATTCCGCCTGTGCTCGGCGCTCAACATCAGGTGCCAGTGCGCTTCTTCCAGCGAAGGCGCCGTCGCCAGGTTTTCAAGCGCGACCTCAAATGTGATATTCAGTCGTTCCAGGCGGCTCGTCAGGTTTCCGTACATGGGCGACCGGTGTGACACGGAGCCGTACGCCAGCATGTCCTGCAGATGGGACGCCGCCGCGTACGCCAGTTCGTCGTCCCACTTCAGTCTCATGCGTCCCTTCCTGGCGCGCACCTGGTTTACAAGCGCCATCAGTCGACGGCCCGCTGCCGCGTCGCCCGGATACAACGAGACCTGGATTGCGGGCTTCGCCAGAGGCTTCGGATTACCGACCGTCAGCATGCGGTCTTCCAGCATGACAGCATCGCCGTTTTCAAGCTTCCCCTGGATCTGCAGCCGGTAGTGTCCCGTTTCGCGAATCAGCAGGAACCCTGAAAAACGCCCCGCCTTGTGATTCGTCGCCATATCCAGGACGTCACCGTCCGGCAGCGCAAAAGCCGCCATTGACAGCGATTTGACGACGTCTCCCACCGTACCACGGATGGATGCTTCCATACCGGGAGAGATTCGTTCCGGGACGCGCTCCAGCCCGATCAGGTCGCGCCGGATCGAGCCGCGGTACCTGAAGGGCTCCGCAAATTGCTTTGTGGCGGTACTGTCGGGGCCTGCTTCAATGCGGTTGCCCTCCCGGTCCGTAACCACATATCGATCCGGAGTCAGAAACTCGAGCCGCACGCCCGACGTATCGGTCTGCACAATCCTGCCGTCCGGGAACTCTTCGATCACCGTCCCGTCCTCAAGCCGTGCGACGCGTACGCCGTCGGGACGTCGAACCGTTTCCGAACCGTCCGAATACACGGTGCGGCGCGATCGGTCCGGGAATACTTCCAGCGTCTCCCCCGATTGGTTTTTCTGTATCTTTCGTCCATCCGGATACTGTTCAATCGTCGTGCCGTCGTTCATCCGCGTAAACTGACGGCCGTTCGCGAAGACCCGTATCCGGTGCCCCTCAGGCGTTATTGCAATGACGCTTCCGTCCGGATAACGCGTCTCTCTCACCCCGCCGGGAACCACATTTTCCACCCTTCCGTCCGGATACCGCACATGCCGCGTTCCATCCGGGAATACCGTCCGTTCCACGCCGCCGGTTTCCACCGTGCGCACGGTTCCGCTGGCAAATCGGTGCTCCCGCCGTCCATCCGGAAATATCGTCATCCGGTTCCCCGACGCATGCCTCCATTCCTGACGGCCGTCTCCGTACACACGGTGCCGGTTGCCGCCGGCGTCTACGTACACCATCCGGCCGTCCGGATACGACCTCCTCATGCCTCCCAGCGCATCTTCGAATTGGACCGAACCGTCCGGAAACCGCGTTTCCCGCGTCTTATCGGGAAACTGCACCACAATTCGCCCGTTCGCATACCGCCACCGCTGCCGTCCGTCCGGAAACGTCGTCCATACCCGGCCGTCATCGTAATGGCGTTTCCGCAAGCCATCACCGGGATGCGACGCATTCTTCGGCCTGAGCCAGACGCCGGCCTGCACCCGCAAATGGCCGTCCGGCGGCAGATGTGTCCGTTCGCCTGCCCTGAACGCCGACGTCCTGAACATATAGCGGTGGACGGCTGCCGCGTCTTCCAGCGCCTCGAGGTCCGCAACCGGAAACCCGGTCGCAGGGAAAAGCGATCCGTACCGATCGGGATGCATTGTAATATAAAGGTATTGAAACGAACCTGCCGCGCCCCCGGAAGCACGCCGGGCCACCTCCCCGTTCCCGAACACCACCGCCGCCACGACCCCTCGCTGCGTCGTTCCGAGCACCGCTTTGCCAAGTTCCATTCGATAGGTGTGGTCCTTCCATTCGAGCCGCAGGTCCCTGATCGCCATCACCGTATCGAATCGGACCCGATACGACTTCAGTGGCACCGTGATCAGGTCGCTCGGCAACGGGACCGGGGCGTCTTCGACCGCCCATTTCAGGACGTTGCCGTGCGGCCCGGCCACCACGCTGTCCGCCGCATCACGGGCCAGAGCGACGCGGCCCGTATCCGCTTCGGCCAGATATCCGCCAGCCTCAGCTACGTAATTTGCCAGGGTCCAGTCCGCACGGAAGCCGACGTCGCCCGGCCGGCTTACCGCGCCTGACACGGTCACGGTTTCCCTTGGCGAACACGCGGCGAGGTTCAGCAGGAGCAGGATGACAATGGAATTCGGGATATGGGGTTTCATAAATGAATCCGTCGGCGATAAGGTAATGGTAGGGGCGACCGGCCGGTCGCCCCTACCGGGCTTCCCGCCGCCCTACCCGAAACGCCAGTCAATGTCTATAGACACAGATCCGTCGATATCGGTTCAAAAAACCTGCCAATGACTCCCTGTCGTTCTTTACCGGCTTTCGTAAATGCATTCCGCAAACACCAGGGCGACCGGCCGGTCGCCCCTACGAATGCAACGACAGCAGCGCGGTTTCCGGATTGTTTCGCGATAGAGGTTGCGAATTCTTACGAACCGGTTTAATTATCGGGTGCGCGATCGTTACAAATTCGAATCGTCTCTTCTCCCAACTCGAGGAAACGACCCTGTCGGAAAGCCAGAAACCCGCCCACACGCCATTTCACTTCGGCTTTGTGCTGGCGTCGCTGGCCGTTGCGCTGACGGTCGGATTCGGTTACGCCGCCGTTCTGGCCGTGCTGATCGGCTTCCAGTGGCCCATGGGCAACTGGTGGGTCGCCATGCTCCAGGCCCACGGCCACGCCCAACTCCTGGGCTGGATCGGCCTTTTCATCATTGGCGTAAGCCTCTATTTCCTGCCCCGTCTGGCCGGTACGCCCCTGCGCCATCCCCGTCTTCCCGCATGGATCCTTTCCCTTCTTGGTACCGGTATCTTCCTCCGAGCGGTCTCACAGCCGCTGCTGGCCGCGGGACTTGAAGAGCCGATCCATACCGGCCTGCGATGGACGCTGGGCTTCTCCGCGTGTTTGGAAACTGCGGGCGTCTTTTGTTATCTCTTCCTGCTGGTCGGTACCTTACGCGGCGCCGCGCCGGACCGCCCCGCGCTGCAGACCGTTCGCATCTTCCTGGCCATCGCCGTTGCCGGATGGGGGTTGTATTCATTGCTCGCCGCCACGCTCGCGCTACAAGCGGGTTTCGGCGACAACCCGCTTCTTCACATCGCATGGAACCGATTCGGCATCGAGCTATTCACGGGATTCGTCATCCTGCCGACGGCGATGGCGTTTTCCGTCCGCACCTTTCCGCTCTACCTGCGCCTGCCCGCCGTCCGCTGGCCCGTCGCACGTTACGGTCAGGTCTATCTCCTGGCGCTCATCGTGATCCACGTGCCCGTACTGGCGCAACTCACCGGCATGCCCTTCGCATCGTCTCTTGCCCATCTCTCGCCCATCGGAAAAATCCTCCGAGGCGGAATCCTCCTCCTGTTCATCTGGAAACTGGACATTCTCTTCCGCTGGTATCCTCCGTGGACCGTGCACCGGATCGGCGAACCCGGGCCCGACAGACGCCCCACACGACCCGGGCTGCCGGACTATGGCGAATTCGGCCGGTTCGAACTGCTGCTCTATGCCGCGTTCGTCTTCCTTGCGCTGGCCGCGGCGGCAGAACTGCTGGATGGCGCGCTCGTCCTCTTCCGCATGGCGTCGCCCTTCGATCCTGATGCATTGCGCCACACGCATCTTGCGGGGTTCATCACCCTCCTTCTGCTGGGCATGGCGCCGCGAATGGTTCCCGGCTTCCTCCACAAACGCAGAGTCGCCTTTCCGGGTCTGGTGGTTGCCACCTTTGCATTCGCGACCGCTGCCGCGCTTTGCCGCATCGCGCCGCTGCTCCTGGCGGAGATTCTGCACAGGGTTCCCGGTGGCTTGACGGTCTCGATGACCGCATTCGGGATTTCCGGCGTGCTCGGGTGGCTGGCGGCGGCGGTGCTGGCATACAATCTCTTGCAGACCTGGCGCAATTCCACCGCAGATACCCGCGAGCCCTGACAGGAAGAAAAAAACGCTCCCTGCGGCGGGAGCGTTTCGATGGATTGCGTCGCTCAGTTTCGCGCGGCTGCGGGAACCCGCGGCCTGCGTTGCCTCTCCTTGACCCGCTTGAGCTGTCGGATCATCTTGTCGATCGCGCCCCCAAGCGCCGGATGGACGACATCCTGTTCGTCGGTGGCTTTCAGGATGTGGTTGTGCACGTGAACCACGATTTCAACCCGGTACATCCGGTTCTCACGCTCCAGTGTTATCCGCGTGTCCAGTATCGGTTCATAAAACTGTTTCAGTTTTTCTGTTTCTTTTTCGATATACTCCCGCAAGCGGCCGGACACCTCGAAGTGCTTCCCCCTGATTTCAGTTTTCATCGCCACCTCCTTGCATATCAGCCCGTTGAAAAAGTCCATCCGGGCTACGGCCGGCCCTTGCGGTCGAAATACTGCGTTGCGCTCCCTCGCCGAATCGCAGGATGGGACTCGGTCGCGCGCCTTGTCTTCGACCACAATGCCTCGGCCTCGCCTACAGAGCGACTTTCTCAACGGACTGCATGGTTGCACCGTCAACCGCCGACTTCAACTCGGGTACCTGCATTTCCCGATGCACCGCCGCGCTTCTCCAGCCAGATTTCCGTTGCGACCGCGCACGGACCAACCAGGAAAAGCGCGTAAAACGGGGCATAAACCTGTTCGTACAAACGCAATACGGCTTCAACCACAGCCACGGAAAGCGCGACCCAGCACTGGCCGTGCCTTGTCTTAACCGTCGTCTTGGGATCCGTAATCATAAAAAAAATAAACAGTTGGTACATCGGACCGGTAATGGGCGCCACGCCGGCCAGATACGCCTGCCCCGTAACAAGACTTCGTACAAATCCAAGCGCCAGAAAACTTATCACGTACGTCAGGCAGATGTGCAGCCGGTTTACCCGCCAGACCGCCATCCAGCCAAATACCCAGATCACCAGCATGACCCAGACGGCATTACCCCACTGAATGCTCAGTCCCGCCGCCATTTCCGGCGCAAGGAAGAACATTGCGCTCACGCCGAGATTGGAGGGGTTCCAGAGATGCCGCCCGCGCCATCGGATCACGTACTTGGACAGAATCGAAACCGCGCTGCAAAGCGCATAGGGCCAGAGCCAGAGCGAGCGGATCAGAATCCCCACGCTGATTCCGGTGATGTAACCGCTCACGAAATTCGGCTTGCGGCTCCCGTGAAGCCGACCCAGCAGGGCCTCCACGCCAACCGCGACCGCAATGGCCAATGCCGTTTTTGACAGACCCTCCAGTATTCCATACGTAATCTGGCTGCCAATCAATATGCAGGTGATGAGCGCCGGCGGCAGGAACCGATGACCGTCGGCAGACCACCACGAACGTATCGACGTCCGGTGTGAAGCCAGGTCCGTGTCCGGTGTCAACCCAACACCTCCGTTCGACGCGCCGCCCGCAAACGTCCACAATTCCAAGTAAGTCCAAAAACCCGTCGCGGGCAACCCCAAAAGCGGGGCGGGCGAACCGGGGAGGTTTCGTCTTTCACAGGCAAATCGATTCCCCTATCTTTCTTCCATCGCCCGAGGCCGTCGGCCGGATCGACGGATGGGGTCCCTTTACCTGTATACGCCCGCGTGTGGGATCGGTTGCCTGGCGTTCGCCGTAGGGGCGAATGAACGTCAGGCCCCGGCACAACGTCGGGCCTGAAAGGACACGTCAATGCCGAAGGTCCTCCTGCTGGGCGGATTCCTGCCCGGCCAATCCCTCTGGAGCATTCAACAGGGCTTTAAAAGCATCGGATACGACGTCCTCTATCAACCCACGCGCGGGTGTATCGAGGTGAATCTCGACGCGGATATCGCACTGGCGAAGGAAGAGGCCGACATCATCCCGCCCCACGAAACGTGGGACCTGAAATACAGGGATATCGGCGCATTCCGGGAGGGTCTGTTCAGAACCATTATCGAACACGAACCGGAACTGCTCATCTGGTGGTTCAGCAAAGACGACCGGCCGCCCGGGCTCATCGGTGAACTGCGGGAACGATTTCCCTGGTGCAAGACCGTAACCCACACCCAGGACGACCCGTGGGACCTTCTCCGAAGCCCTCAATTCACCCGGGAGTTTGAATTTGCCGCGACGTGCTGCAGGGAAAGTGTGGATGTCTACGCAAAACGCGGAATCAAGGCCATCGTACTCTATCCCCCGCCGGCAATGGAACTGCATCGTTTCGCCAGGCCGGCAAGACACGAGGAGTGTGACTTCTCCGTCACCATCATGTCGCTATACACAAAAGAGGGCGGCAGTCCGGAAGAGTACCTGGAATCGGAAGACCTGGTCAAACGGATCACCCACACCATCCCCTTTCCCCGGCAGCGAGCGCTGAGACAGGAAGTGGTCGCCGCGCTCAAGGACCTGGGAAGGGTCCACGTGTACGGGGGACTGGGCTTCGGCACGTTCCAGGACCTGCCCAGATATTCCTACCGAGGCTTTCGGAGTTACATGGAGCTGCCGGGCGTGTACAGGGCCTCCAGGATCAATGTAAACCAGCACAATTCGCCGGACGCCATCGGCTACCTGAATCAGCGGGACACCGCAATTACAGGCAGCGGCGGATTCATGCTGACCGATTACGTGGCTGGCATCGAGGAAGCATTCGACGTCGGCACGGAAATTGACACATGGACCGACCTGGAGGAACTCCGGCACAAGGCGCGATGGTGGCTGGAACACGAAACCCAGCGGAAGAACGCCGCGGCGCGCGCGCAGGACCGGATCCTCAAAGAGTATGGCAACGTTGCGTACGCCCGGAAACTCTCGGAATTCGTCAGGGCATGAATCTCACTTTCCACTCCCTTCCGGCGGATTCGTGTAAAAAACGCCCGCGGACGTGATGGTCCGGGGCGTTTGTCTTTCCGCGTGCAGCCGGGCCTATCCCGGCGCGGATTCGCCCAGAATACGCAACGCGTTACGATAGGTTATCTTGTCGTACGCGTCTTTGGGCAACGACAGCCCCTGGAAGAAATCCATCAGCGCCGTGTCGAAATAGTCCCGCCCCCACAGCAGTTTATCCTGAAACTCAACGAGGAATTTCGTTCCGGTTTCCGGGTCCCGCTTGAGCGCGTTGAGCGCCGAACCGGCGGACAGGTCCGCCCACAAATTGTCGTACCGGCGCATCATATCCCACAGTTTGCCGCCCGGAAGTACAGGCGCATCCGGATACGACTGCTTGTCGTAAAGATCGTCACCCGAGATATGCGCCCAGAATCCCGGCGCATGTCCGATAAAGGTCGTTTCCGGACAGGCTGCGATCGCGCGCTCGAACGCCTCGATACTCCCGCCGTACCAATAGTTCGGCCTGGGATAGTTTCCCCCGCCGTGGTTGATGGGATAGTCGAGGTGGATTGTAATGGGCAATCTCATTTCGGCGCACGCATTGTAGAGCTGAATCGCATCCGGGTCGTCGAACAGGACGCGCACTTTCATCTCGCTGGCAACCTGGATGCCGTGAATCTCATGCGCCGCACGAAGGCGGTCGGCGGCGTCGGGCCGCTTCGGATGCGGGAAATAGCCCAGTACGAAGCGGTCGCGCGCCTCCCTTCCCACCTGAAGCACGTCCTCCAGCGGTATGCCCGTCCCGCCGGGAGGCAGGACCTTGTGATACGACGGATTGTATTCGTCCTCCGGCACCTCCCAGGTAAACAGCCACATCCTGTCAATTCCCTGTTCATCCATGTTGTTGAGAATTCGCTTTGCATCGAAGCCGTGCCAGTTGGGATGGTTGTGCGCGTCAATCAACATTTCAAGTCACCTCCTGAAAAGAATCTCACACGAAAACGCGAAGAAAACAGAAGACACATTGGCAGGGCCGATGATGTAATGAACGCCAATTCCTGGCCACCGCTATGACCGGGCGCCCACAAGGGACGCCCCTACACGGTAAGGGGCACACAATTCGCTATGCGGTCGGATGTACGATTGAAATTGTAGGGGCGTCCCTTGTGGGCGCCCGGTTTTTCGCCTCTGCCTTTTCTGACCCCTGGCCACCGACCACTGCCTTTCTCTGCTCTTGACTCTTGCGGTACAAACAATCGACTTGACAAATCACCCGAACCGGGTAATATGGAATCCACGCCTGGAAGACCAGGGCATCTGCTCACACAACCGCCACACAAACTCCATTGAAAGGATTGGTATGGCCACACGATCCAACGGCCGACGGGTAGACCTCGCAATCGTTGGCTGCGGCGGCATTGCCGGAGCGCATCTCAGGGGATACGCGGAACTCATGGAGAAAGACGAGCGGCGCTTCCGCATCGTCGCAACCGTAGACGACGTTCCGGAACGTGCCACAGCCATGGCTGAGCGCATTGAAAGCCATACCGGTCAGCGCGTAAACGCCTACCGGAGCGTGGAGGAACTGCTCAACGGCGAGAAGCATCTGGACGGCGCCGATATCTGCGGGCCACACGGTATGCACCACGTGCTGGCCTGCGAGCTCCTTTCCGGCGGCGTGAACATCATCTGCGAAAAACCCATCGGAATCACCGTAAAGGCCACGAAGAAGATAATCGCCGCCGCGAAGAAACACAAACGCATTGCCGCAACGGCCGAACAGTGCCGCCGCAGCGTCGGGCAACGCGCGATCCATTGGGCGTTCAACGCAGGAGGCCTGATGGGAAAACCGCGCTTCTGGCTGGCTGCGAGCGCGTCGTGGCAGGACCCTGAGAACATCCAGGACTGGCATTGGCGAGTCGACCGCCGGCTGGGCGGCTGCGGCATGGTGATGGACAGCGGCGCCCACTGGGTGGACACGATGCGATACTGGTTCGGCGAAGTGCACAGTGTATACGCGCGCGTGGAGCAAATTGAAAAACGCCCGCACAG
Organism: Gemmatimonadota bacterium; assembly: GCA_028874335.1. Lineage (GTDB taxonomy): Bacteria > Latescibacterota > UBA2968 > UBA2968 > JAAXHE01. The sequence goes on along the minus strand of JAPPJY010000054.1, from coordinate 12,741 downwards.
GAAAGGGAGAAGGATCGTCAATGACACGCGGGAAGACTTCTGGACCAGCATTTTCAACTTCAAGAGCGGGCTTATCGGAACCTGGTCGTGGACCAACAGCGCGCCCGGCAAGGGCTTTCTGCATCTCAGCCTGACGGGCAGCAAGGGCACGATCGTGGAATACGATATCTTCCATCCGGCGGCGGGCGCGCTCCGCGGCGAGTGCCAACTCCTCGACGGCGTTACCTACAGCATGGAACGGGTGGTGGATATGTTCAGGAAGAGCCTGAGCAGAGAAGAGAACGAGCGCCTGTTTCCCTACGGCATCACCGGCGGAATGCCGCTGGAACTCTGGGACTTTATTGACGCGCTAAGCACCGGACGCAACGTGGAAATTGACGCGGAGGAAGGCCTGCGCAGCAAGGCGGTGAGCGAAGCGCTGTACGAATCGGGCAAATCAGGCGAGATCGTCAAGGTCAACGACGTGGTCAGAGGGAAGGTGAACGCCTACCAGCGCGACATCGACGAGTACTGGAATCTGTAACAGTCCGTCGATAAAGTCGCTCTACAGGTGAGGTAGCAGGAGGGGATGAATCGGTGGAAACGCGGCGTTAACCTAAGGTGACACTATGACCTCTGCAGTGCCGCCCGCTCGGACGAAAAGGTCCTGAGCAGTTGATCGGTATCCTGCTGGAAACGCTCCAACGGCTCCCGGATCTGGTGTTGAAACTCCTCGCATGTGGCCTGGTAGTATTCCTGGGCGGCGCCCCGAAGCACCTTGGCGTGATGCTGCATGGTCCTGTGGTCGTCCTGAAAGTGCTCGAAGCGGTGGTGAACCGCCCTCATGAGCCTCCCGGCGTACGTGTCCGTGTTTTTTCGGTAGGCCGCGCGATAGCCATTCCTGAAATGTTCCAGATGTTCCAGCGCCTCGTCAAGGAACGTCTTCACTTCGTCAACCTGCAGCGCGCGCTGCGTGGTGAGGATCAGGTGGTGGCCCTGCACGGCCAGCCGCACCGCGTCTGCGAGGCTGCCGGGATGCTTGAGGAGCACCTGCAGCATGAATTTCCAGTATTGCCAGCGGTAGTTCCTGTTCCGGATGCCCTGCCGCCAGATCGACCGGAATACCGCCTTGATTTCGAGCATTCGTATGGGTGAGTCTGCAATCGGATGACGCCCGCGGTGATTGAAAAACGTAAGGCATCGCTCGAAGAAGATCTCAGGGCTGTTCAGCGTTTCCACCGTCCACCGGTGCCGTTCCAGCAAGGTATCCGGATCGATTAGAGGCACGTAACTCAACTCGCGGCTGAATACCCCCGAATCGCCCGTGTATTTCGCGCCTTCCACCAGGCGTCCCTGCCGGCTGAACCGTTTGTAATCGGGCGTATCCCGCAGCACCCCCAGGATGCCGACCATCGCCACGGGAATGCCCGCCTCCCTGATGAACGCAAGGGTCCGTTCGGCAATGTCGTCCGGGTCGGTATCCAGGCCGATAATGAATCCCGCCTGTACTTCGAAGCCGGTTTCCTGCAGTATCTTGACTTTGTCCATCAGGGGGGTATTGCCCTGCAGGTTCTTCTGTGCGCCCATGAACTTCAGGCTTTCCTCGACGGGAGACTCGATTCCGGCGAACACCTTGTCGAATCCGGCCTGGTACATGGCCTCCAGCAACTGCGGGTCGTCGCTGACGCGGATGCTGGCCTGAGTGTGGAACTGAAACGGATAGCCGCGCTCCTGCTGCCACGGGACGACTTCATCCTCGAGCGCGTGCCTGATTTCGTCCCGGTTACCCACGAAATTGTCATCCACCGCCATCACCGCGCCCCGCCAGCCAGCATCGTAAAGTGCGTCCAGTTCCTGTATCATTCTGCTCTTGCTCTTGAGCCGCGTAACCTTTCCATATAAGGAAGGAATATTGCAGAACGTACAGCTTTCGGGGCACCCGCGCGTGACCTGGATCACCATATTGCTATAGTCGTCGAAATCGATCAGGGCCCAGCGGGGCAGCGGCGTTACGGCCAGGTCCTGAAACTTGCCGCGCCGGTCCACGTATTCCCGTTCAACGGTTTCCGAGCCCGTAGTGAGACGATCCACAATGTCCATAAACCCGTTTTCCGCTTCGCCCAGGTAAAAGACGGCGTCGCCCTCGATCTCTTCGTAATATTGGGTGGGAAGCGGTCCCCCGTTCAGAACCGGAACGCCAATCCGGTTGCAGCGCGCGATCACGTCTTCCAACGAGTGCCAGTGAATGATCATCGACGACGTGATGACAATATCCGCCCACTCGAGATCCTCGTCGATCAGTGGACGCGCATTCATGTCTACCATTCGCACGTCGTATGAATCAGACAACATGCCGGCAATGGTCAACAGCCCCAGTGGAGGAAATGCGACCTTTTTGTCGATTACTTTCAGGGCTTCGTCGAAGCTCCAGAATGTAACCGGATTCATGGGACTGACCAGCAGCGCATTCGGCATGTAGCAACCCCTTCGTGGTCTACTTAAAAAGACCGCCCCCTTCGGGAACGGCCGCCCGACCTTCGCAGATCGTCCGCCCACCCTGACAGGCTGAAACGTTGAGACGCCCGACGGGTGTGGGCATCGAACGTGTGTCATTCTAAATATAATGTTTTTTCGATTTCACGCCACAGTAAAAAAGATGCGCATCGAATCCTGCCAGTCGGCGTGAACCGGTTCTCGCGCGCGCATTCCACCATCCTCCGTCCGGACAGCCAGAATACCCTTGACAACGTGTCCGGAACCGCTTTAACATATCCGCCGATCCGTGACGCGATTCACACACGACGGGAGAATGCCTTGTCCCTGAGCGAAGAGGACCTCTGGTATTTCAATCACACCGGCTTCTACCGCGCCCCCGAACTGCTGCCGGCCGGCCTGGTGGAACGGCTGAATGCCGTTACCGACCGGCAGATCGGCGGGATGATCGAGCCGGTGGTATGGGAGAAAACCGGCTCTCGCGCGCCGGACGACGTGCGGCGCCTCTCGAAGATTCTCTCCCGCGACCGCACGTACGTCGAGGCCGCCTCGCATCCCGTGATCCTGGGCCCCCTGAAATCCATCCTCGGACCCAATATCGAATTGCTCACGAACAAACACAACCATATCATGGTCAGGCCCCCCGGGTCCGAGCACGTTTACTGGCACAGCGGAGAAGAGCCCTACCACCCCACACTGGTCACCGCCCTCGTCTACCTCGAGGAATCCACCCTGGAGAACGGCTGCATCCGCATCGTACCCGGCAGTCACCGGCGTCCCTTCCAGCGTCACCGGCGTCCTGGGGTCGGATTTGAAGAAAGTGACCTCTTTCATAAATCCCTGCCGGTACCGATGCCCAAAGGAGGTGTGCTGCTCTTCAACGACTGCTGTTTCCACGGCGCGGGCGTCAACCGCGCGGACACGTCACGCCGAAGCATGACACTCGCCTACCAGGCACACGACCCGCACGACGTCATGAAGGACGACCCGGAGAAAATACTCGCCGCAGGGGAACGCATCTACATCGGCCACCCTCACCCCTTCCCTCATCCCTCTTGACGGAAATATCGACCCATGTCCCTCTCACCGGAACAGGTACAGCTGTTTCGCCACAACGGCTTCCTGAAACTGCCGGATCGTCTTCCGGAAGAAACCGTCGCCAGACTCCGGCGGGCCGTGCTTGCGGACATCAGGGCCGAGGTCGAACCCCTGGTGAGGAACACTGAGGGGCGCGTGGTCAGGATTTCGGGCCTGGTTGACAGAGATCCGATTTTCCTCGAGACGGCATCCAGTTCCATCGTGCTGGATCCCCTGGAATGCCTGATGGGGCCCAATATCGAACTGGTCACGAACCGTCACAACCATGCGACGCTGAATACGTCTGTCGAGACCGGGCCCGACGGATTCCACCGTGACGTGAGACAGTGGTCCCGGACGATCTTCACGGTCATCTTCTACCTTCAGGAAACGACGGCAGAGAATGGCGCCACGCTTCTCGTTCCCGGCTCTCACCATTTTCCCGGCATCGAAGGGCGCCTATACGGGCACGACTGGACCCATTCCCTGCTGGACCAGGCGCTGGTTGCGCCCATGCCGGCAGGCGGAATGTTGGTGATCGACAGCCTGCTCATGCACGGTATCGGCGAGAACCGCACGGACTGCACGCGCATGAGCATGACCATCGGGTACCACAGCGTGGACGAACTCTCGGACGTTCCGAACCCCAAACGAATTCTGGTTCGCGGCAGACCCGTCTACGAGGGAAACGACTGACGAAGCGGCTGATTGAAGCCCCCGCCACAGCGCAATCCATTCGTGAAGCCGCTGACGAGACAGATCCGTGGCACAAGGGAGACACGCATGGACGGCATCCATGACATGGGCGGAATGCACGGATTCGGCCCGATCATTCGCGAAGAGAACGAACCGCTGTTCCACCACGAGTGGGAAAAGCGCGTGTTGGGCATGGGTGTCGCCATACCCGTGCCGGTCCCGGGAGGTTCGCGCAACAACATCGAAAACATGGATCCTTCCGAATACCTGTCATCCTCCTACTACGAGAAATGGCTGCATTCCAGGATCAGGGGCCTGATCGATGCCGGAGCGATGACGTCGGACGAGTTGGAAACGAGAGTGGCGCTGTTCCGGGAGAAACCGGCCGCCGAAACCCCGGTCCACCCCGACCCGGATGGCGTGCGGGCTAAGTTCGGGCGGCGCAGAACCGCTTCGTCGACGCCGTCGCACAGGGATATCCGGCCGCAATTTCAGGAAGGCGACCGGGTACGCGCGAGAAACATCCACCCCGAGGGACACACGCGGCTCCCGCGGTACGTCCGGGGAAAGACAGGTACGATCACGCGCTATTACGGAATCCACAACCTCCAGGACGCCGAGTTGCCCGCAGGTTGCGTGCGTCGCGAGCAGCCTCTGTATGCCGTACGCTTCGAATCGCGGGAATTGTGGGGGGAGTCGGCCGAAGCCGAAGACGCGGTCTATCTGGACATGTGGGAAGGCTATCTCACGCCCGCGCAGTCAGATACAGAAAAGTGAGGATCCACGGACATGAAGCGACAGGATGAACCCGACCGGAGCGAGTCCGACGCAGCGTTGCGCACCCGGGCGCTGGAATCACTCCTGGTTGAAAAAGGGTTGCTGGCGACCGACACGATCAACAAAGTCGTGGAAAAGTACGAGAAAGACGTGGGACCGCTCAACGGCGCCCGGGTGGTGGCCCGCGCCTGGTCGGACCCCGACTACAAACGCAGGCTGCTGGCGAACGGCACCGCGGCGATCGCCGAATTGGGTTTCGCCGGCAGGGAGGGCGCCGAGATCGTTGTCCTCGAAAACACGTCGACGGTCCACAACGTCGTCGTCTGCACCCTCTGTTCCTGTTATCCGTGGCCGGTGCTGGGTCTGCCTCCCGGCTGGTACAAGTCCTACGCCTACCGTTCGCGCCTCGTACGGGAGCCACGGGCCGTACTCAGGGAGTTCGACCTGCATCTGCCGGATTCGGTCGAAGTCCGTGTCTGGGACAGCAATTCGGATCTTCGTTATATGGTGCTGCCGGAGCGGCCCGAGGGCACTGAAGACCTTACCGAAGAGGCGCTTGTCCCGCTGGTCACGCGCGACGCGATGATCGGCGCGGCCAGGATCGATTCCCCATCGGAGTGAGCCGGACATGACGCGTCGGATCGACAGGAAAATCGCGGACGCGGAAACGACAGTCGCGCTCCCCCGCCGGAACGGCGAACTCGTATTCGAGGCCCCATGGGAAGCCCGCGCCTTCGGCCTGGCCTTGGCGCTTTGCGAGAAGGGCGTCTTCGAATGGCGCGAATTCAGCACGGCGCTGGCTGCCACAATCGCGGCGGCCGAAAAAGCAAACGACCCATCGGGTTACTACGCGCGATGGATCGCTTCCCTTGAAGAACTGGCTATCGAAAAGGGCCTTGTCGGCCGCGGACAACTGAGGGCAAGGACCCGGCAAGTCGCGACGGACCCGCACGAGGATCACGACCACGGGTAGCCGGCGGACGCCGGCGGGCGTTGCCTGGATCGAGTTCTTGCCGCGGAGCCAGGTGGAGACGTCCGTACGATTCGCGAATCACGCGCCGACGTTAATCGGCCCGCCCTCGCGCGCGGACGTGTAGATGGCCTCCAGCAGGGCCACCGTACGGCGACCTTCCCTTCCATCAACCCGGAGCGGCGTCTTCCTCTCCACCGCGCTGACCGCGTCCTGCACGATATTCTTGAGCGGGTTCTCCACCGCCGCCAGCCGTTCCTCCAGACCCTCGCCGAAGATCTGCACATTGCCGGTGAGCACGTCGGGGATCAGCACGCCGCCGGTCGTTCCGTGGACTTCGGCGCTGAAGTATGGACTTGCCGGGAACGTCGTCGTTCCAACAATCGTACCCTTCGCACCGCTCTCGAAATTCACGATCGCCAACCCGATATCCTCGGTTTCGATCTCGTGGTTCATGATGGCCATTTCGCCATATACGGAAACAGCGTCTCCCATGAACCAGCACAGTACGTCCAGCAGATGCGCGCCCTGGTTGGCCAGCGACCCGCCGCCGTCCATCTTCCACGTCCCGCGCCAACCGCCGCTTGCCTCGAAGTAGGACTGGGCTCTGAACCACTTGAATCTGACTTCGCCCAGAATGGGTTTTCCAAGCCAGCCCTGCCGCATCGCCTCGGCCACGCGCCAGTTGTTGTCCACGTACCGGCTGACGTAATCCACGCCGCAGAGTACGCCGGCCTCGTCGCATGCCGCGATCAGACGGTCGCAGGCTTCGGTAGACACGTCCATGGGCTTGGTCGTAATCACGTGCTTGCCCGCACGGGCGGCCCGGATTCCCAACTCTGCGTGGGTCCCGCTGGGCGTCATCACCAACACCACGTCCACGTCATCACGATCCAACGCCGCGTCCAGGTCCGTTGTGCCTCCCACGTCCAGTTCCGAACTCACGTCCCTGAGACGGGTCTCGTCCAAATCCACGACGATCTTCAATTCAGCGCCGTCGGTGTCCTGTATCATCCTGGACCGGTTGCGCCCCATACCCAGGCCAACCACCGCAAACCCGACCATATAGACCTCTCCATCCAGATTTGTTGTCGCACGCCCTGTGCGGGCTCCCTGACCGAACCCAGGATCCGCTCGACACTTCCACGGTGCGGCTCCGGCTTCAAGCCCCTGTCTTCCGCCCGCCCTCACGGATTCAGCCGAAAAGCTCCCGGATCCGGTCCAGTGATTCTCCGGAGAGTGTTTTCCCGGCCGCCCTGACGATACCGTCGAGTTGCGCGGGTGTCTTCGCCCCCGGAATGACCGTGGAGACCGCGGGATTGGAAAGCACGAACCGCAACGCCGCGTCGACCATCGAATCCGCCTCCTCAAGCAGGAAATCCAGCTGTCCGACCTGCGCCGCCGTTTCTTTCACCCTGTCGGGCGTGTACCTGAGACTTCGCAGGTCGTCTGCGGGAAACGCTGTATTCTCGTTGTACTTTCCAGTCAGCCAGCCCGAAGCCAGCGGCACCCGTGCGATCATCCCCACCCCCTTTTCCATGGCCGCGGGGAACAGGGCGTCACCCTCCTTCTGCTGAAGCATGTTATACACCAGTTGAATCGCCTCGGCGCCGCCCTCCATGGCGCGCAGGCCTTCCTCCACCACCACGTCCGACGTATCCACCGGACTGATCGACACGCCCCACGCCCGTATCTTGCCCGATCCTTTCAAGTCCTTCATCAGTCCGAACAGCGCGTCCGTCATCCCTTCCAACGGAGGGCCGTGCAGCAGGTAGAGATCGACGTGGTCGCGCTCCAGACGCGTCAGACTCGCGTCCAGCGCACCCAGGATATACGGTTCGGAAAAGTCCTGGCCCGGCGCCGCGAGACTCATGCCCACCTTGGTGCATATCACGGCGTCGTCCTTGTCGTCGTACAACCCCAGACCCACCAGCACCTCGCTCTTACCCCGGCCGTACGCATCCGCCGTATCGTAGAACGTCACGCCTCGCGCCCAGGATGCACGGACGGTTTCGACGGACGCCATCACGTCCACGCCGGACCAGCCCGTCGGACTCCCGCCCCTGAATGAGGCGCCGCCGATCGGCCAGCAACCCAACCCCACCTCAGAGACCTGAATCCCCGTTCTTCCAAGCTTCCGGAATCTCATCCTGCCCTCCAATTACGAATCAAAAGCGTTTCCCTCACAGCTGAACCATAGCCTGCGTGTCAGTCCGCCAGTACAACCGCTTCGCGCTCCCGGCGCAGCATCCCCTCTGGATCCACCCACTGGCTTACCACCAGGGAGATCAGCGCCAGAACCGCGCCGCTGAAGAAGATCACCTGGTAGCCGAACTGATGCCAGACCAGCCCGCCGACCAGCGGCGCCGCCACCGCGGCGAAATGATTCATTGTAACGCCCATGGACAGCGTGGGTTTCAGGTCCTCCGGTGGCGCAATCTTGTGCAGGTACGTGGTCAACGCAATGCCTCCGAAGAAAATAAGGTTGTCCACGCAATAAAGCACGTACAGCGTCGGCCGGTGCTCAATCGCGCCGTAACCGAAAAAGACGAACGTCAGCCCGATGTAGCTCCAGCTGAGCACGGCCCGTTCGCCATGCCTGTCTACCAACCGGCCCATCAGCGGCGCCGTTAACGTAATCAGCGTCTGATTGATCAGTACGAGCGCCATCGTCGTTTCCACCGGCATCCCATGGACCTTCACCAGCGCGAAGATGGCAAACGTGATAAACATCTGCTTCCGGCAGCCCTGCAGAAAATTCAACGCATAATACAGTCCGTAGCGACGGTGGAAAACGAAACTCTTCTCCCGCACCTCCGGGCGTTTTTTGCTGGCAAAGAAGATCGCAACCCCGCCCAGCGCGGTGATCGCTCCGGCGGCCGCGAACAGCCGGTCGTAGCGGGCCACATGGAACACCAGATTGCAGACCCCGATGGTCAGCAGCCACGCGAATGCGTGCACGCTCCGCAACTGACCCAGCCACTTCCCCTTCTTGCCCTCCGGAGAGAACCGCAGCGCCATGGACTGTTCCATGGGGATCCAGCAATGGAACCCGATGCCCCACAGCGCCGAATATACCGCGAGGGCGAAAACGGTGTATACGTCCGCGTACGCGGCGAGGCCCGCACCCATCACCACCAGGGAAACGCCGGCGACGACCGGCGGGGCCAACCGCATCATCAGCGCGATGAAGAACGCGTTCAGGAATCCCGATAATTCCCGAAGCGCTTCCACGTAACCGAGTTCGTGCGGCTCGATGCCGAGTCGTTCCACGGCGAAGTTGTTGTATAACGTCAGTTGAACGCCGAAGAACACGCCCACGGAAAACGCCGCCGCACCCAGGAGTCTGAAGTCCCGGTTCCACTCGGAAAACGGATTGCTGATCCGGATCAATCTTGTGTCCTGCGATGAATGCCGGGGCCATTTCCTGCGAGCGAGACCCCATGCACGTGGAAGGGGGGCGTGAACCAAACCTTGATTCGTAAGTCTTCGGGGACGTTAATTCGAATATGTGCTTGTAAATAAAGACGATTAGACTGCTGATTACCAGGATACACCAGGTCACTGGACGAGAAGGGAATAAACGTCCTTCTTTACGTCGATAGCGCCCCGTTTCGGAGGGTTTTATCGCGTAGCCGCGTTGGTGTTTTTTTCAGATTGAGGCTAACTCATCTGCACGATAACACGGCTGCCGGAAACCCGTACGGGATACACCCGCACCCGGTATCGCTCGGGCTCGATCAGCGCGCGGCCGGTTGCCAGATCGAATTGCCACCCATGCCAGGGGCAGGTAAGGATTTCCCCCAGACGTCCGTAGGAAATCTCCTGGCCGGGACGACACGGCAGGGCTGTACCGTCCACCTTTCCGGCAGACAACGGCGCACCCTGGTGAGGACAGGTATCGCGCAATGCGAAAAAGCGCCCGCCGCGCCGCACCACCATCAGCGCCCGTCCGCCAGCCTCGACCCGGTGTGGCCGGCCGGGCTCGAAGTCGTCGACCGACCCGATGTCAACCGTCTTCGAGACCATAGAAGACCGCCGCGTTATCAGCGAAAATGCGCTGCCTGAGGGCGCCATTGATAATCCGGGGCAGGGCCCGGTCGGGCGCGTCGAAGTCCCAGTGCGGGTAGTCGGTGGCGAACATGAGGAAGTCTTCGCGTCCGATCATATCCAGAATGGCGAGCAGGTGCCGGGGATTGGACGGCTCCTCCATGGGCTGTGTGGTCGCACGAAAGCGGTCCAGGATGTATTCGCTGGGCAGCTTTGTGAGCCACGGCACTTCGCCTCTCAGACCGCGGTAATTCTTGTCGAGCCGCCACATGAGTGCGGGCAGCCATGCGAATCCGCCTTCAACGAGGGCGACCCTGGCCGACGGCAGTTCCTCGAAGACGCCTTCGCATACAAGGCTGATGACCTGCGCCTCGAAGGCCTGCGACATTCCGGTATGGTCCTCGATGTAATAGGATGGCCATCCGCTTGCCGTAATGGGGTTGCCGCCCCCGCCAAAGTGAATGCCAACGGGCAGGTCCGCGGCGGCCGCGGCGCGAAAGATGGGACGGAATTCACGCCGTCCGTAGGGTGCATGGGAGCGCACGAGCAGCAACACCTGCACAAAGCGGCGGTCGGCGGCCGCTCGCTCGACCTCGGCGGCGGCCGCTTCGGCATCCTGAACGTTGACGACGATTGAGCCGCGCCACCGGCTGTCGGCATCCAGCCAGGCCTCCCGGGTCCATTCATTGACGGCCCGCTGCAGCGCGTTTGCAAGGTCGATATTGCGCACGGCCGACACCGCGACGAGGGGGTTGAGGACCGCGAAGTCAATGCCCCATCTGTCGAGCAGCTGTTCCCGGGCAAACCCGGCGTCCGAACCGGGCTTCCTGCCGTTTGAAGGCCACGCGTCGCGCCGCGCCGCCTGTGCATAGAGCTTGGGATAGATCGACACAGACGGTATCGTAAACCCGGACTGCTTCACGTATGCCTGCCACCTCCTGGACAGGTAGGGCAGGAGTTCGTCGATGGAGTCGGGATAATTGTGGACATCCGCATCGATAAGCGTGAAACCGGATTTCCGGCCGTCGGACGCCATTGCCCCGGATTCGGCAGTTGTCTCGATCATGGAACGAACCTTTCAACAAGCGATCGGTCACCGGACCGCGTCAATTCCCCAATGGCTCCCACACGGCGCCGAAGATATCTCTCAGTCGCGCGATATCGTCGTCAGGAAGCGGCGGACCGAGAATGGCCTTTACGTTCGCCTCCAGGTGATCGATGTTCGCGGTACCCGTCAGGACCGTGCCCATCGCCGGATGTGACGCCACGTACTTGTAGGCGGCCGCAGGCAGCGAAGCCACATGGCCCTTCACGAGCCAGCCCAGCGGGTCGTCGTCCGGCACGGAATCCCGCTCAATCAGGGCCTTTTTCTTTGCATAGGCGATGCGCTCAGCCAGCACATCCGGCCTGCTCAGCGCCCGGCGTACCGCCACCATACAGATCACACCCACTTTTCTTTCCAGGCACATCGGCAGGACGCGATGCTCCGCGGTTGGGCTGATCATATTGTACCCGACCATTGCCGTGTCGAAATGGTCGTCCGCGAGCGCCATTGGAAACATCTCGTGCCGGAAATCCTGGGAATATGTCTCGGATACACCCAGAAAGCGGAACTTACCCTGTTCCTGAAGCCGCGCCATTACCGGCAGAAAGATCTCGATCGTGCGTGCATAGTCGTCCGGTTTCACGCCGTGGAACTGCATAATGTCGATAACGTCCACCCGCAGCCGATCCAGGCTTCGTTCCACCGTGGCGACCACGTCTCCAGGGGTGTCGGTCCAATCATCGCGCGCCACCTGAACCTTTGTGGCCAGAACGTAGTCCTCCCTCGGCACGCCCGCAAGCGCCCTGCCGAGAATGGCTTCGCTCTCCCCGTAACCCGCGGCGGTATCGAAAAAATTCACGCCCAGCGCCAGCGCCCTGCGCACCATCCGGCTGACGTCGCTCTCTGACACGCCGGAATTCTGTCCGAACTGGCTCGGACCGCCCGTACCGATACCCAGGACGGAAACACGAAGGCCGGTTCGCCCGAGCGTGCGGTATTCCATACAGGTTTCTCCTGAAATCTTCACCTTATGTGGCTATTGTTGGGCTCTGCCGGGTTGACTTCGAAAAGGCATTGGCCACAAAAGGCACAAGAACACAAAAGGTCACATCCGTCCGGAATCGTCTCTTCCCATTCATCCCGGAAGGCAGTGACTATTTATCAAATATGGCGCCAACCGTCAAGGGGTTCGGCAAGCGGCGACTGACCGGCGTCCAACCCGACAACCTCGTTCCAAAGCGCCCCGCCCATGCCGTCCCGGCGGTCGAAATTACGCTTGCGAATTCACCTCGCTTTCGAAATACTGTTGGGCCGATCATCCACGCCCGCGGATGCGCCGGCGCCCGCGCTCGGGAACTCACCGGTCATTTTAAAACAGTTGTCATGCCCCGTATGCGGCGCCCATAATGATGAAAATCGTTGCATTGTCAGGCTGACGTGCAACACTGTGGTTTTGGGCCTCTTGTGGCAATTGATCTCAGCTATCGAAATACGAGAATACGAAAAGGCGGAGAGGTGACGAGGCCAAGAGTGTATGATGTATTCCCGTTCTTTCGTAGTTTCGTCTACTCGTAGTTTCGCAGTTTCGCCCTTTCGTAGTTTCGTAGTCTCGTAGTCTCGTAGTCTCGTAGTCTCGTAGTCTCGTAGTCTCGTA
>JAPPJY010000004.1 GCA_028874335.1 Gemmatimonadota bacterium | reverse complement strand
CCGTCTGGAGTTGCATAACAAATTGTTCCCTCGCGGCCAGCGTGAAGTCCTTCAGACTGCCGCTGCCGTCTTCCACCTGTTGCGCCGTCACATCCGGTTCCTCGGGGGTAGTCACGCCGGGAGGGGGTGGACAATATGCCAGGGTGGGAGGCGCATTGAAGAGGATGCCAGCCAGCGCGAGCAGGCCGAATACAGGAATCATCGATGCCAACGTCAACAGTTTTCGAACGCTTGTCATGACGGTTCTCCCTCACGTAAAGGCAAGCCTGGTAGTGAGACTACGGCTGGATGTCCTCGCTCTGAGAAATGAGGCTGTCGCCAAGGACCGAATCTGCAGACGCGCATGTTAAGTGAACTCTACCCGTTTTGCAAATATAAAGTACCGCCCGGGTAAGATTTAATCTCAATCCGTAAAATACAGCAACGCGGCCTATCTTTTATAGTCGATACGGTTAAATTGGCGGTGGGGGTGGGATTCGAACCCACGGATCCGGTAAGGATCAACGGTTTTCAAGACCGCCACGTTCGACCACTCCGTCACCCCACCGTCTCCATTGACAGGATCCAGACCTCCGCAGCGGTTCTGTGAAAAAACTATAGAAAACGGGTGTTCGCTGTCAAGACCTTTGTCTCCCGAAACCACTCCCGGACGGCCGGCCGGACATTCCCGTTTTTGCCCGATGAAGTCGTCTATTTCCGCCGGTTTAAGATGTACAAGATTGGGGTTGCGCCGCCCTGGAGATTCCTGTATCATTAGACAAGTTTGAGGCGTTCTAGTGTTCTGTCCCGGAAATAAGTTGCCGAAATTCGACCGCCGAGTCGCCCGGCTCGCAAGGCGCCAGAGCGCAGGCGACCTGCATAAGGTCGGCGAGCGAAGGGAACGTAGCGAAACGGGCGACTCGGCGGTCGAATGGTGAGGAATTTTTGGGACAGAACACCAAGGTGGTCCGGATTCTGCCGGCGTTTGCAGCCGCGCGAAGACCGCCGGGGGTTTTCAGACAGCATCCCACGGAGGCCCGGTGCCCCATGTCCATGCCAGGCTCGTAACCGGCGCGCAGATGGCCCGCATCGACCGCGGGGCCATGGAACGCGGGGTTTCCGGTATCCGGCTGATGGAGAACGCGGGGCACGGCGCGGCCCGGGTTCTCGACGACCTTGTCGGCGGCTTTCAGGGCAAGCGAATCGTCGCCCTCTGCGGCAAGGGCAACAACGGCGGCGACGGGTTCGTCATCGCGGATCTCGCCGCCTCGTCAGGCGCTTCGGTTACCGTTTTTCTGCTGGCAGCGGAAGACCAGGTCAAGGGCGACGCGCGCCACCACTTGAGCCGAGCCCGGAAGAACGGCCTTGAGATCGACGAAATCCTTGAATCCAAAGACCTTGAACGAATCCGGCCTTCGCTTTCCAACGCGTCCGCCGCGGTAGACGCCCTCCTTGGTACAGGGATTCGCGGCGGATCCCGCGGGCTGATCGCCGGCGCGATTGAAACGCTTCGGGAAGCTGGCTGTCCCATCCTGGCCGTAGACGTCCCGTCCGGCCTGGATGCGGACACGGGCCGCGCGGATGGGGTCTGCGCCGCTGCAACGCGCACGGTCACCTTCGGACTGCCTAAAATCGGGCAGTTTCGCTTTCCGGGCCGATCCCTTTGCGGAAGCCTTCATTGCGTGGAAATCGGACTGCCTCCCGCGGCTGTTGCAGACGAAGACGTCACATGTCAGCTCATTGCGGCGCACGGAGGCGCGGCACTTCTGCCGAGACGTCCGCCGGACACCCACAAGGGCGATTGCGGCAGGGTGGTCATCCTCGCCGGTTCAACGGGTTTCACGGGCGCCGCGGCGCTCTCGGCGCAAGGGGCGCTCAGGTCCGGCGCCGGGCTGGTCCAGGTCGGCGCGCCGGAGAGCCTGAACGACATTCTTGAGGTCAAGCTCACCGAGGCGATGTCGCGTCCGCTTCCCGAGGTCCGGAAACACCGCTGTCTCGCCCTTCGTGCACGGGGCGACATACAGAAACTGGTCGCGGCGGCCGACTGCGTCGCGATGGGACCCGGGCTGGGCACGCACCGGGAAACCGTCGAATTGGTCCGGCGGATCGTCCACGATATCCGGGCGCCACTCGTTCTGGACGCAGACGGTATCAACGCGTTCGCCGGGGCGCCGGAAAACCTGAAAATGCGGACGGCGCCGACCGTTGTCACGCCCCACCCGGGGGAATTTGCGCGTCTCACCGGTCTCGGCAGAGAGGCCGTCTGTTCGGATCCCATCGGCTCGGCGCAGACACTGTCCGGCGAGGCCGGCGTCATCGTCGTCCTCAAAGGCGCGCCGACCGTTGTGGCCGTGCCATGCGGCCGAACGTACGTCAATCCCAGCGGGAATGCGGGCATGGCCTCGGGCGGATCCGGAGACGTGCTCACCGGAATTCTCGCGGCACTGATCGGTCAGGGTCTGGACCCCGAATCAGCGGCCTGCCTCGGTGTCTACATGCACGGGCTGGCCGGGGACCTGTGCGCCGAACGCGCGGGTGAGGCCGGAATGATCGCGAGCGACATCGGGGCGGCGCTCCCTGGCGCCCTGCGCGCTATTGAAACAGGCGCGGACAAGAATCGATACGTTCAATTTCATACGCTTAACTGAGAACCGGATCCAATGCCGGATATCCGCGAAAGCATCGACGAGATGATCGAGGAGTCCTATCTCTCCGGGCTTACTGACGGTGAAATCAGGGCCGACATGGAACGCTTCGTGAGCATCTGCGGCAGGGTTATCCGCGAGAACGTACACGACAGGAAACAAACCCGCAGGCTTACCGAACAGCTCGCCAGGGCGCGGGCGCTCAGTCTGGTTGAAGACGCGTCCGGATCGAGTGACGACGCGGATCTTCTTATTCCCGACGCGGGCGCACGCTCGTCTCTCAAGGGGCGGTACGCAGAGAGGGCGGCCCGAAACAAACGTCTCATTCTCAGGGTCATCCGGGAGTGCGATCCGAAACTTGAACAACTTATCGAACAGGAGCGGTTTTCGGGATCGATTCCGGAACCATCCGCGCCTGCGATGCCCATTGGCGTCAACCCGCCCCGGAACAGGGCGAAGGATTTTGTCCTGAAGACGTGTTTTGCCGTTACGCTGCTCCTCATCCTCCTGCTGGTCTACCTGGTTCTGCTGCAAAATGTCTGAGACGCCGTCCGCCATACGGTTCCACTCCGCCTGCGAGTATGCGCCTTTTTCAAGGACAGCCGCAGGTTTTTTTCTAAGAAAATGATCGACCGCCTGTGACCGGATCCATTTCATAGACCGAGACCTTTCCTGCGATTATGCCCAGACGCAACGACATTCAGAAAATCATGCTCATCGGTTCCGGGCCGATTGTCATCGGCCAGGCCTGCGAGTTCGACTATTCCGGCGCGCAGGCATGCAAGGCCCTGAAGGAAGAGGGATATACGGTTGTCCTGCTGAACAGCAATCCCGCGACGATCATGACGGATCCGGAAATGGCGGACCGGACCTACGTGGAACCGGTCGCGCCGGAGGTATGCGCGGCCATAATTGAACGGGAGCGTCCCGAAGCGCTCCTTCCTACGCTTGGCGGACAGACCGGACTGAACGTGGCCATGGAGCTCTACAACAGCGGCGTACTCGATGAATTCAACGTGGAGATGATCGGCGCGAATGCCGAAGCCATCGAGAAGGCCGAAAACAGGGAACGCTTCCAGGCCGCAATGGCCGGTATCGGCGTTGAATTTCCGAAAGGGAGATTTGCGCACAGCGCGGAAGAAGCCCGCGACATTGTAGACGAAATCGGCTATCCCGCCATCATTCGGCCGTCCTATACGCTTGGAGGCACCGGCGGGGGCACGGCCTATAACGCCGAAGAATACGTACATCTCGCGGTTCGGGGGCTGGACCTCTCGCCCACGACGGAAATACTGGTCGAAGAGTCCATCATCGGTTGGAAAGAGTTCGAGTTGGAGGTCATGCGCGATCTGATCGACAACGTGGTTATCATCTGTTCCATTGAGAATTTCGATCCCATGGGAATCCACACGGGCGACTCCATTACCGTAGCGCCGGCGCAGACCCTGACCGACAAAGAGTATCAGGCCATGCGGGACGCATCCATCGCCGTCATCCGGGAAATCGGCGTGGAAACCGGCGGATCCAATATTCAGTTCGCGCTGAATCCGCTGGACGGACGTATCGTCATCATCGAAATGAACCCTCGGGTGTCCCGGAGTTCCGCGCTGGCCTCGAAGGCAACGGGGTTCCCCATCGCGAAGATCGCAGCCAAACTCGCCGTGGGATACACCCTGGACGAAATCCGGAACGACATCACCCGGGAAACGCCCGCCTCATTCGAGCCGACCATCGACTATTGCGTGGTCAAGATTCCGCGGTGGACCTTTGAAAAGTTCCCCCAGACGGAAGACCTCCTTGGCACCCAGATGAAGTCGGTGGGTGAAACCATGGCCATCGGCCGGACGTTCAAGGAGGCCTTTCAGAAGGGCCTGCGTTCCCTCGAAATCGGACGCGCCGGATTCGGGGGCGACGGGAAGGACCTGGCAGTCTCCGATCTCGACCGTGCCGTGATCGAGCACCGGCTGCGAGTTCCCAATTCCCAGAGACTCTTCTATCTCAAGGCAGCACTGGATGCGGATTGGCCGTTATCCGAACTGTACGACCTGACGGGTATCGACCCGTGGTTCCTCGAGAACCTGCGGCAGATCACCGAATTCGAAAAGGAACTCGCGGGACTCGTCACGTGAACTTTACGACAGCTCTTTAGGAGTCTGGCAGCCGTATGCACCGGAAACAACGAACCCTGGAAGGCCTCCGGGCCCGAATCGGCCGCAGAGATCTCATCAAGGCCAAACAATACGGTTTCAGCGACCGGCAGCTTGCGCATCTCTGGAATACCAGTGAATGGACCGTAAGGGCCCTCCGTAGAGAATTGAACATCCACGCGGTCTATAAGACCATCGACACGTGCGCCGCCGAGTTCGAAGCGTATACGCCTTACCATTATTCGACTTACGAAGACGAAAACGAGGCCATCCGCTCGGAACGGCCCAAAATCATGATCCTGGGCGGCGGCCCGAACCGCATCGGGCAGGGCATCGAATTCGACTACTGCTGCGTGCACGCGGCTTTCGCGCTGAAGGAAGACGGCTACGAGACGATAATGGTCAACTCGAACCCCGAAACCGTCAGCACGGATTACGACACTTCCGACAAACTCTATTTCGAACCGCTCACGGCCGAAGACGTTCTGAACATCGCGCATCTGGAAGAACCCGACGGGGTCATCGTACAGCTCGGGGGCCAGACGCCGCTGAACCTCGCTCGCGACCTGGAGCGCGGCGGGGTCAACATTATCGGCACGTCTCCCGACAGCATCGATCTGGCCGAAGACCGCAAGCGATTTGGCGCGCTGATCAGGCAACTCGGCATTTCCCAACCCGAAAACGGAACGGCCACGAGCGTGGACGAGGCCGTCGCCGTGGCAGACGCCATCGGCTATCCGGTGCTTGTCCGGCCCTCGTACGTCCTCGGTGGGCGGGCCATGGTGATCGTCTACGAACGCAATGCGCTGCTCAGTTATATGGAGAAGGCGATCCAGGCATCGCCCGAGCATCCCATCCTCATCGACCGTTTTCTCGAAGACGCGCATGAGTTCGACGTGGACGCCGTGGCGGACGATACATCGGTGGTGATCGGGGGCATCATGCAGCATATAGAAAGCGCTGGCGTGCATTCGGGCGACAGCGCGTGCGTGCTGCCACCGTACGACATTTCCGCGGAACGCCTCGATGAACTCCGTTCCCATACACACGCGCTGGCCGGCGCATTGAACGTCGTGGGGTTGATGAACGTACAATTCGCCCTGCAGGACAATCAGGTCTACATCATCGAGGTCAACCCGCGCGCCAGCCGGACGGTGCCCTTTGTCTCGAAAACGATCGGCGTTCCACTGGCCAAAGTGGCGGCGCGCGCCATGGTGGGCCGCTCCCTGAAGGAACAGGGGCTGACCGGTGAAATCTCCTTCGATCACATCGCCGTCAAGGAAGCCGTATTGCCCTTCGCCAAGTTTCCCGGCGTGGACACGCTGCTTGGTCCCGAGATGAAGTCCACGGGCGAAGTGATGGGTATCGACACCGACTTCGGTCTGAGCTTCCACAAGGCGCAGTTCGGCGCTGGCGTGCGGCTGCCCACCTCCGGCGCCGTGTTCATCTCTGTCAACGACCGGGACAAGGAAGCCGTGATACCCGTCGCCAGGCGGCTGTCGGAGCTTGGATTCCGGATCGTCGCGACCCACGGCACCCACGCCCGGCTAAAGGCGCACGATATTCTTGCGGAGTCCATTCTCAAAATCCAGCAGGGCCGTCCCAATATCCTGGACGCCATAAAGAACAGGACGATCGTCCTGATGGTGAACACGCCGGCTGGTGAGGCCGCGCAAGCCGACGATCACAGGATTCGCCAGGCCACGCTTCAATACGGCATCCCTTACACGACCACGCTGGCGGGGGCGTCGGCGGCCGTGGCCGGAATCGAATCACTCAAGAGAAACGGCGCGGCCAGAATTCGTTCACTCCAGGAATTCCACGGGAAGGGGGATGGGGAAAACGCATGAAATCAGACCGGAAGATTCCGCTGTCCTGCATCGTCCTGCTTGCGGGTGCCCTGGTTTCCGGGTGTGTCTATTACAACACGTTCTATAACGCCCGAAAACAGTTCCAGGAGGCCGATCGCAAAAGAGAGGAAGCCGAGAACGTCGCCGCCACCAGCCGGACGAGCAGGCAGAGGGTGTTGCGGTACCGCGATATCTATTGGCGGGCCATTCGCAAGGCTTCCATCGTCCTCGACCGGCATCCCGACAGCAAGTGGGTGGACGACAGCCTGCTGCTGATCGGCAAGGCCTTCTACTGGCTCGGCAGCTACCGCGACGCCCTGCTGAAGTTCCAGGAGCTGCAGGACAATTTCCCGGAAAGCTTGCTGCTCACCGAGGCCCTCTACTGGAAGGGGCTATCGCTCTGGGCGGCCGGAAGGGCCGAAGAAGCCCGCCCGGTACTGGCCGACGTGGGCGAGAGCGCTGATCTGAAGTTTACCGGGAAAGCCCGGCTCGCGCTGGCCGAACTGGAAGCCGAAGCCGGCGAGTACGCCGCCGCCATAAATGCGTATCAGAAGCTGCTGGAGGCCAGGCCCAGGGGTCTCGCCACGAAGATATGGGCAGGCATCGGCAGCGCCAGGTTTCACCTCGAACAGTACGAAGACGCCCTGCTGGCCTTCCGCCGCGTCCTGAAGTCGAAACCGAAGAACAAGATCAACTACGAAACCCGCCTCCAGATCGGCAGCATTCTCGAACGTCAGGGAAAACTGGACGAAGTCCTGGCAACGTACAACCGCATACTGAAGATCAAGAGCCTGAGATCATATGAGCCCGAAGTCCATCTCAAGCGGGCGAATGTGTATCAGCTCATGGGTAAACAGGAAGTCGCCGATGAGATCTACCATGTAGTCATCGAGCAAAACCCGAAGACCGAATACAGCGCCGAAGCCTACTACCGGTTGGCTATGGTGGCGCAAACGTCACAACGAGACATGGAAAAGGCGAAAGAGCTCTTCGCCAGCGCCCGAAAGGAAAAACCCGGTTCCGACGCCGGAAGGGCGGCCAGAGACCGGGAAAAGGACCTGGGCAAGCTGGAGAGGTACCAGAAGGCGGCCGCCAAGGGCAAGAAAAAGGGTCTAAGAGCGCTATTCAATGTGGCGGAAATGTATCTGTTCAACTTTTCGGAAACGGATTCCGCACTCGCCACGTATCGCAGGGCATACGAAATCGCCGACAGCCTGGATTCCGAACTGGCGCCGAAGGCGCTGTATGCAATTGGCCTGATCTTCGCGGACAGTCTGAAAAACCGGGAAGCGGCCGAGAAGACGTTCCGGAATCTGATCGACAGGTACCCCGTCAACCCATACGCAGTGGGCGCCCGGCAGCGGCTGTCGCAGGCCCTCGAAGACGACGCGAGGGCGGAAGCGCGGTTTCGCGAGGCCGAAACGCTGATGGCTGGTGGCGTCAACCCGTCCGGCTACCTGGACATCCTCAGACAGTTGCCCTCGGATCATCCCAACAGCCCTCTTGCGGCCAGGGCCCTGTATACAATCGCGTGGACCCATGCAAACCGGCTGGACAACCCCGATTCCGCGAGGGTCTATTACCAGAAACTTGTGGACGGATATCCGCTCACGGAATTCGCGGAACTCGCGTCGAAGAGCCTCAAAGGCGACTTCCTGACAGTCATCGCGCAGTCCGACCCTGACGCGGAACCGGCCGGTCGCAATGACAATTCGAAGCCTGCAGACCGGAGAAATGACAAACGCCGGCGCGATTCCCATAACCCGGATAAGAATTAGCCGACGGGACGACGAAATACGCGATACGACGAGACGACGAGAATACGAAACTACGAGAATACGAAACTACGAGAATACGAAACTACGAGAA
>JAPPJY010000020.1 GCA_028874335.1 Gemmatimonadota bacterium | reverse complement strand
TTGACCGCCGCTTTTTCGCTCGCGCTCGGGAACTCACCGGTAATTTTAAAACAGCATCTTAGGAATCCCGTCCCGGATAACTGACGAATCAAGGTCAGAGGCTGTCTTAAAATTCCCAGCGGTCTTCGCGCCGCTGCGAAAGCGCCGGTCGGCGGGAGTTTCAAATCAGCTTCTCATTGTATTTCCTTGACTTGCCTGTGGCGTTTGCTTAAGTTTTTTCGATCAGCGGACGAAAACGGCACAGGCACCGCGGCTTTTCGTGATTTCAGTCCGGCGGTGCGGGAGGATTTCCTTCGGGTTTTGATTGGAACCGTCCTCTGGTTTCCAGAGTCAAAGGTAGGAGCGTCGGTCTTGCCGATCGGCTCAACGGAATGCGCCACTGGAAAACGCACGGGTTTCCGGGTGGCCAATTGCGCCGACCGTTCGGGGTTGGGATAAACACGGCCCCGATTTTGTGTTATTGCACGACGGGTACGGGTATGTTGAAGCGGAGTGTATTCATTCTGTGTTGTCTTGGCCTGCCGGCACTGGCCGGATGTGCGCAGAACAGGTATCGCCACCCAAGCGCCGACCTTTATCTGGAAAAGGCGAATGAGGAGCTGGAGAAAAAGAACTGCTGGGAGGCGCAAAAGCTGCTCCGCAATCTGCTTTCGGACTTTCCCGGTTCCCATCTGGTCGATCGCGCCCAATACAAGCTGGGTTTCGCGTATCTGTGTGATAAGGACTACGTTACTGCCGTTTTTGAATTCGAGCGCCTGCTGAATGAGTTTCCAACCAGTCCGTTTGTCGATCAGGCGCGCTATCAGATCGGGGTGTGTTATTATCGGCAGTCTCGTGGAATCCACCACGACCAGGACGAGACCCATAAGGCCATCAGAGAATTCGAACGGTTTATCGAGGATTTCCCCGACAGCGATCTTGTACCTGGCACCCGTGAGAGAATCCTGGAACTTCGAACGAAGTTGGCGCGGAAGAAGCTGATGGTTGCGGAGAACTACATGCAGTGGGATATGTACGAATCCGCGGGGCGTTATTGCGAAATTGTCCTCAAGGAATTCGACGATACTGCGCTCGTGTCGAGAGCACGTTTTCTTCTTGCCCGGACGAAGCATCGCGTGGGAGCGCTGGACGAAGCACTTGAAATGTTGAGGCTCCTGGCCGCGGACGGCGTTCAGGACGAATTGAAACAGAATATCGCGGAAGAGATTCGGCAGATCGAGAAAACCCGGGCCCGGCAGAACAACGAACTGCGAAAGCCCGCGGAGAAACCGGACGGCTCCAGCGCCGCAAATACCCGTTGAGGCGGAATGGACGGCAGGATCGGCATCCTCGGCGGTACGTTCGATCCGATTCATCTCGGCCATCTGATCATCGCACAGGAGGCGTTGGCAACGTGCCGCCTGGACCGGGTTCTGTTCGTTCCCTCGGCGGACCCTCCCCACAAGCGCGTTGCCGACGTGGCGCCGGCGGAAGCACGCGCCAGTATGGTGGCGCTCGCACTGGATGGACAGCCCCGGTTCGAACTTTGCCGGATTGAACTGGATCGAACCGGAAAGTCGTATACCGTAGAGACCCTCAGGCAGTTGTGCAGCGAACTGGGTTCCGGGACTGAATTCTATCTGATCATTGGCGCGGACAGCGCAATGGAAATGTCAACGTGGTGCAACCCCCTGGGCGTTCTGGATCTCGCCTGCGTTACGGTGATGGGCCGGCCGGGCTTTCCGGCTGATGATGTCAATGATCTGATTGCCGCACGGATGTGTTTTCTGGATTCCCCGCTTCTCGAAATCTCCTCCACGCAGATCCGTTCCCGCGTTCGTTCCGGCTTACCCATTCGGTACTGGGTTCCGGACAACGTCGCCCGTTTCATCGAAACCCACGGCCTCTACCGATAGAATTGCGAGCAATCAATGACCGACTCGTCGGAGGACCGTACACAGAGCAGCTCGCAACTTGGCGGAAAGCCCGAGGGACGAATCCAGCGGTATTTCTGTATGGACGATGAAAAATACCACGCATTCGCCAGGGTTTCCAAAGACGCGACGGTATTGCGCAGAATCCCCATGCGGATTCGGGTAATGGGCAAGGACGTGGACGGATGGGTTGTTGAGGTCATGGTGCCCGCAACGGACGGCGTGGTGCGCGTGGACCCGCTCGAAGGCGCGGACAAGATCTGACTTCAGCGGTCACGCGCCGCAGACAGTTGAGGAGGGAGAATGTTGCTAGCCGACGGCCTTAACCGTGGTGAGACGACGTATGTTACGATCTATGGGCGTCAATACCCTGTTCAGAGTCGGGAGTCGTCTGAGTGTACCCACCGGGTTGCGCAACTCGTCGATCGCCGGATGAGGGAGGTCGCGTCTCAGCAGAAGCTGGCCGAACCCACAAAAATAGCCATAATCGCAGCACTGGATATCGCAGACAGGCTGCTGAAGCACCGGACGGGTCGGGAAGCGGCGGGACGGCAGGCCGAGCAGGTGGCCGCGCGCCTGACAATGATGCTGGACCGCGAGGTTGGCGGCGCTTGCGAAGTATCCGAAAGCGACTGACCGCACGGACCCCCGGTGGAATCGGCCGGGCAGGCCGATTGCGATTCAATGTGGCGCGAGCGACGTGGACTCAGGCGTTTTCCGGAGTTTGTAACTGAAAATCGTGTAGAGAATCTTCCAGCCCGCGCGGATCGTGCCGCTGACGGTTCCGGTGATCTTGGAGACGCCGATTCGGCGTCGATAACTTACCGGCGCTTCGAGGAACCGCAATTTCATCCTTGCAGCCTTTACCTGCATTTCCACGGTCCAGCCAAAGGTCTTGTCCTGCATTTCAAGCCGTAACAGAGCAGGATACGTTATGGCGCGGAAAGGCCCGAGGTCGGTGAAACGGGCGCCAAACAGGCGGCGGATGAGCCACGTGGCCAGCCAGTTTCCGAAGCGGGCCTGGGGAAGCAGCGCGCCGACCTCCCGGTTGCCGAGTATGCGCGAGCCGATCACAAGGTCCGCGCAACCCTCGACGATCGGCTTCACCAGGTGCGTCATTTCGTTGGGATAGTCACTGTAGTCTCCGTCCAGGAACACCACTATATCGGGTTTTTCGAGTGCGTCGATGCCCGCGAGGCAGGCCCAGCCGTACCCCCTTCGATTTTCGTGAACGATCCGGGCGCCCATCCGTCTGGCCAGTTCGACCGTTCGGTCCGTGGAGCCGTTGTCCACAACCACCACGTCTGCGTTGAGGTGGCCCGGTATATCAGACAGCACGTTCTGAATGGCTTCCTGCTCGTTGAAAACCGGAATGACCACGGAGATCCGGGGTGGGCTGCGCATGGCGGAAACGTCTGTGGGGGTGGGGTAAATCGCGTTTATTTTTGATCCGGCGTCTTTCGAATCATCCGGGATTTTCTGGAGCCGCTGCGCCCCTTCAGGCGAGCGACCAGAATGAAGATGCAGAAGACAATACCCAGGATGACGCTGCCTGCAACCTTGTCCGGATGATCCGCAAACCACATCACGCCCAGCGTGATCAGCAGGCAGACGCCCGCAATGAGACTTTCTCTGGTCATTGGATCCGCCTCTCTTTCGGAAAGACATTTGATGGCGTGTGTCCACGGAAAACTAACGGACGGCGGGCGCGTTGTCAATTGATTCAGGCCGGAGGCGGCCTCCCACAGTCGGGTGGCGAGATGCGTTTCGTGAGTTCGAAATCGCGGACGACGTCGCGGCGGTTCCCCCGCCGACGCCTCGGGATCCATATTTCCGGTTCGCTGTCGCCACGGCGCGGGTACTCACGGCGAATGCGATCATGGCGCATCTGAACCTGTGCCCCGAGGGCGCGGGTTTTTTCTTTAACTGTCATTCTTTCAGGGAACCGCGCGTTGAGACGTCGGGGGCCGGGCGATCCTTGAGGGTTTCCGGAACCAGGAACGCAAAGGTCCCCGCGGCCAGCAGGCCGAAACCCGCAATTGCGAAAGTGGCGGGTGAAAGGCCGAGCAGATCGGCGATTCCACCGACCACAAGTGGCGCACCCATATGGCCCGTTTCGCCGACCAGGCGCCAGGCTCCCAGAAACTCGCCCATCGAATCACCGGGCGCAAGGTCCGCGCCCAGCGTCATCATGGTGCCGGCGCCGATGCCGTTGCCCAGGCCCATTAGCGATGTGGCGAGAAGCAGCCCCGTGAAACTGTGGGTATAAGGTATTGCAGCCATTGCGATCGCCTGGATCAGGAAACACGGTACCATGGCGAACTTTCTTCCATAGCGGTCCATAATGTGGCCGGCGGGATAGAAGAGAGACATATCAACCAGCGCGGAAACGGTGATGATCCAGCCGATGGCCTGCACGTCCAGACCAATCGCGTCGGCCGCGTAGAGGGGGATAACGACCGGGCGTCCAGCCCGGATGGTCTGCGCAAACAGCTGTCCGGTACCCGCTGTGGCGAGTTCTCGAAAATGCGATTTGAAAATGCCCAGCGTCCGTGTCAGGCGAAGGGGCCCGACGGTCGGCGTCACACGTGACGAACCGGTTCCGAATGCGAATATGGCAATGAATACGACGACTGCTGCCAGGGCGGCAAACACCAGAAATGGCGTTTCAAGTGTATAGGACAGGCCGAGGGCGCCGCCGGCGGCGGGTCCGGCGAAGCTACCGATTCGGTGGAAACCTCCGAAGGTGGAAAGTGCCCGTCCTCGATGGAATACCGCAGTAGCGTCCGCAAGATAAGCGTGGCAGGCGATGTTCCAAAGCGAACCGCCGATACCCGCTGCAAACCGGTAGAAGATGATTTCCGAAATGTCGCGCGCCCAGAACAACATGAAGGTGGAGACGGCAACGCAGCTCACGCCAAGGACCATCGAGGATCTCTGCCCGATTCTGCCGAGCAGCCCGCCGGCCGGCAGCGCGCCGACCAGCCTGCCCACGCCTTCGGCGGCCAGCACCACGCCGATGACGCCGTAGGATACACCGAACGACTTAGCATAGAGAGGAAGGATGGGGATAAGCATTCCGTTGCCGAACATCAGAATCAGCGACGGAATGTAGACGGGCACGACAAGCGGGTTTCGGGCGGATGTCGTCATTGGGAGTGAGGAGTTGTACGGGGATTGGAAGACGGTATGTTAAACAGCCGTCGGGGTTTTGTCAAGGAGCGCATCGGATTGAACGTACGGGGCAGTTGACACGCCATGTACATCCTGGGAAAGGCAGGTTCAACCATGAAGATTGTTCTGTGTCCGCCGGTGAGCGAGGCGTTGTGCGAACAGGTGCGTCGAACCGCGCCCGGGGCCGAGGTGGTGATGGCACCGATGGATGAAGCCCCCGCGGTGGTCGGGGACGCGGACGTGATATTCGGAATGTATACGGAGGAAATCATCCGTTCGGCCGAGAACGTCACTTGGATTCAGACCACGAGCGCGGGCATGGACATGTTGATGGACATTCCCGGGGTTCGGGAAGGCCGGTTCAAACTGAGCAACGCCAGCGGCCTTCACGCCCTCCAGGTGGCGGAACACGCGTTGGCGTTGACGTCAGCGCTGTTCCGCGGTTTGCACGTATACATAAGGAGTCAGCTTGAGTGCGAATGGAAGGGCGCGCCGATCCGGGATCTCTACGGGGCCACGGCGGGGATTGTCGGGTTCGGCGGAATCGGACGACGTTATGCACGGCTGGCCAGTGGTTTTGATATGCGAATCCTCGCATTGGACGTCCAGCAGCCGGAAATCCCTGATTACGTGGACGCATTGTGGGGAACGGACCGGCTGGAAGAGCTGTTGTCGGAATCCGACGTGGTGTTTATAGCATGTCCGTGTACACCGCAGACGGAGAGGTTGATCGACGCTAATGCGTTTTGCCTGATGAAGAATTCCGCATTCCTGGTCAATACGGCCCGGGGTCCGATTGTGGACGAGGCTGCCCTGATCGATGCGCTCAGATCCGGTGAGATTGCCGGCGCCGGGCTGGACGTCTTCGAAACCGAGCCGTTGCCGGACACCAGCCCGCTCTGGGAGATGGAGAACGTGATCATCACGACCCACTCGGCCGGCGCCTCGAACTACCGTCCGCAACGTACGGTTGACTTTTTCTGCGAGAATCTGAGACGATTTATGGCCGGAGAACCGCTGTTGAACGAGACGGACCGGAATCTGGGATACCCCACGCTGGGCCGGCGCGTCGAGTGAAGTTCATCAGCCAAAATTGGGGATAATCATGGCGGAGATCAGGGCTTTTCGCGGGATCCGGTACTCAATTGAGAGAATCGGCGACGTTGGAAACGTGGTTGCGCCGCCTTACGATGTGATTGACGGGGCGATGCAGCGTGATCTGTACGACGCGCATCCCAACAACATCGTACGGATCATTCAGGGCACGGACAAGGCCGGGGACTCGGACCACGAGAACCGTTACACCCGTGCTGCGGGGTCATTCCGACGCTGGCTTGACGATGGCGTCCTCGTTCGGGACCGTGAAGAGGGGATATATCTCTACGCCCAGAATTTCGACGTGGGTACTCCCGATGGTACGAAAAACAAGACCAGACTGGGGATTGTGGCGCTGGTGCGCGCTGACGCGCTGGGAGAAGGCGCGATTCTTCCTCACGAGAATACCATGCCGGGACCCAGGGCGGACCGACTGGCGCTCATGCGGCACACCCGGGCGGCCTTCGGCCAGATTTTTTCGTTGTACTCCGATCCCGCCGGCCAGGTGCGGGAAATCGTGGCGCCGGTCCTGGACGCGTCCCCGCTGTTCGCGTTTCATGGGGCGGATGGCGTCGGACACCGCTTCTGGCGGGTAACCGATCAGACGATCGTAAGCGGCGTTGCCGGCGCGCTGAAAGACAAGCCGTTCTTCATCGCGGACGGCCACCATCGATACGAAACCGCGGTGGTCTACCGGGACGAATGCGCGGCGGCCGAAGGAGAGGATTGGCAGGGCAAGCCTTACGGATACCGGATGCAGACGCTCGTGAATATGGACGACACGGAGGGGATGGCCATCAATGCGATTCACCGGGTGGTCATGGACCTGGGCGCCGGCGGGATCAAAAGACTCACCAGGGGACTTGCGGAACTGTGTGACGTCGAACGGCTGCCGCTCGGCAATTCGCAATCGGTGTTGCGAGAGTTGAAACGGCGCGGCGGGTGCGGGACGGTGTTCGGATTCTGCCACGGAGCGTGTTCCGACGTTCACTATCTGAGGTTGAAGAGCGGTGTTCGGGCGTCCGATCTGGACGTCGAAAGCCACTCAGCGGCCTGGCGGTCGCTGGACACGGGCTTGCTGCAACTGATACTGGGCAGGGTACTGGACCTGGATCCGGAAACACTGACCCGGGGCGAAAAGGTGAAGTTCGTCAAGGTCGAGCGCGAAGTACTGGACCTGGTCAAGGGCGCACCCGACCGGGCGGGATTCTTTCTCAATCCGGTCGGCATGGACCAGTTGCGCGACGTCGTGCTGGCCGGGGAGCGCATGCCTCCCAAATCCACTTTCTTTTATCCGAAGGTCTATTCAGGACTGGTGATCCAGGATCTGCAGTCTTTCTGACGGTTGCATCGGACAAATGGAGAATCACAGCGAAAAAAGGGGCGCCACGCGCCCCTTTTTCGGGCGGGCTGCTACAGAATGGGCAGGTCGCCGGGAGCGGGTTCGGAGAGGATCTCGCAACCGGTATCGGTCACGACAACATCCTCTTCGAGCATGAAATACGCGCCGTCGGTATACAGGGAAGGTTCGACGGTCAGGACCATGCCTTGCTCCAACAGGGTATCGTCTTCGAGTTCGATGAACGGGGGTTCGATGATGTCGAGGCCGATGGCGTGGCCGATCCCGGTGACGAGCCGCGCCTGCTCCACGTAGCCCGCATTCCTCATTGTATCGTTCGAAACGCGGACCAGGTTCGATATGGGAATGCCCGGCCTGATCGCATTGATCGCGGCTTGCAGGCAACCGTGGACGGTCCTGTACGCGTCCTTGTGTTTCCGTGCAGCCCGGCCCAGCGCGAACATCCGGGTGTAGTCTGACCAGTATCCGCAGTATACGCCGCCCGCGTCGTGGGCGATGAGTTCGCCATCGGTCAGCACGCGGTCGGTGTGACGGCGCAGGCTTCGATTGCTGCTGCGCGCGTCTCCAGGGATGCACGTGGCCAGCGTGATCGAACCGGGCGCGTCCATTCCCCGTTTAAGGTGCTCCACGCAAAGCAGGCTGTATAGTTCCCTTTCCGTCATACCCGGTCTGACGGTGGAAAAAAGCGTGCGATAGGCTCGATTGGTGATCCCGACTGCCTTGCGAATATAGTCAATTTCGGCGCTGGACTTGGTGAATCGGGTCTTCCAGAGCAGCTGCGAGGCGTCGGTGAATTGTACGCCGGGAAGATTGGCCTTCAAACGGCCGAAGTCGTCGTAAGGCATTCGCGACCAGAGTACGCCGCCCAGTTCGGCGCCGACGCGGGCGCCGCCAGGGCCGAGTTCGTGGATGGCTTCTGTGAGAACGGAGACGCCTGCCTGGACGCGGATGGGCGGTTGATACGTTCGCAGGTCTTCTATCCAGGCGTCCTCCTCACACATTCCTGTCTCCAGGGGCGGGACGATGAGAACCGGGTCGCGTTCGAGCGGAAGCAGGGCAAACAGCGAAGTGAACTTGTGCCCCCAGCGATGCGTCCAGTGCCCGGTGAAGTAGCGATGGTTCGTGTCCGTGGTTATCAGGACCGCGTCCAGGCGGTTGCGGGACATGAGATCCCTGAGTCCGGACAGACGTCGTTCATATTCGCAGGCGTCGAAATCGGCGTATTCTGTCGTCAGCATGGCGAAGTTCCTGTTCTACCGGAAATAAGATGAGTCCCCCTCGCGCCTCACAACCGCCACTTTTTCGCTCGTGCTCGGGAACTCACCGGTAATTTAAAACAGTTGACTTGCCCCTTTGGCGGGTACCCATAGCGATGAAATTCGTTGCATTGCCAGGCTGAATTGCGGTTTCGCGACACTTGTGGAAATTGGCTTCAGCCACCGAAATACGAGAGTACGAGAATACGAGAAAACCATAAGACGAATGATGTATTCCCGCTCTTTCGTAGTTTCGTTTATTCGTAGTCTCGTAGTCTCGTAGTCTCGTAGTCTCGTAGTCTCGTAGTCTCGTAG
>JAPPJY010000082.1:50689-60741 GCA_028874335.1 Gemmatimonadota bacterium | reverse complement strand
ATCGCGTTTTCGGACTTTCTCATCCTCTCGGACCGATTTGGAAAGATCGTGCAACTGCCGCTGCCGGAGGACCGCGACGCGCTGGTGGCGCTGTACCACGCGACGGAGGGACACAACTGGACGAACCAGACGAACTGGCTCACGGACAAACCGCTGGATACGTGGCACGGCGTCACCGCAGCGAACGGCCGGGTCACGGCGCTGATCCTGCGTGGAAACCATCTGACAGGTGAACTTCCTGCCGAGTTGGGCAATCTGACAGCGTTGGACAGCCTGAATATCAGCTGGAACCTCGGTAGTAGGCTGACTGGTGCGATACCCGCTGAATTGGGCAACCTGACCAACCTGAAGTACCTGGACCTTAGCTTCAATCGGTTCGGCGGCACAATTCCAGTCGAGATCGGCAACCTGACCAGCCTGAAACATCTTGATCTCGGCTTATTTCAAATTGGCGACTCGAAGCTCTCCTGGCTGAACAGCCTGGCCAACCTGGAAAACCTCTTGCTTATAGGGACTCGTTTAAGCGGCGCCATTCCGAATGAGATCCGCAACCTGACCAACCTGAAGCGACTGGATATCAGCAGCAACCCGCTCAGCGGCCCGATTCCCTCCTGGTTGGGCAACCTGACCAACCTGGAGTGGCTGCGTCTGGGCAACAGCCAGTTGAGCGGTCCGATCCCGCCAGAATTGGGCAACCTGGCCAATCTTAAGCGACTCTTGATATGGAGCGCACAGTTGAGTGGTCCAATCCCTTCCTGGTTGGGCAACCTGACCAACCTTGAGTACCTCACGCTATATGGGAATCAGTTGAACGGTCCACTCCCCGTGGAGCTGGGAAATCTTGGCAACATGCGAACGCTTGCTCTCGGCTATAATGAATTGTCGGGACCGATTCCGGCGTCTTTGGGCAACCTGGACAGCCTCAGGATACTGTCTCTTCGCAACAATCAGCTGAGCGGCCCGATTCCGGCCGAACTGGGCAACCTGACCAACCTTACGCGACTGGAGCTCCACGACAATCAGCTCAGTGGCCCGATCCCCTCCGGATTGGGCAACCTGGACAGCCTCAGAACTCTTAACCTCGGGCGGAATCAGTTGAGCGGCCCCATACCGTCCGAACTGGGCAACCTGATCGTGCTTGCGACCCTGGATCTACAAAAAAACCAAATATCGGGGCCGATCCCCACGCAGCTGGGCGATCTCACGAACCTTACCTCCCTGGGTCTCCATGACAATGCGTTGACCGGTGAAATACCCGCCGAATTGGGCAATCTCACCGAGCTTAAATTCCTGGATCTGGGCGGCAATCAACTGAGCGGTCCGATCCCGCCCGAACTGGGCAACCTCACGAACCTGGAATGGCATCTGAGTCTTTGGGGCAATCAGCTGACTGGCGAGATTCCCGCAGAACTGAGCAACCTGACCAACCTCACCGAGCTATATCTTTCCTACAACCAGTTGACCGGTCCGATCCCCGCCTGGTTGGGTGACATGACGAACCTTACCGAACTCGGGCTCCAACGCAATGAGTTGACCGGTCCTATACCCCCGGAACTGGGTAATTTGACGAGCCTCACCGGGTTGTGGCTCGACCACAATCAGTTAAGCGGGTCGATCCCTGCGGAGTTGGGCAACCTTTCTAACCTCAGGGAACTGTGGCTCGGGGGCGGCAACCAGTTGACGGGTGAGATACCTGTAGAACTGAGCAATCTTACCGAACTGATCGCGCTTCAAATCGACGACAACCGGTTGAGCGGTCCGATCCCGCCGGAGTTGGGAAATCTTGCCAATCTCGAACACCTTTTTCTTGGCTATAATCATCATCTCAGCGGTCCGATCCCCGCCACATTAGGCAATCTGACCAATCTCTATAATCTGGCTGTTGACGGCAACCAGTTGAGCGGAGAGATACCTGCTGAACTGGGCAACCTCACCAACCTCATTGAGCTGCATCTCGATGAAAACCAGTTGACCGGCCGTATCCCGCCCGAGTTGGGCAATCTCGCCAACCTGACTCGACTGGAGCTGCAATTGAATCAATTGAGCGGACCGATCCCTGCGGACTTGGGTAACCTGACCAATCTTACCGATCTGTGGCTCAACGACAATCAATTATCGGGACCGATCCCGTCGGAACTGGGCAGCCTGACCCAACTCACCGAGCTGTCGCTTAACGACAACCAGTTGAGCGGTACGATCCCATCCGAATTAGGCAATCTCACGAATCTTAACTTCCTGTCTCTTGACAGCAATGAGCTGAGCGGTACGATCCCACATCAATTGGGCAACCTCACCAATCTCAACTACGTGTCTCTTGAGAACAATCAGCTGAGCGGCGGGATCCCGCCGGAACTGGGCAACCTGAACAACCTCGAGCTACTGCTACTCCCCGCGAACGAGTTGACGGGGCCGATACCATCGGAACTGGGCAATCTGACCAACCTCACCGGACTTTGGCTTTGGTCCAATCAGTTGAGCGGACCGATCCCCCCGGAATTGGGCAATCTGACCAACCTGACGGATGAACTGAGCCTAAGCGACAATCAGTTGAGCGGCCCAATTCCTGCGGCGTTGGGCAACCTCACCAATCTCACCGAGCTGTGGCTCAACGACAATCAGTTGAGCGGTCCGATCCCCTCCGAACTCGGCAACCTCACCGAGCTTACTCACATGGACCTTGGCGGCAATATGCTCAGCGGAGAGGTGCCCGTGGAACTGGGCAACCTGACCAAACTCATCGACCTGTCGTTTCAGGGCAATGCGTTGAGCGGCGCGGTTCCTGAGAGTTTCACGAAGCTGGCGGCGCTGGAGGCATTTCACTTTCTCGATTCGGGGTTATGCGCGCCGGCGGGCGCCGCTTTTCAGATGTGGCTTCAGGCCATTGACGACAGGAACGGTCCAACGTGCGGCGAGGCGCTGCGGGGCGGGACGGTGGCGGCGGTGTACCGTCCATCGGATGCAGGCAGCCGCGCCAACAGGACCTACAGCTTGCGCGCCGGCGACGATTCCGGCACACACAGCCGGGCGGCGTCCGGCGGTCGGCCTTCCGGTCCGGACGTGAGGAACAACCCGCTCACGATGACGCTTCCCCCCGGACCGGACCCGTTTACGGACCTCGAGTTCCCGTATCTTCCCGAAGCCCTGTTGACTGACGGGATACCGGAGGATCAGATTGACATGTCCGATCCTGTGAATTTGGATCTCCTCGATCGGTCGCGCGGGACGCTTCCGGAAGGCGCCGGCAACCTTACACGGAGCGAGTACCTCCGGCTTTTGCGGCAGATGATCGAGCGGCGTGCCGCATCCGGCGTCGCGCCGGCCTCGCGGTGACACTTCGGCAATCCTTCGACAGGCAGGGCCTCCTCAGGATGACAGCGGGAAGCATCGTGCTTGACTGTCGGCCAGCATGTCATTCTGAGCGGAGTCGAAGAATCTCCCGTCTTCTCGATTGGACCTGTCGAACATGCCCTTTGAAGGCGAACCTGTGCGCGGACGCCTGGCTGGCCTTTCGGCCTCCTGTGCACAATTCTCGGGCTAACGTGCGAAGGGCACATTTCGCCAATGGCCGTGGACGATTTTTCCATGCATCAATTTCGAGTGGTCTCGCGACTTTCGCAGTTAATCAATCCCGTCTTTCGGACGGGTGTGAAGGAGGATAAAATGCTGAATCGATTCGCGGTAACGATATGCGCGATGTTCGCGATGGTCACCGCCGCATGGGCCGGCGACATGACGCGCGGCCTGACCATCAACGGAGGACGGAACGCCTCCGCAACCCTCGCCTTCAACCGCGTCAACGACCCTGCCGGTCAGGCGGGCGCGCTGACCATCCGCGTCTCGTTGTCGGATGCGAAGAACCTGAAGGGGTACGGCTTCTCGCTGCAATACGACCCGGCGAAGTACACGTTCATCGAAGCCAGGGCGGCGACGGGGAATCTGCTCGCGGCAGGCGCGGGACCTCGCCCGCTCTTCCTGTCGTCCAACCGTACGCCGGGACAGTTGGATATCGGCGCGGTGAAGGTGGACGGACACGGCGCCAGTGGAGAGGGCGCGCTCGTCAATCTGGTCTTCAAGACAGACGCCGCGCCGGTCGCCGCGGACTTTCAGGTCTCGGAGAGCGTGCTGATCGGCCTGGACGGCAACATGGACACGCCCGCGCGCGTGGACGTCGGCGATCTGAAACCGCTGCCCGACCGCTTTGGTCTGGACCGGAATATGCCGAACCCGTTCAACCCCGCCACGGTCATCGGCTATCAGATGCCCGACGCGGGTCGGGTGCGTCTGGCTATCTACAACCTGCTGGGGCAGGAGGTGCGCGTGCTGGTGGACGAGCAGAGGGAAGCCGGATCGTTCACGGCCACGTGGGACGGCACGGACAACCTGGGTAGGCGCGTGGCCAGCGGGGTCTATCTTTATCGCATGCAGGCGGGAGAATTCTCGGCGACAAAGCGGATGCTGCTGCTGAAATAGAAGCGGAACCGATCATCACCGCGGGGCGCCGTACGGGACGCACAGGGTCGAGGGAATATTCGCGCGCAGGAATGCGGCATCGGAATAGGCGCCTGTCTGTTGGCAGGTAGGCCGTCTGCTCGCTCCGGAACGTCGCCTACCGGCATCGACGAGGCAGGCGCCTGCATCAGGGTAGGCAGCCGCACACCACGGCGAGCCCTGCGATGCCACGTCGCGGTCTTTTGCAGCAGCGTCAATTGCGGCCACTGAACGCAGATGGCGTGTGCGAGCACTGGATCCGGACTCCATCGAAGTTAGCTCGAGCGCCCGGCCGCAGTGAACGATTAGTCCGATCGGTCATACAGGCGAGAGTTAAACCACATGCGGACCGGAATTTGCCCTTCCCAGATCGCAAACACAAGGGGATGTGACATGAAACGCTTTTGGTTCACTCTGTGCATCGTTGCAACGTGCAGCGGATGTTTCGATGATGTCTTTTCAAGTGACAGCGAAGAAGGCGCTCCGGACTCCATAATAGGCTATTAGTTCGTAGGGAAGGTGACAAGAAACGACGGGAAATCCACTACAATCAGTCCGGGCCGAACCTTGACATATCAATTTGTCAACCGGTCTACGATTCTTGGTGAGGGATTGGTTACAATCGAAACGGTCGCATGGTCATATCGGGCAAGTGGCAAAACGGCGACCATTGTATTGGACTATGGCATCGGGACAGAAACATTGACATTAACTTTCGAGTCCAAAACGTCCGGCATATTTGAATACAGTGGTCAAACACGCGATCTCACCGGTTGGGGCGAGGGTACCTTTACAATAGTGTCTATCTGATCTGAAAAACTCAGTGCACCCTGAACAGGCGCACTAACGAATTGAGGGTAATCGATGTCCCTAAGGAGTCAAACACGATGAGGTATAAACGCATCGGTACTTTCGCGGGTTGTGTCCTGGCGTTCTTGATCTGCATTCCGCTGGCGCCATCGTTTGCCTTACGTTTTCTGGGCGAGTTCTCAGGAACGGAACTTCGCGTGGATACGCAGATCGAAAGTCCCGCGCAAAACAACAACGTTCGAACACTGCCCGGGAAAACCGCGGGCGATACGATTCAATTTCAGTTGTTCGCTCCTGTCGGCGGCGGGGGTTCCACGAATGGGTATACGGTGGAACTGGACCTTCATGGCAGGACGTTTTCGAGCCATGTCGGAAAGATGTCGGGCACGGATTGGACCGGGAACGCCCTGATTCGCAGTGGGGCCAAAGGGTTGGCAGCGCTGTACATCACGGCTGCGACGGTGCCTTCCACGGGGTATCTGGGACAGGTCGAATTGGAGGTGAGCCGTGCGCTTGAAGACGGGACAACGCTGATTGTTAGAAGCCTCTCAATGACCAGCGGGCGCCACGTGGATCAGTTGGACGTGTCAAATGCTGTGATTTCTATTGGCGCAACATCAGAGTGTACAGGAGATTTCGACAACAACGGAAGCGTCGATTTGGCCGATTTTCTATTTTTCGTCGGCGTACTCGGGACGGTTTCTTCAGATGCCGATTACGATGCGCGAATGGATTTCGACGGCAACGGCAGTGTCAATTTAACGGACTTTCTGACCTTCGCTGGAGCGTTTGGCAATGAATGCCAGACAACGCCGCCAGACTCAATCCGCGTTGGCGATCGTATTCGGCACTGTGACAAGTGTCCATTAATGGTCAAGGTACCGACAGGTTCGTTCACAATGGGAGCGCCGCCGGATGAATGGCGACGATATGCACCCAGAACGACGCCGCCTGGCTGGCAGGAGACGCCTCGTCATCGAGTAACGATCAATTACCAATTGGCAGTGGGCGTGTATGAAGTTACACGGGGGGAGTTCGCCCAATTCGTTGCGGAGACCGGATACGACGCAGGAGACGAGTGTCATACGCTCGAAGGCGGATGGGACTATCGACGTAATCGCAACTGGCGGAATCCGGGTTTCTCTCAGGACGATGATCATCCGGTCGTCTGCGTGAATTGGACTGACGCACAGGCGTATGCCAGGTGGTTATCAGACAAAACCGGCCGGCCGTATCGGTTGCCGAGCGAATCGGAATGGGAGTACGTGGCAAGAGCGGGAACGACAACGCCATTTCACTTCGGGGACACAATCTCGCATGACCTCGCGAACCTTTACAGGGGCGACACGCCCTTTACGACACCGGTAGGGTCATATCCTGCGAACGCGTTCGGATTACGCGACGTTCACGGGAACGTCTGGGAATATACTCAGGATTGCGGGAATCCCACCTACGACGGCGCTCCCGATGACGGTTCCGCCTGGAGGTCCGGAAACTGTGGCGTCGCTATGGTGCGCGGCGGAAGCTGGGCCATCGGCCCGATCCCTTACGTCACCAATTTCCGGTCGGCTGCCCGCACGGAATATTACGTAACCACGACTCCGGAATATCAGATAGACAGGTCACGATCCAGTCAGAAGGGATTTCGAGTTGCCCTGGACCTGG
Source organism: Gemmatimonadota bacterium (assembly GCA_028874335.1). Classification (GTDB taxonomy): domain Bacteria; phylum Latescibacterota; class UBA2968; order UBA2968; genus JAAXHE01. The sequence goes on along the minus strand of JAPPJY010000082.1, from coordinate 53,778 downwards.
GTGCCGGTCCTGAATCTCCATCCGATCCTGTCCCGACGCCTCCACCTGATTCTGGCGCCGGTTCCTTCAACATTGAACTCATTTTTATTGACGAAAGCGAGTTCACGTCAGGCGAGAAAGAAGCGGTTCTATCGGCAGCGAAACGGTGGGAGTCGATTATCACGCAGGATCTGCCGGACGTCGATTACTCGGACAACCCTTTGAGCTGGCACGACCCGTTGTTAGAGGCAGAGACAAGCCTTAACGGTACCGTTGATGACGTGCGTATTTTCGTGCGCGCTTTCGGAATCGAAGCCTCCTACGCCGGGGCGGCAGGCCCGAGACAGTTACGCGCCAAGAGCCTGCTGCCCATATCGGGCGCCATACATTTCAACAAGAACGTACTCTCGTCCAACGACTATTTCGAAGTTGCCCTGCACGAAATAGGACACGTTTTAGGGATCGGGATCCTCTGGCATCCGAATTTTCTCGACCTGATTGTGAATCCGTCCGTAAACGACCCGAACGCCGACACGTATTTTGCCGGTCCTCTGGCCATTAGAGCATTCGACAACGCGGGAGGTACAGGCTACGCGTCAGGTGGAAAGGTGCCGGTGCAGAAGGTGTGGATGGGCCACTGGCGGGAAAGTGTATTCATGGAAGAGCTGATGTCGCCCTATTACACACCGGGTGTTCCCCAACCTCTGAGCGCGATCACCATTCAGGCGTTGGCCCACTTCGGCTACGGCGTGGACGTCACGAAGGCCGACGCTTACCGGTTGCCCGCGCCGGCAAGCAAACTGGTGGTCGCCAGCAAACTGCATCGGGACTGTCTGCCGGTCGGACCGCATTTTGTCGTCGATGAACAGGGAAATGTCATCAACACTTTTCATGGGGAGGAAGAGTAATCTGCTTGGACAGAATTGGGTTAGACCGCAACGAATTGCTGTCCAAGAACTGTAAGATTCTCAGAGATGAGGTTCGAGACGTGTCTTCAATGTGGCAGTGTTCGCACTGTGCATCGCCGCTCGACTTTTTTGGTCTCCAAAATTCACTTGAATCTGGAGGTGTGATCCGTCATGCGAATGAGAATTAAACTCCTTGCTTCACTGTCTTCGATTGCGATGTTGATTGGTATTCCTACGTCTGCCCAGCACCTGCTGGGCGTATTCTCAGGCGCTGTACTTCAGTTGGATACGCAGATCGAAAGTCCCGCGCAAAACAACAACGCGCAGACCCTGCCCGAACAGCAGGCGGGCGATACCATTCAATTTCAGCTGTTCGCGCCCGACGGCGGGGGACGTTCAACCAATGGATTTACGGTGGAACTCGACATGCCCGGCCGGACGTTTTCCAGCTATATCGGGGATATGTCCGGCACGGATTGGAACGGGGCTGCCCTGGTTATCAGGGGTCAACAGTTGTCTGCGTTGTTCATCACGGGCGCTACCGTGCCTTCCTCGGGGTACCTGGGACAGGTTGATTTGCGGGTCAGCCAGGCGCTTGAGGCCGGGGCAACATTGGCTGTCAAGAGCCTCTCGATGACCAGCGGGCGTGAGGTGGATCAGCTGAACGTGTCCAAAGCGAAAATATCCTTTACGGCGGTTTCGGCGTGTCCGGGAGACTTCGACAACAGCGGAAGTGTCGATCTGGCGGATTTTCTAGCCTTCGCCGGCGCGTTTGGGACCAGCTCATCGGATGCCAATTACGATGCGCGTAGCGACCTTGACGGCAGCGGCAGTGTCGATCTGGCAGACTTCCTGCTTTTCGCTGGCGTGTTTGGGACCACCTGCCCGACGGATCCGGAGCCACCGCCAAAAACACCACCGCCGGATGGCAGCATCGCAACATGGAATTTGCCACAGCACGCAGTCGCTCGTTTGGGTAAAGGGACGCTTTCCGGCAGAAGTTACGCAATCGCGTATTCGCCCGACGGGTCGCGTCTCGCGGTAGGCAGCCATGTGGGTATCTGGCTTTACGATGCGGGGAATTGGGAAGAACAAGCGCTTCTCAGCGGGCATACGGGGCAGGTCATATCGGTGGCATTTTCGCCCGATGGGACAAAGGTCGCCTCCGGATCATCAGATAGAACCGTACGCGTATGGGACCTGGAAGCACGAACAGAGATTGCCCAACTTCAAGGGCATACCGATAACGTTACAACAGTAGCTTACTCTCCTGATGGATCTACAATTGCCTCCGGATCAGCAGATGGTACGGTTCGCCTTTGGGACGTGGCAGCTAAGACACAAATCATCAGCCATGATCCTGGTCTAGGGTACATCTATGCCGTAGCGTTTTCGCCCGACGGGACAAAAGTCGCTTCATCGCACAGTGGCGGCGGTGTAGTGCGCCTTTGGGACGTGGCAAGCCACAGGTTGATTACTGAAAGACCTCATGGCACTGCCGCTTCGGTGGCTTTTTCTCCGGATGGGTCGATAATCGGGTTGTCACGCACCGAAGGATCACTTGGGACGGCAGATTTCAGCCTGTGGAATTACGCACGAGACAATTATGGAGCCTATTGGGACGACGCCAGCAGCGGAACTTATTCACTGGCGTTTTCACCTGATGGGTCAACGTTCGCCGTTGGGCCTACTCAGATTAATTATACGGTGGATATATGGCGCATGCAGCCGGACCTTTCGAGTGTTACTTCCGTTTCCTCCCTGGAAGGGCACACTGGGGCCGTCACGTCATTGGCATTCTCGCGCGACGGATCGAAACTCGCCGCGGTCGATAGTTGGAATACGGTGCGCGTGTGGGATCTGCAAACGGAAACGCAGACTACCGTCTCGAAATTTCCCGATACCGTCTATTCGATCGCAGTTTCGCCGGATGGCTCGACAATCGCGTCCGGCGTATATGGATCAACAAGCCCCGCTGCGCCAAAAGATAAAACGGTACGACTGTGGGATACGGCAACCCATACGGAGATTGCCCAGCTGCAAGGACATAGTGAGATTGTCTTTTCTGTGGCGTTCTCACCGGACGGATCTAGAATTGCATCCGGATCCAAGGATGGCACAGTACGCCTGTGGGATACGACAACGCAAAGCGAGACCGCTCAGTTGAGAGGGCACACCGAAACTGTATTTTCGGTGGCGTTT
>JAPPJY010000082.1:0-50589 GCA_028874335.1 Gemmatimonadota bacterium | reverse complement strand
CAATGGATCGACAGTCGCATCCGGATCCGAGGATGGCACAGTACGCCTGTGGGATACGACAACGCGAAGCGAGACCGCTCAGTTGAGAGGGCACACCGAAACTGTATTTTCGGTGGCGTTTTCCCCCAATGGATCGACAGTCGCATCCGGATCCGAGGATGGCACAGTACGCCTGTGGGATGCGACAACGCAGAGGGAAACCGCCCAGCTACAAGGCCATTCCGGAACTGTACATTCGGTATCCTATTCACCCGATGGATCGAAAATCGTCTCAGGGGGAATGGATGAAACGGTACGTCTCTGGGACGTGGCTAGCCAGCGCCTGATCGAAACCAGACATGGGCATACGAATGAAGTCAGTTCTGTGGCGTTCCTGCCTGATGGATCACGAATCGCCTCCGGTTCAGCAGATGGCACAATCTTGATTTGGGAGAGTGGTTCGCCATCGCAGCCGCCAGGTGGGAACGGCGCAAACACTCGGCCGGTAGCTCGCGCGGGTGAAGATCAAAGTGTAGATAAACGAGAAACCGTCACATTGGATGGGAGCAATAGCAGCGACCCTGAAGGACAGCCTTTGAACTTCACTTGGCGACAAATCGAAGGGATCCAAGTTATCCTCTCCAACCCGAAGATTGCTCGCCCAACGATTGACACGCTCGAACCTGACAATTATGTGTTTGAATTGGTCGTGCACGATGGGACAATCGCCAGCGTGCCTGATACGGTTGTCGTTGAAATTGTGTCCATTGCAGACGCGGCGGTGAAAGTGGGCGGTCCTGATGCTGCGTTTATGCATAAGACAACCACGGGTGATCAGGTAACTTTTACAGTGCGGGGCACTGCGCCACCGGTGCAAGTTGGCGAGGTCATGGTCAATACGGTTGAACCATATTTTTTAAAAAAAGTGACACGATTAGTAAGCCAAAACGAAAATGAAGTGGTCATTGAGACCGAAGACGCTGCCCTAACGGATGTGATCGAAGATGCAACGATTCGCAGATCGTTTCGAATTCCAGCGGCAAAACTTGCTCTGTCAAGCCCGCCCGCCACGGGAGAGATTACCCTCCACAGTGATGATACGGCGAGGCTAAGCCTGACCAGTTATGATATTTCCCTCCCGAGAGAGTATTGGTTAGAAGCAGACATTAAGATTTTTAGTCTGAAGTCCCTTGAGGTGGCAGTAACGGGTGATCTCATTGCGACATTGGGCATGGATCTGGCAGCGTATAGTTCCTTTAGTGTGAATGCAGACAAGACTGTGGGGCAATTGCCCCCCTTTACGTTTAAAACGTTCGTGGGTTGGATTCCCGTTACTGTTACTATTCAAGGCAAACTTAGCGTCGGTGTGGATTACAATGCCACCGCTGCTGGACGAATCACAGCGGGCATTACGATATCGAAGCCTGTTGCAATTGGTGTAGAATACGAAGATGGCTCGTGGCAAGAGTTGACAGGTGGTTCTCCAGCAACCCACGACGTACATGAGCCTACCTTAGATCTTCAAGGCTCAGTATCGGTTCGCGGCTATGTGCGTGGGCAATTGGATGTAGAAATATTACAAGTGGGAGGGCCGTATTTTGGTGTAAGGTCTTATCTCAGTTTTGACGCTGTGAAGAATCAGAGCTCGAAACAGATAGATTGGCAGTTGCATACGGGCATAGATGGCTATTCTGGTGTGAAAACCACAATTTTCGGAAAGATCGGCATTTGGGACTTTGATGTCGACAAATCTTGGAATTTCAACCTCTATATGGCGCTCTTGAAAGACGGTATAATTCCGTTGGCAGAAGTGATCTCTTTCGATCTACATTCAGGTACTGTTTTGTCGCATGGTATCACATATTCCAACAACCGATTCTATGTGGGTGCTTGGGTCGAAAGCAGGAGTTGGCTACATGCATACACAGAATCAGGACAGCGTGATTGGTCTTCAGACATTTACCTACGGCGCGGTCGTGTTCTGGCTCCCGAGATCATTGTTCCGTCTGGTCTCACGTATGGCAATAAACGTCTATATATGGTTTTTCCGGGCCATAGCGGCGCTGCAGGGTATCTCGGGTACACGGAATCACTTGAAGAACGTGATGGAAGCCTGACAGAACTGAATAGCGACAATGATGCTCCGACCGGTCTCACGTTTGCCAATAACCGGCTCTATGTAGTTGATGGACATGATGCAAAGGTTTATGGGTACACGAGTTCAGGGCAACCCGATTCGGATGCTGATTTCGATCTGGATAGCAACAATGATTCTCCGACAGGTATCACCTTTGCGAACAGCCGGTTTTATGTGGTTGATGGGAATGATGTAAATGTCTATGGGTACACGAGTTCAGGGCAGCGCGATTCGGAAGTTGATTTCGATCTGGATAGCAACAATGATTCTCCGACAGGAATCACCTTTGCGAACAACCGATTCTATGTGGTTGACGCGCATAATCGAAAAATCTATGGGTACGCGAGTCCCGATCCGAAGAATTCGACTGATTCATTTCAGTCCACGAGGAGCCTGCCGTAAATTCCCCAATTTCGTCAAAACGACATACGATATATAGATTCCAATATTCCAAATTGCACAATATAACGTATTCCAGAGAATGTTGGAATGAGTATTTCGACAGGCATAGATATTCAGCAAACGTAATTCATTCAGGTTCTTCATCCAGCAGCTGACCGAACGCGTCGAGGCTGGCCGCCTGTACCGCGCCCCGCAGCAGTTCCTTGAGACGTTGCGCGTCGTCGACGTTCTCAATGCGTGCGGTATATGAATGCGATGCAGGGACACCGAATCGAGTCTCCAGCACGGCGAGGATGCTATCTCGGAGCCCCTGTTCGATGCCCTGTTCGATGCCCTGTTCGATGCCCTTCTCGATGCCCTGCTCGATACCCTGCTCAATCCCCTTCTCGATGCCCTGCTCGATACCCTGCCGGGTGAGGTATTGGGCAAAGGATGATTCACGTACCAGATCCATCATGCCCTCCTTCGAAATGATATCCGTAATGGTTTCCGGACGGTATACCAGACCGCTGAGCAACGACATACCGGCAAGGAAATCCGCTTTCGCCGGCGAAGCCATCGACCGCGCGTTTGCGGTGCGCATACATCGGCGCAACCACGCCCGTGACGCCATCGCTGCAGGTGGCTTCATCAACGGCGCAAAGGCGATCAGGCCCTCGTGTCCCGCGTCGAGAACACGTTGGCCATCCAATTCGCTCAACCGGATCACTTTGTACTGCACCAGCACCCGGTACCCGGGATGCTCCTGCGAATACTGTCCCGGATCCCGGCGCCCCGCATCGGGACGCAGGTAGATGACACTGGAACAGACGGGCACCCCATGCCGTTCGATGGCGCGACCGATATAACCGGCCATGCGTCTCGGCATCGGCGGGTCGGTACTGTCGGTGGTTTGAAACTCGGTGTGGACCAGCGCCTCATCGCCATTGATACGCACGCGAATGAGACTGTCGGCATGGCTTGCCGAGACCGTGGGCTGCTGAACGTCGATGACTTCGAGGACCTGCACGTCCTCCCGCCCGAGGGCGAAGCCGGCAAAGTCCTCGGGATAGGTCTGGATCAGGTGTTTCGAAACCGCATCGAATTCCGCCATGCAGGACGTCCAGGGGGCTGAGGGAGAGGGCGCCGCGCCGTGTAGACAAGATACCGGATCCGGTCGGAAAGTCAATGGCGTCGCGTATTTGATTTCAGCGGTCGTCACGGTCGCAGTGAATGGCCGACGTGAACAACCTGCAAGGCTCCAGGAACGCATGACAGCGCGGAATCGATCAACACCACCGGGCGCCGTACGGGACGCCCCGGGTCGAGGGTACGGGTGCGCGCAGGAATACCGGATCGGAATCGGCGACTGTCTGTCGGCGGGCAGGGCGCAGGTGCTCGCTCTGGACCGTCAGCCACCGCCATGAACCGCGCAGGACAACGCAGCGGTCTTTGCTGACAGCATCCATTGGTGACTGTTCGCGGCGGATCATGCGCGGCGGATCCTGGTTCGATTTCCCCGATGTCCTCTGCACGACGTACCGATACTGGAACCCAAATGGAAAACGGGGCAAGGATATTGGTTTCCGAGTGGTCAGGTCGCGCGGACATTGAATCGTGAGGACAATTCAGGCAGTCCGTACTCTCCGATTGTTACCGACCTGCCTGCACTTCTCCGGTCGGCAGACCGGCGCCCTCGATCCGGAAGACCGGATTCCGGCCCATCCGGTCAAAGATCGACATTGATCCTGCCCTCGAAGGCAGTGACCGCCCCCCACCGCTGAACCACGCCGTCTCCGTCGTTTTCGAACACGGCCAGTTCCTGGTCCACGCTCGATTTTCCGTCCATACCGAGACATACGGACCGGCCGTCGGGCGTGGACGCAGCCGCAATCCACGACTCGTCCCTCGCTCTGGTGTACTCGGCAGCTTCGTCGTGGCCCACCCCCCGGATAGCGAATCGTTCCGTCCGCTGCGCCACCAGCGACAGCCACCGGTCGATCTCTTCCAGCGATAGCACGCCGAACTTCTGCTCGTGCGTGGTGATCTCCGAGAAGAACCCGCTGTCCAGCGCCAGGCGGACCGAACCGGCCGCTCGTTCCGCGGCCTTGTTTATATCGTTGGCCGGATTGTCCCCGGCCCAGGTCGTACACCCCGTCAGCACGTCGGGCTCCACAAGGTGGCGGGGGAGCATGGCGCCGATGTTGTACATCTCCGGGTCTTCGGGGATATAGTCGTAGAACAGGCTGTTCAGACCGTACGGCCACCAGTTGGGGAACAGCCGCTCCCACTTCACCTGTCCAAGATGGTAGGTCGAATAGACGAACGTCCGCCCCCGGGCTTTCAGGTAGGGAAGAACGCGGACCCCCACCTCGCCCCAATGAAATGCGGCGCGACGCGGCGGTTTCAGGCCCCGTTCGTCGTACCAGCGGTCCACCCCTTCGAAGATCTTCTTCAACTCCGCCTCGCTGTACTCCCCGATACCGAAGTCGAACGGAATCAGCTTGTAATAGTCGAATGCATGCGCGTCCCAATCCACTTGGCCTGCCCTGTATCGCTCGCGCATGAACGGTACGACTTCGTCAGGAACGAGGTCCAGGAAGCAGGAGATCATCGGGCGGTAACCGTGCCGGTTCATCACCTCAGTATAGCGGAAATCGTGGCGCCCCCTGCCGTCGTCCACCCGGATCGTTACGTAGGGCGGCATCATCTGCGCGATGAACGGCTTGCGCGCCGCCCAGACGATGGACCGCCAGAAGAAGGCGTCCAGCCCCATCGCATGGCCCAGGAATTCCTGGTGCCAGATTCGGGGCGAACAGGCAAACTGCACGGCGCGGCCGCTGCCGCAGACCCCGGCCAGCACGGCCGGAAACTGGTCCGGCTCGTAGGCCGTGCCCGGCACGTTGTGGCGGGAGAAAATGAGCTGATCCTTGCCCATCGCGGCCTGCGCCAGTTCCACTACGTGCCGCCCTACGCGCCGGATCTGCGCAACGGTCACGGGTCGCTTCAGCCGGACCATACCGCCCGCCTGCTGCGTCCAGCAGATGAAGTGGTCGGTGTCTCCGATGCGTAACAGGTCGGAAGCCATCGGGATCCGGTCGATCTCCAGCCCGAAGAGACGCAGCAGCGGCGATTTGTACAGCCGCAGTTCACCGTCGAAATTGACCAGGCCCAATCCCGCTTCTTCCACTCCTGCGGCCAGCAACTCCGTTTCCTCCGACGAAAGGGCATCTCCCAGGCGCGCCTGCGCGATAACCACTGCTGCGCAGTCCTCGAGCAGTTCGGCGGTCAGCGGCCCGGCCGCGAGATCGTGAATCCTGAATGGAAACCCGAAGTGCTGCAAGGCGACGAGTACGGTCTGATCTACAATGCTGGTATCCGAATAGCTTCCCCGGCTGTCCACCAGTACCAGCAGGGCCCGGTTACCCCTGCTCTCACGCCGGGGGCGCTGCACCATTTTTCGCGGTGAGAATCGCATCGGCGATGTCCCTCGGATGAAAAATGCCATTCAGTTTGCGTTGATTGGCCTGCCGGCCACTTTGGGCTTTCGGAAAAAATCGTGGACGTGCCGCCACTCAGGTTTCGTCACGTGCAAGTCGCGCGGGGATGATCCTATGCTGCAGTAGATCCTTCGTCGGCCTGGGGGGCACCCTTCGACAAGCTCAGGGCAAGTCCTCAGGATGACAGTGGGAAGCACGTGCAGCGGATGTGTCTCTCCGGCATCGTCGCGGGCAGACAGGAATGTCCGCCCCACCCTCACACCGGCTTCCTCTACGTCAGGAATAGATCGGGACGCCTGTATCAGGACGGGATGCCGGGGTCCCCGTGACACGACCGGATCGGCAATGGTGCGTCAGGGAGGCAGGATTGAGGCAGGGAAAGTGTCAGGGATTTTCCGACGGGATGTAAGCGTGATATCACTCGACCGTTTTGCGGGCGTGGGAATCGCCTGGGCAATTGCTCCGACACGCTGACGCGATCAGACCGTCTCGAACTGCAATGCGGAAAGATTCAGCTTGGATGAGCGCTTTGATAGATGGAGCAGCTCCACGCCTACCACTTCATTGGACGCGTTGTAGTCGAGTACAACTCCCGGGGAAACCTCCTCGGATTCGACTATTTGAGAATCGTCGAGACGCAGATAAAGGGCGTCGGCTTCCTTGTCGACGTTCAGTTTCATATTCTTCCTCTCATGCTGCGGTCAAAGAATACGCTCACCACTCGCCAGGGCACAGTGCGGGTGTTTACTGCCACTCGCAACGCACGGTCAGATTGTTCAGGGATCGAACGAAAGAATCGTTCCACCTCAGGGTCGTTAGGATCGTTCGACCGCATAGAAGGATCAGCTACGGTCCGTTCTACCCACTCGGCAGGGATCACTCGTTCGGCCATTACGTGAAGGGCGTGCCGAGTGTATTCGAGGGTCATGGATTATTCGGCATCTGCATCAGTGTTGCGAGACGAAACGGCCGCGAAAAGCTGATTCACTGCCACTATCAGCATTGTTATTCAGTACAAAAATGCCCTTGAACGGGGAATTTGGCAAGCGGAAAAGTACAGAGCAGTCTGGAGGGTTACCGCTGTGGCATACCGGCACCGGTCCCTCAGCTGTGTTCGTTTGTCGACGCAGGATGTCTTCACCCGGAGTCGAGGAGTGATTCACCTTGAAGTCAGTACTTTACTGATTTCCGATTCCGCGATGCGGCCGGGACGGAGGATTTGTGGTTGCGGGACGGAGACGTCGACGAGGGTAGAGGGACGCGGGTCACGCGCCGTGCCGCCGTCCAGGATCAGATCGACGTCGCTGCCAAGGTCGTCGAGGGCTTCCCGCGCGTTCCGGGCGGGAGGCCGACCCGAGCGGTTGGCGCTGGTGCTGGTAAGGGTGCCGCCCACATACTGAAGTAAAGAGCTGGCGACGGGCGCATCGGAAATGCGGAGGGCTATTGTGGACGTGGATCCGAGCAGATGATTCGGCAGGTGGGGCGATGCGGGGAATACGAGGGTGAGCGGTCCGGGCCAGAATGCCTCCATAAGGACTTCAGCGGCCCGTGAAATGTCCTCGACAAGCGCGTCCAGGTCCCGTCTGCCCCGGATGAGCAGGATCAGGCCCTTTTCCGACTCCCGGCCCTTCAGCGCGAAGATTCGGTTGAAAGCGGATGGGTTGAAGGGATCGGCACCAAGGCCGTATACGGTCTCGGTGGGATAGGCAATGACACCCCCTGATCGTATCCGGTCTGCCGCCTGAGCCATTCCGGACTCATCGGCCGCAATGACGGATGCCCTTTTCACCTCCCGCCACTGCTTCCCGGCCAGAATCGGACCGGCGGCGGTCTCTTTTCGTACGCCGCGACAAAGGCGAGGAAATCTCCGAATCCAACCGTTCCGTTGCCGTCGAGGTCAAAGCGCATATCTGCGGAACCAAAGGCCTGTGCAAAAAGGATGAAGTCGGCAAAGTCGACGGCGCCGTCACCATTGAAGTCGGCTGCGCCGTCGGATGGGACTTCGGGAGGAGGCGGATCCGTCTCAGGCTCTCGCTGGTATTCGGCGGGATATTCGACGGTGAGTTCCAGGATACGATGATTGTTCGTATCGGCAATATAGACCCTGCCGTCCGGACCGATTGCGACGCCTGACGGGCCATTGAGCGAAGTCTCGGTTCCGGCTCCCCCTGGTAGATCGAATCCGGCGACACCCGTGCCCGCCACCGTCTGGATAATGCCCAGGTTCAGGTCGATAACACGTACCCGATGGTTTCCGGTATCCGCAATATACAGATGCCCTTTGTTATCAACCGCAACATCGTCCGGGCTGCTCAGCACGGTGCTGGCGGCGGGCCCCCCGTCCCGTGAAAAACCCGACTCACCGGTTCCCGCGACGGTGGAAATCGTCCCGTCGGTATCCACCATGCGGATGCGATGGTTGCCGGTATCGGCGATGTATACGCGGCCATGTTCGTCTGCAGCCACGCCCCGGGGTCCGTTCAGCGCTGCCAGTGTGGCCGGGCCTCCGTCGCCCGAGAATCCCTCTTGAAAGCTTCCCGCAACGGTGGTGATTATGCCGGTGCTATCCAGCTTTCTGACCCGATGATTGAAGCGCTCGGCGATCCAGACGTTGCCCATCGAATCCGCGGCTACCCCCATTGGACCGGAGAGATTCGCGTTGACGCCTGGGCGCCCGTCGCCGCCATAGCCGGGAATGTCCTTGCCGGCAAAGGCGAGAATATTTCCGGTTTGGACATCGATCCGGCGCACGATATGTGCGCTTTGTTCGGCGATGATGAGATCTCCACCCGGCGTCAGTGCGAGGCCGCGGGGACCACCGAGGCTGGCGTCAGCGGCAGGCCCGCCGGTTCCGGTCGCAAATCCGATACCATTTCCGGCGATCGTATGAATGGCGCCGTCACTTCCAACCCTTCGGACCCGGTTGTTTCCCGTATCGGAGATGTAAAACATGCCGGACGCGTCGACAGCGACGTTTCTCGGTGCGTTTAAAAATGCATCGGTCGCGGGGTCCCCGTCGCCCCCGAAACTCCCCTGTTCCCCGCCCGTGCCGGCAACGGTGCGGAGATCCGTGTTGCGGGCGCCGATTGGCGGCAGCATGTTGATAGTGATCCTTTCGGGAGGAAGCCCTTCCAATCGCGCAAATGCAACGACGGCACCTGGCGTTGTCCCTGCCTGAAAGCGGATCGTCGCCTGTCCGTCCCGTACGGCAACCGAGTCGCCGCCTACGAAAACGCCGTCGCCGGACTCGACGTTGAAGACCAGGATCCGGTTGTCGATGAGCAGGCCTTCGCCTTGGGCATCCAGAAACCGGGCATTGATTTCGATCTGGGCCTCCCCGTTGGCCGCCAGCGCGCCTACGGCCGCTTCCAGCGCAATCCGCTCGGGTGGGGGCGGCGTGGCTTCGGTCAGGTCCAGCACCGTGTTTGCAGCGATGTTGTACATTCGTTGAGCGATGCCCGAAGGCCATCGAACCGTGAGCGTGTCGACTCTTTCGGCGTCACCAAGGCCGAATGCAGCGGTCAGGGCGTCTTGCGACAGATAGGATGCGCCGCCCGTGATTTCACGAACCGCCCCGCGTCCTTCGAAGGCAACCTCGAATCGGGTGCCGATTGCATCGGAGCTGCTTTTCGTGCCCCGCGGTCGAACAGACAGCCAGTTGCCGTTGGATTCCCGGTTCAGGAAGAGATGGTCGCCACCGTTTTGCACGGCTACGAAAATGTCCAGTCCACCGTCGCCGTTGACGTCCGCCAGAGCGACACCCCGGCTATTGGCGCCGCCCGAAACGCGGAAAGAATCGGCAACGTCGATAAATGTGTCGCCGTCGTTACGGAACAGGTTGTTCTTCTGTCCGCCATTGGTGACGTAGAGATCCAGGTCTCCGTCGTTGTCGAAGTCACCCCACACGGCGCCCCTGCTGCGTGACGTGTCCGCCCCTCCCGCGTTGAGGCTTCCGCTGGACTCCAGGAACTGGCCGCCGTCATTGACATACAGGCGGTTGCCTTCCTCGTAGTAAGGTACGTAGAGATCCAGATCCCTGTCGTTGTCGAAGTCTCCCCAACTTGCACCGAAACTGGGTCCGCCCAGGCCGAGTTCCGACAGGCCGGCCTCGACTGTCACGTCGACAAAGCTGCCCCTGTCGTTGCGGAACAGCCTGTTGGGTCCGCTGTTGGCGAGAAAGAGGTCAGGGTCACCATCGCCGTCATAGTCAGCCCAGGCGGGTTGCAGACTGCTGCCGTCGTCTGCCAGACCGGCCTCCCTGGCGGCTTCCACAAAACTGGAACCCTCATTCCGATAGAAGCGATTCTCGCCGAAGTTGGCCACATAGAGGTCCGGGTCGCCGTCGCGGTCTACGTCTGCCCAGGCGGCCCCGTACCCGTCTCCGCTGTCGTCCACGCCGGCCTCGGCGGCGACATCGATGAATTCACCGTCGTCGTTGCGATAAAGGCGGTTCGGCAGCCCGTAATTGGTGACGTAGAGATCCAGGTCACCGTCGCCGTCATAGTCAGCCCATGCGGCGGCGCTGCCGTCGTCGTTGTCCTCGCCTTGCACGCCGGCCATAGCGGAAACATCCGTAAATCCGTCGCCTTCGTTACGGTACAGCAGATTGGTGTGCAGGCTACGGACCACATAGAGGTCCGGGTCGCCGTCGCGGTCATAGTCGGCCCAGGCGGCGCCGAACCCGCTCCCCTGGTCTGCCAGACCCAGGTTCTCGGCCGCGTCCGCGAATCCGCCGGGTTTGGATGTACGACCAACGCCCTGGAGGGGGATAGCAAACTCAGGATCGTCCGGATCGTTGGTGAAGAGTGTGAGTTCCGCCCGTTGGGTTCCCGCCCGTGCGGGTCGAAAGGCGACGTGTACAACTTGCCTTGCGCCCGAGGAAATGCGCAGCGTGTCACTGAAGTCTACGGAGAACTGTTCGGGGTCCGAAACATCGGAATCAGATACGGTCAGCACGCCGGCGCCAAGATTCGCGATCCGCAGCACGAATATCCGTTCGTGGCCGACGAACGTGGGGTCGAATACGACGTTCTCGGGAAACACGCCGATGTTGGGTGCCGACCCGGTTCCCAGGAGTGAGACGGTCAGTGTAGGCTGCCAGGGGTCGTTGGTATTGATCGTGAGCCGTCCTTCGACGACACCTTCAGCCCCGGGGCTGAACCCGACCCGAATTTCTGATGCCTCGGCAGGGCCAATCTCGATTGGAAAGGCGTCGAGCAGGACAAACACGGGCTGATCGGTTGCGGCATCGGCAAGCGTGAGCGTTCTCGCGCCGAGATTCTCAATGGTTATCGCACGGGTTTCCTGATCACCCACAACGACCGGCTGAAACTCGATTCTGGTGGTCGTCGAACGGAGGACGGGCGAGCGGAAGGCAGGGTCGAGGAGCATTCGGATGCGGCTGTTGCCCGTATCCACGATGAGCAGATTTCCGTCGGGGTCAAGGACCACGCGAGAGGGATCGCGAAGTTCGGCCAGCGGTGCGGGCCCCCCGTCGCCGGCGGATCCGAAATTGCCGGTTCCCGCCACGGTGAAGATGTTCCCGGTGCCGGGATCCACGGCGCGGACGCGGTTGTTGCCGGTATCCGAAATGTAAAGGGTTCCGTCCGCGCCCACGGCCACGCCGCCGGGCAGATCGAGCCGCGCCTCGGTTGCCGGTCCGCCGTCGCCTGAGAACGCCCCACCGCCTCCGAAAACGGGACCGCGGCCGGCCACGGTGCTGATTATGCCTGTCTCACCGTCTATACGCCTGATGCGATAATTGTTGAAGTCCGCGATGAAGATATTTCCCGACGCGTCGACTGCAACGTCTTCTACCGTCATTCCTGCTTCGACTGCCAGGCCGTCGTCGCCGCCGAATGAGAAACCGCCGCTTCCTGCAAGGGTGGTGATCACGCCGGTATCGAGGTCTATCCTGCGTACCCGATTGTTGCCTCGCGCCTGTCCGTCCAGCCCGTCTGCGATATAGAGTCCACCGCGAGGGCCTATAGTCAGGGCGACGATTTCACCGAGTACGGCGGAGACGGCCGGACCTCCGTCGCCCTCGAAACCGAATTCGCCGCTGCCCGCGACGGTGGTGATGGTCCCCGTTGCGGCGTCGATGCGCCTGATGCGCCGGTTGCCCGTATCGCCGATATATACGTTGCCGGCCTCATCGACCGCAATGCCCTGGGGTCTGTCCAGTCTGGCTTCGTTGGCGGGGCCGCCGTCGCCCGCGAATCCGGCCTCTCCGGTTCCGGCTATCGTCGTGACCTGCCCGGTGACCGCATCCACCCTGCGGATGCGGTGGGTCCCGGTATCGGCGATATAGACGTGGCCGTCTGCGCTTGTGGCGGCGCCCAGGGGGACGCTCAGGGCAAGGTCGGTCGCGGGGATATCCTCGCCTTCCCGTTCGCCGCCGCCGGCAATCGTAATCAGCGAACCGCGATCCTGGGCGAATGACCCGTCGGCCAGCATGAGCAGGACGCAAAAAACGAAAGGAATTCTGAAGTTTTTTCGAATGAATCGCATAGACTGGATTCGGGCGACAACCGTTGACGTTTCGACCGGAAGGCCTCCGCGTTCATCGCCCTTCAAAGAGGTCCCGTCCCCTTACGAGGGCTTCGATCTTCCGGTCTGCAACGCTGCGTTGGAGCATCCAGAAGCCGCAATCGGGATGGACGCAGGCGATTCGATCCGGCCCGAGGTGGCCCGCCGCGACTTCGATGTCGGATGCGATTTCGTCAGGGGTCTCAACCACGTTGGTCTTGATGTCGATCACACCGATCCCTATCCGTACGGACTCGGGAACGTCCTTCAGGCATGCCGCGTGTCTGATTCCCCAGCGTTTGAATTCAAGGACGAGATGGTCCGCCCTCAACGCGGCGAGATACGGGACCAGGTCCTGCCACGCGCCTCGCTGAACGGTCTGGCCGCCGTAGTTCCCGAAGCAGACGTGTACTGCTTTTTCTCCTTGAATCGCGTCGAGTACGGTGTTTGCCGCACGGGCAGCCCAGGTCGCCTCTTCAGGATGACCGGGAATATTGGCTTCGTCGATCTGAATCACGTCCGCGTCGATATCGGCAACCTGTCTGGCGAGGAGTTCTCCCAGCGCCAGGGCCGCGGCCGCCGGGTCTCCATAGTGGCGATCCAAGAGGACTTTGCTGAGCATGTGGGGTCCGGTGAGGGTGAATTTGAGCCTGGACCGCGTCAGAGGCCGGACCATGCGGCAGTCCCCTGGCAGATTGAGCGTGCCTTCGTCGAGTTCGCGTTCGATTATGCCCGCGGGGTCCGCGCGATAGGAAAGGCCGGCATCCGAGCGAAATGCATCCAGGTCCTCACGCCCGAACCGGGTTGCGATTCCGCCCAGTCTTCGCGCGAAATAGTCGATCATGCCGTTGGTTTCCGGATGATTGACGTCGAACCGGTAGAGTTCTCCGTCTGCGACGACGTCAATTCCCGCGTCTTCCTGGGTTTTCAACACGACACGAATGGCATCGATCAAAGTCTGTCGGCAGGGAGTGGTTTGAAGCCAGCCCGGCACCGGATAGCTTCCAACGACGGTGGTGAGTATGCGATGGGACATGGCAGAAGTTTTGTGCGGCTAGCGCGTGGGTCTACTCCAGACGGGATTTCGGGGGCCTGAATTCCTGGCGGATCGCCTCCAGCCGGTTGCGGTTTTCCGGAGCGGGACTTCGCAGGGCCTCCATCAGAAATGCGACCAGGATGCTCAGGAGCAGGCTCAGACCGGCGGCGGTGCCAACCATCAGCGTGCGCCGCGGGCGGCTCCGAAAGTCGGGCGGCACGGCCGGGTCCAGAACCGCGACCAGGGACGTTTCCTTTTTCTCTTCAAAACTGCTTTTTTCGTATTCCTGAAGTACGAACTGATAGATCAGGTTTCGGATTTCCATCTCGCGCATCAGTCGCATGGCCTGCAGTCCCAGGTCCGGGATACGGTCCATCGGGAGCATGATGCCGGGCATATCGCGAACGGCGCTCCCTCCACTATCGGGTTCCGACCCCGAGAGGATGCCGTCCAGCGCCTCTCTCGCGCCCTCGATCTCGATATCGAGCTGCCGGACCCTGCTGTTGTCCGGGTTCATCTGAAGGGCGGCGATTTCGCGGCGGATGACCATCTCGCCCAACGTTGAAGTGATGAGGGAGGAGTAGGCGTCTATCTGCGCCTTGGTCTGGCTCTCTATGTCAATGGCCGAATGTTCCTTCTGGAACGCGTTGTAGGCCACTTCGGCTTCGATCATCCTGCGTTC
This sequence comes from Gemmatimonadota bacterium, assembly GCA_028874335.1. GTDB lineage: Bacteria > Latescibacterota > UBA2968 > UBA2968 > JAAXHE01. The sequence continues at coordinate 36,346 of JAPPJY010000082.1, read as the reverse complement.
GGCCTGCGCCAGTCGTTTCTCCAGGTAGCTGCGGAGGTCGCGCGCCTGTTGCTCGCGCCGGTGCTTCAACGCAAGATCGAGCTCTTCGACGAAGCCATTGGCAATCTCGGCGGCCGTTTCCGGTGACTCCGCCTCGTAGGATACGGTCAGGAACTGTTCGCGGGAGAGTTCCACTTCCAGCCGGTTGTCGACCATCTGGAGGAGCTCTTCGCGGGTTTCGGCGTCGTACGTTTCCTGGAGATTGAAACGGCGGATGATGGCTTCTGCCACGCGCTGGCTCTTGAGGATGGGCACGAATTCCGTAGCCGAAACGACGCTTTCTCCCATACCCAGCATACCCACCGGCAGTTTTTCGAGAATGGCTGAGATTCCCAGCGTTCCCTGGCTTTCGCTGGGTGGAAAGAGGACGGCGCTTGCGCGGTAGACGGGGGCGATGATCAAACTGATGCCCGCCGTCACGACGGATACCGTGAAACAGGTGACGAGTATCATCCGTCGCCAGCGCACAAGGACGGCCAGATGGTCGAGAAAATTCTTTTCGGATTCCATTACCGGCTGATGCTCCGTACCGCAATGACCAGGGCGGCCACCTGTGAGAGCACGACCAGGGTCTCGCGGAAGAGCCGCCAGCCGTGCACGGGCTTCTTGCCCATGACAAAAATCGTGTCTCCGGGATTGACCTGCTGAACCCTGGAGGCTTTGGTCCAGTTGCCGGTGCTGCCCTGTATCACGTATATTTCGCCTCTTTCTGCCTGTTCGTTAAGCCCGCCCGCCCTGCTGATGTAGTCCTGAACGCCCAGATCCGGCTCGTAGGGAATCGCGCCGGGTGTGATGACGTATCCGTTGACCGCAACCGAGGGTACGAGCCTGGGTATCCTGACGATATCTCCGTCTCTGAGCAGGATGTTCTGCGAATCGTCCTCTTTCTCGAAAAGAGCGAAGAAATCGACCGGCAGGCGCCCCGACATCTGCTGTTTCTGCATGGCCATATAGGTCCGCTGGGCGTCGGTCAGGCTGATGGGACCAACGCTCTGCAGCTGTCTGGGACCGGCCACCCCTTTCGGAAACTCGACGCGGCGAATCACGATGGACTGGGCGAGTGAGGCTCTGGACGTGAATCCGCCTGCCTTCCCGATCAGATCTTTCAGCGTCATCCCGGCACCGATGAAATAGGTTCCGGGAAAGTACACTTCGCCTTCCACGTTGACCCGTCTTTCCTTTACGGCCACGTGGAGCTTGTCTCCCGCGCGAAGCGGCAGGTCCGCATCAGCGTCGCCGGCCAGCGCCTGCGAAATCCGGATGGCGTGCCGTTCTTCGCTTCCTTCGGCGAAAAGAGAACGGAGCAGGCCGGCGCTGGCGGTAGCAGCATCTCCGTGCATTCCCCCGGCAAGAGCAATCAGGTTGGAAACACGATCGCCGGAGACGAATTCGTAGCTCCCGGGTTTATAGACCGCGCCAGAGATGCGCACGGAGTCCGTGAGCGCCGGCACGAAGATCTGGTCGCCATCCAGCAGGAAGGGGTTGTGGGCGATATCGCCCGAAAGCCGCCACAGGGCGAGGTCCGCCCTGCGTTCCGTATCCATCGGCCTGCCTGTTTCGGATAGCCGCTGAATCCGGATGTTCCGGTTTGAAGCCCTGCCGTCCGGTGGCTGCAGCAGCCCGCCCGCCTGGCTGATCAGTTCGGAAACCTGCTCGGTACCCTCTACCATGTATGTACCGGGATGGGTCACCTGTCCTACGACGTTGACGGGAAAACTGCGTAGCCGGGTGAGCGAGATCTGGACATCGAGCCGATTCAGGCGGTCGCTGACCGCTTCCTGGATCTTCTGCCGGCTTTCTCCAAGGTTGAGTCCCGCTAACTGGATGGCGCCGACGTACGGAATGACCAGTTTGCCTTCCGCATTGACGAGAACGGGGTGCGTCACCGGTTCCTCGCCGGCTTCGATGTGTATGCTGAACGTATCGCCGGGACCGACGATATATCGCTCGGAGCGGATAATGGCGTCGTAAGCGATTTTACCGATCCACTTCACGTCCAGGCCCTGCATTTCGTCCGGCTGCAGCGTTGCGCCGATCGATTTGCTATCGGACCTCCTGCGGCCGAGTTCCCGCCTGGGACCGGATTGCGCGAATAGCACAACAGGTTCAGCCACGAGCCCGCAGGTAAGCACGATCGCAATCATCCGGATGACAAGAGACGGCTTGCGATAGGAAAAAAGCCCGGTCATTCTGTGGTTACCCCGTCACGATCGACACGCAGGACGGCGGTGTCGACCGGTATGTCCTGTCGCTCCCAGGCTTTTTTCATGGCGCTTGCTATTCTCGCAGCGTCATCGGTCGCAAAAGCCAGCAACGTCGGCCCGGCGCCGCTGAGGCAGGCGCCCATGGCCCCCGCTTCTTCCGCGGCTTCGAGTACGTCTTCGATTCCGGGCACGAGCGATGCCCGGTAGGGCTGATGGAGTCGGTCGCGCATCGCGGATTTCAAAGCGCACAGTTCACCGCTCATCAGCGCCGCCGTCACCAGGCACGCGCGGCCCACGTTGAACACCGCGTCCCTGTGCGGCACGTGTTCCGGAAGGGCCGCTCGCGCGGCTTCCGTTTGGAGTTCAAAGCGGGGAACCGCGACCACGGCACGAAGTTCCCGAGGCGGCAGGGTCCGGATCGTCTCGACGAGACCGTTTTCGCAGGAACAGATGACGAGGCCGCCCAGGAGGCATGGCGCGACGTTATCGGGATGACCTTCCAGTTCCGTAGCGAGGTTGAGAAGGGCGGGACCGGAAAAGGGTTCGTCCATGAGCAGGTTGGCCGCATACACGCCGGTTACGATAGCGGTGGAACTGCTGCCCAGGCCGCGGGAGAGCGGGATGCCGTTGTGCATCTCCACTTCCAGCCCGGGCAGGGACCGGCCTGCGTGTTGAGCGGCCGCGTCCGCCGACCGGAAGAAAAGGTTGGACTCGTCCGGCGGGAGTTTCCCTGCGCCTTTCCCGGTAATGGACACTCTCCGGTGCAGGTCGTTGGATACGGTTCGAATGACAACCCGGTTGTAGAGGGTCAGGGCAAGGCCGAGCGCGTCGAATCCGGGACCCAGGTTGGAGGTGGAGCCGGGCGCTCTCAAGCGGATTTCCATTCCATCTCTCCGACCAGTTTCGCACAGACCAGATCCGCCAGCAGGAGTCCGCGGCGGGTGAGCCGGACACGCCCGTCACCACGTTCGAGAAGGTGGTCGGGAATGAATGAGTTCCATCCGCGGCCTGCCCCCAACAGCCCTTCGGGAATTCCGTCGGCGCGGCGGAGGCCGAGCATTACCTGTTCCAGGCGCCTCTCACGCGAGGAGATGACCTCTTCCCCGTCAATGGCGACACCCGAAGATTCCACACTACCTATATACGCCATGAGCGGGCGGATGTTCCAGGTCCGGCGGTTATTGAAGAAGGAATGGGCGGAAAGCCCGACGCCAAGGTAAGCGCGCCTTTCCCAGCAAGCGATATTGTGCCGGCAGGCGAAACCGGGCTGCGCGAAGTTCGAGACTTCGTACTGGACGTAACCGGCCCCGCTCAGCATTTCCTGAGCGACCTCGTACATTTCCGCCTGGGTGTCTTCGGGAGGCAGCGGAAGGCGGCCTCCCTTCAATCTGCGGCCGAATGCGGTACCCGGCTCGACGGTCAGCCCGTAAACGGAGACGTGTTCGGGAAAAATGTCTATGGCCCGGTCCAGGGTTTCCCGCCACACGGAAACCTTCTGCCGGGGCGAGGAGAAGATCAGGTCGATATTGAGATTGCGGAAGCCGGCCCGGCGCGCGGCGTCCACGGCGGCCTCGGCCTCGGCGGGCGTGTGCCGCCTGCCCAGGGCCCGGAGCGTAGCGCTGTCCAGGGCCTGTACGCCCAGGCTGAGGCGGTTGATGCCCATAGCAGCCATCTCCGCAAACCGCGAACGGTCCTCGGGATTGGCTTCGGCGGAAATCTCCGCATCCGGCGCGATTCGCGACATCGATCGAGCGGCGTCAAGAATTCGACTCAGCGAGTCCGGCGGAACCTCCGACGGCGTACCGCCGCCGAAATAGACCGTGTCGCACTCTGTGAGGTCGCCCATCTCCGGCAGCCGGGTCCGGAACTCGCGGATGACCGCCGCCGTGTACCGCTCCGCCAGGTGCGTCTTGCCCACGTCGAATGCGAAGTCGCAATAGGGACACCTGGATTTGCAGAATGGAATATGGATGTATAGGCTGGGCATGTGCAATCGGAAGCAGCAAGAGCAGCCATCAGCTCTCAGCCGTCAGCCAAAACCCGGTTTACGATACGGTCAAGCGACGCAAATCAACGATATCCGCGCAACTTCGAAGGGCAACCACAAGGGTAGCCCCTACAAATGCAACTGAGGCGCGGGGTGGTATCACTAAGACAGTGTCCAGATCCAGCGCCTTCAACCTGAGCTGCCCCCTGAGCCTGTCGAAGGGTCGGCGAAAGTCGTAATGGAATGCCAAACAGATTACGAAACTCGGGCATTTCGACAAGCTCAATGACCACGATTCGATAGGCCGCTTTGGACTGCTCAACACGAAGCGTGCAAACGACGCAGCGAGAATTGATGAATCGGCCGAAAAATGGTGACCTTTAACCGGCACCGAACACAAGAACGGATGGAACCGCGAGACGTCCTCATCTGACAATCCGTCCGATACGGCTCCACCTGGCGCGCCCAAACCCATGGATCAGGTTATAGACGGCCATCCTGGGAATCGAAAGGATGTTTTCGAAGGCCGGAGCCCCGGGGTCCGGCGCCCACGACCAGTAGATGATATTCGCCTGCGCCCGGATTCGCCTCTTATCCAAAAAGCTCCAGTAGCGGCTGTCTTCGCTGTTGTCGCGATTGTCTCCCATAACGAAATAGTGGCCATCGGGAACTCTCGACAGGCGCATGTTGTCGCGGATCCCCCCGGGAGACGAAGCGGGCAGGATGACCGGGTCCGTGTATTTGGAGAGCGGCGGGTCCACGGTGCGCTTTCCATCGACGTAGAGGATCTTGTCGCGGATTTCAACCTCCTGTCCGGGTCCCGCCACCACACGTTTGATAAAGTCCCGGGCAGGGTTTTTCGGATACTCGAAAATGACGATATCCCCCGGTTCGGGATTCCTGAAACCGGGGAGCCGCACGTCCGTAAAGGGAATCCTTGCGCCGAAGACGATCTTGTTCGCCAGCAGAAAGTCGCCTGCCAGCAGCGTGTTCTCCATGGAGCCCGTGGGAATGCTGAAGGCCTGTACGACAAAGGTCCGCAGAAACAGCGCCAGGGCGACGGCGACCAGTATGGCTTCGAGATATTCTCTGGCCACTGACTTTTTTCCTCTGCGGGACCGTCCCTTCCGTGCCTTCCGGGCAGGGGCCTTCTTACCGGCCCTCGTACGACGTGCGGATTTTGCCATCTGTCTGGTATAGCGGCTCGGGGGCCGCGGGTATCCTCTACATTTCCATACGCAGGACGGCGAGAAACGCCTCCTGTGGAATCTCGATGTTCCCCACCTGTTTCATCCTTCGTTTCCCTTCCCTCTGTCTTTCCAGAAGCTTCCGCTTTCTGGTCACGTCGCCACCGTAACATTTCGCGGTGACGTTCTTTCGGAAGGGACGTACTGACGTTCTGGAGATGATTTTCCTGCCGATGGCGGCCTGGATGACAACCTCGAACATCTGTCGCGGAATGAGTTCCTTGAGTTTGGAACAGATTGCCCGTCCCCATTCGTAGGCTTTGTCGCGATGGACGACGGCGGACAGCGCGTCGACCGGGTCTTCGTTGATGAGCAGGTCGAGTTTGACCAGGTCGGCGGCCCGGTGTTCCCTGTATTCGTAGTCGAACGAGGCGTATCCCCGGCTGACGGATTTCAGGCGGTCGTAAAAGTCGAGCACGATTTCGGAAAGGGGGAGTTCGTAACGCAGCAGCGCGCGTGCGGGATCCACGAACTCGGTGGTAATATAGATTCCCCGGCGGTCCTGGGCAACCTGCATGGCCGCGCCGATGTATTCCGCCGGAACCAGAATCTGCGCGTTGAGTACCGGTTCCGCGATTTCTTCAATCTGAACGGCCGGCGGCATTTCGGCGGGATTGTGCACGATTTCGACGTCCCCGTTGGTGAGCAGCACTTCGTACTCCACGTTGGGCACCGTGGTGATGATGTCCATGTCGAATTCCCGGGCGAGGCGCTCCTGGACGATCTCCATGTGAAGCAGGCCCAGGAAACCGCAGCGGAACCCGAACCCCAGGGCCGTGGACGTTTCCGGCTCGAAACGAAGCGACGCGTCGTTCAGTCGCAGTTTCTCAAGGGCGGTTCGGAGGTCCGTGTAGTCCTCCGCGTCGACCGGATAGACGCCGGAAAAGACCATGGGCTTCACTTCCTGGTACCCGGGCAGCGGTTCCCCGGCCGGCCGGTCGCACCCGGTAACGGTGTCCCCCATATGGAGTTCTTCCAGGTCCTTCACGCCGGCAATGAGATATCCGACTTCTCCGGCCTGCAGCGTGCCCGTCTTGACGCGCCTGAGTCGCAGCACGCCGATTTCCTCGGCTTCGAACTCTCGCGCCGTTGAGAAAAACCGAATGGGCATGCCGGTCTGCAGACTGCCCTGGAATACGCGGACCGAGGCGACAGCCCCGCGGTACCGGTCGAAGATCGAGTCGAAGATCAGGGCCTGGAGTTCCGCATCCGGATCGCCCTTCGGCGGTGGAATGAGGTCGATAATCGCCTGCAGCACGCCCTCGACGCCAACGCCCTCTTTGGCGCTTATTTTGTGGATTTCGGACTCTTCGACGCCCAGGAGGTCGTGGATCTGCAGGACCACCCTGTCCACGTCCACGTTGGGCAGATCGATCTTGTTGATAACCGGAATGACCTCGAGGTCCTGATCCAGCGCGAGCAGCACGTTGCTGATCGTCTGCGCCTCCACGCCCTGCGCGGCGTCTACCAGGAGGAGCGCGCCTTCGCAGGCGGCCAGGCTTCGGGAAACCTCGTAAGAAAAGTCGACGTGTCCTGGTGTATCGATGAGGTTGAGGATGTATCTCCGACCGTCGGGACGCACGTATTCCATACGGACGGCGTGCGACTTGATGGTGATGCCGCGTTCTCTTTCCAGGTCCATATCGTCCAGGACCTGGTCCACCATCTCATTCTGAGAAAGGGTCGAGGTCGTTTCCAGGAGGCGGTCCGCCAGGGTCGACTTTCCGTGGTCGATGTGGGCGATGATGCAGAAGTTTCTGATATTCCGGGTATTCATCCTCGGGACACGCTCATGCTTCTGTTCCATCCAGGGAAAAGGTGGCCTCACGACATCGTGTTTTCAGGTCAGGACATTATTTACAACTTCAAAAAATTCAACCGTCTACACACGCGTTGGATAGAAGGTTAGAATATACTCTGTTAGGGGTTTGAAGTCAACCGCTGAAGGTGAAACGCCGGGGTCCCTACAGCCCGGACGACAGTATTTCGACGATGGGACGGAAGATCGGACCGGGACCGTGGAGGATTAAGGGACATGATCAGGCACCGGCTCTTGGACGCAAAGGGGTTGACACCGCTGGAAACCCGACGGTATATTTCGGAATATTGAGAAAAACGGCAACGGACAATGGGAGGTAGCAGCACTCATGCAGAGGCTTCGAATTGCGGTGATCGGCGTGGGCGTGGAACCGGGCTCCCGGGCGCGCCAGTATCTCGATACAATCGTCCGGTTGACGGATCATTACGAACTGGTCGGGCTCTGCGACCGGGACGAACGCGCACTGGCCGAAGCGTCAGCCGGCGCTTCTACGGCCTGCTTCACGGATATCAAGTCTCTTTTCGCCTCGGCCGCACCAGAAGTCGTGCTGAGCATGACGCCCAAGGACTCCCACGGCGTGATCGCGACGACGGCCGCGCGGCGCGGCGCCCACGTCATCACCGAGATTCCCGTGGGGCTCACACGGCGCTTCGCGAGGGCGGTTGCGCGGACGTGCGATGAACACGGTGTGCTGTGGGAAGTGGCGGAGCAGGTGTGGCTGTGGCCGCGGGAACGATTGAAGAAGATGATTATCGAAGCCGGCCTGCTGGGTGAGTTGACGCATTCACGTTTGTGGTACCTGACCGGACAATATCACGGGTTCAACGGAGTCCGCACGTTGCTGGGCCGAGAGGCGAAGCGGGTGCTGGGCTACTGCGGAGAAGTGTCTGCGCTGCCGTACGAAGCCTACGGAGGAGAGCCGGAGACCACGGTGATGTGGGACCACGCGGTGGTCGAGTTCGAGGGCGGGATCGTCTGCCTCTTCGAAAAGCCGCCGCGCGCCTTCCCCTCCCCGGCGCAGGGTTTCCCCACCGGTTGGCACGTGGAAGGGACCCGTGGATACCTGGACCAGAGTCAGCTCGTGCTGTACAACGAGAAAACGCCGCGTACATTCGCTCTGCGGGAACGTTACGTGGACGTCGGCGGAGAATCGGTTCTGGACGCCGCGCACGTGGATACGGATGCGCCGGTCGTGTGGGAGAATCCTTACCGGAAATGGCGAATCGGGTCGGCCGACGACGTCGCAAAGGCGAGCATTCTCGTCAGCTTTCACAATGCGATTACCACCGGCGGCCGGCCGCAGTACGGGCATGAGAACGCGCTGAAGGACTGGGAAATCTGCCTTGCCGTGCGGGAAAGCGCCAGGCGGGGGAGTACGTGGGTGGATCTTCCCCTGGGCGAACCGACGGAACTCGAGAGGAAAATCGAGGCGGAGTTCGTGCGCCGTTACGGCCACGACCCCGTTGAAGAGACCGAAAAGCTGCTGGACGCGAACTTTACCCGGTCAGCCACCCTTTGGCCCTACGCACACTGGCTGTGAGAGAGGAACTATCCGTGAAAATCGACTCCGCGGAAATACGATACGTCGAACTGCCGCTGATCTCCCCCTGGCGGACTGCCTACGGCGAGGACGCGTCGATACATTCCGTGATGGTCAGACTGTGCGGCGACGGGGTAGAGGCGTGGGGCGAGGCGGCGCCGTTCTACGCCCCCACCTATTCGCCTGAATCGGCGCGGTCCTTATATGAGACGGCCCGGGAGTTCTTTCTGCCGCGGATCGTGGGCCATACGCTGGACTCCGCCGAAGAGGTACTGAATCGGCTGTCGATCTTCAAGGGGAATCCGTTCTCCAAAGCCGCGGTGGAAACGGCCTGGTGGGCGCTCGACAGCAAATTGAAGGGCGTCCCGCTCTGGCGCGCCCTGGGGGCGGATGAGCCGGTGGTGCGTTGCGGCGCCGATTTCGGGGTCCAGGATACGATCGACGAGCTCCTCGCGCTGATTCAGGGCGCCGTGGATGCGGGCTTTCCGCGGATCAAACTGAAGGTGAAACACGGATGGGATATCGGGATGTTGGATGCCGTGAGGTCGGCCTTTCCGGATCCCGTGATTCACGTGGACTGCAACTCCGGGTACGACCTCAGGGCGGATTTTGATACGCTGGCGGCTTTCGACCGGTTCAACCTGGCGATGATCGAACAGCCCCTGGACCATACGGATCTCATCGACCACGCCGAGTTGCAGCGCAGGATCGAGACGCCGGTGTGCCTGGACGAATCGGTGACTCGTCCCCGCGACTTCGAGCTGGCGCTGAAAATAGACGCCTGCCGGGTGATTAACGTCAAGCCGGGACGCGTGGGCGGGCTGTACAACGCGGTGCGGATTCACGATATGGCGCGGGACGCGGGGATGCCTGCGTGGGTGGGCGGCATGCTGGAAAGCGGGGTTGGCGCGGGAATCTGCGCTGCGCTGGGAACGCTGCCGGGATTCACCTATCCGGCGGACGTGTTTCCATCTTCGAAATTCTACGCTGAGGATATTACGGATCGATGGGTCGAACAGGACGAAAACTGCGATGTTGTGCTGGACGAAACGCCCGGCGTGGGATTCGATCCGGTACAGGAACGCCTGGATGCGGTGACAGCGATGCGGGAGGTGATTGAATAGGGAGACGTTTCGACCGCGCTCAGAATGACGGGAAAGTCGATTATCGAACCCGCCAGTAACCGTCAATGATCCCCGTCGCAGGCTGAAAATGCGTCGGGTCTTTTGTTTCAGAAGAGCCGCGCCAGCAGGTCGTCGGCGAGGGTCTCCATGGCCGGGGCCGTGCCCACGCCGCCCAGAGAGGAGTTGGCCGCCCAGGTTTCGTATCCGCCCTCCTCGGTAAGGGCTCTGTCGGTACAGATGTAGCCGATGTAACCGTTGGCGAGACTTACGACAAAGACTGGATTGGCGGACGCCCGGGTCTTGATTCCCAGGCCGGACTCGACGAAGACCTCGCCCGGAAGCGCAACGATGGCGGCGTCGCCGAGTCTGAATGCCTGCGCCTGGGCGCTCATTCTGGATGGGAGCTTCGCCAGGCGCTGACATTCCATGGCGTAGATGTCCACGATGGACCGCGGGATGGGCTGTCCCACGACCCAGCTGAAGGGGCCGTCATCGTATTGCGGCGGATCGTCGGGCGACGCCAGGATTCGTTCGGCCGTTTCCAGGTCTTCGGGCGTGATGGTCCTGGGCGAGAAATCGAACGAACCGGTAGCGGCCGCGAGATCCAGGGTATCCTGCATATCCATCAGCTGGATTTCGGTGAGCATGTGGCCGGCCAGGACGTTGGCCATTTTCTTCGCGTGCGCGTGGCCCCGGTCCTTCCACCTTCGGCGTCCGCTGAAGTCGATATTGTTGATCTGGCCTGATGCGGCGTTCCACAGCAGGGGGACGCATTCGCCGCCCAGATACCGGCGCATCAACCTGAAGAAGTGTCCGAAGTAATCCGCCGAGATGCCGCCTCCGGCGCCGATGTAGTGGAGTGAGTAGCAGGCGACGGCGGCGAGCGGATCGCCGTTCAGATCCTCGACGTAGGCCATCGCGAGTTCCGGGTCGGTGGGGCCCGAGGGTTCGATCAGGTTTGGGTCGGCTACCCCCGGGTTCATCCGCACGGTCCCGTCCTTCATCCGCCAGCGGCGGTTGAAGGCGATACGGTCTTCCTCCACGCTTGCGAAGCCGATTCGGGCGGGTCGCAGGCGGCGGCACGCGAGTTCTGCGGCGTCAGCGATCTTGAGGTGGAGCCATTCGATATAGTCCGAATCACCGTCCGTACCCAGCAGGTCGGCGATGCCGCCCCCGCTGTGTGTGTGGGTCGCATTGATCATCGTGTTTTCGATCAGGATTTCGCACCGCTGCGCCACGCGCTGCCTCGCGCGGTCCGCGATATTCCGCGGCATGGCGATGAGATCGCAGGTGATGAAGGCGACGCGGGTATGGCCGTTGTCCAGGACGAGGGCTTTGGCCAGGAGTTCGTCGTGGACGTCGTCGGCGTATCCCGGCCGATGTCCCCCGGGAATGGTCACGCCCAGCCAGGGGGTGATGTTGGCCGTGGCGGCGCCTGCCTGTAAAGTGCCCATTGGAGTTCTCCTGTTGTGGCGGGTTTACTCGATACTCAGAAACTCGCCGCCCCGGCGCGCGGATTCTTCCGCCATGATGCATGCTCTGGCAACGGCCAGCACGTCGGAGGTGGAGATGAAGTTCTCCTCGTCGCCGGAGAACGCGTCTACCATCGTTTCCACAAAGCTGCTGTTGCGCTCAGGCGGGAACTCGGGCTCGTACGCGCCCTTGCCGTCGGCAACGATGAGCAGACTGTCTGACGCATACGCCCGGAGGTGGGCCGATCCCTTCGTGCCCATGACGATGAAGCGGGTGTCGCCGAATGACGGAGAGTCTTCGGGAGTCAGCCAATCCGCGGTGAGAAGCGCGCAGGCTCCGGTACTCAACTGAAACGATGCCTGAATGTGGTCCATCTCGAGCTTTTGCGGGCCGTGCGTATGCCTCTTGCACGTACCGAGGGCATGCACGCCCACGCATTCGGCGCCCGTGAGCCAGCGGACCTGGTCGACTCCGTGGCACGCGACGTCGCTGAAGGTGCCCGTATAGATCTGCGGATCGAAATACCAGTCGGGAGCCCAGGGGCCGAGTTTGTGGGGATGGGTGGAGATCAGGCTGGCGATCTCGCCGAGTTCTCCCGCGAGTACGGCTTCCCTCAGGGCGATGAAGGGCGGATAGCTGCGCGACGTGTAGAACATGGTCAGGCGGATGTTGTGACGCTGGACCGCGGTTCGGATACGATTCCAATCGTCCAGAGATCGGCAGAGCGGTTTGTCCAGGAACACATGGGCGCCCGCCGCGGCGCAGGTTTCGATCATGTCCACCTTCTCGTGGTGGCCCACGCCTTCCATGACCACGTCGGCGCGGGTCGCGTCCAGCATGTCCGTCAACGTGGGATAGCGGGGGACGTCGACGTCACGCGTGTATTGTTCGTACAGGGCGTCGTCGGGTTCCACGATGCCGACGAGTTCTGCGTTGGAGGCGTTGACCGCGGACCTGAACATGCTGCCGATGTGTCCGTAATGGACACCCATAACACCAATTTTCATTTTCTGACTCCTACCCGGAATAACGTCTCACCCTTTCCCGGTCCAGCTCGATCCCCAGTCCCGGAGTGGTGGGTATGGTAAGCAGGCCGTCGTCGTCGAGCTGGAAAGGTTCGGTGAGGATGTCTTCTATGTAGGGCGACGGGGTGATGTATTCCACCCAGCGGGCCGTGGGATGGGCGGCGGCAAGATGGAGGTCGGCCGCCAGGCCAACGGCGGTGTTCCATCCGTGGGTGACCAGCAGCACGTTGTGATTGCAGGCGTGCCAGAGGATGCGGCGGGTCTCCGAAAGGCCGCCGACTTTCGTGGCGTCCGGCTGAACGATATCGAAGGCGCCGCGCGCAATCCAGGAAATGAAGCTCTGTCGACGGGTCAGGACCTCGCCTCCGGCAATGGGGACAGGGGCGTTTTGACGCAGGGCGATGAATCCCTCCAGATCGTCCGGCGGCAGGGCTTCCTCGAACCAGACCACGTCGTAGCCGGCCAGCATCCGCGCGGTTTCCAGCGCCCACTTGTAGCCGTGCGGCCAGAACTGATCGCTGCCGCCCGCGTCGACCATCAGTTCGACGTCCGGTCCCACCGTGTCTCGAGCGAGCTTGACGAGACGTTCGTCTGTGCGCCTGTCCTCGCGGCCGAAGGGTCCCCAGCCGAGCTTGAGCGCGCGAAAACCCCGGGAAACGGCCGACGCCAGAGTCTGTTTGAAAGCAGCGTCGTCTGCCTCGAAGAGGAGGGAGCCATAGGGCTTGATCCTGTGTCGGTAATATCCACCCAGGAGGCGACCCACGGGTTGTCCGCTGGCTTTGCCCAGGAGGTCCCACAGCGCGATGTCGATGCCCGAAATGGCGTGCGTGACCGAGCCGCCCCGGCCCTGCCAGAAGGTCGACTGGTGGAGTTTTTCGGAGACGCGTTCCGGTTCGATGGCCGATTCGCCGATAAAGTGGGGTTTCAGAAGATCCAGCGCGGCGTCGACGAGGGCCCTGCTGGTGGCCACGCTTCCCAGCCCGGTCAGGCCGCTGTCCGTATGCACTTCCAACAGCGTGTGCAGGTTTTCCGACGGCGGCGTTTCGGCCGTCCAGCCGGATTTAGGCGTTGCGCCCCTCAGGGCGATTGTCTGGATGCCAATAATCTTCATCAGGTCGAAACCGTGTTGAAAGGAGCCGACCAGGTCGGTCCGGAGGTTTGGCTTGCGAGTAAGAGAACCAGAGAGACATTGGCAACTTGTCTCTGGGACAGAACACTGGCGCCAATATATGGATTCGACGTCCTGGCTTCAACAGGAAATCGACGCTGACTGGCGTATATCGATCTGCCAAAATGGCAGTTCCCTGGTTTTCAAGTGGTCCATTCGAAATCGAAATATTTTGTCGACCGGATTGATATGTCATAACATGATAAATTCCAATATGATAGAGGCGGTACACTCCTTAAGGTACGAATGTTGCATGCTCTATGGGCTTGTAACAGATTCACGATATTGTACCGCCGAGAAGCATCGACAGACGCTTTTGGCAATCAGCTATCAGCCGTCAGCTAAAGGCGAAAAATCGAATCAGTTGACGTCAGCGCTATCATGTGGACGAGCGCGAACGGCGGACCTCTCCCTCCAACCCCCTCTCCTAAAGGAAAGGGGGAGGAAAACCAGGGGTTAAACCATCGCGACATTGCACTAATCGGAATGCCTGATACACAGAAGGAGTGAATCGGATGTCGGACGAGAAAACGTCAGAGAGCATCGAAGTCATCGACCGGACCCACGTCCCGGGCGAAGTGCCTGTATTGAGAAGCAAAGAAGTCGTCATCTTTCCGTATATGTTGTCACCATTGCTGATCGAAAGCGAACAGGCGATCCGTGCCGTGGAAACGGCGGTAAACGGGGGACACCGGGTTGTCGCATTGTTCGGGCAGAAACCGGGTCCGGAACAGGGGAATTCCGAACCCGACGACGAGGCCGGCGACGCGGAAAGTGATATTCAGGCCGAGGACCTGTATCAGGTCGGGACGGCGGTGCAGGTGGTCCGGATGCAGCGAACGCCGGACAACAAGCTGCAGGTTCTTGTGAACGGGATTGCCCGCGTGGGTCTGGAGGAACTGATTCAGACCACGCCCTATCCCCTGGCACGGGTCAGGGTGCTGGAGGGTTGGGCGGAAAAGACCAATGAGCTGGAAGCGCTCTCCCGGAACGTGCTGGGTCTGTTCAAGAAGGCGATGGATCTGGTGCCCAACGTGCCCAAAGAGCTGATGGCGGCGCTGGATTCTCTGAGCGAACAGGAACAGAAGGCGGATTTTATCGCTTCCCAGTTCAACATCAGGTTCGAGGAACGCCAGGAGGTCTTGTCCGAACTCAACCTGCGTCTCAGGTTCGAGTTGATTCACAAGTTTCTTACGCGGGAAGTGGAAATCCTGGAGCTGCGGCAGAAGATCGAGAGCGATGCGGCCGGGTCCATGGATGACGCGCAGCGCGAATATTTCCTTCGGCAGCAACTCAAGGCCATTCGCGAGGAACTGGGGGAAAGCGGAGACGAAGACGAAGAAATGGAGGGTTTGTCCTCAAAGATCGAGGCCGCGGGCATGCCGGACGAGGCTCGAAAGGCCGCTGATCGAGAGCTTTCGCGAATGGAAAAGATGCCCGGCGAATCCGCCGAATATACGGTGTCTCGAACGTATCTCGACTGGCTGGTGGAACTGCCATGGAGCAAAGCGAGCGAAGATCGTATCGACGTGGACCGGGCGCAGAAGATTCTGGATGATGACCATTACGGAATCGAAAGGCCGAAGGACCGGATCCTGGAATACCTGGCCGTGCGCGGGCTGAAAAACGATATGCGGGGACCGATTCTCTGCCTGGTGGGTCCTCCGGGCACGGGAAAGACGTCGCTGGGGCGATCCGTGGCGCGTGCGCTCCACCGCACCTTTGTCCGGGTTTCGCTGGGCGGCGTGCGGGACGAATCAGAAGTCAGGGGCCACAGGCGGACCTACGTCGGCGCGCTTCCCGGCCGGATTATTCAGGGATTGCGCCGGGCGGGCACGAACAATCCGGTTTTCATGCTGGACGAGATCGACAAACTGGGCGCCGACTTCCGGGGCGATCCGTCGGCGGCCCTGCTGGAGGTGCTGGACCCGGAGCAGAATTGCCGATTCGAAGACCACTATCTGGATGTGCCGTTCGATCTTTCACAGGTCATGTTCATCGCTACAGCAAACACGCTGCATACGATACCGCCCGCACTGCTGGACCGGATGGAAGTTCTTGAACTGCCGGGCTATACCGAGCAGGAAAAGCTGGAGATCGCCCGCAGCTATCTCGTGCCCAGACAGCTCGAAGAACACGGGTTGACGGCCAGGCGGCTGGAGATCGACACCGAAGCGATATCTGGCCTGATTCGCTACTACACCAGTGAGGCAGGGCTGCGCAACCTGGAGCGGGCGGTCGGTACGTTGTGCCGCAAGGTGGCGCGCCGGTTCGCGCAGGGCCGGAAGCGAAAGGTGAGGGTGAAGACAGGGCATTTGCAGGAATACCTTGGGCCCCGGCAGTTCCAGCACGAGATCGCCGAGGACCACGATGAAGTGGGTGTTGCGGCCGGCCTGGCGGTGACGTCCGCGGGCGGGGACGTGATGTTCGTGGAGGCCACTTTGATGCCTGGCGGCGGAAACCTCAATCTGACCGGTCAGGTTGGCGACGTGATGCAGGAATCCGTGCAGGCCGCGATGACGTACGTTCGCTCCCGATGGGAAAGCCTGGGGTTGCCGGAAAAGTTCAACGAGGCAAGGGACGTACACATTCACGCGCCGGCGGGAGCCGTGCCGAAAGACGGCCCGTCAGCGGGGATAACGATGGCGGCCGTGCTGGCGTCGGTCTTCACGGGCCGGCCGGTCCGAAAGGACGTGGCGATGACCGGGGAGATTACGTTGCGAGGCAAGGTACTGCCCGTCGGCGGCATTCGCGACAAGGTGCTGGCGGCTCACCGGTCGGGCATCCGGACGGTGATCCTGCCCGAACGGAACCGGAAGGACCTGGAGGAAGTGCCGAATATCGTTCGCAGGGACGTGAAACTGGTGTTCGCCGCCCACATGGACAAGGTGCTGGACACTGCCCTCGTCAAAAAGAGAATGGCGCCGGCCAAGCACCGCTCGGGGACCGCGGGGAGCAGGCCGTCCCCCCGCACCGGCAACCGCCGCCGACCGGCCGTAACGGCGGATCCCGGCGAGTGAAACCAACCGGGGAAAACTGAAAGCGAAGATCGGAAAACAGAAAAGGGTCGAAGCTTGAGCAGATTCGACCCTTGTTTTTTCGGACAGTTGCCAATTCGCGTTGAGGCCCGGATCTCAGGTCGTCCCGGCAGCGCTTCTGTGGTCTCCAACACGGAAGCGCAAACGATCATGGGTATACCATGCGGACGATACGTCCCTATTCCAAGCCGGGCCCCTCTGTTGTCGTTGCATACAGCGTGCGTATGCGGTCGACAATCGCTTCGACGGTCTCCGTTACCGCCGAGAGCAGCGCATCGCGGTCTTCGATGACCACATGCGGGTTCGAATAGCGATATCGCACAGCGTACCCGGTCAGCCACGCCAGCTTCTCGCCGGACGGGATGTGGTTTTCACCGGGATGCTGCCGCACGATAGCGCCGAGCGTCGCCAGATCGTGGGTATTGCCGTAGTCTGCGTCGAGCGCGGATATCCAGCCCTTAAGTGCGTTTTCGAGAGCCTGCTGCGCGTGAAACCCGATGGCTTCCTGAGCGGAATTGGCCACTACGAGAGCCTTTAGAACACCGAGTTCGCGTTCAGCATTGGCAATACGCTGTTTTATATCAGGCCAGTTGGTCGGTTCCGGGTTGTCGTATTCGACTTTGTCGCCGTTCCCGTCAAAACCGTCGCGGACAGCCTGGCCGGCCACGTGGTTTCGCGCCCGACGACCCTCGTGGAAGGCCCGCTCGCTCAGACGTACCAGGTCGACGCCGATTGAAACGCCGTACATTTCCTCGACCTTGCGGTGGGCTTCCACGCTCGTCTCCTGATACGCTCGCCGATCCGTGGAGTCGGAGTCGGTGATGATGAGCAGGTCGATGTCCGAATGCGGATTGTAGTCGCCCCGGGCGCGCGAGCCGAACAGGATGACCCGGTCCGGACGGACCGCTTCGCCGACAGCACGGGCGACGGCGCAGGCTTTCGGGTCGGGTGCGTTGCGTGTCCGGAACTTTGTCATCGTGTACGTAGACCTTCCGCACAGCACAGCCGTTTTCCTTTCTATCGCGGGAAAACAACCCATCTGCATTCGTCGTAAGTCAAATCAATATACGGAAATTGGACACACAGGGCAATAAAGCGGCCGAAACATATGGTCATCCAATAGGACTGACACAGATGGAAAGGATCCCTCGTGACGCACTACACGCGGACGCACCCAGCGGACTTCGGCTCACCGCCAGTTCGAAGACGGGGCACGGGAAAAAAAGGGGCGTCCGTTAGTATAAACGGCTAAGCCTCTTGTGTCTGAAGTCCCGCGGTCGGCCAATGAGGCGGGCAGGCAGGAATGTCCGCCCCACTTTCACACGAGCTTCGTCAGACCGTCGGCGCAGATGTGAGGTGACCATTTAGCGGATAATTCTGCGGCCTATTGTGGAAACACACAGTTGCGGCCAAAAGTAGCGAAGCCGCGATGGCGCAGACGCTGGAAGACATGATCGGGAATCAAAGAAGGGTCGAGGCATTTATACATTGCCTCGACCCTCGTTCTCATTGTGAGAAGAATCAGGCGCTTCACGTCGTTGTGGCTTTTGCGCCCTTACACGCCAGGGCCGGACGCCATAGACGGGCGCCCGGCCCTGGCGACCACTCGTTATTGACAGGGGCTGGACTCAGGGTGCAACACGTAGGTATCCAGTGCGTGTCCAGGCGCCGACATGACGATCTTTATGATGTCGCCCGGCGCCAGGTCCACCGGAATCGTCGGTCCCAGTTCAATGACCCGGTTGCCGGCGCTCGCGTGGATTTCGGTCCGCGACTGGCAGATGGTCAGGCCGGTGGGATTTTCCACGGTTCCCCGGAATGCGCGGTTCGCGGCGTCGTAGGCAAATTCGAAGTTCTGGTTCTGGAACGTCCCGGAGTAGGGTTCTGTAATCGGTATAGGCGGCGAACCCTCGGAGCCTTCGCCGGAACCGCCCTCTCCTGAGCCTTCGCCCGAATCGCCGTGCTCGCCCGAACCTTCGCCTGAACGGCTTTTCGTTCCCGAGGGCGCGCTGCTGCAACCAAAGGTCTCGACCTGGAAGCTCCACGCATTAAAGGAGGCGTCGGAAACCTGGAACTCGAAGCTCGCGCGGCCATCGCGGGTCAGTCCTGCCAAATTGTACGGTACGCCTGACGTCGTGGTGTTGACGGTCACGGCGCCGTCCAGCAGAACCGAGGCTCTGACGTCGCAGACTGCGGCGGCGGCTTCATTGCGCAGCCGTCCGACGAACTTGCGGTTGACCGGGTCGAAGAGGATCGCAACTTCGGTGTCTTTCAGAAGACCCGAAAAGCTCTCTTCCTTCGCCAACTGAATGGACTTGAATACACCGTGGCTGTTGCCGTCGCTCACGAAGGAACCGCTTTCGGAACCCAGGCCCTTGCCGCCGCACGCGGTAAGGCCGACGTTCAGCAAAAACATTGAAATGGGTGCGATTAGCAGCCGCACAGTCTTGCGGTTTGAGTTGCGCATGAAATCGATCTCCTGTGTTCTCTTGGGTGGCTGGCCGGAATGTGCATTACAAAGCTGCCACACCCTCCCCGGCGGGCGCCAACCGGACGGAACGGACGGGAGCAGCGACGATCCCAACCCGGTGCCCAGGGCCGCGGCCGGACATCGGTCCCGACCTGTGCACCGAGGCTGCCGCCATCCCTGGCCGACGTTGTTGCGCACTTTGTCGTCAATGCGATGGCGTAGTGACCACTATTTGACACGGTGAAACGGCTCCATCCGTTCAGCGCGCTGCCGCTCGCGTCGTTGTTTAGATTGAACACCTGTACAAACGAGAAGTTCCCGACGTCAATTTGTCGTATTGTTGTTGAATTAGTTGTGATTTTTCGCACATTTTTGTTGAATTATTGCTGGCATTCCAGCCACGGACATACTCAACCCTTTCGCCGCGGGACCCCACTCATTCCTGGGATCCTGCAGAAGTACCAGATGCGGAAATCCGACCAGACTGAACACGCAATTCAGTCCGGGGAGCAAGTAAACTCGCTCGTGACGATGTGCGTGGTATTCCCATCATTCGCCGGGAGCGCCCGGTTCAATCCGGTTATTCGAAGGAGATATTGACGTGCCGGAGGACGCCAGTTGGATGGCGGCGTCTGGAGTCAGGGAATGCGGCTATGCGGCAGCGACAGCCGATTTGAGCGATTGAAAAGGATAAAGGCCGAAACCATCGGAAGGAATTCATCAGAAAAACGAGGGTCGAAGCGTGAGCGGCTTCGACCCTCGTTTCTGCTGCACAAACGAAACTGTGCGTTAGACCCTGGATCTAAGGTCAGCCTTATTCGGCCCAGGGATCCTCATTTGGTGTAGCATTCAGTGTACGTATGCGGTCGATAATCGCTTCGACGGTTTCGGTGACCGCCGAGAGCAGTGCATCGCGGTCTTCAATGACCACCTGCGCGTCTGCATAGCGGTATCGTACAGCGTACCCGGTCAGCCACGCCAGCTTCTCGCCGGCCGGCGTGTGGATTTCATCGGGATGCCGCCGCACGATAGCGGCAAGCTTCGCCAGATCGTGCGTGTTACGATAGTCGGCGTCGAGCGCGGAAATCCACCCTTTCAGCGCGTTTTCCATTGCCTGCTGAGCGTGAAACCCGATGGCTTCCTGAGAAGACCTTGAGTCTTCCGCAAGGACTTCAAGATCTCTGAGACTCCGCCTGGCATTGGCGATGCGCTGCCGAATGTCAGGCCAGTTGGACGGTTCCGGGTTGTCGTAGTCTACCTTGTCGCCATTCCCGTCAAAACCGTCCCGGACGGCCTGGCCCGCCACGTGGTTTCGCGCCCGGCGACCGTCGTGGAAGGATTTCTCGCCCAGGTGGACCAGATCCACGCCGATCAGGTCCCCATACAGTTCGTCGACCTTGCGGTGGGCCGCCGCGCTCGTGTCTTGATACTCCTGCTGATTCGTGAAATCGGAGTCGGTAATGATGAGCAGGTCGATATCCGAATGCGGGCTGTAGTCGCCCCGGGCGCGAGAGCCGAACAGGATGACCCGGTTCGGGCGGACCGCTTCGCCGACAGCCCGGGCGACGGCGCAGGCTTTGGGGTCGGGCGCCTTGCGTGTAGTTGGCATTGACATGGTGAACGTATACCCTCCACGCCACACCGCCGTTTCTCGTTTTTCCGGTCGCGGCGGCGCCAGTGACTTGACCAGGGCCGTGGCTCAGCCCGTCCACGGCCCGGTGATGGCCAGTGTGATCCCGGGCGACTGGATGTTGGCGTAGAGCGTGCGGCCGTCGGGCGAGAACGTGGCGCCGGCGAACTCGGACTCGTTGAAGGCGTTGCGGCCGAGCTTGTAGAGCCACCCCTCCGGCGTGACCCCTACCAGATGGTTGTCCCCTCCGCCGTCCTCGCAAAGTACGAGGTCGCCCCAGGGCGCCACCGTGAGGTTATCGCAGTTCTCAACCAGGTTGCCGTCGTTGGGCTCGATGAACAGCTCAAGGGTTCCTGGCGCGGCGGTTTCGTCGGGTGTCCCCTCGTTGGGGCTCGGCTCGTAGCGCCACACCTGTCCCTTCTTCTTCTTGCCGCCGCTGGTGCATGCGAAGTAGACGGCCTCCCGGCCGTACCACATGCCCTCGCCGCGGGAGAAGCGGGCGGCGCCCTTGTCGAAGCCCTGGTCGCGCAGGTCATTTTCCGGTGACTCCACGTCCTCCATGTCGACCCAGGCCGCGGCCAGGCGGTCTCCGGGAGCGACGGTCTGCGACTTGTGGTTGTCCGTTTCCAGGCTCGGCCGGTCGTGGGCCATGAGCGCCTGCAGCCGGCCACCGGCCGCGAGACGTCCCGGCTCGTCCGGCAGGTAGCGGTAGATGAGACCGTCGCCGGCGTCTTCGGTCTGATAGACGATGCCCGTGGCCGGATGGACGGCCACGGCCTCGTGGTTGAAGCGGCCCATCGCCTTCAGGGCCACCGGCTCCACCGGCCCGGTATCCGGTCCCGCCGGAACCTCGAAGTTGTACCCGTGGTCCTGTTCGTGGTCGTCGTCGGCGCGCTGGGTCGTTTCCTCGCAGGTGATCCAGCTTCCCCAGGGGGTGAGGCCGCCGGCGCAGTTGCGCACGGTGCCTGCCAGGCTGAGGTAATGTTTCTCCAGCTCACCGTCGGAGCCGAGTACGAAGGTCGTCGTTCCTCCCTGGGGCGGGTCGCCGTGGCCCCAGTCGTAGAACCGCTCGCGCGGCAGCTTGCCGAGACGCTCGTTCTCATCGCCGAAGGCGCCGACCTTGCGGGCCCCCGCACTGAGCTCGTGGTTGCAGACCAGGAGGGTCCGACCCTCCGCCTCGGGAAAGGCGGCCATGGCGTCGGGCAGTCCGGGCACCCGCAGGCCGTCGTCCATCTCGTCGCCGGTGCGGGAGATCACCCGGTAGGTGAAGCCCTTGGGCAGATCGATGATCCCGCCCGGGTCCGGTAGCATGGGTCCGTAGCCGGCAGCGATCTCCTTCGCGGTGGCTTCCCCCCAGACCACGAGGTGCTGCAGCCCCTGGAATCCCACGGTGACGGCGGTCGCCGACTTCAGAAACTGCCTTCTGGTGACGGGCATATTCTCGATCCTCCCTTAGAAGCTGTCTTAAAATCCCCAGCGGTCTTCGCGGACGCGCTTGCGGGCTGCCGCCTATTGCTCCTCAGTCGTTGCCGTGTCGTCCTCACCGGTCCCTCGATCGGTCCTCGTCTGCTCATCGAGCCGGCGTTTTTCTTCCATGCGTCTGTCCAGTTCCAGGATGGCATTCCGGTATTTTCCGCTGGATTTCCTGGCATTGGCTTGCTGCAAAGCGGTTCGCGCCCGATCGAACTGATCCGTATACATGCAGCTCAGGCCGAGATTGTAATAAGCCTTATGGACTTCGGGCAAATCGGAATAAGTCTCCACGGCCGCCACAAAGACGTCCACCGCGGAATCCCAGTTGCCGGCTTGAACCAGTCTGAAGCCGTGTTCCAGTTCCGGCATTTCCTTGGCGGTTTCAAAGGAGACATTCATCCGCTCCGTATACGGCACGATCATCCGTTCGATGGCCCGTACGATATCGGCCCGGCATTCCGCGAAGAGACGCCTGCGGGCGGCATTGTCGATGCTTGCCTTCTCCGGCGTCTTACCCGAGGTCCTTATTGTCTCACGTCTGGAAAAATTCCGGCTGGCCAATATCTCTGACGTGCGCCAATCCACAACTCGCAGCTGGACCTCCACTCGCGCGGTACCCTTGCGTTTGTATTCCCGCACGGTGTTTCCCTTATCCGTCTTTCTGTTTTTCTTCTTAACGTCTTCGTTGATTTCCTCCTCATCGTAGTCGTAGGCAAGGAGCCCGCCCGAAATGAGGATTACGTTGGTGTTATCGCCTTCCCGGCTGCGTCCGGCCTTCAGGCGCTCATAGTCGAGAAGTTTGAATCGATCGGTCCGTGCGAGGGCCTGCGACGTCTCGGCTGCGAATCGTCGAATCCAGGCGTCTCCGGATTCCACGCCCTGAAGGAACTTGCCCAGATCGCTGAGTCTGGATACGATTCCGCTCCCCGAACCCCTTATCTCTCCAATCGTGATCCTGTCATACTGGCTCAGGTTGATCTCAGCAGGACGGGTTACGAGAATGGAGACGTTCCTCCCGGCGCAACCTGCAATCCATCCCGAGCCGACAAGGGCCGACAGGAGTATGAGATTACACAGACACTTACTGTTCATCGGGCTCCAGTCCGGTTGTAATGACGAGTTCCGCAGTATCGGCGTTCGGCGGCGATTGCAGGATCCAAGGCAAAAAAGTGATGAGACGGTGATCAACAGTCTCGACCCTCGGTTTACAACCATGTATTATATGCGTTTGGAGACTTCGGGCTGGATCTCGTCGTACTCGGGAAATCGGCCCTCCTTGAGCTTGGAGAAAGCGAGTTCGCCGTCGATGGTGACTTCAAAACGCCCGCCGCCGGCGGGAATCAGCGTGAAGCTATCGATGTCCTGCTTGAATTCTCTCAGCAGCCTGTCCGTCAAACTGACGGTCTGATCTTCGTAGCCTCAAGCCGCGCAGTATTCAATGTCGATTCTGGGCACTCGGCGCCTCCTTTGCGTGTGTGGTTGAAAGAGGAGAAAGTCGAGGAGAGAGTGGAGAGAAGTGAGAAGAGAGAAGGCAAAATGGGTTTTTCTCACTCCTCACTCCTCGCTTTCTAATATATCCCGTCCAGCGATGATTGTCAATGTCAGGCCCGTGGTATCGGTGTATATGGTGAATCCGCTTGACCGTAGTCGTGGCGTGGGTTAGATTGCAGCGGCATTCGAAAGTGTCGTCGGTAAAGGGAGAATTATAATGTCCATGCAGCGGGCTTACGAAGACCTCATCGGCCGATGGAAGGAACTTCAGTTGCTCCAGTCCTGCGCGGCCGTGCTGGGGTGGGACGAACGCACCTACATGCCCCGTGGCGGCGCCGCGCACCGCGCCGAGCAGCACGCGCTGCTTGCCGGCCTTTCGCACGAGCGGGCGACGGCGCCCGAGATTGGCGAATTGCTGTCGCGCATCGAGGAAGGCGATGAGCAATTCACGCCGGATTCGGCGCCCGCCGTTAACGTCAGGGAAATCCGGCGTGAATACGACAGACGGACGAAGTTGCCGCGGTCTCTGGTGGTGGCGCTGGCGAAGGCGACCACGCTGGCGGAGCAGGCCTGGCAGGAGGCGCGTGAGAAATCCGCGTTCGAGACGTTCCGGCCGCACCTGGAGGAGGTGTTGCGGCTCACCAGGGAGGCGGCGGAGGCGCTAAGGGCCGGAGGCTCGGCATACGACGCGCTCCTGGACCGGTTTGAACCCGGAGAGACCTCACAGAATCTCAAGAGGGTTTTCGGCGCGCTCCGTGACGAACTGGCCCCGCTGGTCGCGGCCATTGTGGATTCCGGAAGGGCGCCGGACGCGTCGATTCTGACACGCGACTATCCCATTGCGAATCAGACCGCGTTCGGGATCGCGGCGGCGGCGGCCATCGGATTCGACTTCGAGCGAGGGCGACTGGACGAGACCGTACATCCATTCTGTTCCGGGATCGGCCCCGGAGATACGAGAATAACCACCCGGTACGATCGCAACCGGTTTGCGCAGGCTTTCTTCGGAACGCTGCACGAGGCAGGTCACGGCCTGTATGACCAGGGACTGGATGACGCGCATTCGGGAACGCCGATGGGAGATGCCGTGTCTCTGGGAATTCACGAGTCCCAGTCCCGCATGTGGGAGAATTTCGTGGGGCGCTGCAGGGCGTTCTGGACGCATTTCTTCCCGAAAGCGCGGGACGTGTTTCCCGCGGCTCTGGCGGATGTCTCACCGGATGCGTTTTATTTCGCGGTCAACGATGTGCGGCCGTCGTTTATCCGGGTGGAAGCGGACGAGGCCACGTACAATTTGCATATTATGCTACGATTCGAGCTGGAGGAGGCGCTCGTGGAGGGCGATCTGGCGGTAGCGGACGTTCCCGGCGCGTGGAACGAGCGGTTCGAGCGGGATTTCGGATTGAGACCGCCGGACGATGCGCACGGATGTCTTCAGGACGTGCACTGGAGCTCCGGACTGATCGGTTATTTCCCGACCTATGCGTTGGGAAATCTGTATGCCGCTCAGTTTTTCGAAGCGGCCCGCAGGGACCTGGGCGATCTCGACGGACAGTTCGCCGAAGGAGAGTACGGTCCGTTGTTGGGGTGGCTGAGGGAAAGGATCCACCGGCACGGGATGCGCTACCGGGCAACGGAACTGGTGGCGGAGGTTTCAGGGGAACCCCTGGGTCACAGGGCATTGATGACGCATCTGAAGGCAAAGTTCGGACCGCTGTATGGGGATTGAGTCATCCGACAGCCGGCCGGTGATTTTGGATGCGGATCCGGGTGTGGACGACGCCCTGGCCATCATGCTGGCGCTGGGTTCCCCCGAACTGGATGTGCTTGGCATCTGCACCGTGAGCGGCAATGTGCCCCTGGACATCGGAACCGGAAACGCGCTGAAGGTGCTGGAGTTGCTCGGTCGCGGCGGGATTCCGGTATACAGCGGCGCTGGCGGTCCGCTTCGGAAGGAAGCCGTTTACGCCACCGAGGTGCACGGGACCGGAGGACTGGGGAATTCCGCACTGCCGTTGCCGGACCGCTCGCCATCGGGTGACGCGATCTCGTTTATGATCGAAACCCTCTCGGCACGGCCGGGAGAGGTGACGTTGATCGCCGTCGGGCCGCTGACGAACCTGGCTCTGGCGGAAGCTCGGGCGCCCGGGGTGTTGAAGAAAGCCCGCGAGGTGTGTGTGATGGGCGGCGCCGTTGAGGAGCCCGGAAACGTTACGCCCGTGGCGGAGTTCAATTTCTTCGCGGACCCCGACGCCGCGAGGCAGGTCGTTCGTTCCGGCACAAGTATAACGCTGGCGCCGCTGGACGTGACGCATCGGGTGGCGCTGGCGGCAACGCACCTTGCGGAGATGCCCGCCACGCCAGCGGGTCGATTTGTGATGGAAGCGGTGCGGCCGGCCATGGAGCTTGCGATGCGGCTACAGGCGGGGCGCCGGTTCTTTCTGCACGATCCAATGGCCGTGGCGCTGGCGATCGATCCGTCCCTTTTCCGCATCGAGACGGTATTCGCGGACGTGGAGACCGAGGGTGATCTCACCGCGGGGCAAGTGGTAGCGGACCGTCGGTCCTTCACGGTGGACGGGAACCGCAAGGGACCGCCGGTGAGATGCGCGATGGACGTGGACGCCGGTCGTTTTCTGGCGTTGTTCCTGTCCCGGATTTTTCCTGTAGACGTTTAGCGGAAGGGTTTCCGACGTTGAAAGCGATCATCATCGGTGCGGGAAGAGGAATGCGCCTGATGCCGCACACGAAGAACGCGCCGAAATGCCTCGCCGAAGTGAAGGGCAGGCGCATTCTGGATTGGGGCCTTCATGCGTTGCGTTCGGCCGGCCTGCGCGAGATCGTCTTCGTCGGCGGCTACCGCATCGAGCAGGTGCAGACCGAGTATCCCGGCCTTACGTATTGTCACAACGCGGACTGGCCCAATAACAACATCCTGATGTCTCTGATGCACGCGGAATTCCACATGGACGATGGATTCGTCTGCGCCTATTCGGACATTCTCTACAGACCTGAGATTGTCTCGAACCTGATGCGCAGTTTGCACGAGATCACGCTGGTCTGCGACACGGCGTGGCGTACGCGATACCGGAAGCGGACCGAGCATCCCGAGAACGACGCGGAGAAAGTGGCAAGTGTGGGCAACCGGGTGGTGGCGATCGGAAGGCACCTGCCCGGCGAAATCGCCCACGGCGAGTATACGGGCATCGCACGATTCGGACCGGACGGAACCGTGCAGTTGCGGGATGCCTATCACCGGGCAAAGTCGCTCTACAACGGGCGGCCTTTTCAATCGGCCTCCACGTTTCAGAAAGCGTTTCTGATCGACCTGTACCAGGAGATGCTGAACGCGGATATCCCGATCCATCTGATGGAGACGGCCGGAGGGTACATGGAGATCGATACGAATCAGGATTTCCGGATCGCGCGGGAGGAATGGTAGCTTGAGAAGCAACCGGATTCTATTCCCCGCGGGCGTCGTCGGGAGCATGCCCCGGTCGCAGTTTGTGCGCGATCTGCTGGATCCCGGAAAAGCGCCTGATGACCCCGACGAGTTTTCCGTCCGGATGGATGCCGCCGTTGACTACGTTCTGGCGTTGCAGGAGGCCGCCGGGCTGGACGTCGTCTCCGACGGGGAGTACCGCCGCCGTTCCTATATCGGCATTATAGCCGACGTCGCGGACGGGTTCGTGCGCGAACGGAAGGAAGGACTCTGGTGGCACACGGTCGTGGAACCCGTCGAAGCGAAACGGACGGGTCTTGCCGCGGCAGAGGCGAAATATCTGAAGGCGCGGACCGGTAAAGCCATCAAGGTGTGTCTGCCTTCTCCCTATCTGCTGGGCCAGCGGATGTGGCATCCGCAACGTTCGATTGACGCGTATCCCACGCGCGAGGCGTTTATGCGCGCGCTGGTGCCGATTCTGAGGGGCGAACTGCTGCTGCTGCGGGACGTGGGCGCCGACGTGGTCCAGTTCGACGATCCGCATCTCTGTCTGTTTGTGGATCCCGATGTTCGCGGGAAGTACGAGAACCCGGACCGGGAGGTGGACCTCTGCGTGGATCTCCTGAACCAGATTGTGGACGGCGTTGACGGATTGGCCGTGGCGGTGCATCTGTGCAGGAGAAACAAGGGCCGGGCCGGCTGGGTCGGCGAGGGGGGATACGGACCGATTCTGCCCGCCCTGCTGCGATTGAACGTGGATCAATACGTAATGGAATTTACCGTGCCCGCGGCGGGCGATATGGACGTATTGGAACAGATCCCGCAAGACAGGCAGGTTGGATTGGGTTGTGTGGACTGCAGGTCTCCCAGCATCGATCCGGTTGCCGAGATTGCGCATCGGGTGGAAATGGCTCTTGAATTCCTGCGTCCCGAACAGATACTCCTGAATCCCGACTGCGGCTTTGCCCCGGGCAATGCGGCGGAGATCCCCATTGAAGAGGCTTTCGCCAAACTGCGCAACGAGGCAGGGGCCGCGCGACAGCTTAGGAAGAAATACGGCTAGTGTTCTGTCCCGGAAATAAGTTGCCTGAATTCGGCGGTCGAACGGTGAGGAATTTTTGGGACAGGACACTAGGTTCGAACCGCGGTTTTCGGGTCGCTTCAGGGATTCTTGCGGAGTTGGAGGTACGATTCGTATCTCTGGCGGGAAACTTCCTCGCGGTCCACTGCATCCCTGACGATGCAGCCCGGCTCGCCGACGTGGGTGCAGTCTCGGAATCGGCAGTGTCCGGAGAGGTTCCGAAATTCCGGAAAGAGCCCGGGGATTTCTTCCGTATCGACTTCCCAAAGGTGGAATTCCCTCATGCCCGGCAGATCGCCGACCATGCCGCCGGCTTCCAGTTCGACGAGTTCCGTGTGGGTGGTCGTGTGACGGCCTTCCCCCGTGGTTTCGCTGACTTCGCGCGTCCGCAGCTCGAGGCCGGGCTGCAGCCAGTTGAGCAGGCTGGATTTACCCACTCCCGACGGCCCCATGAAGAGTGACATCCGATTCCTGAGGAGGTTCAGGAACGCTTCCTTGCCACTGTTGGAAATGACGCTCGTGAACACAACCGGGTAGCCGATTTTTTGATAGATCGAAGCCGTCGTCTCGAATGCGGCGGGGCAGGGCAGATCCAGTTTGTTAAGACAGATGGCGGCCGGAATCTCACACCATTCCGCAACGGCCAGCATACGGTCGAGCATACGCCATTCCGGAGGCGGTTCCGCCACCGAAAAGACAGGGATGAGCTGGTCGATGTTGGCCGCCAGGATCTGTTCTTTCCGTGAACTGCCGGATGCCCGTCTGGAGATCTTGTTCCGCCTCGGCAGAATTTCACGGATCAGACCGGTGTTTCCTTCGCCTGTATCAATGCGTACATGGTCGCCTATCGCTACGGGATCCACGACGCGCGTGCGTCGGACGGCCTGTACCCGCTTTCTCCGTGAACCGGGCGCCGCTTCGGGATATTGAAGCTGTTTTCTCAATTTGCTCGAGACGGCACAGTCCACCACCCGGCTTCCGGCGGCGACATAGTAGTGCCTTCGGTGTTCCCGGATGACGATGCCTTCGATGTGTTCCATAGAGGGTCCGGACAGTTGAAGGCCTTCCGTTTTGCCTTTTGCGCCGGGATTCTGGGACTTTCCAACGTGCTGAAAAAAGACGGTTTATGGTTGATGTCAGTCACCGAGTCGTGGGTCGCGGCGCACGGAAAATACCTAGCTGGAAAATCCTTGTCAAGAAAAACGACTTCACTGCGCAGATTCCGGATCGCGCCCACGGGGAGCCCGGCGAATCGGGTTGACTTTAGACAGCCATTTGTATATTCTTCCAGAGGCGGTAAGAGGTGAGACGGAAGCCGGGAGAAGAAATCCTTGCCGATCTGTTCCTCCTCTATGCCTCCGGCATAACTTGAAACCCAACGAGGCAGGTCGTCTCTAACCTCTTACGTCTCCCGTCTCCCCGCATTTTTTCTTTTCTCTACCCGCATTCAGGTTTTTTGTGGCCAATTTGGCGCTTATCTTTTTTGAATTGAGATTTTATTGTGGAACAGGATCTGTCACCGATTTTCAAGCGCTGGATCTTCGATCCTGAAGAGACCTGCGCCAGAAAGATCGTGGGAATCGACGGAAGGGAAAAGCTCCAGGTCCGTTTCGAACTGGGCCTTCTTCAGATGGAAATGACCGGTCGCCCTGACGGCAAGTCACCCAAAGGATATGGGTCGGCCCTCGATGCGTACCTGGATCGCCTGGAAGCCCACCGCCGTCAACACGGTTCAGACGATGGGTTCCGGCTGGATGAACAGGCATGTAATGTATTGTGGACGGAGGGCGTACTATTCTATCAGCGGTACGTCTGTCTGATGCACCTGGGCGATTACGAAGGGGTTCTGCGAGACACAACGCACAATCTGGCACTGCTGGATCTGGTGAGGACATTCGCAGGCGATGAAGAGATCAAGTGTGAATTCGAGCGTTCAAGAACGTGCGTGCTCATGGTGCATACCAGGTCGAAGGGAGAAATCTGTCTGCAGAACGGAGATTCCGAGGGTGCGTTGGAGGTGGTGAGAGAGGGTATCGAGGAGATTCGGAGCTTCCTGATTGGGTCAGGGGAACCCGACTCGCTCGAATCCAGCGATGAGCTTCGTACGCTGGAAGACTGGGAGGAGGAGATTCGGCGGCAATATCCCGTTCCCGCCAGGGAAAACCTTCTGGCGCAAATCCAGACGGCGGTCGCACGGGAGCGTTACGAACAGGCCGCGATCTTGAGAAACCGGCTTCGCGGACTGAACTGAGTTCGTCTTCGACAGTTGAACAGGATGCCCGCACGGGGCCTCGGCGCCGGGTGGACGATAAAATCGCAAATTCCGAATCTGAACAGCAGTTCGTCTTCAGATCCGGTTTTTTTGTTTGTGGAAGAGGCGCCGTTCCTGTCTTAGAAGCTGTCTTAAAATTCCCAGCGGTCTTCGCGCGGCTGCAAAAGCGCCAGTCTGCGTTGGTCAAATCCACCCTTATAGACAAATATGGGCGGATTTTCCCGCCTTGACCGCCACTTTTTCGCTCGCGCTCGGGAACTCACCGGTAATTTTAAAACAACTTCTTACATAGCCGACGGGTCTGCCGACTCGGAGGGAGCTGTGGATGAACCCTGAGTTCATGATTGTGCGCAGGCATTTCCGGTCTTTGCGCGCCAGGAGACGCATCTCCTTCACGATCTGTATCGCGGCTGTAGGCGTGGCGCTGGGCGTGGGGTCGCTGGTGATCGTGATGTCCGTCATGAACGGTTATGCCAATATGATCCGCGAGCGTCTGCTGGGCGTGAACGCGCACGTGACGGTGCGCAGGTCCTATCGCAAGCCCATTGCGGACTACAGGCCCGTGATCCGAACCCTGGAAGACCAGCCCGAAGTGCTCGCGGCGTCTCCGTTTGTTCACGCGGAGGGTTTTGTCTTCCGGAAACCGGACAAGGGGGGCGTGGTGAAATCCGGTGTTCTGGTGCGAGGTGTGGACCCGTCGGCCTTCGTACGCACCAGCGACATTGGCACGTACATCCGGGACGGAACGATTGATCTCGGTCCACATGAGAAAAAGGGCTCGCGGGCGGTCCACGGCATCCTGGTGGGGCAGGTTCTTGCGCAAAGGCTGGATGCGGGTCCGGGGGACGACCTGTACCTGGGCCTGGTACCTAAAGATGTTTTGGGCGAACGCGGGCGCCGTTGGCAGCGTTACCGGGTGACCGGGGTCTTCAGCACGGGTTATTTCGAGTTCGACTCCCGGCTCGCCTATATCTCACTTGCTGCCGCGAGGCGGGATCTGGGCTGGCGGGACGCTGTCACCGGGATTCGACTGCGATTGCGGGATCCGATGGCGGCCGAACGGCTGGACGCGACGTTCAGGCAGCTCCTCCGTGAGACGCATCCCGGTCTCTTCGCGTCTTCGTGGACTCGGAACTTCGGGAATTTCTACGTATTGGTCCAGTTGCAGAAGTGGACGTTTTTCCTCATTCTGAGCCTGATCGTCGTTGTGGCGGGGTTCAACATCATCAGCATTCTAACGATGAATGTCACGGACCGTCGCCGGGAAATCGGCATCCTGAAGGCAATGGGAATGATCCCGGGACGAATCGGCCGGATTTTTACCCTGGAGGGTGTGGTCGTTGGCGTGGCGGGAATCGCAATCGGGAATCTGCTTGGGTTTTCCCTATGCTGGGTTCAGAAGCAATTCGAGGTGATTCGGGTTCCGGGTGAGGTCTATTACGTCAGTTCGCTGCCGGTGGAGATGCGCCCCGAGGATTTCGGGCTCGTATCCCTGTGCGCCGTTCTGATCTGCTACCTGTTCAGCCTTTTTCCGTCCCGCGACGCGGCGGCCCTGGATCCGGTGGAGGCAATCCGCTATGAGTGATCGGCGGCGCGCGGCGGCGCCGTACACGCGGAGCGGTCGCGTGGTCCCCGGCCATGTCTCCGAACCAGGACGAAGGATACGTGATGTATGAGTTCCTGATTGCAGGACGGTATCTTCGCTCGATGCGGCGTCGGAAGCGGGTCTCGTTTACGGTGGTGGTGGCGGCTGCCGGCGTAGGTCTTGGCGTGGCTGCGCTGGTGATCGTGTTGTCCGTGTCGAACGGATTCTCAACGCTGGTATGGGACCGGTTGCTTGGCGTGAACGCGCATGCGACGGTCAGGAACGAGGCGGGGCAGCGGATCGAGTCCCCGCGGAAACTCCTGAACGCGCTGTCCGCCCATCCGCAGGTGACTGCCGTTTCTCCATTTGTGGCTTCGGAAGGCGCTCTGTTGCACCGTTCCTTTGACGACGACGTCTATAGCGCGGGTGTGATGGTGAGGGGCGTAACGCCGGACGGACTGAAGGCGGTAAGCGATCTGGCGGACTATATCTGGGGAGGCGCGCTGGATCTCGGCGCCCGGGAAACGGAAGGCCGCGGGCGCGTATTCGGGATCGTGATCGGGCGCTATCTCGCCGATCAACTGGGCGCTCGGGTGGGATCGGAAGTACATCTCTGGATCCTGCCGCAGGATATTTTCGCCGCGCAGACCCGGTTCCGGCGTTACGTGGTCACCGGCATCTTCAGCTCGGGCAATCCGGAGATCGATAGCGGTCTGGCGTATGTCTCGCTCGACGCGGCCCGAAGGGACCTGGGTTGGGAGCACCAGATAACAGGCGCCCGCCTCCGGTTCGACGATGCGTTTGGGGCACAGGAAATCAGTGCGGTCGTTGAGGAATCGGTCCGGCGGCTGGACCCGGCGCTTATCGTGCGTCCCTGGATGCGGGACCACGGCAATCTGTATTTTTCGATTCACCTGGAGAAGTGGGCGAGTTTTCTGGGTATCGGGCTGATCGTTGTCGTCGCCGGCTTCAACATCGTCAGCGTACTGACCATGAACGTAGCGGAAAGGCGCCGGGAGATTGGCATTCTAAAGGCCCTTGGGGTGCCGCCGCACAGGATCGGACGGATATTTACCTGGCAGGGCCTGGCTGTCGGGCTGTCCGGCGTGATGCTGGGAAATCTGCTGGGGCTCGCCCTGTGCTGGGTGCAGCAGCGGTACGAACTGTTGAAGATTCCGGGAGACGTCCTGATCACCCATGCATTGCCCGTGGAGATGCAGGCGTCTGATTTCCTGGCGATTTCGGCTTCCGCCGCCCTGATCTGTTACCTGTTCACGCTGTTCCCTGCCAGAGACGCCGCCGCGCTGGACCCCATCGAGGCAATCAGGACGTAGGCTGGCCGTCCGGTACCAACCTTGCGGGGCGACCCCGCAGCAAAGCGAGACCGAGTCCCGAAAGGGCGCAATGGACCCCGATCCTTTCAAATCGTATCCGCCGGGCGACCCCAGGCGTCCACCTTCGAGGGTGTTCCTGGTGCTGCTGGCCGTTGGCGTTGCGATTGTGGTCACGCTGTTCGCCGCCCTCATCGTCTATCTGCGCGATGTGTGGACTGCCCAGCCGCTGGGGTAGTACGGCTCGTTGAAGACAAACGCGAAAGGGCCCGGACAATCGTCCGGGCCCTCGACATTCCCCCACCACAGTCCGTTGATAAAGTCGCTCTGCAGGTGAGGCCGAGCAACGCAGTAATTCGACCGCAAGGGCCGGCCGTAGCCCGGATGGACTTTTTTAACGGGCTGTTGAGCCGGAACGCAGTTCAGTACGTGGCGCGTCCGCCGCTGACGTCGTAGCACTGCCCCGTTGTGAAGCTGGCCTCGTCGGAGGCCAGAAAGTGTACCAATGCGGCGACCTCGCCGGGTTTGCCGAGGCGGCCCATCGGTATTTTGGACGTGAGAACGGCGGCCCGTTCCGGATCCAGGCTCAGGGTCATTTCGGTTTCGATGAGCGCCGGCGCGACGCAATTGACACGTATGTTGTCGTCGAGCACCTCTCTTGCCAGAGCCTTTGTAAAACAGATGACACCGGCCTTGGAGACCGAGTAGGCCGCCATGTTGGCGTTTCCCTCCTTACCCGAAATCGAGGCGATGGATACGATCGCGCCCTTCTTACGTTCCGCCATGTGTGGGATGACCGCGCGCGAGCAGAGGAAGACACCCTTGACGTTGGTGTTCATCACGCGGTCCCAGTCGGCTTCGCTCAGGTCCCGCACCGGCGCCTCCGGGCCCACAACGCCGGCGTTATTGACCAGAATGTCGATCTGACCCAGGCTGTCGAGAACGGTGTTCACCATCCGGGTCACGTCTTCGCTACTGGATACATCCGCCTTCACGGCCAGGCTGATGGTGGAAGACGGGGCGGTCGCCGGGTCGAGGTCCGCGATGGCGACGGTCGCGCCCGCGCTCGACAGGCGTTCCGCGATCGCGGATCCGATGCCACGGGCGGCGCCGGTCACGAGCGCAACGCGGCCGGTGAGGTCCATAAACGACTTTGTCATGGTCGTTCTCTCAATCGGTTACGTCTAACTTCGTAAAGAGGTGAGCCGGAAGAGGGAGAGCTTTGAATCGGGAAGACGGGAGCCGTGAGCCGTGAGAAGACGTCCTTGCCCGACTGGTTCTTCGTTCATGTCACCGACAAGAAAGGAGACCGCAAGGGGCAGGAAGTCTCTCCCGTCTTCCCTCTCCCTTCTCACCGCACTTAGATTCAGTTCAGTCCATGTATTCGATGAGTTTCCGGTTCGCCCTGGAGAAAGCGAAATCTCCGAGATTGTCGGGCTCGACCCATCTCACGTCAGAGCAGTTGCGCGGGCGCGCCTCGCCGCCCTTGTATTCGCACTGAAAGGCGTGCATGGTCACGCTGAGGTGGGTAAACGCGTGTCTGACGGTCCTGAACCGGTTCCGAACGGACGCGTCCACGCAGGTTGCCTCACGTACGGCGCGAATACAGGTCTCGCTCAGGGACTCTTCGTCCATCTGACGGGCTGAGGGAAACTCCCAGAGCCCGCCAAGAAGCCCGTTCTCCGGCCGCCGGACGATCAGCACGGTGTCATTCCGGGATACGATTCCAACGCCCAGGATGTGATGAGGACGCGGTTTCTTTCGTGCTTTGACCGGGAGCGACTCCGCGATGCCAGCGCGAAACGCGGCGCAATGTCCGTTTACGGGGCAGGAACCACAGCGGGGCGCTCGCGGGCGGCAGACCGTCGCGCCAAGTTCCATTATCGCCTGGTTGTGCTCGCCGGCGTCGCCGCTGTGCAGCAGGTTGTCCGCCAGTTTCTGGAGATTCCCTCTGGTGCGGGTTTGGCCCACGTCGTCCTGAATTCCGAAGAGGCGGCACAGCACCCGGATGACGTTGCCGTCGAGTACGGCATAGTCCCGGTCGTAGGCAATGCTCAGGACCGCGGCCGTGGTATACGGTCCAAAACCGGGCAGAGAGGCGAGTTCGTCGTAGGCATCGGGCACGGCGCCGTCGAATCTGTCAACGATGTAACGGGCCGTCCTGTGCAGATTTCGTGCGCGAGTGTAGTACCCGAGGCCCTCCCAGGCTTTGAGAACACGGTCGCGCGGCGTACCGGCGAGATCCTGCACGGTAGGAAACTTCCTCAGGAAACGCCGGTAGTAAGGAATTACGGTCTCGACCTGCGTCTGCTGGAGCATGAACTCGGAGAGCAGGATGTGGTATGGATCGGTCGTACCGCGCCACGGAAGATCCCGCTTTTCCCGTCGATACCAGGCGAGCAGGCTCCGTTTTATCGCTGCACGTTTGGATGGAGTGACTTTCATGTCGACGAGCGATTGACGTCACGTCGCCGCGCCGGGACGGTCTTCTTTCCGGCGACGTTTCTCATCGGCAATATCACTGGCGTGCCCGGTGACGACGTCCGTCGGACTGCTTCTGATCAGCTGCTGCAGCGCCAGCAGGAACAACAGGATATCTTCTCCATAGCCCAGGTGGGGGAACAATGCTTCCGGCAGCAGGTCCACGGGAGAAATCCCGTAGAGAATGATGACGTAGACAAGAAGCTTGCTGTACCATGGCACGCGCGGATCTTTCATCAGACGCCAGGAGAGTCTGATATATTGGGGCAGGCGAAAGAGAATGGAGATGAGGCCGCGCATGGCAGTAGCGGTCGGGGTCAGATGGACGCAATACACATCGACGTTCGGGCAAACAGTCCGTTGAGAAAGTTGCTCTGCAGGCGAGGCCGAGCCATTGTGGTCGAAGACAAGGCGCGCGACCGAGTC
>JAPPJY010000064.1 GCA_028874335.1 Gemmatimonadota bacterium | reverse complement strand
ACCGGCGCTTTTGCAGCCGCGCGAAGACCGCTGGGAATTTTAAGACAGCTTCTCAGTTGCTGAACGCCGCCCTCGCCTCCCACCTGCCCGTCAGCCGTTCAAAGGTAACCAATCGGCCGGCACGTGGCAACGCAAACGCATCATGCGAAACGGGCCGCCGGTGAAGGAGCCCGGCAGCCCGTTTGTGTGCGTTGACACTCAATGCAGTTGCTCAGAAGTAGAATTTCAGGCCGGCGAACAGCCGATCGATTTCCGTCGTGTTGCCATCGGAAAAGATGAAGTCCCGCTTGTAGTTCAGGCCCAGGCGAATCCGGTCGTTGAGGATGATGTCGATGCCCGCGCCAGGGGCAAGGCCGAAATTGCTCTCGCCGTCCTCCGGCTTGTAGAGTCCGGCCTGAGTGGAGAAATAGTATACGAACGGATCGGCATTGTAGTCCAGGCGCGAACCCAGGCTGTAAATTGACAGCTTCCTGTCTGAAAGATACGCATAACCGCCCTCGATTGCCAGCCAGCCGTCCCTCTCGTATCCCAGGTTCAGGCTGTAAAGGAGCCCGGTGCGGTTCCCGTCCGCGTTGCTGTCGAAAATCCCGGAGCCGAACGCCGGGCTGACGTAGATTCGGCCTTCCGGGCCGCCGAACGGGTAGCCGCCGCGGCCCAGTTCGCTGCCCTCCGGGCCGTCGGTCCGTCCCGGCTCTCCGGCGTTCAGCGGCAGGCAGATCAGTACGCCGCAAATGGTGAAGATCAGGGTGAGACTTGCGGTTTTCATGTCGAATCTCCTTTTGCATTGGACTGGGGTACGATACCGACAGCCTTCGGATCAGATTCCGATATGCCGTTTCTTGTATGCTTTCCGGATTTCCTTCTCGTCGGTCCAGGCGATTTCCGACGTGAGCAGATTGGTCAACTGAAAGGTTGCCTTGTAGTAGATCAGTTTGTTCTTGCCGACCTGCTGCACGTTTGCCGTGAGCGTGCCGGTCAGCAGGTACTCCGCGCCCGTCTGGCTGCCCGGTCCCCTGGCCTGGTCCGGGTCCACGTATCCGGACTGCTGGTACTCGTATTCCTCGGCGATGTCCCGGCGGTTCACCACGTCGGCAAAGCGAAACGTGCCGCTCTGGAGGAGTTGTGTTCGGACCTTGTTGGAAAGCATCGTCATATCTATATGTTCCGCTGTACGGTTGCGCATTTTTCCAATCATGACAACCGGCGCGCCGTTGCTTCCGGTAATGTTGCTGCCGGCCATGGACTGGATCATCTTTTTCGCGATGAGTTGCATGTCGTTTTCACTGAACCGGTCATCCAGCAGCGCAATGGCGTTGGGATCTTCGTACGAGCCCTTCGTGAAGGCTCTGGGTCCCGCGCAGTTGACGGTGAACGCGAGAACGACGACGAGTATGATGCAGATTCCTGGTCTCATGGCGATTCTCCTCCTGGTATGATGGTTCGTAAGGCGATGCGGTTGTTCGCGGACAGGCGGCGTGTGATTCAGTTCCATTCGCACTGGAAGTGTGCGCCCGCCATGTGCCACTTGTAAGGCAACAGGACGTCCTGGCGATAGCGCACCTGCAGGCGGCAGTCCTGCATGGTTGAACTCACCGGATAATCGAATGAAATCTCCCGGATGCCGGCGCGGTCGGCTTCAGGAATGTCGGACGACTGGAAGATATCCGGCTTGGTTGAAGTGAAGACCTGCATTGTCTTGGCCCCGTACGTCTTCAACGGCACGCGGTCGGAGAACGTGATGCGGCGTACCTGCTTTGGGAGGAGGGGGTCGGTTAAATCCACACGCTCGTCCCTTCGCCAGTTCCCCGCCAGTACGGCGCCCAGGTCCGCCGTGAAGACGCGTTCGGTCGGTCCGTCCGGAATGATGACGTACAGATATCGCCTGCGAGCCTCCCGCGACTGGCCTGAGAATTCGAGCTGGATGGAGAGGGTCAGCGCCCGGTTGGGAGGCAGCGCATGCAGCGAGATTGCCTGAATGACCTTCTGCGAAACGCCGGCCTTCTTGAGTTCGATCAGTGCGCCGGCAGATGCGTCACCGGCAAACCGGCGTTCCTGCACCATCCGGCGGATCGCCTCGTCGTCAAAATCGTTCCGGCTGAGATTGACAACGTCTTCCAGGGTGAGGGGCAGCTGGTCGGAGCGTTCGTAGACCGGCGGCAGGTTCCTTCCGTCCCACGTCACGATATTGACAACGGCGCCCCGCGTCGGAATGTCAGCGGCCCATCCCGTCTGGCACCACCCCGCAAGGGCCACGGCCAGGCAGATCCAAATCTGTTGCTTCATGGTGTTCCTCCTTTCGGTTGCGGTGGTTATTTGTACGTCCGGTAGTTCACGAAGGTCCGGGTTCCAGGTCGGATATGTACATCCGAAATGGTTCCGGTTTCGATGACGCGCCCCCGACAGTCGAGGGATTCCAGCGTCAGGTTGTACGTGCCGGCGGGGAGGGTGAGCCTGCCGATCTGCACGTTGTGAGGCAGCGAGACCCAGCTCCGGGTATCGGCCGCTTCTATTGCCGCGGAGAACAGATTGACGATGAAGCCGAGGACTCTGCTTTTCTCTTTCGCCTTGACCGAAGCCGAATATTTGATCAGCCCCCGCGCGACCGTTCGCGCGAGGATCGCCGGCTGTTTGTCCTGAAACGTCTGCCACGCGATAGCCGACAGGTCTTCAGCCAGCGTAGTGGTGGTCTGGCGTCCGGCTACACTGACCCGTACGGTCTGTGTGCGCGGCGTGACGTCCTCGTACGCGGGCAGAACCACGCGCAGCCAGTGTTTGACTTTCGATTCACCCGCATAGTGCGGTTTGAAATGCCGGTACGCGATTTTTCGGGACGCACGCTCAAGGCGGTCCTTCTTTCCATTGAAGTCATCGCCCTCGTAGATCGGCAGGCTGATTTCCTCCTCCACCTTGTGAGGCACGAAACCGATTTCCGAGAAGACGATGAGTTCGCCGACCACGGCTGAACGCCGACCACGGTTGGCGAATGCCTTCCCGGGTGAATCGACAAAGTCGAGGGCCTGCTCGACGCGCCCGAGGTCTTTCCTGAGGGCATCGGGCGCCTCGAGGCCGAAGGCTTCGCGATAGGTCTCATATGCATCCAGCGCGTTCCGATACGACACGTATGCGTCGTTGAGTTCGCCGGTCGCTTCGTAGATCAGACCGGTCATATAGTGAATGAAGGCGTCGTTCCGGTATGTGGCGTCGTAATCGGCTCGTGCCGCGTAGCGGTCCAGTTTCAGGTTGGCCTTGCGGCACTCCACCAGGGCCTCTTCCGGTTCATCCAGATACCAGTAGTTCAGCGCCCGGTAATAGTTGATGAACGCGAGTTCGAACTCCTCGCCTCGATAAGCCCGCACCTGGTCGTTCGTGATCAGCGAAGCTGCCTCGCGGGACAACGACCTTGTGAATAGCCGGTCCGCGAGCCGTTCGGCGGCCTCAAAATAACGGTTGGAGGCGTGATATTCGCCTCGATAGTGCGCTATAAGGCCGTTCTCCATGAGGTAGAGCAGGCGGGCGGGACCCTTTCGAGCCTCACCAAGAGTCTGCAACGCCGTTTCGTAGTGCCCGCCGGCGAGGCTGCTTCTGAAAGTGGCGGCGTTGTGGGTATAGGTGGCGCAACCGGTGAAGAAGACGCACAGAAGCAGGCCGGATTGCAATTTGTGAAGGTTCTTCATGGATTCTCCGCATACCCCGAAACGACTGAGATCCCGCTAATGAAGACGATGCATGTTGCTTTTTTGTCCGTTACCGCTGCTGAAAACATATGCAATCAGCGTGCCAATATGATTAATCCTTTATAAACAATGAGATATGTATTCACATCGGCTGACGAATCTGTCGTTTATCGTCCACACTTGTGAACATCAGCGACATCCGTTGGCGAAAAAATCGAGAATCAGGCTCAAGCGAAGACACGAAGGCGCAAAGGAAAAGGCAACCATTGGCTGTCAGCTATCAGCCTTCAGCTATCAGCTAAAAACGAAGGGCAAAAGGCAGGATAATGTATGGCGTTGCCATGCCGTTTCACGCTGGCCTCGGTCGCGGGACCGCTCCCCGGGGCCGCCGTCTCGGTTTCCAGAAACCTGCCGGAGGCAGAGAATCTGGAGAGCGTTGGGTTTTGAATTTGGTTTTCGAATTTGATTCAAGCTGACGGCTGATGGCTGATAGCTGCTTTCTTGGGAAAAAAAGAAGGCGCCCTGACAGGACGCCTTTCGGAATGAGCTTGGAAATTTGAAGTGCGAATCTATCGACGCTGGCGATAGAGCGAGGCATCTACGGAGGCGGCCATGGCCGTTTCATCGAGGCGATGGTCGAGAAAGGCGTTGACACGGGCGGCCTCCCGGGCGGGGTCCGCCAGTATATGCCGATGCTCCGCGAAGAGGGTCCGGAAGCCCGGACGCCCTGACAGCCAGGCTTCCGTCTCCTGGAGATGCCTGCGAAAAACCCGGGCGATCTCCGTGTTTTCCGCCTGTCCGCCCGGCTGCACGCCCCGCCGGACCAGCATTCGGTCCTGCGAGGCGAGTACTTCCTCCAGGGCCCTGCGAACGAAGATGACTCTGTATTCAAATGTATCCGGAAGGTACTTCAGCAACTCGGAGATGATCTTGACGGCCCTGCCCCTGGCTTCGGGCAGCCAGCTCCCGTCCGACTTCAGCGCCTTGACCTTCTCAAATTCGAAATAGCCGTTGAGATTGTCTTCGTCGGCGGTTCTCAGCCCGTCCGTCAGGACGCCCATGCCGCCGGCTTCCAGCATCTGCATCATCATCGAGGTGCCCGATCGGGGCAGGCCGGAGACGACGACGATCGTATCGGGATCGACCATGTTGCGCGGACCGAAAACGCGAAATGAAGGGGGCCTCAGAGATATCCCAGGGACTCGAGCCGGTCTTCCATCAGCTTCTTTTCTTCCGGGGTATAGGCCGGGCGGGATGCCCTTTCCTCGTCTGGAACGCTGACGGATTCACGAATTCCGGATGCCTCGAGGAGGCGATTGTATTCATCGATGTCCAGCAGAACGCCGACCCGGTTACCGGCCTGGTCCACCACGAACCGCGGCTCACTCATCTCGTTCTTCCATTGAATTGCGGATTGGGAGCGGAAAGATCGGGGTTGCAGAAACGACTTTGGATCCGGGAAACGAACGCGGGCCGGTTCCTGCCGCTACTGTAATTTGCCGCGGCCGAGGATCTCCCAAACGGCTTCCACCCGGTCGTTTCGAATGCCGTGGATCTCATTGTGCAGAAAGACCGTCATGTCGCTGTATCCGGAGATGAGCTCGATCTTGTCGCCGATCTTCAGCGGATGATCGGGGTTCTTCAGCTCCAGATGACCGTGTTCCGCAGACAGGCCGACAACTTCAATGCCTTCCCTGTCCTTCACCCAGGGCAGACCGAACTGCGACGAAGTGGTTTTTCGGCCGGCGTCAATATACGCCCGGTCGGGAGCGGGGCGGCTGACCACCGTGGCAAGAACGGAGAGGGCGTGTTCCAGCCCCCTGACGCCCATCGACGTGGCGTATAAGGTGTCCATCATGATCCCGCCGCCGGCCTGAATCTCGGTGAGGCCCGGGCAGTCCGGCGTGAACGCCAGCGTTCCGGTACCGCCCGCGCTGACGATCGGACATTCGATGCCCGACGACTCGATGTGTTCCCGCGAGCCCGCGAGAAGGGCGACGGCTTCGGCGCAGACGGCTTCCTTCTCCGGATCGGGCAGGTCCATTGCCTGGCCCTCGTAGCCCATAAGACCCGAGAATGTCACGCCCGGAGCGGCGTCGGCCTGCTGCGCCAGCTCCAGGGCGGGCTTACCCGCCCCGACGCCGCAGCGTCCCATCCCTATGTCCAGTTCGACGAGGACACGCACGCTCACGCCAACTGCTTGCGCCGCTTCTGAAATCATGTTGACGTGGACCGGGTGGTCGATGGCGACCATAACGTCGGCGTGTCGCTGCACGTGCGTCAGGCGGGCCATCTTTCTTTCGCCTACGACCTGGTTGGCAACCAGGATATCCTTGATGCCCGACGCGGCCATGATTTCCGCTTCACCGAGTTTCGCGCACGTAATGCCTATGGCGCCGGCGTCAAGCAGTTTGTGCGCAATGGCCGGGGTCTTGTTGCCCTTGGTATGCGGCCGCCATTGGACGCCGCAGGCCCTGCAGCGGGCGGCAATCCGGGCGATGTTGTCCTCCAGAAGGTCCAGGTCGAGCATCAATGCCGGCGTATCCAGGTCCCACTTTTCAAACCCGACGGGAGAGTAGCTCATTCGAAGTTCCTCAGAAGTTGTCTTAAAATTACAGGTGAGTTCCCGAGCGCGAGCGAAAAAGCGGCGGTCAAGGCGGTCGAAGCCGCCCATATACCAATGTATCGTGGCTGCGCGCCCCTCGCCACTCTTGGGTGGGTTTGACCAACGCCGACCGGCGCTTCTGCAGCCGCGCGAAGACCGCTGGGAATTTTAAGACAGCTTCTCAGAGTGTGCGGCTATTTTCTTTTCGCGATGTCGGCGAGCGTGTCGCCGGTTATTCTGACCGTGTGGGTATCGACGCGCTCGACCCCGGGACTGGCGGCTTTGGACGCCGCGCTGGATTCTGCCCGGTATTCCGTTTCAAACGTGTAGGGCCCCGGAACGCGGTAAGGCGCGAATTCCCCGATGCGGCCCATTGCGGTTTTCGCGCCCGCCCGGATGAGGTCTCGTGCTTTAGCTGGAGAAAGTGTGAGCGCCGCGGTGCGGCTGAGCCCCTCCTTGACGACAACCCCTTCGATATTTTCCACGTATGTTCGCGCTTCGTCCACGGCAGCCCGGTCGCCGCTGATGAACGCCGTGGGAACACCGGCCTCCGCGGCGCTGGCGATATTGAATCCGATTTCGCCAATGAGTTCTCCGTTCAGCCAGCAATTTGAAATTGCCCTGGAACTCCAGCTGTGGCAAAGCACCCCCGCGGACGTGTTCTCCATGGCGTGGTGGCCATACAGAAACATGGCGTCGAAGTCAATGCCGAGGTCCCACGAGGAAACCAGCGGACGGCCGAACATCACCCTGGCTTCATAGTGGATCATCTCTATGTTGATGCCGCCGCTGCCGTGTCCGTCGAGGACGATGACCTGTGCGGCCCCGCCATCCAGGGCGCCGTCCACAAGCGCGTTGATTTCAA
Source organism: Gemmatimonadota bacterium (assembly GCA_028874335.1). Taxonomy (GTDB): domain Bacteria; phylum Latescibacterota; class UBA2968; order UBA2968; genus JAAXHE01. The sequence goes on along the minus strand of JAPPJY010000064.1, from coordinate 53,892 downwards.
GGGTGGAAAGGTTCTTCGCCTGGTCGTTGTAACGTGTGTTGTCGTATGTCTGCGTGTTAAAGTCGACAACGCCCGCGGCGCCTTCGAGGTCGCACAGTACCATGATATTCATGGGAATCTCTCTCGGGTGTAAGCCTTAATCCGAAAAAACAACAATCTTATTGGCCACAAAAAGCACAAAAGGCACAGAAGGTACCGGTGCAAAACTGTGTATTGAGGTCGTCCGGAAGGACATTCTTCCGTTCACGTCCAGTCACCTGGTGTATCCTGGTAATCCGCAGTTTAATCGCCTTCATCAACTTGCACATATACGAACTAACGTCACCGAAAAACGACGAATCCTGGTCAATCGTCGAAAGCCGACGGTGCGTACAGCCTGCCGGCGCGGATGGTGGAAACCGCTTCGAGTTTCTGATTCGCCGACCGGGTCCCGCCGCGGGTATCGGCGAATTCGAAGCTGCCCGGCTTGAGCTGGAGAATGGCCAGGTCGGCGCACGCGTCCGGCTGCAGGGTGCCGATTTCTCCGAGTACGCCCATATGGCGCGCCGGCGCCGCCGTCACCCTGTCGAGGGCCTGGTCCAGCGTAAGGCCCAGAACGAGAAACTTGGAGACGGTGGTGACAAGGTCGTACACCGGTCCGTTCAGATTGTAGACGTGGAGGTCGCTGGAGATGGCGCCCGGCGGAAAGTCCTGGGACATCGCGGCCTCGGCAACGTCGAACACGAAGCTGCCCTGGCCGTGCCCCACGTCGAACAGGATCCCCTCTTCCGCTGCCCTTCGGGCGGATGGACGGACCGCACCCGATTCATCCAGAATGCCGGTGTCACTCCGGTGAAAGCAGTGGGTGACGATATCTCCGGGGCGAAGTTCGGCTGTCATTTCATCGAACGAAAGGGGGCTGGCATTGGGATGTACCATCAGCGGGAGACCGGTGGCGTCGCGTATTTCGCACGCCCGCTTCAGGCCTTCTCTGCCGTTCTCCCCCACCAGACCCTTCGACATCCGGATCTTGACGCCGATAATGTCTTCTCTGTGCGTCTCACACATTTGAACCGCGCGGTCCACGTCTGCGAACCGGAGGTCGGTCATTTCGCCGATACCGGCCGACAACAGGCCCTGGGACGAGACGTGCAGGAAGGCCTTGATACGGGTCGCGCTGGCGTCGATCACGTACTTCTTGAACCCGGGAAACGTGTCGGCGCCCGCGGATCCGGTGTCGTAGACGGTGGTCACGCCCCTGGCCAGACACGTGGGGTCCGGCGCCACGCCGTAGTGGGATACCCCCCACCAGACGTGGACGTGCAGATCGATCAGGCCGGGCGTCACCAGGTAGCCGGAGGCGTCGATCACGGTCTGCGCCGTCTCTTCGTAGATCTCATTGTCCAGCGCGGCGATGCGCCCCCCCGCTATGGCCACGTCCCGTGCCGCGTGCAGACCCTGCGCCGGATCGATAACCGTACCGCCCTTGATGAGCATGTCGTAGGGTGCGGACAGGGGTTCCTCGACGGTGTAGTGAGACGAGATCCGCGGGCGGCCGGATGCCCGGAAAATAACCAAAAAGCCGCACCGCGGCAAACGAAAAGGGGCAACCCGACGGGCGCCCCTTCGACGTGCGGTATCGTTTCCGATCCAATCAGCCCGTTGAAAAAGCCCATCCGGGCTACGGCCGGCCCTTGCGGTCGAAATACTGCGTTGCGCGCCCTCGCCGAATCGATGGATGGGACTCGGTTGCGCGCCTTGTCTTCGGCCACAATGGCTCGGCCTCGCCTGCAGAGCGACTTTCTCAACGGACTGCTATCCCAGATTCGGATTGCTGCTCCCCCACTCGGCCAGCGGAGGCAGGATTCCCTCCGCGATGATTTCGTCCCGCAATCCGACGAGGTGCGCGTAGGAATCCCTCAGCGCCTGCATGTCCTCGTCCGTTCCCTCGGGCATGCTGCCGGTTACGCCGTCTGACGACAGGGTGGCGGGCATGGCCATCATGATCCTGTTGAATTCCCCGTTGCTGACGTAAGCGCCGCAGGGCCAGTCGTAGGGTTCGCCGAACAGCCCCCTCAACATGAAGACGCTCTGCTGTGCGGGTGACTGGAAGGATGAACGCCCGCGCAACTGGATGATCCGGGCGCCGCCGCCGGTCACGTGGGCCTGGATGCCGCTCCACGCTTCCGCTGTCAGGCCGATGCCGTTTACGGTCTTTCCCGCCAGTATATCCGTGAGCGGAATACCGTCCACCGCTGTGCCGCCCTTGAATACGGCCATCGACTCGCCATGGCCTCCGTAGGTCTTGCAGCCGGTCACGCGGTCCTGCCGGATCCTGAAATGCTGGGCCAGCGCCGTCTGCAGCCGGGTGCTGTCCAGCGCGGCCAGCGTGGACACGCGGCCGGCCGGAAGCCCGGAGTGTACCAGCGTGGTCAGTCCTGTGATGTCGGCGGGGTTGAAGATGATAATGACGAATTTGCAATCGGGACAATACCGTTTGATGTCGAGTCCGAGCTGTTTCGCGATCAGGCCGTTATCCCGCGTGAGGTCTTCGCGCGTCATCCCTTCCTTTCTCGGGGCGCCGCCCGAACTGATCACATAGCTGGCGCCGGAGAGCGCTTCGGCGACGTCTACGGTCCACGAGACGTTCGCGCCCGGGAATCCACAGTGATAGATTTCCTCCGCGGCGCCTTCCAGGCCTGGTTCGAACGGGTCGTACATGGATACCCTGCCGGCGGTTCCCGAGGCCAGCAGGGTCTGGGCGAGAGTTGAGCCAATGGCTCCCGCCGCACCCAGAACGGCTACTTTTTCCTCCGTCAGATACATCCGCTTTTCTCCCGGGGGTCCGTTTGATTCACTCACCCGCCTGGTCTTGCAGGCTTACACCCATATTGTATGCCTCTAGTGCTTTTTCATTGCTGGCTGCCGCCTCATCATCTAATCCCTGCTCGGATTGTTGATTGGACAGCATAGCCCACGATTGCGCCAACGCCTGCCAGCCCTGTACGCTGGTCGGTCTGAGGCTGACGACCATATTAAGGGCTTCTATGGATTCCTTAAACTTGCTTTGATTTTTGTAGATTCGGCCCAGCCGATACCATGCGTCGGCGTCCTGCGGATTGGCCTGGACGCTCTTGAGGAACAGATTGACGGCCTCGTCGACCCTTCCGAGATTCCTGTAACACTCCGCGAGATTGAACAGGTTATCCACGTCTTCCGGCTTCTGAGCGGCCACCGTCTCCAGGAGTTCGGCAGCCTTTTCGTAGTTGCCGCCCAACAAGTGCATCTGTCCGGCCATCTGCGAAACGTCCACGTTGTCGGGTTCGATGGCCAGGGCTTTCTCCGCGGATTCGAGGGCGGCCGCGGTGTCGCCCGCAAACTGCTGGGAGCGCGCGAGGTCGTTCAGATAGCCGGCGTTGTCGGGCGCCAGCTGATGGGCTCTGGTGAAGCACTGCCTCGCTTCTTCGTAATTCTTGAGATTCATATACGCCCGGCCCAGATTGACAAACGACGATGCTTCCGTGCTGTCCAGTTCGACCGCCTTTTCGTAGGCGTCGATTCCGGCCTGTGCCTGACCCATGTTCAGGTAGGCCACCCCCAGCGCCTGATAGCTCATGGGCTTCTCCGGCGACAGCGCGATGGCTTTCTGAAGCGATTCGATGGCCGCGCCGTAGTCTTCGGCGCCGATCGCCCGGACGGCATTATTGTAGTTCCTGCTCCACCACATGTCCAGGTAGGGCTGTATCTTCTTGGCGTATTTCTTCTTGCCTTTCTTGGTTGCAAGGACCCACTCGAACTCCTTTCTCATCTCATCCTGCATGTTTTTCTCGGAGTAGATCTCGCCCAGCATGAAATGTGCCTGCACGTCACCAGGGTCGCCCTCGATGACGATCAGCAACTGGGCGAGGGCCTTGTCGAACAGGCGCTGGCTGACGTAGAGGTGGGCGGACCGCTTGGCGATTTTGGCGTCTCCCTTCGTGATCTTCTTCTTTTTCGCCCACGCCTCCGGGGGCGCGGTTCCGAGAGAAGCCAACACAAGAAGCGCGAGCACGGGAATGCCCGCCTGGCGCAGGAATCGGATGACAGGGTTCAAAGCCTTTCCCCTTTCTCTATTGTAGCGAATCGTCGATTCAGCCTACGGACCGAGGGCCGTAGGCTCATTCCGCATTCCGGACGGCGCGTGCCGGAAACCGGACCATTTTCCTGACTGCGGATCGGTGCAATATATGCGGCCGGTATATCTCTGTCAAGATCAAACGCCCGGAAACCCGGTTTCAGGTATTCCGGACGCCAGTTTGACCCTTCACGCCGGCTCGACCGTGCATACTGGCGGCAATTTCGCGCGCTATGCTTCCCTGTCTGAAATCAGTTCGCCGCTGACGGCCCAGTGGTCGCGGGTCACTTCCTCGATGACCACCATGGTGCCACCCGGTTTCGCTCCGCAGATGTCTTCCAGCGCGTCTGTGATGGCCTTGACCAATTCGCGCTTCTGGTCGCTCGTGCGGCCGTCGAGCATTTTGACGTTGACGAAGGGCATGCCGGTGTCCTTTCTGAAAACATAGAGCCGTGAAATGCAGGGTTAGCCCGTGCGGTTGAAGACTACGGATAAAAAAAGGATATCAGGCGAAAAAATCAAGCCCGAGTCGAGTCCCCGACGGCCGTGTCCACAATCCGGGGAACAGTCTTCGGATGTCGGTAACTACGCCTGCGTCTCGTCGATGACGATGAGGGTCTTGATGGATTCCCCGGCATCGGCCACGGTCTGAAAGCCGGCGGCAGTCTCTTCCAGGGGAAAGCGGTGAGTGACGAGTTTCTTCGCGTTCACCACGCCGAGGCCAACGATGTCGAGCGCCTCCAGCGTGTCCGGCGGGCCGCATGAATAGCTGGTTGTCAGCGTGATGTCCCTGGAATACAGATCGTACGTATCGACTGCCAGGCTCCCGCCCGGTTCGGCGGGCGTAAACAGAAGTACGGTCCCGCCCACGCCCACTGCCGAGAATCCCGCCTCCATCGCCGCGAGCGTGCCCGGTCCGACCACAACAACGTCGGCCAGGTCACCCCCGGTGACGGCGGCAACGGATTCGGCCAGCGTCTCCCGCGTAACGTCAACGCCCGTGTCGGCCCCGAGTTCCCGGGCTTTGGACAGCCGATAGGGTACCTTGTCGGCCGCTATCACGGGAGACGCGCCGTAGTGCCTGGCGACCAGCGCAAGAATCTGACCCATAATGCCCATGCCGATGATGAGGACGCGGTCTCCCGGCTTCATCCGGGCGCGGCGTTTCAGCGCCTGGACCGCGCAGGCGGTCGGTTCCACGAAGGCGCCGTCTTCGAGGGAAAGCGTAGCCGGAAGCTTGAGGGTGTCCGTGCTGAGGTTGAGACCGGGAACGCGTACGAATTCGGCGAGGCCCCCGGGGTCGAGCGCGGAGGCTTTCCAGGTGGGGCACATTGAAAAATGCCCCCGGCGGCACAGACGGCAGTGCATGCAGGGGGCATGATGATGAACGAAAACGCGATCGCCCGGTGAGAATCCGGAGATGTCTGAACCGACGTCAACGATGGTTCCGGCGGGTTCGTGACCCAGGACGATCGGCGCCTTGCGACGCACGTACCACGGCAGGGTATCGCTCGTGCAGATGCCGCAAACCGCCATTTTGACGAGGGCGTCTTCGGGCCCGATTTCGGGGATCGGTTCGTTTTCGATGCGGATGTCGCCGTAGTCGTACAGACGGGCCACGCGCATCATCCGGCTTTTTCCGGGCTGGGTTCGGAGGGAACGACCGCGAATTTGACGTCGTTGCCCTTTTTCAGGAGAAGCTCGAAGACGTGTTTCAGATCGGACAGGGAATAGGTGCCGGAAATCAGGCCGTTGAGGTGGATCTTTCTGTCGACCAGCATCTGGTAGGCCTTTTTTACGGCGCTGCGGCTGTAGTGAAACACGCCTTTGAGCGTAATCTGGTCGTAGTGTAACCGGGCGGTGTCGAATGTGGCCACGGTGCCCTTCGGAAGGCCGCCGAACAGGACGATCGTGCCGCCCTTGGCAACCAGGTCCGGGGTGCTCTCCCAGACGGCGAGCTGGCCGGTGCATTCGATCACCAGGTCCGCGCCGATGCCGCCTGTCAGCTCCTTCACGCGGTCGATCGCGTTTTCCCTTTCCACGTCTATAATCTCGTCCGCGCCGAGCGTCGTGGCGAGTTTGAGCCGGTATTCGCGCCTGCCCGCGACAATCACGCGGCTGGCGCCGAAGGCGTTTACGACGGCCGTATGCATCAATCCGATGGCGCCCGCGCCGATGATGAGTACCGTAGCGTCCGGCCCCATGAGTACCTGGTCCATACCGTAGACCACACAGGCGAGCGGCTCCAGCATGGCGGCCTCTTCGTAGGAGAGATCGGCAGGCTTCTTGTACATGTTGTTCTGGACGACGTGCGCGGGCACCCGAACGTACTCCGCGAAGGCGCCGAAAACCATTTCATCGATCGCGTACGGGCAGAGGTTTTCCCGTGACTTCCGGCAGTCCACGCAATCGCCGCACGGCGCGGTGGGCGCTGTCATCACCTGGTCGCCCGGCTTGAATCGGGTCACGCCCTCACCGACCTCATAGATATCGCCGGAGAACTCATGACCCAGCGGCGTCGGCGTGGGTATTTTGGGATGGCCGCGGCGGTACGTCTTCAATTCGGTGCCGCACGTCAGTGCCGACCGCACCCTGACCACCACTTCGCCGGGCCCGGCGCTGGGGATATCCACGTCCCGCAGTTCCAGACGTCCGGGTTCAAGTAGAAGCGATGAAAGCATTGTCCTCGCTCCTCGTCAATGGGTGACGCATCGAATACCAATTCGCTCTATATAGAAATTTACGGGAATTCGGCCCGGTCTGCAAGGGCTTTCATTTCAAGAGTCACAATTAGGACACATAGCGCGGATCGCCGCGCAAGAGCGAAGGCAAGGAAAACCATGTGCGAAGCGTTGCGGACTATTCGCCAGAAGATGCGGCCAATTCTCTCGCGCCAAAGTTCCGGGCCCCTGCGACAAGCGATCAGAATACCGTGATCTCAGGGAACTCAATATGACCCAATGCCGCCTTGCCTCCGTAGGCCTTGACGTCGAAGGGTGTAAAAAAGCCCAGGACGAGACCAGCGACCTCTTCGTTTTCAAGGTCAAGGACAGCGAGTTCATAGGTGCCTGCGGCAGGATCCAACACGGCGACGTATGCGGTCTTGCCGTCCCTGGACACTCCGAAATTATTCTGATACCAGTTAGTCTGAATGACGCTCGTTGTCTCGAGGGTCAACCGATCAACGGTCATGAAATAGCTGACGGCTCCTTCTTTGAGCGGTTCAATCGGCGCCGCGCCCGGCCATACGGTTGCGTACAGTTTCAGCCCGTCTCTGGACATCTGCAGGTCGATAACGTTGGTGATCGAATCCGCTGCTACCACCAGCATGTCATGGACTTCCTTGGTCTCCGTGTCAATCGAGACTATCTCAACCGAAGGATCTGTTCCGCCCACGTTTACAGTGGTATAGATTCTGTCTCCCTCTGGAGAAGCAACCAACCGCCCATTGCCCCATCCATCGAGCCGGATGCTGTCTGTGAATGCCTGGCGGAGACCGTCGATAACGGAGACCCACGGTCTTAACGGATGTCCGACGTACACTGCGTTGCCGCCTGGCGATATGGCGATGCCGCTGGGCTTGTACGGTAGCGGAATGATGGCCACGGATTCGGCGTCTTTGAGGTGAATGACCTCAACCTGATTGGCGGCGTCTTCCGTGATGTAGGCAAGGCGATGGTCCGGCGAAAGCACCATCTTGAAACCCCCTCGCCCCGCCGGCGGAAAGCCCGGTGTCGCGGACGGATCTACGAGTGGCAACCGATAATCAGTTTCGCTGGATTCGGTCAATGCATGGAAGGTATCCGCGGCCACGACGTAGATGCGCCTGTTGATCGAAGAATAGGTCACGCTACGAGGCTGAGTAATGACGGCCGACAAACCAGGATTGAAGAAATTGGTGTCCCCATCCAGAACGAAGACCCTGTTACCCAGGGTGTCCGAGACATAGATTCGCGGCGGGTCGAACGGCTCCCTGTCCGCGTCTTCGGGGGGCGTCGAGCCGCCGAAATGGCGGGCGAAGATGAGGAAGTCCTGGAAGTCGACCGCCCCGTCGCCGTTCAGGTCCAGCCGGGCGTTGAAGTCCGCGTCCTGGGCCGTCCTGCCGAAACCACGGGCGAAGATGAGGAAATCCGAGAAGCTGACCTCGCCGTCTTCGTCGAAGTCGGCACCCGAGGTCTCCTGTGCCGCGGCGCCGCCGTTCAACGCGAAACAGACCAGGAATAACGCGAGCGCGAACCTGACCATTGCAATTCCTCCGGGATGGGTTAGGAAGGATAGAGTTCGGACCGGTACCGGCTGGTGTAGAACCGGGTGGCATTCTCGATGTCCAGATCCGCGATGAGCAGGTCTTCCTTTCCACACGGGACGTATTCGATGAGATCGCCCTGCGGGTCGATCAGGCTGGTGGCTGAATTCTGACCTTTCATGGCCTGGTTGACGCTGGCGAAATAGATGTTGTTCTCCCCCGCGCGACACTGCATGGCCTTTTCGTAGAAGGACTCGCCCCATTCCCTGGGTTCCTGTCCCGCATCGTCGCTGCCCGTGACCTGGGGTTGGAAGACAACCTGCGCGCCCCGTACGGCGGGCCACCGCACGGTTTCCGGGTAACGCCAGCCTTCGTGGCAGATCGTGATACCGAACGTGACGCCCTTGACGGTGAACACCCTTCGACGGCCGTCCGGCACGTAATTCTCCGACTCCCCGCCCGGGGTGATCTGGTTCTTGGTCTGGTAACCGAGCACCCGGCCCGCCGGGGAGATGACGAATGCCCTGTTTTCGAGGCCGAGTTCGGATTGCCACTCCATCCCCGCGATGATGGCAACGCCGGTTTCCCGGCAGGCCGCACGGAGGTCTTTCAAGGCCCGTTCCATTGCCGGCTGGTCCGGATCCGGCAGGTCGAAAGTCGCGCCTCTGAGTCCCGGGAGGTACGTCTCCGGCGTGCAGACGATATCCACCTTCCGCTCCCGGCACTCACGGAGAACGGAAACCAGCTTTTCAACGCCTTCAGACACGGAGGGTCGTTGCTTCAGAGCGGCCAGGCACACGCGCAGGGTTTTCGCCATCGGGCGAGTCCTCGCTGGTTTGAAATCCAACGGGAAAAACGGGGATTCCGGCAATTCCGGAATGTACAGACCCGTTGCGCCAGAAAGATCTATAGAATGAGGGAAATTGTCAACCCCGTGGAAGCCCGGATGTCAGGAGTACCGGCGGCGACAGACCGTTCGCATACCCAAGGAGGCGGTCGAAAGGACCCTTCTGAACGGAACCGTCGGCCAGACGGTAGAGACGGGACGGCGCCTCCGGTGAAATCCCGGGAAACGTGAGGCCGCGGAGGTCCGGCAGGTCGCGTTCGCTTGAAGTGATCAGTGCATGGAACCCGGCCGGACCGGCGAGGGTACGGATCGCGGTCCCTCCCAGTTCGAGTCCGCCCGGAACCTCACGGGAATCCGGCTCGCGAAAGAGCACCGAATTCAGCGTCCGCAGCACGCGAAAGGGCGGTCGAGGATTGCAGGACGTGTCCAGGAGTCCGTGGGCGACGTCGAGCGTCCTGTCCAGGTCGATAAGGGGCTCGAAGTAGATGCCGGCGCCAGGTAAAACAACGGCGGCGAACAGGGCTTCGGCCGCGCAATTCGCATTCCGCGCGTCGTCGCGAGACGTGAAAGCCACGGCGAGATCCACGGCGCCGACGTGGCTGAGCGGGACCGTGTCCAGGAGTCCCTGAACCGCATGCCACGGTTCGCTCTCGTCAATGCGGCACAGGACACGGTCGACGCTAACGTCCTGTTCCGCCAGGCAACGGTTCAGTTCGTGCAGCTCGCCGGGAACGTATCCGATTCGGGTGCGGGGGTGCTGCTTGCCGGGACGGCTTTCTCCAGGAAGGATGGGCGCGAGTGCGAAACGCGCTGCGGTCCTCCTCCCCGCTCTGGCGAGCTCACGTCCGAGGTTCAGGGAAGGCAGCAGGGATCCCGGTAACTGGATTTCCCAGGTATCCACGACTTCCGAGTACCGGCGGACATACTCCGATAGGTCCGCCATGAATGACGCGGGCGCCATCGCCGTGAGCCGCAGTCCTTCTCCGCGAAGGATCCGGAGACGCTCCAGCTGAAAGGCGTCGTCAAGATCGGCGACAGGGAGTCGAACCGCGGTTGCGCCCAGTTCCAGGCCGGCAAGCAGCGGATAGTCGTTTCGGACGCGCTGCCGGACGACACTTGGGAAGGCGATCGGAATCTCGGCGCGCGTCGCGAGAGGATGAAGCAGGGTCAGCCCCAAGGGAGAAGCGGGCAAACCCGCGGAGATCCGGGTGAGCAGGCGTTTCGGTCCGCCGTGAGCCCTTTCCTTCAGAGTAACCGCCCCCCCGGTCCGGATGAAGTGTACGTCGGTCCGGTCCGGAAAGACGCGGAACAGATAGAAGCCGAGTTTGGGCGCGTCGTCCCTGCCCTGCTCAGGCGGGGAGGGACCCGTAAATAGATGGCTGAAGCCGGGGCGCACGAAGGAGGTGGACGGAACGTTGTATATTCGAGTCGACCCGACCCGGTTCAGTAACGCGAAATGCACGTGCGCGGCGCAGACGGCTTCGACCCTGTGCCTGCGGACCAGGTCGAGTATCCAGCGGCGGTCGGGCTGGCCGATATTGTCGTAGTTGCCGGCGTGGGATTCGTCAGGGTGCTCCAGGAACGGCGGAAGATGGAGAAACAGGAAGACGCGTTTCCGCCCATGGCGTTCCAGGTCCCGCTCGAGCCAGTCCCGCTGAGATCCGGATTCCGGCAGGTCGGTGTTGAGAATCTGGGAGTTGATCACAGTGAATTGGCAATCTCCGTGGTCGAAGCTGAACCAGGAGGGTCCGAAATCGGACTGATACCGCTCAAGGGACTCCGTCGTGACCGGCAGGGTGGGCATGGTGGGATCGGGTTTGTCGCCCACGTCGTGGTTGCCTGCAACGTGAAAGACTTTCACGCCCAGTCCCGCCAGCTGCGCCCGGGCCTCTTCCAGTGCCTCCGCATGGCGCATGGTTTCAGGGTATTCCTGAACCAGGTCGCCCATATGTACAATGAAGTCCGGGCGCAGAGATGCCGCAAGCTCCAGGGCCGTACCCGCCCTGGCTGTCTGCTTTCGGCGAGACTCGAATTCCAGCGTCCGGTCGCCGGGATCGAGCATGTTGTGGGTATCGCCCAGAACCACGAATTCGAATTCCGCGGGCGCCATCAGGGATCGATCGATCACTGCACCTCTTCCTCGTCCTCCGTTTCCGCCGTCTCGAGCACTTCCCACGCCGCCAGGCGTTCCTCGATCCGGGCCTGAATCCGCCGGCGTTCAGCGGAAACGGACTCAAGGTGTTCCCAGTCGGACGCACGGTCGTCCTGCGCAAGTTGCCCATCGACCCGTTCGAGTTCCGCCTCGAGGCCCTGGATCTCTTCTTCGATGCCCTCCAGACGACGCCGGCGTCTGTCCTGTGCCCTGCGGTCGGCGCGGGTGCGTTCGTACGCGGCTTTCCGGGAGGCATTCTTCCGTATCCGTGCCCCGGACGGCTCCTCGCGAGACGCCCGCCGGCGCTGCCAGGTTTCGTAATTACCCTCTACGAGTTCCCACTCTCCATTCCCGAATACGAGCAGCCGGTCCACCAGCAGGTTCAGAAAATAGCGATCGTGGGAGACGGCGATGAGCGTGCCCTCGTACGCTTTCAGGGCATCCTCCAAAACGTCCCGGGAGGGAATGTCCAGATGATTGGTGGGTTCGTCCAGGACCAGGAGATTGGTTTCGGACCGCATGAGCCTGGCCAGGGCCACCCTGCTCTTCTCGCCTCCGCTGAGGCTGCCGATTCTGCGCTCGACGTCGTCGCCAGAAAAGAGAAAGGCGCCCAGAACGTCGCGGATCTCCCCCGCCGGCGCGTCTGGCGTGACCGACCAGATTTCCTCCTGCAACGTATGACCGGGATCAAGTTCGTCCCGATGCTGGTCGTAATACCCCACCTGGATGTTCGAACCGGTCCTGATGGTCCCGCTATCGGGCGCGACCCGGCCGGCGAGCAGCTTCAGCAGCGTGGATTTGCCCGAACCGTTGGGTCCGATAATGCCCAGACGATCGCCCCGCCGGACAAGCAGGTCCAGATTCCGAAAGAGGACCGTCTCTCCATAGGCTTTCGACGTCCGCTCGAGTTCCGCGACCCTGTTGCCGCCCCGCGCACCGGAAGTGAATTCCAATCGGAACTCCCTGTCCCGCATTGGACGATCGAGTCTTTCGAGTTTCTCGAGCGCCTTTCTCCGGCTCTGGGCCTGTTTGGTCTTCTGGCCCGCGATATTGCGCCGGATAAAGTCTTCGGTCCTGCGGATGTGTTCCTGCTGGCGCTCATAGGCCTTGATGCGCCTTGCCACGCGCTCCTTCCGTTCGGCGGCATAGAAGCTGTAATTGCCCGCGTACCCGGCAAGGTCTCCGTTCTCGAGTTCGACAATGCGGTCGATGGTGCGGTCCAGAAAATAACGGTCGTGGGAGACGACCACGCAGGCGCCATCGAAGCCGGGCAGGAAACCTTCCAGCCATTCGATGGCCTCGAGGTCAAGGTGATTGGTGGGTTCGTCCAGCAGGAGCAGGTCCGGTTCCCGTACCAGCAGCCGCGCGAGGGCAAGACGGTTCTTCTGACCGCCGCTGAGCTGTGAAACCGGGGTCTCGAATTCCGTCCGGGCGAAACCCAGCCCGTGAAGGATGGCCTTCGCGCGGGCCTCGATCTCGTAGCCGCGCCGGGCTTCGTAGCTATGCTGAAGGCGTCCGTATTCTTCCAGAAGGCCGGGTTGTTCCTGGCTTTCGGCCAGGCGGGCTTCCAGGACGCCCATCCTGCGCTGCAGGTCCAGCAGGTCGGAAAACGCGTCGAGCACGGTGGCCAGAACAGCGCACCCTTCCTCCAGTTCGGGGTCCTGCGCGAGGTACCCCACGTTCAGATTCCGTCGCCTGTGAACCCGTCCGCGGTCCGGGTGCAGGCGGCCCGTCATGAGGTGGAAGAGCGTCGTCTTGCCGCATCCGTTTCGCCCGACCAGACCGACGCGGGCGCCCGCTTCGATCTTCCAGGTCAGACCGCTCAGCACGGTGTTGGCGCCGTAGGCCTTGTGGACACTTTCGAGTTGAACCAGCGGCATCTCTGTTCATCCCCGCGGGCTGACGGTCACGGACGGCGTGAAGAACCTGCCTCGCATGGCCGGGGGCGCCGAAATCCCGTCGCGATACTTACGGACACGGCCGCTGCTGAAGACGGACTCTGTAATGGAGACGAAGGAACGAGGCGGGCGGGAGACGGCGCGGATACGGAACGCGCTGGGGAGGAATGACGTTCAGGCGACTTCAGACCTCTGTTCGATGATCTCAACCTGGTCTTCCGGACTGTAGAAGTACGCACCCGGGCGCCAGTCTTTGCCCAGGTCTCCCAGCAGACGGCGTTGTCTGGGGGTACATTTCGCCAGAACTTCCGGGGAATGGCCGTTAAAGTCAAAGGTCCGGAAACATTGCTGGCTGTAACAGTAGATGAGGGTCTTCCGGGACCTTTTCGAGAGGTTGGGGGACACGCCGTGCCAGAGTGCATGGGAGAAGACCGCCGCGTCTCCGGCTTGCGCGCAAAGCTGCACCGCACCCGGCGTTTGCGCCGTTATGGGCGTGTCGCCTTCCGGATAGGGCCTCAGGTGGCTGCCCGGAAAGATGGTGAAATTGCCGCGGTCGGGTTTCCTGACGTCAGTGAGAAAGTACTGTATTTTGATCTGAAGCGGCCAGCTCGTTTCGGTCACGCGAATGTGCCGAAGGGCCTGGCCCCCGTCCGTGTGGATAAAACCCTTGTAGCCCGGATTGGGCGGCCTCACAACGGCTTCGGCCATGCTTAGCTGTATATACGGTCCCATCAGTTCCAGAATGACGTCGAATACCGCGGGATGGTCCATCAGATGGATGAAGGCGTCGCCATCCGGCAGGATGTTTCTCCGGTCCAGGCCCGACTTCGGGTCTGCGCCGGCCTTGTTGAGGACAAATCTTCTGTGCAGCCGGTCCACCTCACGCCGCAGATTTCCGGACTCCTCGGCGGAGAGGACCCCCTTGAGCAGGATAAATCCGTCAATCGACCACTGCTGTTTCTGCTCCTCCGTCAATTTCGAGGATCCCATGACGAAGTCTCCTGAAATCGAAGCCGTTTTCGAACTATGGGCTCGACGCCGCGGCCCGCTCCCGTTCCAGTTCGGCGCGAAGCGATTCGGCCTCGCGCCGGGCGGCGTTGGCGAAGTCCCGGCCGGGGGAGGCGTAGAGTACGCTCCTGGACGTATTGACAAGCAGTCCCCCGCCGTTCCTGTCCGAGCCGTACCGGATCACGTCGCCGGGGTCGCCCATCTGGGCGCCGACGCCGGGGACCAGGAAAGGCAGTTCCGGCGCGATTCTCCTGACGGTGGCGAGTTCCCGAGCGTGAGCTGCGCCGACCACGAGGCCGCATGGACCTGAATCGGACCACTCGACCGCTTTTCTGGCGACCTGCTGATAGAATGGACCGTCCCGCGTGGTCAGCCTCTGGAAGTCCGTCGAACCGGGGTTGGACGTCAGGCAGAGAAGGAATGCGCAGCCGTCCGGGTATTCCAGAAAAGGGGCCACCGCGTCCCAGCCCATGAGGGGATTCACGGTGACCGCGTCCGCGCCCAGCGCATCATACGCCATCTGTGCGTAACGGCGGGCGCTGTTGCCGATATCGTTGGCTTTGAAGTCGAGCACAACGGGCGTGGTGTCGGGAATCGCGCTGAGTACGTCCTCAAGGCTACGCCACCCGGCCGCGCCCAGCGCACCGAAAAACCCGAAGTTGGGTTTGTAGGCGCAGACAAGGTCGCACGTGGCGGAAACGACCTCCTTGAGAAACGCTGAAATCGGGTCCACGGTACCGTTGAGGTGGGCAGGCAGCCGCTCCGGATCGGGATCCAGGCCCACGCAAACCAGGCTGTTCCGCGCGTTGGCGGCTCGGCGACATTTTTCAATAAAACTCAACCGTCGCTCCTGGACGGGATTCTTAGAAGCTGTGTTAGAATTCCGGGTGCGTTCCCGAGCGCGAGCGAAAGCGCGTCGGTCAAGGCGGGCGAATTCGCCCATATTTCTGTATACGGGCGGGTTTGACCAACGCCGACCGGCGCGTTTGCAGCCGCGCGAAGACCGCTGGGAATTTTAACACAGCTTCTTAAGCTGGCAAGCGGGCCTGTAAGCCGAGTTCTGTCGCCCGGCGCTGCGCGCGCCGAACGGATGGCCATTTATCTGGGACGCCGGTTGCCCGGCGCCTCTACGCAGCCTACCCGAGCGTCTTGACGAGACGGGCCGCCTCTCCGCTCCTATTTGGCCTTGCTCCGGATGGGGTTTACCGTGCCGCTCCCGTCTCCGGGAGCGCGGTGGGCTCTTACCCCGCCGTTTCACCCTTGCCCGCAACGAAACCGTGGTTTCGCCCGCTGGCGGTCTGTTCTCTGTGGCACTTTCCTTCGGGTTGCCCCGCCTGGGAGTTACCCAGCATCCTGCCCTGTGGAGCTCGGACTTTCCTCACCCATACCAGCGGATTGACATGGGCGCGGCCATCCGGCCCGCTTGCCTTAACTGTGGCTCGTGAACCGCAGGCGACTCACGATTTGCGTTTCATACCGATCTTTATTCCCTGATTCGCGAGACGGTCCGCGTGCTTGTTTTCCGCCCGCGAGACGTGGCGAATCCGAAATTCCTCAAAGTTACCGGCGAGATCACGGGCGCTGCGATAAAGCGGCAACAGCTTCTCGTTCTTCACCTTGTATTCGCCGTTCAACTGCCGGACCATCAATTCGCTGTCCGAAAGGGCGATGACACGTGTTATTCGATACCTCCGCGCGATTTCCAGCGCGTAGATGAGCGCCTTGTATTCCGCGACGTTGTTGGTGGCGTTGCCGATGTATTCCGATTGTTCACACAGAACCACGCCTTCGAGCTCCAGTCGCACGCCAATGCCCGCCGGGCCTGGATTGCCCTTTGCGGCGCCGTCGACGTAGACCGTTATCGCATCGTTGCCGGCCACGTCAGGCTTCTTCCCGCCACACCAGGATCCGTCCGCAGTTCTCGCAGCGGATGATCCTGTCCTGACGCCTGACTTCCACGCGGAGTTGGGGAGGCAATTGCCTGAAACATCCGCCGCAGGACCCCTTTCCGATTGGCACCACGGCGACGCCGTCCCTTACGACGCCACGGATGCGGTCGTAATTGGACAGAACGGGTCTGTCAACCTGTTCTTCGGCAGCCATCCGTTTCTCGCGCCAGCCGCTGGCCTCGCCGTCGACAAGGTCCAGGCGATTCTGAAGGTCCCTGATCTGACCCAGGAAATCAGCTTCCTGGGCCTTGTACGCGCTCTCTTCCTCCTCCAGCATCGAATTCAGTTCATCGTATCGCTCAATGCCCTCAAGGATGATGGTCTCGTTTTCGTCTGCCCGGTTCCTCAGGACTTCGATCTCGATTTGAAGCGCATCGTATTCGCGGTTTGTCTTGACTTCATAGAGACGGTCCTGGTGTTTCTTCAGATCCGCCTGTATGGTCTCGAGTTCTCCCTCCAACTGGCGTCGTGCCTTTTCCAGGTCAGCCACCTGCTGCTTCTTGTCGTCAACGGCCTGTTTCGCGGTTTCCAGCTTTCCGCGCAGGTCGGAAATGGCTTCCGGGTAATCCGACTGTACTTTCTTCAGCTTGTCCAGTTCAGTATCGATGCGCTGCAGGTTTAGAAGTCTTAGCAGGCTTTCTTGCATACACCTTCTCCAAAAAAGAAAGGCGCATCCGATTAACGGATGCACCCCGACGTTTGCCGGCCGTCCTGGTCCGCATGCGGACAAGCCGAGGCCACCTCGCATTTCGGTACATGGTGGGCGATACTGGACTCGAACCAGTGACCTCTGGTATGTGAAACCAGCGCTCTAACCATCTGAGCTAATCGCCCACCTGAAGGAATCAGACGGTTCACTTAACGTGTGTTCCCTATTCTCGAATCTGGCAAATTCGTCGATTCAAAATACGGAATTCAGATGAATTTCAAGGTGATTGAATTAACAATAATCACCTGGAAATGTCAAGCTTATTCCCATAACGAACGCCGCGTCCCGATCGGCGGCTTTCGAGATGATTAACTTGACAGCGAACAGCGATTTCTATAAATTCCGTGCTTCGAATCAGGTGACCCCGTCGTTCAGTGGTTAGGACACCGGGTTTTCAACCCGGCAACGGGGGTTCGACTCCCCTCGGGGTCACCAGTTTTTTTGCATATTCCCTTTACAAATAACATCTTGTGTGTCTTGTTACCCGCCCATCCTTTTCGCTGTTCCGCCCTTATCCTCCCGAAACAGACGATTCGAAGTATTGGAGCCCGCCCGCCGCAGCCCGACCAGGTGCAGCGACCTCTTCTGCCTTTGTCCGATCAGGACGTTTCGGGAAACGCCGGAATCTGTCGACGGCTGCAGCTGCGCACACGGTTACACCCGACGCCTCAGAAAGGAGTGACCCAATGAGAAAGATCACATTCGCCCTTCCGGTCCTCTTCGCCATCATCGCTTTTTCGGTCTTTGCCGGGGAAGACGGTGATAAATTGGATGGAAAAGGCGAGAAGCATGCCGTAGCACACGTCGGCTCAGCGGAGTTCGAGCGTATTAAGACACTGGTCGGACGCTGGGAGTCCGAGATGCCGATGCCCGCGGGCGGGAAGGGCGCGATGACCACGGTTGCAACGGAGTACCGGGTGGCGGCCAACGGCAGCGTCATCGTCGAGCGCAACTTCCCGGACACGCCAAAGGAGATGATCTCCGTTTACCACGACCGCGGCGGCAGGCTGTGGATGACCCACTATTGCGCGAAGGGCAATCAGCCGCAGATGAGCCTGACAAAGGCCGCCGACGGGGCGATCGCGTTGGAGCTGGTCGAGGGCTCTCTGGATTCGCCCGACGAGTCGCACATGCATTCAGTCTCGATCGCTTTCAACGGCCCCGACGAGATGTCGCAGACCTGGACGATGTACGAGGGCGGCAAGCAGACCATGTCTCATACGATGACCTACCGGCGCGTGCGATAGACGTTCGCGGGCTGCCTGTTGTGACCGTCAATCGTCAATTCCGCAGGCCGCTGCAGACAACCTGTCGTACCAGTGCACGTAGGTCACCCCGTCGATGACGATGCGGTCGTTTTCCGGCAGGTCCTCTTCCCATGTCATCGTTTCGCCCTGGTTGTGCGGCGGGGCGTCTTTCTTGCCCCAGCGGCTTCCGTTGTAACGACGGCACAGCACGGTGCGTCCGGCGGGGGTGATATAGGCCTCTATCAAATTGTCACGCTCAGTGGCGTTTTGATCGAGGTCAATGACCCGCAGGCAGGTGAACTGACGCCCGCCGACGTGGACGTCGAACACGCCCGCGCCTGTGAAGGCGGGTGTATCCGGCTGTCTGACCCAGGTGCCATCGGCCCGTTCGGACAAGCATTTGCAGTCCTCGACGACGCGCCGTGAACCCCACCAGTCGTCGTGGAATCTATCGTCCAGAAACGTCTCCAGTTCACTCACGCCGTCGGGCTTTGTCGATTCCACGGCGATCCACTCTACCTCGTCGTCGGCCAGGTGGCCCCATACCCTTGTGATGCAGTACTTTCGTTGTGGGCGCGTCTTTTCGGCCGTCAATTCCTCCACCTCCACCTCGACGCATGATCGGCCGTGGATCACCGCAGGACGATGGGCCGTGAGCCATACCGTTTCAGTCAAGCACCACGACTCGTCAGGGTCGTCCATACGATCGTACATGCCCCATCCGGTCCTGTCACCCACCACCGGCACGACAAACCACCACGCCATTTCCGTGAAATCGACACGGAGGGATTTCTCCGCGCTGGGGTGAATGCGAATCTCGGGGCGATGTCGCGGAAAGTCTTGTTGTCTTGCTTTCATGTCGGTCTTCCTCCTCGTTGGGGTGATTCCCATGGCTCTTCGGATCCGGTCGCGGCCGTGCGAGAGACGCCGCTTGACCGTGCCGTCGGGACTGCGGTGGCGGGCGGCGATTTCGGCGATGCTCAGACCGTCCACGTAGAACGCGCGCAGCGCGGCCCGCTCGCGTTCGGGTACCTCGTCCATGGCTTCAAGGATAGCCATGGCGGCCTCCCGCTCCCGCGACTGCGCGAGTCCGCTGCGGTTGACCAGCGGCGTCAGGACTTCGCTCCCGACGTACAGTTCGCGGCGCTGGGGCGATCTGAAGTAATCGCGGCAGCGGTTGCGGGCGACCTGCAGCAACCACGGACGCACATCACGCGGCGTGTCCCGTCGCAGGCCGCTCCAGGCGTGGACAAGGGTTTCCTGCATCACGTCCCGCACCTGTTCGCCCGAACCGATACGGGAACGGATCAACCCGGCCAGGACGCGCTCGTAGCGTCGGATGAGGGTGACGAAGGCGGCCTCGCTGCCCTCCAGAACCCGCTTCGCCAGTTGTTGGTCGTGTGAATTTGTCATTCGAAAACCGCTGTATTGTGTGCTGTGCACCTGAAACGCAGTTACTGGCATTCCTCCGGTCGAGCAGGTTGCAGCGCAAATTGCGTGATCGTGTCGTGGGCCCGCCCGCTGCAGTCATGATGCACATACACCGTGTCGTTGATGACGATTCGGCGATTGTCCGGATACTTCCTGACCAGATCGCCGTCTCGGTAGAACTGACCATCGTATCGTCTAAAGAATACGGTCCGCCCTCCGCGTTCAACGAAAGCCTCCACAAGTTCGCCGCCGTTCGGTGTAGAGAGCCCCGGAATGGGGTCCAGAACCCGCAGACAACAGAAAGTGTTACCGGCGATCGTTACATCGTATGTGCCTGCACCCAGCCCTTTACCGTTGGTCGTTCTATACGAGCCGTCGGGTTGGCGCCGGTAGCGACCATCGTCAACGATCCGGCGGCTCATCTTTCCCCCCCAGTTCTCCTCAAACCACTTGTCACCCTCGGTTTCAATAACCCGTCGTCCATCTCGAGTCTTGACAACGGAAAGCCACCTGGCCTGCTGTTCGTCCAGCAGCGCATACATGAGACCAGGGTTGAATTCTACCGGCCAATCGTCCCGAGCCGACCATTCTTTCAGTCGGAGTTCGACGCAGTCGGTGTCCAGGATCTTTGCAGGAACAGTGGACACAATCTCGACGACCGCGGTTAACGCCAACGTGTCGGATTCATAGGCTGCCCAAAGGCAGTGTTCGCCCAGTTTCGGAATGGCGAACCACCACTGCAGCTCCTGGCAGTCGATTTCGACTATCTTCTCAGAACTTTCGCGTATTGTGACGTCGGGCCTTGTCAGCGGAAACGGATGATTTGCTATCATTTCGTTTTCGAGTATCATGGCTTTCTCTCCCGGTAATCCTGGCGGAACTCTAAGTCACTTCACGTGTCGCGTGGATTTTATCTGTGGCCATTCACGTAACGTCCACGAGATCACCATTCCACTACCCTGCAAGGCGTGTCCGGGCGGTCAAAGGTTCACCTTTGGAGACAGATTTCCGACATTACGGGTACTGCTGGTAGGTCAACTTCCATTGCACGTTTGTGGACCGTGCTCCCCGTGACGGACGTGTTTCCGGGTGAAATCACACGAAAGAAAGTGCGACATGAAAACCACTTCGAAGATGCCTTGGACGGCCGTCGCCGCTTCGGCACTGCTTCTCTGGAACTGCTCAGGGGACGATCGCGTCAACAGGGACGGGACGTCAATGCCCGCGAATTTCGTCGCTGTCAACGACGAAATCCCTTCTCTCACTTTCGATATCCGATATTACTCGGCCGACAATTTCCTCGGGACGAGGGTGCCGGGGTACGAGAGCGCGAAGTGTCTACTCACCAGGCCCGCCGCCGAGGCGCTCAAATCGGCACAGAGGGAAATCGCCGCGAAGGGATTCACATTCAAGATCTTCGACTGCTATCGACCGCAGCGGGCCGTGGATCACTTCGTTGACTGGGTTAACGATCCGGGCGATCGCAGGATGAAGGCAATGTATTACCCAAATGAAGAAAAGTCGCGACTCATCGATAAGGGTTATATCGCGGACCGGTCCGGCCACAGCAGGGGCAGTACGCTGGATCTCACCCTCGTCGAAATTGCGAGTTCGGAGGAGCTTGACATGGGCACGCCGTTCGATTATTTCGACACGCTGTCGAATACGGCGGACCCGAGGATCACGGACCAGCAGAAACGCAACCGGCAGGTGTTGAAAACCGTGATGGAGAAGCACGGTTTTGTGAATTACGACAAGGAGTGGTGGCACTATACACTCGAAAATGAACCCTTTCCGGACACCTATTTTGATTTTCTGGTGAAATAAGTGCATTATCCCAAGAATCAACCGGGCGTGCAGTCAACTGAAATGTGCTGACTCCACGTCAAACGCAACCCAGAACCGTCGTCAGAAACTGTCAATCGAAGGGACCTCACCATGAAACACGCCGATGGAACCGCAGCTACAGGTCAACCGGAAGCGCCAAACCGCCGCTCATGGGACTACTGGAAGCTACCGGTGTGGTTCGGCCTGGGGCTGTGCATTCTTCAGGTGCTGGTGGCCGTTATTCGTTTCGGCACGATGCATCACTCCGACCCGTTCGGGTTGCTTCTTGCGCTTCCGGGCATCCTGTCCGGCCTGGCTTTGTTCTTTATCGCCGGCGCGTTGATAGGATTGCTGGCGCAGCGCCTCTTGAGGGACGTCAGCGGTACCCCCAGGGTCTGGATTCTGGTCGGGTTGACGATCGCAACGCCGCTTGCGGTCCTGTTCAGTCTTCTCGGCGGCTTGCTCGGACCCCATATGGTAGTCATCTACGCGCTCGTTCCGTTTCTGGTTCTGGTCGGCATTCCGATGCTGATCCTCGCGATCTGGCGCGGTCTTCGGAAAGCCTCAGGTCCGGCGGATCCTCCTGCCGGAGCGGATGAAGATGGCGCTTAGCCTCTCGTATTGAAATACACCATAATGGCTCGCTGGTCGGCGCAATTAACGCCTGGCACGCCGGCGCCGCCTACGCGATACGCGCCGATCGTTTCACAGACCCACGACGCCACAACCCGCGGGCCGGGAATCCCCGGTCCGCTTCTCCATGTAGGGCGCGAACATAACGTGAAACGCGCCGCAGACCGGTCTACCCGGCACGGCGCGCGGTGTTCGCCAAATCCCATCGAGCGATTGGCGGATTTCGCTGATCGGACGACGGTCGATCAGCCGTCATCATCTTCGTAGAAGCGTTTGAGGTCCACGTCGTATTCAAGCCGTGCCTTCAGGCTCGCGAAGAAATGCGTCCAGCCCGAGCACTGATCGAAAGCGCTTTCGATCCCGTCCCGGTCGGGCCGCCATCCGGATTCGCTCACCGAAATCCTCGTTCCGCCGTTCAGCGCTTCGAAGACGAACACGAAGCGCGTCCTGTAACCGACGCCGTTGCAGGCGGGCCAGGTGCAGACGATTCTCCGGTTTCGGATCACCTCCTCCACCGCGACGTCCACCTCGACGTCGCCGAATCGCCATATAACCGTTCGCCCCGCTTCCAGTCCGGCGCTGGCGTCATCCGTGAAGTAGGTGCTGATCGCCGTCCTGCCCGTGACGGCATCGAAGACCTCGGCCACGGGCCTGTCGATGACGCAGCGAAATGAAAACGACAGTTCTTGGATTTGATCCATCGGTCTGCTCCGTCTGGAGTGCGGCGACTAACCTTGATTCGTAAGTCTTTGGTGACGTTAATTCAAATAAGTGCTTGTAAATAAAGGCGATTAAACGGCGGATTACCAGGATACACCAGGTCACTGGACGTGAAGGGAAAAAACGTCATTCCATACGTCGATATTGCCCCGTTTCGGAGGGTTTTATCGCGTCGCCGCGTTGCAGTTTCTTTCGGATTGAGGCTAATGGTCCTCTCTCGGCTTCTCGGCCATCAGCGCCATCAGATTCATCTCGGAGTCTCTGAAGAACGCCATCCACAGCACATGGTCGGGCATATCGGCAATCTTGTGAGGCTCACTCTCGAAATCGACCCCGCGCGAACGCAGTTCCTCACACGTGCCTTCGAGGTCGTCGACCTTGTAATAGATCACTGAAGCGTGCACGTCCGCCGATTCATCCTCCGACAGGCCGAGCAGAAGCCGGACGCCCGAGCAATTGAAGAAAGCCATCCCCGGAATGCGGAACAGGAACTGCATGCCAAGCTTGTCACGGTAAAAATCGACCGCCCGGTCGAGGTCCTGAACGGTCACCGAAATCTGTCCGATCACGGACAGGCTCACGCTGTTGTCCTGCGGCATGGCGAAACCTCCCAGTTTTTGAATTGGAATTCAATGCAATGAAGCCTGATTTTGTAGGGGCGACCGGCCGGTCGCCCCTACCCAACCCGCTTACGGCCCTACCTGCCACGGGATCTCCTCGCTTCCATTTCACGGATGAATTCCAGCGATGCGGGGTTCGTTTTCTCGGCCTTCTCGGATTCCAGTTTCGCCCAGGCCGCATCATCTTCCAGGAATGCCGTGAACCGGTCGCCGGCGGCATGCAGGATCGGCGACCCGTGTCCGAAAGCCATTTTCTGGAATGAATGACCGGACAGCTTCCGCAGCGATTCTCGCGCGCCTGACAGACCGGCGACGACGTATTCGGGGGCGTTGATCCAGATTTCACCGTCCGGTATGCCTCGATCCTTCCTGCCTCCGCAGACCGCATCTCCAACGATCATCGTATTCCCGTCTCCCCGCACCAGAAACGCGACCTCATCGGAATGGTAGGCATCCGGAATGTGGATGACTTCGATCCGGTCCCACAGCCGGTCTCCGTCCTGATACGTTTCGTCGATCAACACTTCGGAATATTCCGCTCCGGCCGCATGAATGCGTATGTCGCAACCCCAGCGAACCCTGAAAGCTTCCGATTCGCGCAGGTGGTACTCGCAGGTCAGAAGTATATGCGCGGGCGTACCCATGGCTTCGATCTCCGACTCTTCTTCGGCCGAAAGTGGAAGCGGATCGACAAGAACCAGTCCGTCCCGGTGGTTTTTCCGGATGACAAAGCTGTTCCACGGATAGGGCTCACCCCTGGCCGCCCCATGAATCTCCGACCAGCAGTATACGGAAGAGGAGACCTGCGTGAGCATGGTGTTCGACTCTCTGTACTCTCTAACAAACGGATCGACGGCGCCGTGACCTCTCCCCCCGGCCCCCTCTCCTGAAGGAAAGGGGGAGCAGAACCAGGCCTCTCTATTTTCAGCAAGCAATGCAACCCACACGAATAAACAAAGGAAAAGGCGGTGAGCCGTGAGGCGGTAGGCGGAAGAAGGCCACGCCGCGTCCATCGTTCAGCGATACGGTCCAGCCGTGTCAATAAGCGATAGTTACGGCAATATAAGGGCAACCGCAAGGTCTGCCCCTGCGAATCCACGGGCGGCGCAGCCGCCTTTAATCAAGTCCGGCAATGAACTCGCGGCCCCAGTCTTTACTCAACACAGTCTCTCGCCCGTCATGCCACTGGATGACGCCCGATTCCGGCTTGACGTAGGTAAACTCGCCTGCCCTGCGCCAGACTGGAGCTACGGAACCTGTCCGGTTGTCTTCGGGAGTGTATATCTCCTGCATCTCTCCCGTTGCGAGCGTCAGCAGATACACGTCACCGTCAAATGTGCCAAAGAGTACCTGGCGTTCGTCGGGGCTGACCTCATAAAACCAAAATGCCTGTCGCAGCTTCGCCTCCGCCTCACGGGTCATTATCCGGATCAGTGTAGGCTGCCGCGCGGTCTCGATAGCGAAGAGCTGAACGGGCAGGACTTCATCGTCAACCGATGCAAACGGAAAGCTCAACTCGGCGGTATTGAAGAGTATTCGTCCATCACTGAGACAACGAATCTGGGAAAAACTGAAGAAAACGACTTCAGCGAGATGAACGAGATCCTCGGCGAGTTCGACCTGTCCATGCTCATTGACTACACCTCGCCGCACGAGCTTTCCAAGACTCGGCTCGTCGCGCCGGTTGCTCGTACCTTCGAAGTACACGAGGGAACGACCATCGGGGCTCCAATCCGGCGAAACCGCCGCGTGATGGGAGACGACCGTCGGCGGGGCGGAACCGTCGCAAGGCGCAACGAGGAGCGATACACCCCTTGAGTCATCAACACTCCCCACGGTGAACGCGAGATGAGCGTCGCCTGGCGCAATTCGTATATCGATGACTTCAGATGAATCGGACCACAGTGTTGGACCCAGCGTCAGACGTTCGTCCTCCACGCGCGCGATCGAAAGGCCACCATTCGGATTGTCCCAGGTAGCGACGGCCAGACGTTGAGAGTCGGCGAACCACGCCACTGTACTGGGTTTTGGCAGCAATTTCCGTGACAAACGGCCTTCGGAATCTGAAAAGTACAGGCCCTGAATATGGTCATCCGCCTCGAACAGGTTCTTGCTCAAGATGATGGCGGCCCGTTGACCGTCAGGAGACCAGTGTATACGTTTTTCGTAACAACTGCAGGCCACCAACGTGATCAGACCGATCACAACTGCCCGCCGAACTCTATACAGAATACTATCGGGTAGAAGCTTCATAAGACACTCCCCCTTTCTGGATTCTCAAAGGCGACCCCCACAGGAGTCTATGGCGCTCGGCTCGATGTTTCCGCGCCGAGGGCCTTGAATAAACCTCTTTCAGGCGATTTACCGACCATAACCTCGACGGTTGTGTGGCAACAGCGGGTGCTTGTGCCCTTTCTACCCGCGCTGCGAACAGACCCCACCCCGCGGTTACACCAATGATCAGACACGCGGCCAGTCGGAGCAACTCCGTACGACGGACTCTCCAATTCCAGAAATTTCTGCCGCGGGACTTGTGTTTCGGGAGCGGCTGAAGCCGAGCGTCGACGTCGAATGCCGTCGCGCGTACGGCGCTACGCCAGGTCTCGGTCCAGGCCGCTGCCTGTTCGGCGGCGGCTGGGTTCGCGCTCAAATACGCGTTGAGAAGTTCCGCAACTTCCGGGCTGAGTTCACCGAGGGCACGGTCGATCAACAAACCTTCAAGAGATTCCGGTTTCATAGTCATCTGGCCTCATTGTTTCCGGGTTTCTGTGGATTCAAGACTCGCCTGAGTCTGGCGACCGCGTAATGAATCCGCGATCGAACGGTTCCGATCGGAATCTGAAGCACCGACGCAGTTTCCTCGTACGACAGTTCGTACCGCAGCTTCAACAACAACGTCTCACGGTGTGGCTCCTTTAACTGTTGAATGGCGTGGCGCAAGTCGTGTAGCCGCGGATCCTCGGTCTCCACGGTTTGGTGGCTTTCCGGCAGCAGAATCTCGTCCGGCGCGGGACGCTCACGCGTTGCGCCAAGTCGAACATGACGGGCAATGCCGAAAATATAAGCCCGAGGCGATGCAGCGCTTAAGACTCTGTCTTTGTGGCTGAGGGCGCGAAAAAACGTCTCCTGTAGCAAATCCTCTGCATTGGGCTTCGTGGAGCGGTGCTGGCAAAAGTACGCCAGAATTGCCGGTCCGGTTTCTCGGTAGAGTTCCGCTATGTCCATTTGACCTTTACCCATCCTGCCGGATTTCCGCCTTCAACCTTTCAGGGTTGTCTACCTATAAAGTGGGATTTTACTCATCGAAAGTTCACGTGTACAAAAAAAAGACATCAGCCTGCTGAAAAATGCACGTCAGGTAATTCCATTCGAAAGCAATATATGGAGGTTTAGCGGGATACTGGAGGGTCGAAATAACCGAAGAAGGCGGGTTTGATTCAAAGGAACCAGTGAGATTGGATTTGGGCGGAATGCGAGCAGCCCCGACTTCATCAATCGTGCTGCACGGCGTGGCTTCTTCGTATCTGCGATATGATCGCAGGCGGATGACCTTCTGCATCCGGCTGACGGGAGCATTCCGATGGGTTGGCGTCGAACGGCGGGTTCGTTTCATCAACTGGTACTGTCGGGGTTTGCCTGCAAGCGGAACGCTGTGTGTTCATTTGATGTCTTCGAAACAAAACGGTCCGGTTTCGCGTCGTACTATGTGCATGGCGACGAAGCCGTATCAGGAATGAACCCTAAACTGCCCAGTCACAATTTTCCTGGAGGTCTCCCATGACGGAAGAGAGGATCACCCCACAGTCCAGCGGCTGGTTGATGCTGGTTGTATCGCTTCTGCTTCTGGCATTGAGCGTGGCCGTTTTCATACACGGTGTTACAGGTGGCGGCGCGGCATTTATCATCTCGTCGATCGTTCTTCTCGTGATCGTGATCGTCCTGCTGACGGGCCTGTTCGCGGTGGAACCGAATCAGTGCGTCGTTATGCTGCTGTTCGGCGACTATAAGGGTACGGAAACAACCCAGGGGTTTCGATGGACCAACCCGTTCAAGAGCCGGAAAAAGGTGTCGCTGCGCGTCAGGAACTTCGACAGCGAACGGCTGAAGGTGAACGACAGCAGGGGCAATCCCATCGAGATATCGGCGGTTATCGTCTGGAGGGTAAGGGTCGCCGCGCAGGCCCTGTTCGACGTGGACGACTACGAACATTACGTAAGGGTCCAATCCGAATCGGCGATCAGACACCTCGCGACCAGCTACCCCTATGATCAGTCTGAAGGCGAAGAAATCAGCCTGCGGTCCTCGATCACCGAGGTATCCGAATCCCTGGGCAAGGAGATCCAGCAGCGCGTTCAGGATGCGGGCGTCCGCGTCGAGGAAGCGCGGATCAACCACCTCGCCTACGCGCCAGAAATCGCCAACGCCATGCTGCAGCGCCAGCAGGCGGAGGCGGTGATTTCGGCGCGGGCGAAGATCGTCGACGGCGCCGTCGGCATGGTGGAGATGGCCCTGAAGCGACTGATGGACGACGACGTGATCAAGCTGAACGAAGCACAGAGGGCGAATATGGTCAGCAACCTGCTGGTCGTCCTCTGCTCGCACGAGTCGACCCAGCCCGTGGTCAGCGCCGGACAGCAATAGCTACGCTACAAACGCCAACAGGATCGTGTCGGCGAACAGGCGCCAGACGACGGCGGCCTCCTCGAGTCCCGCCTTCTTCATCGTGCGGATGATGTCTTCCGCGCGGTGCTCGTACTCAACGTCCTTCCCCTCCGCCTTCATCATCCGTTTGTACTCCCGCCTGGCGTCGATTTCCTCCCGGGTCACCCTCCCCGAATCGATCGCGAGCTGAACGTGGCGCTCGCGGAAGCGCGACGCCTGTTGCCGGACGGCGGCCGACCAGCCGGGCCCCACCGACATCGTATCGTAGAGGATGAAACAGCCGCCGGGACGCAACGCGGCCGCGATTCGCGCAATGAGCGACGGCAAACGATCGGGATGCACGTGGTGAAAGGTCTTCGCTGAGAAAACCAGGTCGCAGGACGGAATTGTGCAATCGGTGAGGTCTCCTTCTCTTACCTCGACTCTCCCGGAATAAGGCGTCAGTTTTCGTTTCGCGATCCGGAGCATCTCAGATTCACTGTCTATGCACGTGGCCGTGGACCGGCCAAAGCGTTCCAGCACACGCGCCGTGGGTTCCGCGGTGCCGCAGCCCAGATCCACGAAATCGAACCGGGCGTCCGGATCGAATGGGATCAGCTCGACGATCATCTCAAGCCCTCTCTCATAGGGAGGACTCAGGACCGCCTGCACCCGATCGTACGATTCCGCGATTTCCGCGAAATAGCTGAATCCTTTACGCGAAGCGTCGCACATTTTCAATCCTCGACCTGAACGATGCTCGATGGTGCCGGGTTCGCTATACCCCCTCAATCGACACGCCGTTCGCCTCGGCAACGGGGCTGAGTTTTGTGATCATTTCGTCTCTGATCAACCGGTTCGCGCCTGGGCTTATCTCCCGGAAATTCACCGTCGCGGCCTTGCCTCGGGTGACCTGAATGTCCATCCGGGTCGACTCGAAGCGAATTCCAGCTATCGACGGCCAGGGGATTCTGCGCCGACGGAAAAGGCCACGGACGATTTCGATTTGCCCGTCATCAATCGCGATGGCGTGCCTGTTGATTCGTTCGTAAAACAGACCCCACGAAAGCCATGAGGGACCCAGGACCAGATTCAGGATCCCGAAAAAATCACTCCCGCCGCTCAGGAAAAGTGCGCCGCCGAGCACGTGGATAACGCCAAGGGTGACCAGAAGGACTCTGAATTGAGGGGGAATCGAGACCGTGAGATCGATTGTCCTGTCGTTCATGGCTGATGATGTCCTTTCTTGCGCCGAAATGCATCTCGCGGCTTCTTTCGCAATCGCTGGGCAGTCTTCCAGCGGCAGCCTTTTTATTCGTCCCAGCCGAAGCTATCGTAGAACTTGCCGTGCAGATAGTTCTCGAGAGCGCGCCTGACGTACGGCACCATATTGTCAGGGAGATCCCGGACAGAATGCCACGACAGGTCGTCGCACCGGTGCGGCTCGGCGTTGACGACGTCGCCATGCCACCTGGTGGCCGCGAGAAAAAACCCAACCCGTTCGTCCTCGCTTTTCCGGTGCATCACCCCCACGACCTTGATGTCTTCGGTCCTGATCTCGATTCCCGCCTCTTCACGGGCTTCCCTGATCGCCGCAGCCCTGACCTCCTCGTTTCCGTCGATATGCCCTGCTATGACACTGTAGTTCCCGTCTTCGAACCCCGTATTGGAACGCCGCAACAGCAACACTTCGTCGTTGCCGTTCATCAGAAAGACGTGGGCTTCAGGAATCAGTTTGAATTTTTCGGCCATTTTTCAGCCCAAGTAACCTCTCCGCCGGGCCCTACACACAGAGCCTTCAGCTATCAGTGGTCAGCCATCAGCCAAAAGCGGTTCGTGTAAAGGATAGGCGTCAGGAATTACAAATTTCTCCACCGCCCTGTGGGGAATCACCTGGGCTGTCCTACAAATTCAGACTACCGCGCGTACGGTTGTGTTGTGGGGGGTTTTTCCGTGCCATTCCGTACACTGCTTTAGATCGGAAGTTCCGCGAAGGTTCGAAGGCCACCCAAATCCAGTTTCGCCCACTGAGGAGATTCACGGAAAAACCGGCCCCCCGCCGAGGGGCGCGCTTCTTTTTGGTCCTTTTTCTTACGCGGATAAGAAAAAGGACATAAATAAAATAAAATTAATGATTTGTATTAAAAATTGACACCGATCGCAGGCAGAAACCCGTGGTTTGCCTTTCTACTAAAATGTATGCCTACGGCGTGTTCCTAAAAAGCGGGGAGAGGGGAGAGATTGCCAGTCTTGTGAGGATTCTTCCCGTGCCGGAGGCAAGGAGGAATGAAATATCGGGCAATGATCTCTTCTACCGTCTTACCTCTACCGCCTTTGGGCGACCGGCCGGTCACCCCTATCTAACATACAACCGTTCGATCCCTGACGCAATTTCCATCCGGTTGTTTTCGATCTTGCGCGATGTTAATTTGCATCTGATACCCGTTGACTTATATGCATAATTTATGCATATTATAGCATATGCGAACGACGCTGAATATAGACGATGCCCTGTTGAAGCGGGCATCCACGTTAACCGGTATCAAACAGAAAACAGCCCTTGTCAGGCTCGGTCTGGAGACCCTGATCGCCCGCGAGAGCAGCAGGCGGCTGGCGGAGCTCGAAGGCACGGAGACAAACCTGTTACCGGTCCCGCGCCGATGTCCGGACAACCCGTAGCCATGGTCCTTGTCGATACGTCAATCTGGGTCTCTTTCCTCCGTACAGGAAATGGACGACTGAAGGCGCTCCTGCGTGAAGCGAGGGTCGCGTGCCATCCGCTGATCGTCGGTGAACTTGCGTGCGGCAGGTTGGCCAACAGGACCGAGTTTCTGACGCTGCTTCAGACGCTTCCGCAGGCATCCGCGGCCAGCGAGCGCGAAGTCCTGCATTTCATCGAACACCACCGGCTCTCCGCCGCGGGGGTCGGCCTGATCGACGCGCATCTGATGGCATCCGCCCGGTTGTCCGACCTTCTGTTGTGGACATCGGAGGGAAACCTGCGGGCTGCGGCCGGCCGCCTGGGAATCGCGTATCTACATTGAGGAAGGTGTCCCGGGCGTCACGTGTCAATTTCAAAAGGAGAACACAATTATGATCAGATACCTCGCCCCGGCGGTGACCGTGTTCTGCCTGCTGGGTGCGGCCACCGCCGAGACGCACGCCCAGATCGCCCTGCGCGCCGGGGGCGGCCTCTATGTCGAAGACAAGGAACCCGGCTGGCACGGATCCATCATCCTGCCATTTGGCAGCAAACCCGCGGGGGTAATGCTGGCCGGCGAGTATTACGAGAAAGACGGCGCGATTACCGTGCCCGTTTCCATCCGCGGACTCTACAAATTCAGTCTGGGGGGCAACCTCCGGATCTATGGCGGGGCCGGAAGCGGATTCATCTACACGAAGGAAGAATCGGATGCCGAACTTATCGACGGGTCGGCCAGCAAGGTGCTTCTGACCGCCGTGGCGGGGATGAACCTGAAGATGCTGGGACCGTTTCGGTTCTTCGCGGAAGCCACCCTGGACCGGGGCGTGGCCGAAGGCACGGAAAACAAGTACGGCGCCAAGGCAGGCATCTCGCTGACCTTCAAAGACTGAGAAACCCGATCCAAACCCCAACAACGGCGCTTTTTAAAGAAAATTAGATGCAATAAACCCCCTCGGAATAGAAGTGTCAGCCCACGACCTGTCCATTGGACATCCGATTCGTCGCCTTTAGAAATAACAAGTAACTATTTACGTTAAATAACATAAATTATAAATAATACACCACGTATTATAGGTTAAATGGGCAGCATTTGCGGCGTGATCGATTACTCGCTCCCGTTCTGGCACGGTCACAATAATGCTGAAATTCCAACTCCACATACTCATGGCCGAAAAGGGTCCGCACCGGCCCTACCGGATCTCTGAAATCGCCAGACTGACGGGGCTTCAGGCCAATACCGTTTCGGCCATCTTCAACAACCGGGCGAAGCGGATAGACCTGGCGACCATTGAATCTCTCTGCCAGGCGCTCGAATGCACGCCCGGCGATCTCTTTCGTTACAATCCCGAATCAGACCCCGAGCCCGAAACACCGAAAAAAGGAGACTTGTCACCATGAAAATTACCGCGGTAAAGACCTTTCTCGTGACCTACGGCAACCGTCCCAGGGGGCTTGTCAAAGTCGAAACCGACGAGGGCCTCTACGGATGGGGCGAAGCCTATTCCATCGGGCCGGACCTCTCCATCGAGCCCATTGTGAACTACGTCGCCACGTGGCTTGTCGGCGAAGATCCCCGCCGCATCGAATACCTGATGATGAAGATTCATCAGCAATTTCGTTTCCCCGCGGGGGGCACCGGCCTGGCCGCCATTTCCGGCATCGAGCACGCGCTTTGGGATATCAGCGGAAAGGCAGCGAACGTACCCGTATATATGCTTCTGGGCGGCAACCTGCGAGACCGCGTAAGGGTCTACCAGAGCTGCGGCGGCCCGACCGGAGAGGTCGCGGCGGAAGGCGCGCGCCGACTGAACGACAAATGGGGATTCACGGCGTTCAAGACCAGCCCCTTTCTGCTGAATCCCGACACGAATCGATGGGGCCGGGTCTGCGCGGCCGCCGGCGAGTATTTCGAGAGCCTCCGAAAACACACCCCCGACGACTGGGAATTCGCATTCGACCCGCACGCGAAAATCTTCGAACCGGTCAGAGCCCTTCAGCTCGCCAACGCGCTGGCCCCCTACGACCCCCTGTTCTATGAGGAGCCCCTCAGACCGGAACACATCCCGGCCTGGCAGCAGTTGCGTCAGCAGATGCAGGTACCGCTGGCAACCGGGGAATGTCTCTACGCGCGCTTCGAGTTCCTGAATCTCATCGCCGCCAGGGCCGCCGACATCATTCAGCCGGACGTCTGCGTCTGCGGTGGCCTTCTTGAAATGCGCAAGATCGCGGCCATCGCGGAAGCCCATTACGTCACCATCGCGCCACACAATCCGATGGGACCGATCGCCACGGCGGTCAACGTGCATTTCGCCGCGGCGACGCACAACTTCAAGATCCTCGAATACGTCATCCCCGTCGGCTCCCAATGGATGGAGTACGTCCCGGATCCCTACCTCCCGGTGGACGGATACCTTGAACTCAGGGACCGACCGGGACTGGGAATCGAGGTGAACGAAGACGCGCTTGCGGATTCGGACCCGCCCCACTGGCAGCGCACGGCGCCCGTCCGGCCTGATGGGTCGACGGGATACATATAAAATCAGCCGTTAGCTATCAGTCGTCAGCTATCAGCCAAAGGCAAGAACCGAATCAGCCGACGTCAGCGCTACTATGTGGACGACCGGGAATTGCGCGGACCTCTCCCCCCGGCCCCCTCTCCTAACCTGAATAATTCATGAACTGTGTAAAAATGAGTGTAGAAGGTCGTAGAGTGAGTTTTCGTCAAGCGTGATTGTGTAGAAGGTGTTGGAATTGGGTTTTTGAGGTTCACGAGATGCGATTCAATGGAGACTGTGGTTGATTCTGGTCACAGTGATGCCTTGGTGTAGCTTGGTGTGCTGGATTGTGTGGGGCATTGCGGTGTGTGATCATCACGCGGTATCGAGATTGTAGATGATGTCGCGTACCAGGTCCTTATCGGGATACGATGTCGGGAAGTGGAATCGGATCACGGTTGTCTGTTCTCGAACGCGTGCACCGATTTTCAGGATGCGCAGTTGTATGGTATCGAAGTTGGCTTTGACCCAGGTGGTGCCTTTCATTCCCGATGCCTTGAGGGTGTGCAGGAGCACGTAGGCGGCGCTGTGCAAGAAGACCCGGAACTGGTTGGCCGAAAAGCGGTGGCAGGAGGTCCTGTCGGAGTGCAGGTAGGTCTTGTGGTTTTTGATGAAGCCTTCTGTGCGACCGCGCGCGCAGTAGACCTTTTCGTAGAGGAACCTGGGCGTTCGGTTACGGATATTGGTGACGACAAAGCGAGGGTTGGCTTTGTCGTGGGTCATTTCCGCCTTGTAGATGATCCTCAGCGGTCGCTTCCAGGACTTGGCCTGATAATCGAACGCGGTGAAGAGACGCACCGGTGCTTCACCCGTCTGGGTTTGTGCAGCGACTTCGTCCATCAGGGGTTGGCCCAGGGCTTTGAGCTTTTTGTTAACCATCTGTCCCAGAAGGAAATCGATGCGATATTCCTCGCATAGTTCGTGCACTTCCGGCGCGGAGAAATGCCCGTCGCCACGCAACAGAATGCGAACCTTCGGCCACGCTTCCTGAACACGATCCAGCACGCGTTTTAAGATCGCCGCCATCGTGCGTCCGTCCATTCTGCGCCCCGGCCGCAACAGCGCCGTGATGAGTTTGCCCGAGTGCCCTTCATACAAATGCACCGGCATGTAGCAATACGTATCAAAATAGCCGTGAAACAACGACAGTTGCTGGCCCCCGTGCGTCGGGTCATCCGTGTCGTCGATGTCCAACACGATTTTCTTCGGCGGCTTTTCATACGAGGCGATGAACGCCTCCACCAATGCTTCGCCGACGCGGTAGAGGTCCCTGCGGCTCACGCTGTTCTCCAGACGCGACAACGTCGGCTGAGACGCCAGATCCTGACCCGTAATCGGCAGCCGCTCACACGCGGCCTTCAGCGCAGGGTCACAGCGAAGGGTGTTGCTGTCGTTGGCATCCTCGTAGCCGCAAGCGATCTGGAACACCCGTTGTCTGATAAGGTCCCGATACGAATGTGCGATATAACTTTGATGGCGCCCGTCACAAAGCGCACCGACGATCCGATCCACGATGCCGATGCGCGATTCCACCTTCCGCAAAAGCATCACACCGCCGTCACTGCTCGTCACGCCACCGTCAAAGTTCGCTTCGACCTTCTTGCCCATTATGCTTGCAAACTTCATCACCGTTTGCTTATCTTGTTCCACGGTAGTTTCCTCCCGTTTCATTGTTATTAGGTTATTCGCGTAACCATAATATAATACAATGACTTGGGTATGGAAACTACCTTTTTTATGAATTATTCAGGCTAAAGGAAAGGGGGAGTAAGCCAGGGGTCGCCTCGCCGATTTATTGTCCCCGAATCTCCTTGCAATTGCCGCATTCAGATGGTACCATCAACGGGGCGTTCAGGTCCCGCATTCATCCCGTCTATGGAAAGCCGCCGATCGTCCGACCCGGACTTCTTTGTTGGAACCTGGAGACATCGGATTGACCGACCTGCACACAACCCTCTGGACCTACCCTTGGGACCTGGCCGACGGCGACGCCCGGGCCATCGCAAGACGGCTCCGGGACGACATCGGTCTGGACGGTATCAGCCTGGCCTCGGCGTACCATACCTTCGAGATGCTGCGCCCCCATTCGCCGGGACAGGTGCTCCTCCAGATCCCGCAGGCCGCCGTCTATTTTCGGCCGGACGCGGATCTGTATGCCGACACGCCCATAAAACCGCACGTCAGCCCCCTGATGGGCGGGGACAACTGGTACGCTGACGCCGCCGATGCCGCGGCGGGCGCCGGAATCGAGCTCATCGCCTGGACGGTATTTCTCCACAATTCATGGCAGGCGGGGCGTCATCCCGAGTGCGCCGAAGTCACCTGTACCGGAGACGTCAGCGCGTCCTGGCTCTGCCCGGCCAACCCGGGTGTGCGCGCCTTCGCCGCAGCGCTGGCCAGAGACCTCGTGGCAAACTACGGCATCGCCCTCCTCGAATGCGAATCCCTCTCCTACGGCGGATTCGGACACACCCACTATCACGTCAAACACGGCGTCGACCTGGGGCCGGGCGGCCGAATGCTGCTCTCCCTCTGCTTCTGCGATGCGTGCCGGATGAGGGCGCAGGAGACAGGCCTGGATCCCGACGCCCTTTCACGTGCGGTAGCGGCCAGGCTGCGCCGGACCCTGGCGTCCGGCATCCCGCCTGCCGAGTCCCCTGCGGAACTCATCGCTACCGTGCCTCAACTCGAGCCGTTCGTCAGGGTGCGCGACGAGGTGGTCGCGAGCCTTCTGGAAGAGGTCAAGGCGGCCGCCGGTGTCCCCGTTTCAACCATCTTTATGGGCGACCGGTACAACGCGGCGATCCACCGCTCACGCCTCGCGGGAATCGCGGATTACGCGGAAACCCTCGCCTATACGCCGGACGCCGACCGGGTCGGGGCGACCATCTCCGGTATTGTCCCTCATCTGAAGCATCCGAAGCAACTCGTGGTGGGTCTCCAGGCCTATCCTCCCGCTTCTCCGGACGCTGCGACACTCGGCGCGGGCATCCAACGCGCGCTGGACCTGGGCATCCGCCGCTTTTCGTTCTACAATTACGGTATAATGCCACCGGCCAATCTGGCCTGGATCAAGCAGTGTATCGGCGATGCGCGCCGCGCCTGCGATAATTGACTGCCACGATGGAAGCGCTGGCGTTCGTTTCGTCCCTCCTGTGTCTGATCTATGTCACCGTCGCAGGCGCCATCCATCGAGGCCTGAGTCGCACGGCCGCGGGTCGCAACGCGGAACTTCACGACGTCACTGTCGTCATACCCGCCCGCAATGAAGCGCATCGCATCGAGGCGTGTCTCGCGGCCCTCGCCGAACAGACCTATCCTCCTGAACGCACCGACGTCATCGTCGTCGACGACCGTTCAACCGACGATACCGCCCGGCGGGCGCTCGCGTGGACGGATCGGATTCCCGGTCTCAGGGTGGCGCGAGATACCGAACCTGCGCTCGCGTGCCCGAAGAAGAATGCCCTGGACGCGGGCATCCGCGTCGGCGCCGGGGAGATCATCCTCACCACCGACGCCGATTGTATCCCCTCCCCCGACTGGATCGCTTCCACGGTCCGCGCCTTCGACACCGACGTTGGCATGGTTGCCGGATACGCGCCACTTTCAGCCGGGAAAAGGCTTCTATCCGGACTGCTCGCCCTGCAGGGCCTCGTGGTTTCCACGCTCGCGGCGGGCAGCATGGGCCTGGGCTTTCCGCTGACCTGTTCCGGTCGGAACCTGGCCTACCGCAGGGCGGCCTTCCACGATGCCGGCGGCTTCGGGCCGATCGGTCATATTCACGGCGGGGACGACGTCCTGCTGATGCGGCGGATCGCCAAGCGCACGCCCTGGCGTATCCGATTCAATCCGGAAGCCAGAGTGGATTCGCAACCCCACACGGACGGGCTGTTCCGCCGCCAGGTTCGTTATCAGTCGAAGGCGGTCCACTACGGATATTCAGTCTTGCTTGTGGCTGCCTGCATCTATATATTCCACGTGGCTCTCGCGGCGGGGCCTTTCCTCGCGTGGCAGCACCCGGTGTTCCGCGTCCCCTTCGGTCTGATGGTTGCGGCGAAATTTCTCGCCGATTGGCTGCTGCTGCTCAGAGCCGCCCGCCGATTCAGCGCGCGGAAGATCCTCCGGTTGTTTCCGCTCCTTGAACTGATTTCCGTACCGTATGTCGTCGTCATCTGCGCCGCAGGCGCACTGGCACCCTCCCGCTGGAAATAGATATGCTCTCACTCCGACTGTTGCCCGGGACCGTTGCACGCTATCATCGTACGCTGACGGTCCGGCGGGTCTGGAACGCGGCCAAGGTCTTTACCTCGTTTATGCTCTCTCGCCTGGCCGGACGCGACATCCGCATGGGGCGCCCCTTCGTCCTGATGCTGGAGCCCACCAACCTCTGCAATCTCAAGTGCCCGCTCTGTCCATCCGGCAACGGAGGATTGACAAGGCCCCGGGGTACGATGGAATTCGAGGCCTTCAAGCGGATCTTCGAGGAACAGGCGAAGGACCTCCTGCTGCTGATGTTGTGGAACCAGGGCGAACCTTTCATCAACAAGCGGCTCACCGACATGATCCGTCTGGCGAAAGCGCACAACGTCCCCACCATCACCAGCACCAATGTCCACTATATACGCAGCCGAAGCGATGCAGAGGATATCGTCACGTCCGGCCTCGACGAAATCGTCGTCTCCCTGGACGGCGTGACGCCGGAATCCTACGTCAAATACCGTGTGGGCGGAAACTTCGACCGCGTGCTGGACGGGATCCGGCTCCTGAGTACGGCTAAGAAGACGTTGAAGGCCGACCACCCCGTCATTCATCTGCAGTTCATCATCTTCAAGCACAACGAGTCCGAGATCGACGCCGCCCGGGACCTCGCGCGGGAACTGGGCGTGGACCGCCTCTCGTTGAAAACGGCCCAGGTCTATACGGATGCGGAAGCGGAACATTACCTTCCCGATGACGAATCCTACAGCCGCTACCGTTACGACACGGACCGGCTGACGATGAACGGCAAGATCACCAATTCCTGCAGGCACCTCTGGTACAGTACCGTTGTCAACTGGGACGGGGCCGTGTCACCGTGCTGCTTCGACAAAGACGTGCATTACGGTCTGGGCAACGCGCTCGAAGACCGGGACTTCGACAGCGTCTGGTCCGGGGAGGCATATACCGGCTTCAGGAACGCCATCCTCAAAGACCGGTCCGCGGTACCCATCTGCAACAATTGCTCCGAAGGCATCAAGGGCATGTTCTACGATATCGAAGAGGTAAAGCACTAAGACCGGGCATCCTGACGCCGATCATCGTCCTTTAGCGCCGTTCCCGCCCTGATACGACACACCGCCAACCCGGGATCACCGTGTCGACCTCTCTGATCCATGCGTTTCTCCTGATATCAACGGCAATCTACCTGGGCGCCGCCCTGGCGTTTCTGGTCGGCCTTCGCCGAAGGCCCCGGCCCGGTCCCGCCGGCTCCCGTCCGTTCGTATCCGTCGTCATTGCAGCCAGAAACGAAGCCGGGTTCATCGGTGATTGCCTCGAGGGATTGGCGCGCCAGACCTATCCCGCCGACCGGTACGAAGTCCTGGTCGTCGACGACGGTTCGACGGACGGGACGATGCAGGTCGTGACGCGTTTCGCAACGGCTTACCCCATCGTCCGATGCATCGAAGCCACCGACGCCTTTCGTCACATGGCCGCGAAGAAACGTCCCCTTTCCGAAGGCATCCGGGCGGCGCGGGGGCGCATCATTCTGACCACGGACGCGGACTGCTCGGTGCCGGCCACCTGGATATCGGGAGTGGTATCGCAACTCGAAACCGGCGCGGACGTCGTCATCGGGTTCTCGCAGGTAAGGACTGCCGCGGACCGGCTGACGCCGGTGGAGCGACTGCAGGCCTTCGACTTTCTCGCGCTGATGTCCGCGTCGGCCGGTGCGGCCAATCTCGGCGTCCCTCTGGCCGCATCGGGACAGAATTTCGCCTACCGGAAGGCGCTCTTCGACCGGGTCAACGGATTCGAAGCGATCGCGCACTGCCCTTCCGGCGACGACGTTCTCCTGCTTCAGCTGTTTCGCAGGGCCGGCGCACGGATCGCGTTTTCGGATCACCCCCACACCTTTGTCAGCACCCGGCGGGCGGAATCCATCGCAGGTTTCTGGACACAGCGGCGACGATGGGCGTCGAACGCCCGAATTATGGCGTCGTTGAATCCCGTCTTTTTCGCCTATCTCGCAAATGTCTTTCTGATCAACCTCCTCATACCGTCCGGAATAATCCTTGGAGCAGTGGAAACCGCAGTCGGCCTGCCCCTGTCGTGTCTGGCAGTCAAGGCGCTGGCGGACCTGGGCGTGGTATGGAGAGGCACCCGGCGTTTCGGACGGACGGACCTCCTCCCCGTATTGCCCGTGTGGGTACTCTTGCAGATTCCATACACGGTCCTGGTCGGGTTGTTCGGAACGTTCGGCAGATTCGTCTGGAAAGGCAGGACGCACCCGGCCGGCCGTGTGAGATCGTCGACCGGCGGCTTTTTCTCCGGATCGGTGTTTCGGGTTCGTTGAGACGGCCTTCCGCCGTACGGAACTCTCGGTCAAGAGATATGGATCCTCATAAAAACCTGCTGAGAT
Source organism: Gemmatimonadota bacterium (assembly GCA_028874335.1). Lineage (GTDB taxonomy): Bacteria > Latescibacterota > UBA2968 > UBA2968 > JAAXHE01. The sequence goes on along the minus strand of JAPPJY010000064.1, from coordinate 13,993 downwards.
CGATACTCACGCTCCTCGGCCTGGCGCTCTGCGCTGGCGCCGCGGATGCCCAGCGCCCCCGCGCCCGGGAACTCGGTATCCGCATCGGCACGCTTGAGCCGGGCCCGCACAACGCCATCACGGACGTCACCGGCGTCCGGGTCGGGCACGTCACCCTGATCAGCGGCGAGGGAGAACTGGAAGTTGGAAACGGTCCCGTGCGCACCGGTGTCACCGCGGTGGTGCCGCACGCCGACGACGTCTATCTGAACCAGGTCTTCGCCTCGGCGGTAGCGCTCAACGGCAACGGTGAAATGACGGGAATGGAATGGATCAACGAGCGGGGCCTGCTGGAGGTGCCCGTGGTCGTCACGAACACGCTGAGCGTCGGCGAAGGGTACAGCGGCGTTGTCGCCTATATGCTGCAGAAGAATCCGGGGCGTGTGCCCCTTCCCGTCGTGGCCGAATGTTATGACGGCGGCCTCAACGACATTGCGGGCCGCCACGTGAAAGAGGAACACGTCATCCGGGCAATTGAATCCGCGGCGGGCGGACAGGTTTCGGAAGGGTCGGTGGGCGCCGGCACCGGCATGCGCGCATACGGCTTCAAGGCCGGCATCGGAACCGCATCGCGTGTACTTGACAGTGCCCAGGGCGCCTATACCCTGGGCGTGCTCGTCGTGGCAAACTGCGGTCGCCGTCCCAATCTGGTCATCGACGGCGTTCCCGTGGGACGGCATCTTCCTTTGGCGCCGCGGAAACCGACGCGCGACGGCTCGATCGTCATCACCATCGCCACCGACGCGCCGCTGATCCCCGTTCAGCTTCGCCGGCTCTGCAAACGGTCCGCACTGGGCGTGAGCCGCACCGGCACCTTTTCCAGAACCAGCAGCGGCGACCTCGCGCTCGCATTCTCCACGTCGCGCCGCATCCCGCGGGACGCAGCGATGGTGGATACCGTTCACACACTCCGCGACCGCAGCCTCAACCCACTCCTGCAGGCGACGGTGGAGGCGACCGAGGAAGCCATCGTCAACGCGCTCTGCGCCGCGGAAACCATGACAGGACGGGACAACAGGACGATGCCGGGAATTCCCGTGGATCGACTCGTCAAGATTATGAAACAGCACAACCGGATCGAGTAAACCGGGATCCTCACCGCGTCGTTACAATCATCCACTTAACCTCAATCCGAGAAAAACAGCAACGCGGCGACGCGATAAAACCCTCCGAAACTGGGCGTTATCGACGTAAAGAAGAACATTTTTTCCGTTCACGTACAGTGTCCTGGTGTATCCTGGTAATCAGCAGTCTAATCGCCTTTATTTACAAACACATATTCGAATTAACCTCCCCGAAAAATGACGAATCAAGGTTAATCCCGATACCGACTTACGCCATGGCCAACCTTCCAATCATCCTGGGTCTTTCGGTCTACGTCCTGCTGACGCTCGCGGTGGGACTGTACGCCGGCCGGCGGATCAAGGGTTCCGCGGATTTCATCGTTGCGGGTCGGAGGCTGGGCATCTGGCTGGCCACGGGGACCCTGGCGGCCACGTGGTTCGGGGGCGGGATCGTCATCGGCGCTGCAAGCGAGGCCTACAAGAAAGGCTTCCTGGGCGTTATCGCCGATCCGTTCGGCGCGGCCCTCTGCCTCTTTCTGGCGGGACTCTTCTACGTCAGGGTCATGCGCAGGATGGGCCTGACCACCATCGCGGGCTTTTTCGAAAGCCGCTTCGGGCCGTCAGCCGGCGCTCTGGCCGCACTATGCACCATTCCCGCGTATCTGGGTTGGGTGGCGTCCCTCATGGTCGCCTTCGGGCGGGTCATCCAGTCGCTTACCGGAATCGACCCCACCCTGGGCATCTGTATCGGCGCGGCTATCGTCCTGGTTTACACGACCGCGGGGGGCATGTGGGCCGTCACGCTGACGGACTTCATCCAGGTTGCCGTATTGACGGTGGGGCTTCTGGTCATCACGCCGCTGCTGCTTAACGATATGGGAGGCTGGTCGGCCATCAGCGCGCGTATTCCGGAAGACCGGTTCTACCTCTATCCCCGGGACGCGGGCGCGCCCGGCTGGTTCGCCTACGCCCGGGACTGGCTGGTCATCGGACTCGGAAATCTGGCGGGGCAGGACCTGATTCAGCGCGGCCTCTCAAGCAGGAGCGAGACCGTCGCGCAGAACAGCGCCTATCTTGCCGGGGCGCTCTATCTCACGGTGGGGCTGCTGCCGGTCTTTCTCGGGATCGCCGGGACCCTCATCTTTCCCGACATTGCCGATCCGGATATGATCATGATGCAACTGGGCATGAAATACCTCTCGCCCCTGGCGATGGCGGTATTCCTGGGCGCCCTCGTATCCGCCCTGATGAGTAGCGCGGACAGCGCCCTGCTCGCCCCTGCCAGTGTGATCGGGTGGGACCTGGCCCGATACGTCCGACCGGACGCCGACGAACGTTCCATTCTCAGGATCTGCCGCATCAGCGTTCCGATTCTGGGGATGATCGCCCTCTATCTGGCGCTGGCGCACAACACCGTCTATACGCTGATGGTGAATTCGTGGTCGATCCTGCTCGCCACCCTCTTCGTGCCGCTCACGGCCGGCATCTGGTGGTCCCGGTCCAATCTGCCAGGCGCGCTCGCGGCCATGGTTTCGGGCTTCCTCGCCTGGATCTGCCTCATCTATCTGGCGCCGGACCTTCCCGCAGACCTGCTCGCCGTACCGGTCGCGCTGCTCTTTCTGGTCGTTCTCAGCCGCAAAACGCAAGGCACATTTCCTGCGCGCCCGCTTGCGGATGCGGACGGACGCCCCGTTACCCTCGAGAACCGCATGGGACTGGGACGCCGGTAGCGGTTACAGACCTTCCCCTCCACGGTCCTGCGTACGCGTGACGAGAGCCGCGAAGAAACCCGCGCCGAAACCATTGTCGATATTCACCACCGCCACGCCGGGCGCACAGGAATTCAACGTCCCGAGCAGCGCGGCCAACCCTCCGAAACTGGCGCCATAGCCCACGCTGGTCGGCACCGCAATCACGGGCACTTCCACCAGGCCCCCTACCACGGAAGGCAGGGCGCCTTCCATTCCCGCCACAACCACAATCGCCGCCGCCCTGTCGATCTGTTCGCGGTAGGCGAACAACCTGTGAATCCCCGCAACGCCCACGTCGTACAGTTTCCTCACCCGGCTTCCCATCGCCCTGGCAGTCACAACCGCCTCTTCGGCAACCGACAGATCGGACGTTCCCGCCGAGATGACGAGGACCTCGCCCGCCGGAGCGATGTCGCCCTGATCGGTTCCCGGCAACAGCAACGTCCTCGCTACCGGGTTGTCGTCCACCCCCGGCAGCGCTGCCCGAACGGCGTCCGCGTGAGCGCGGTCGGCCCGGGTTGCCAGGAGCGTGGAGCCCGCGTCCGAAATCCGACGCGCGATTTCCACCACCTGTTCGGCGGTCTTGCCCTGACAGAAGATCACCTCCGGGAACCCCTGCCGCATTGCACGGTGATGATCCACGTGCGCGAAACCCAGGTCTTCAAACGGCAGATTCTTCAACTGATCCATCGCGCCGTCGACGTCCAGTTCGTTCCCGCGAACCGCCTCCAGCACCTGCCGGATCTGCTCAGGCGTCACCGGACACCTCCTCTGCATTCAGCCGAACGGCGTTCAGAATTGCTTCGACCGCATCCGGGTCATCCTCTGTCATCAATGCGCGTCGATACGCCGCCGCGCCATCGATGCCCTTGATATACGCGGCAAAATGCCTTCTCATCTCGCGGACCCCGGCGGGCAACCCCTTGTTCTGTACCGAGAGCCGCAGGTGCCGGATCGCCATCCTCACCCGTTCGCCAGCGGTCGGCGCGGCCAGCAGCGTGCCCGTGGCCAGAAAGTGCTCGATCCGTCCGAAGAGCCAGGGATCGCCAATTGCCCATCGGCCCACCATCACGAGATCACATCCGGTCTGCTCCATCATGTCTTTCGCGGCCAGCGGGTCCCTGACGTCTCCGTTCCCAATGACGGGAATCGAGACGGCTTCGGAAACTTCCCGGATCACGTCCCAGTCGGCACGGCCCGAAAACCCGGCCTGGCGCGTCCGGCCGTGCACGGCGATCGCGGCGGCGCCCATGTCTTCAGCCAGGAGCGCGACCTCGGACGCATTGTCCGCGTCGTCCCATCCGCTGCGGATCTTAAGCGTGACCGGGATGGAGACCGCCCGCGCCATGGCCGATACGATCCTGCCCAGCCGCGACGGGTCCTTCAGCAGGGCCGCGCCCGCGCGCCGATTCACGATCTTCTTCACGGGACACCCGCAATTGATGTCGAGCATATCGGGATCGCGCTCGGCCGCCACCCGCGCGCCTTCGGCCATTTCTTCAGGTTCGGACCCGAATATCTGCACGGAAATCGGATGCTCGTCTCCATCGAAGTCCAGGTATCGGCTCGATCGCTCGCTGCCGTCCGCCAGGCCTTTGGCGCTCACCATCTCGGTCACGGCCAGACCCGCGCCCTGCTCACGGCACAGCAACCGGAAAGAGCGGTCCGTGACGCCGGCCAGCGGCGCGAGTACGGTCGAACCGGGGATCGCCGTTTCGCCTACGTATACCTTGTCGCGGCTTTGCGCATTCATTTCAGGGTCTCGATCAGCCGTCTCACCTTTTCCGCCCCCACCCGGGCCACTTCGCCCGGGTCCTGGCGCCAGAGGTCTTCGTTGAACAACTCCAGCGACACCGGCCCGCAGAACCCCTGCGACGCCAGCATCTCCAGCATCGTCGGCAGGTTCAATATCCCGTCGCCGGGATACACGCGGTCTCCGTCCGCAAGCGTCTCCCTCGGACGGTCCGTTCGCGGCGCATCGTCTATATGGAAAATGGACACCTGCGCCCCCGGCACCTTCAGGATATCCTCGTCCCGCCCGCCGCCGCGATAGATGTGGAACGCGTCCATCACGACGGTCGTGTCAGGATGGTCCGCCAGATTCACGATGCTCATCAATACATCCACGTTATTGACGTGCTTCACGAAACCCAGGAATTCGAGGGCGGGCAGACATCCAACCTCATGCCCCAGTTCCATCAACCTGCAATAGCGGTCCGCGGCCAGGTTCAGGTCAGCCCGACCGAGCGTGGGTCCGGCGATGATGCGCGGCGCGCCGACAGCCGCGCCCTGCTCCATCCGCCGCCGTGCCTCGGAGAGCAGCTCTGTCTCGAAAGCCGATTCCTCCGCGTCCATCCACCCTGAAAGGTGTACCACGTCGGGCACCGAGAGATTGTGGTCATCCAGCATCCGTCTGATTTCGGACAATTTTCCGCCGCCCCGTTCCCATTCCGTCAGGTCATCGTTCCAGAGCTCGATCGCCTCGTATCCCGCGTCGCCCGCTGCGCGGATCTTCTCGTCCAGGGACGCCGGCTTTATCGTACTGGTATTGAAACACAGCTCAAACCTGGCCATCTGTTCCTCCCGTTTCACAAATCACGTTCAACACGCACTCCCCGCATCTGGGCGCGGGCGTGCAAACGCGCTTGCCGAGCGCTACGATCAGGGCGTGGTACTCGTTGAAGATCCGCGTGTCTGCCGGCAGCGCGGCTTCGAACCTGCGCTTGACTTCATGGTAATCGAGCGCCCGGTCGATTGCCCCCAATCTTCCGAAGACCCGCCGCGTGTACGCGTCCACCACAAAGCTCGGTCTGTCAAGCCCATACAGCAGGATGCAGTCCGCGGTTTCGGGTCCGATACCGTTTACCGACAGCAGTTCCTCGCGCAGACGCCCTGTGGGGACCTCCACCATCCGTGAAACGTCCGCGCCGTACTCGGAAACAAAGTACGCCAGAAACGCCTTCAGTCTCCTGGTTTTTACGCGGAAGGTCCCCGCGGGGCGGATCAGGGTTTGCAGCTCGATGTCGGGCATGTCCAGCATGGTCCCGGCATCCAGCGCCCCGGCGGCCTTGAGCCTGCCCACCGCTCGTTCCACGTTCGTCCAGGCCGTATTCTGCGTCAATATGGCCCCGACCATCGTTTCGAACGGGGTTTCCGCCGGCCACCAGCCCTGAGGTCCGAAGGCATCCATCAACCGGTCGAAAACCTCACGAATCCTGTTTTGTCCGGAAGCCATATCGGCCGGAAATCTAACGAATCGACGGATGACGATCAACCCAAATCATCTCGATGGAATGTGCCCGTGTCGGGAACCGGAACCTCCGAGAGTCCGCCCGGCATTCGTCCCGGACAACAGAAAGGCGCCCGGACCGTCTCAGCCCGGGCGCCTGTTCAGCATTCGGTTCGCATGCGTCAATTCGGATGGATGTAGAGTTTCTTCCAGAGCTGAATGACCCTCAACTGGTGCCGTACCCAGCAGTATCGCTTGAGAATCTCGATGACTTTAAGGCGTAATGCGAATTCCCGCAGATCGGTGTTCATTCCGGCCTCCTTCCCGCTACGGATCTCATGCTACATATATACGGATGCTGCGTTCGAATGTCAAGCGGCCCGGCGCCGGGGCTTTCCGCTTTACACGTTTTCGGTGCCGGGCTATATTTGACGATTCAACCGTTCCGTAGATCCGACCCCTGTCGCGGAGATATCCATGCCCGAAACCAGCCTGAAAGCCAAACTGAAAGCCGGCGAAGTCGTCCTGGGTCCCTTCGTCAACCTCGCTTCCGGCGCGCTCATCGAGATCGCCGCGTACGCCGGCTTCGACTTCGTCGTCCTGGACACCGAACACGGCCCGCTGGACATCGAGACCACCGAAAACCTGTGCCGCGTGGCGAAGGGCGCGGGTATTTCACCGATCGTGCGCGTCAGGGAAAACGACCCGCCCCAGGTGCTCCGGGCGCTGGACATCGGGCCGGAGGGCGTCCAGGTACCGCAGATACGCACCCGTTCCGACGCCGAGACGCTCGTGGAGGCGGCGAAGTACGCGCCGCTGGGGATGCGGGGGGTTTCGCCCTACACCCGCGCGGCCCGTTACTTCGCGGAAGGCGGCCAGATCTTCGAACGCCTGAACAGGGAGTCCATGGTCCTGATCCACGTGGAAGGCGTGGAGGGCCTGGAAAATCTGGACGCAATCATCGCCGTGCCCGGCCTGGACGTGGTCTTCCTGGGCCCGTACGACCTCTCCCAGTCGCTGGGAATCCCGGGCCAGGTGAGCGATCCACGTGTGGTGGACCGGATGCGGGAGGCCACCGTCGAGATCAACAACGCCGGGCTCACCGTGGGCACCTTCGCGGACAGCCCCGAAGCGGCGAAACGCTGGATCGACGCCGGCGTGCGCTACATTGCCCTTTCGGTTGATACGGGCATCTATCTCCACGGCTGCCGCAGCATGGTCGATGCGGTGAGGGGGTGAGAGACGCGGGCCTGCGTCGTTGCCAAATTAGGGCGCCCACAAGGGACGCCCCTACCACGACGACAATCCGCTGAATCTGGCCATACATTGCTAATTGCGTACCAACAAACGATGGATGAGAAGCAAGTAACCATCCCCATCCCGATTGGTACCTCCTCATCGTAGGGGCACCCCTTGTGGGTGCCCTGGTTTTCGTGGTTCCTTCGTCGCGAATCCGTAGAGATTTGGCGTGGCAGTCATCGAATTCCCGTTCCTTCGGTCTGCACTTCTGTTTACAGGGCGCCACGAGAAAGAAACTTCACGAGTTCCACCAATCCGAGGGTGTCGCGCTTGCAATATTCCAGCAACTCGCACACCAGCCTCTGGCGTTCGTCGGCATCGGTTTCAGGGTTTATGATCCTCAGGTAAGCTATTCCCGCGGCGTTACCATCCTGGACTTCACCGAGCGTTCCATAGTCGAGATGCGGCGCCACCGTCGGCAGGACCTTCTTGATCGACCACGAACCGAGCATATCGGGGTGATAGTAGGTTCTCCGCGCAATGGAAAGCAGATCCACAAGTCGCTCGGTCAGCTTGTTCAGATCCTCGGCAAGATCGGGATAGCGGGAAGCCAGTGCATTCAGAATGGTCTTTTCATAGCTCCCGTACACGAAAACGGGACCTTCCTCGCCAGCGATCTTCAGAAGCGACTCCGCGCAAGTACGCATCGGACCTGTGCCAGTGGTGTCAAGGTATTCTTCGTGCCGCAAGTCCCCGAACGCGGACTCGATGTGGCAAGACCATTGAAACGTAAGGGCCTCGACGGGACGAGTACCTTCCCAGATGGGAATCGCGAATTGGATTGCTTCGAAGTCGAGGTAGTAGCGCGGATAGCCGTATGCGGCCACGGCGGCGCCTTCCTGCCTCAGTTCCGGCTTTCCTGCAATCGTAACGCGTCGTACCCATTTCTGCTTTTCATTAACCAACCGGCCTTCAGGAATGTCTCGGATGTCTTCAATGCCTTCGGAAACTAAGGCGCTCAGAATTTCTTGAGTACCCTGAGGCCGTGGCATGCATCTGACCGGATACTCGGACTCCTCGCCGCGACAATAGCCAATGAAAGGACAGGAATGAGGTACCGTGCAATGCGAACCCATCTCAAGGTCCGGTTCGAGGCCGTTCAGGACTTCCCCACAGCCCTGTACCCATTGAGGGACTGAACGGATTCGTTCGCGTACCTCATTCGTCACGTCCTCAAGGCGAAACAGGCCGCGATAGTCGCCGCCGCCCGGATACACGAACTCCCTGTCAATATGACAAAGCCGGATGTCCGTGACCGTAAGTCCAGCGAGTTCCAAAACCCAGGTCTGCACGGCGCAATCATCGTAGTAATGAGGCTTGACAGAGGTGGTGGATTTCACTTCGATGAGATCGAACCGATCACGGATCGATTCTAGAATGTCTACCCGCACCAGAACGCCATCCGCCGCGAACGTCGCCTCGAAGATCGGCGTACCGGGCTGTTCTTCCAGCAGTCGCCTGGTCTCTTCAATGGCAGCGTCGGCCCCCTCATCGTATTCGACAAGCACCCCGCCTGGGTATTGCGCGCGGGCCACGTCATTGACGTCCTCACCCACCGCGAAGCGTTGCTCTGTGCCGGGGTCGTATTCGATCAGGTCAGGCCGATGCACCTCCAGCCACAGGCGCTTCTGGCACTGGAGACCCGCCATGATTCTGGACTTGGAGAGGTATTGTCTTGGCATGGTTCGTTTTCTTTATTCAGGATTTTTCGAATCTGTAGAAATCACTCCCCAATCCCAACCGTCGAACCACTGCGGGGGTCCATCGCTCTTTGAAATGTCTCTCGATTTCCAAATGAGAACAAATCCGAAATTCGCCGATAGAAAAAAGGGCGATTCCGCATGGAATCGCCCTTTTTGTGTTACCATCTCGCTCCACGTCAGGAGTCTTCGTCGCCGCTCATCGGAAGGTCCTCTGCAGAGATGACCCTGCGTCTTGGTCTCTCGACGAACTGGGGGTTCCGTTCCCGTTCCTGCTGGACCTGCATGGTATACCGCGCGGTGGGAATGGCTTCCAGCCGCATCTCACCGATCAATTCTCCCGACACTTCGCAGATACCGTACGTGCCGTCATCGATCTTGTCCAGCGCGTGGTCGATCTCCGCAAGCTCACGGCGCTCGTTGTTGCCCAGCGTCGCCATCAGCTCAAGGGAAGTTGCGTTTCCTGCCATATCGAACGGGTCCGCTGAGCGGTCACTCCTCAGTTCGTTGATGTCGGTATCTTCCAGGAGCGTCTGCTTCAGCAGGTCCTTTTTTCGGTCCAGCAAAAGCCTCTTGAAAAACGCAAGCCTTTCAGGAGACAGTTTCTCAGCCATATGCCCTATACCTCCCCGGCGCCAATCCTGACCTCTGAAATCTACATCCGATATCGACAGCACGTCATGACGTCGATGTCGTTCTCCCGAAAATGCCCAAGAAACAGAGCGAAATTTCACAATTGGACCGGCCCCGATCCAGGCTTCAAATCGTCCCGGGTCCAATTTTTCGGACGAAAATTTATCCTTACCGTTGCCGAAAGTCAAGCCCCAATTTCGACAATTTTCGATAAAAAATCCGCCGTTTCCAAAACGCCGGAGTGCGACTCCCATCCGATCTGCGCCGGCAGCTGCAATCTCTCGTCACAATGGCGTCACGCCCGACCCTGTGACGGGCAAAGCGCACCCACGCCGCACGCATCGCAATCAGGCGTCCTTGCACTGCAGATCGCCCTCCCGTGATGGATAAACAGGTGCGGCAGGTCCACCCAGTCTTTCCTCGGAACGATACCGATCAGATCCTGTTCGATCTTGACCGGATCCTGCCGGCGGGTCAGACCCAGACGATTGGAAATCCTGCGAACGTGCGTATCCACCACCACGCCTTCGGCAATGCCGAACGCATTGCCCAGAACGACGTTGGCGGTCTTTCTCCCCACGCCGTCCAGCGCCACCAGTTCATCCATTGAACGCGGCACCTCGCCGCCATGTCTGTCAACCAGCGCCTGGCAACAGCCCTGAATGTTTCGCGCCTTGTTGCGGAAGAACCCCGTTGAACGAATCAGGTCCTCCAACTCCTCCGGCAGCGCATCGGCATAGTCCGCTGCCGTGGGATAGCGCTCGAAGAGGATCGGCGTCACCACGTTGACCCGTTCGTCCGTACATTGGGCGGAGAGCATCGTCGCAATCAAGAGTTGGAGCGGGTTCTCGTACGTCAGCGAACACTCGGCGTCGGGATAGATCCCCTTCAGTCTTCCAATAATCTCGCGCGTCCTGGAACGCCGCACCTCCAGATCTTCCTCGTGACCCATCATCCCCGGATTCCTGTTTTGGCCCGCGCTCACCACGGACGTACCGCCGGTACTGGTTGTTCGAGGCCGTCGGCGCGTATGTTCTCGCCATTCACCCAGCGCGAGCGGTCCGAAGCCAGGAACACGACCACGTCTGCAACGTCTTCGGGCGTGCCCAGGCCCCCCATGGGAAAACCGTTCTCCTCGTAAGCGTCGAATACCTCCGGCTTTTCATCACGGAGCCCGGCCCACCCGCCGCCTTCGAAAATGATCGATCCGGGCGACACCACGTTCACGCGGATGCGGTCGTGCACCAATTCCAGTGCGATGGGTTCGGCCATGAAGATCTGGGCGGCCTTGGACGCCCCGTACTGCACCGCGCCGCTCAGCTGCGGAATCCATCCCGAGATCGAGGAAATGAAGACAATCGACCCACCTCCGCGTGCCTTCATGTGGGGGACCACCAGCCGCGTCAACCGCACCCCGTGAAACACGTTCTTGTCGAAGGTCTCCACCCAATCCTCGTGCGTCGAATCCATAAACCTGTCGCCGGACCGTCCGCCGACGTTGTTGATCAGGATATCGACTCCGCCAAGCTGTGCCGCGGCCTCATCCACGAACCGCTTCGCGTCATCCGGATCCTGCACGTCGGCCTGAATGGCGGCGACGTGGACGCCGAGCGCTTCGATCTGATGCGCCGCCTCCGCGAGCGTCTCTTCCCTCCGTGCGCAGATCGCGACGTTGCACCCCTCCGTCGCCAGACCCCTGGCCGTCGCGAGACCGATTCCCCGGTTCGCCCCCGTCACAAGTGCAACCTTTCCCTTCAGATTCATGTCCATGGATGACCTCCGTTTTTTTCCGTTCGATCCGTATCGTAGACCCCGCACGCTCTGCTCAGCCGTCCACAATTCGCCGGCGATCCCCCTCCAGCCGATCCAGTTCCTCCAGGCATCGGGGCCGGCGTTTGTTCTTCTGTCTCAAGTCGGCCAGGTACTCTTGCCACTCCCCCTCGCGACCGGAACGGCTGAGTACATCTCTGACCTGGCGCAGATACGGTACGGCCTCCCGGTATCCGCTCGGCTTTACACGGGCGATCTCGTTCTCCGCCAATTCCTTCCAGATTGCCACGGACCGGTCGGGATGGGTGGTCGCGATGCTGTCGGCCACTTCATCGTCGAGGGTGGCGTCACGCTGCCAGTGCTCAGCCCTGGTTCTTCTGGAGTCGTCATACCACTTCACCACCTCGTCCGGCTTCTTCTCGGCAATGGCCAACCGCATCAGCACGTCGACCATAGGCGCCTCATCGTGGCCGCGCGGCGCCGGCATTTCGACTTCCGGAGCAGGCAGCGGCCAGTCCATCTTCGGGTCGCTCTTTCGTCTCCTGCCGCTTCTCGGCCGCCGGCCGGTTTGCAGATAGTACCTGCACCATGCCTCGACGCCCTCGCCAACGCCCAGCCCGCTGGCGGCATTGCACAGCGCCTGGAAACCCTCCACTCCGGGCCTGGCGAAAAACTCCTCCGCCTGCAGGGCGACCCCGGCGAGTGGATTGCCGCTTTGCAGATTGATTGTCTGCAGCTGCTCTCGAAGCTCCGTTTGAAGGCCTGGATACCGGTCGGCAATCGCCTCAATCCCCTGCCGGCACCAGCGCCGCGCTTCGTCCCACTTGCGCTCGGACATCAGGCGACTCACCAGACGATTGTAACTCAAGGTGATGGGGGCCTCGCGCTTGCACAGTGGGACGATCTCGTTCTGCCTGCCGGCCTTCTCCATGGCGTGAATGAGCCAGTTTACGAGCACGTCCCGTCTGTAGTCGCGCGATCGCTCATCATCTCCGGGAGTTTGCTCACGATTGTCGAGACGCCGCGCCAGACGGTCACACACCTTTGACCAATCGCTTTCCGCATAGTCTTCCTCCCAGAGATTTTCGAATCCTTCGGAGCAAAGTTCATACTCGTCCGCCAGAGCCATGTCCAGGACCCATTCGATCCGGTCCGCGGGCGTCATGGAAGATCGATCCAGGGCATGGAAGAGAACGTCCAGGCAGGCGCCGATGGGTTCGGTTGACTCTGCCTCGTGCTCGTACTCGAGCGCCTGGGTGCCCGCGGCCAGCAGTTCCGGTCCCAATCGCACGGCGGCGTCAACCTGTCCGGACGCCACCAGCGCCTGAAGCATCGCCTTGAGGCGATCCGTATTGCGCACCTCGTACCCGTAATGGTGGCTGTCCCATGCGGGTTCTTCCAGGGCCGCGATCTCGGAGCGGATGCTTCTTAGCACCTTGCGGGTCTCTCCCGAGGTCAGGTTGCGGCGGTCTTCGAGCGACTGGCGCACCTCGTCGTGCGTTTCGGCGAGTTCCAACAGCAGTTCTGCAAGTTCGGCTTTGGTATGCTCCTGCAGGTAGCCGCGCAAAGTAGGATCGCCGGATTGCATGGTCTCGTTGCTTTCGGAAAGTGTCTCGGCAGACTCCTCGTCCGGTTCATCCACGTCAATTTCCAGCGGCACTTCTTCCAGGTCCGCCTCTACGTCGAATTCCAGCGCCTCCTCGTCGTCTTCCGTAATTGCATCCAACTCCTCGAGGCGCGGATCGTCCGCCTCAACGCGGCCGACGGCGGTTCCGGTCTTGACCATCTCCAGATATTCCACCACGACGGCAACCGCGTGCTTGCACGTCGTCCAGTAGGGACACGTGCATTCGGATATCATGTCCTTGCTTCCGTCGATGCCCACCCTTGTTGCATAGAGGCGACTGCCCACAACCCACGCGACCAACAGGCCTTCTTCGTCGCGTTTCAACTCCCGAACGGCCCCTTTTCTCTGATAGGACCGACCCCGCGCCACGATGCGACTGCCGGCCCATTCCTCCAGATCGTCCCACGTCAGTTCCGAAAAGGGATCAACAGGCTGTTCAGGTTTGGTCTTTTTCGTTCGTGAAGCCATCTCGTACCATTACTCATTAGAAAAAAAGGGCTTATATACAAATGCTGACAGAGTGATAATTGCTGTTTCCGGCATTGAAATTCTCCCCCTCGGACGACCTCGCCTCATGCCCATTACCTTCCACAATTTTTCAACAAATCGGCTTGACAAGGTTAATTCTATCCGGTACTCTTACGGAGAAGACATCCAATTGACAACGACGGGAGTACGCAATGAATGGTGGAAACACCACATGGAGTAATGTGCTCAAGATGAATACACCGACTATAGTTGCACTTGCAGCTATTCTCATTACAATGTTCAGTCTCAAAGCTGATATTAATAGCCTAAAAGCCGATATTCGAGAACTAAGACAAGATTGAGTCCACTCCGAAAAGTCGCATTTACTTATGCTGGTGAAAGTACTAAATTCG
>JAPPJY010000040.1 GCA_028874335.1 Gemmatimonadota bacterium | reverse complement strand
AACTACGAGAATACGAAACTACGAGAATACGAAACTACGAGAATACGAAACTACGGGAATACGCGGAAAATCCGTGGATGAGATCAATCGCCGCAAGAGGTGCAAAGCCACAATGTTGCGCGTCAGCCGTGCGAAGACCGCAGGGAATTCCAGGACAGCTTTCAGGTAGCTTCTTAAGACGTTTCGGTTTGCCCGGATGACGCTTTCGTCCAATGATGAGTCAATTCCTCCAGGAAGACGCCGAAGTCCTCGAAAACGAGCAAGTTGCTCGAAACGTCTACCTGATGCGCCTGCAAGCGCCAGGAATCGCACGGGCATGCCGCCCCGCCCAGTTCGTACAGATCCGCACCGACGCGGGTCAGTCGCCCTATCTTCGACGTCCATTCAGCGCACTTCGCACGGACCCTGAAGCGGGATCGATAGAGGTGGTCTACGACGCCATCGGAGAAGGCACCCGACGGATGGCTGCCGCCTCGGTCGGGCATCGCCTGGACCTGCTCGGCCCACTCGGAAAACCCTTCGTCCCGTCGGCGACCGGCCGCGTCCTGCTGGTCGCCGGAGGGGTCGGTCTGGTCCCGCTCGCCTTCATGGCCTGGTTCCACAGAGAGCGCCGGGACGATATGGTATTCCTGATGGGGGCAGCGAACAAGGGTCGGATGCCCGATATGGATCGTGTGATTCCGTCCGATCTGTGTCGGTGGCTGGCCACGGACGACGGCAGCCTGGGGTACGAAGGCCCTGTTACGGACCTGATTCCGGAACACGTCGCGCCGGACGGCACCCAGGTGCTTACGTGCGGACCACACGCCATGATGGCGCGGGTCGCCGAGATCGCGGAAGAGCGACGTCTGCCGTGCCTGGCATCCCTGGAAAACCACATGGCCTGTGGATTCGGCGCGTGTGTCGGCTGTGTGGTGGAATACCGGGAAGCGGAAAGGGAAGACCATCGATACCGGAGAGTCTGCATTGAAGGCCCGGTGGTGGACGCCCACGCGATCGTCTGGTAGACGGCGCCTCGCCTGCAGAGCGGCTTTATCAACGGACTGCCAACGACCATGGACCTTTCCACGCACATCGGCGGCGGCCTGACCATCAGGAATCCTGTAATGATGGCCTCGGGAACCATCGGACACGGCGCCGAATACGAGGGCATGTTCGACTTTGCGAGGGTCGGCGGCGTGGTTACGAAAACCATAACCTTTCATCCCCGCGCCGGCAACAGCGCCCCCCGCACCGCGGAAACCCCTTCCGGAATGCTCAATTCCATCGGCCTCACGAATCCCGGCCTGGACGCCTTTGTTGCCGAAAAGGTCCCGCCCTTGCAATCGCTTCCAACAGCGCGAATTGTCAGCATCGCCGGCACCTCGAACGACGAATTCGCCGAAATGGCGCGGCGGTTCAACGACATACCGGGCGTAGACGCCCTTGAACTGAACATCTCGTCGCCCAATATGAAAGACGGCGGACAGCTCTTCGGGTGCCGCGAGGAGGCCGCGCACGATGTCACGGCGGCAGTGAAGGCGGTCGCAAGACTTCCGGTTATCGTCAAGCTCACGCCCAACGTAACCGACGTCGCCGTGGTGGCCGCGGCAGTGGAAGAAGGCGGCGCCGACAGTATCGCTCTGATTAACACCCTGCTTGGCCTGGCCGTGGACGCCGGCACCCGCCGCCCCGTTCTGGGGAACGTCACCGGCGGCCTTTCCGGACCCGCCATCAAGCCGGTAGCGCTGGCGATGGTGTGGCGGGTCGCCAATACGGTTTCAATTCCCATTGTGGGCATGGGCGGCATTGCGACGGCCCAGGACGCAATCGAATTTCTCATCGTCGGCGCATCGGCCGTGCAGATTGGAACCACCACATTCATCAACCCCTGGGCTGCCCTGGAGATTGTCGATGGCATCGCCGAATACTGCCGGAGCCACCGGATCGGGCGCATATCAGACCTCGTGGGTTCGTTTGAAACCGGGCCGAGGAACTGACCGAGTTGCAGTTCACATTCTCCTGATCTTTGCAATCGGCCTGACTTCAGGCTGTTTCTCCCGGCCGAGGTATCGTACCTCGCCCCCCGGGAGCGACCCCGAAAAGACGACCGTCGATTCTCCCGTTATCTCCACGAAAGACGCTTTTCAGGTTGGCCTTGCGTCGTACTATGCGCACAAGTTTCACGGCCGCCCCACCGCCAGCGGTGAGATTTTCGATATGTACGGTCTTACCGCGGCGCACAGGGAGCTTCCGCTCGGTACCGTCATCCACGTAACCCATCTCGGAAACGGACGGAGCGTCAAAGTAAAGGTCAACGACCGGGGACCCTTCATCGAAGGCCGGATACTGGACCTTTCCCTGGGTGCGGCGCGTCGTCTGGATATGGTGGAGGAGGGGGTCGCGCGGGTCAAGATCCGAATCATCAAGCGCATCGACTGAGGATTCGGCGACGCCGCGATCGTGTTGCGGTGGGGGTCTGTGGAGGGTTAGTTTTCGCGGTCGAATTGACTTTGCGAAAGCGTACGGAAGGCAAACTGCGCGATGAAGTCGATGCCCAGCAGCCTCCCCATGACGCGCTCGTCCTTCAGGTCGATGGCGCTCAACCCCGGTCCGCCGCCGTCCAGCACCAGCGTGCCGATGTAGATGCGGGCGCCATCCGGAGCAACGCCGATCGTGGACGCGGCATCCCCGACCCGGAGACGCCCGGATA
The DNA here is from genome assembly GCA_028874335.1 of Gemmatimonadota bacterium. GTDB lineage: Bacteria > Latescibacterota > UBA2968 > UBA2968 > JAAXHE01. The sequence continues at coordinate 61,059 of JAPPJY010000040.1, read as the reverse complement.
TCAGATTGCGTTGTACGTCAATGGTCACCAGGAATCCGCCGGAGCGTGACCCGGTCGAAGCCACGTAGAGCGTCTGACCGTCCGGCGAAAACGCCAGCCCACGCGCGGAATCTCCACTCAATTGGATACCCGCCGCAACCTGATCCGAATCCAGATCCAGCACCGAAACGACACCGCGGTCGACGTTGGTCACGTACGCCCGCCGGCCGTCCTTCGTAATGCCGATTTCGCCGGGGACGCCCCCGACAATGATGGAACTCGCGACTTCTCCCTGTTCCACGTCGATCACAGAGATGTCGCGGCTGTTGGCGTTCGCCACGTACAGCTTCCCGCCATCCGGTGTAATTGCCACGTCGATCGGTCTCTCGCCCACCGAGATCGTATCCACGGGAACCCGCGCGACCAGGTCCAGCACCACAAGCCGGTCGTGCCGTTCTTCGGTCACGTACGCGAAGCGCTCGTGGGGACCCAGTACGACGCGACCCTGCGATTCCGTTGGGATTGAGAAAAGCGCCTCGTGGTTTTCATCGATGGCGAATAGCCCGAATCCTTCCGAGACGTAGATTGTCCGTTCGGTCGCCGAGACCGCCATACCGGTCGGTCCCCGAAACCTGAGATAATCCGAGAGCAGATGCGACTCGGAATCGATCACCGCCATCCCTCCCAGTAGCGGGTCGAGCGCGTAGACGGCGTATCGCGACGAGGTCGCGACGCCGGAACGGGCGCCGAATGCCGCGCTGAAGGAGACGAAATCGGGAAAGTTCACGGTGCCGTCGCCGTTCAGATCCATCCGTGCGTCGTACCCGGCGTCTCCTTCCGCGGTGTTGAAGATGCGGGCGAACAACAGAAAATCCGAAAACCCCACAACGCCGTCACCGTCAAAGTCCGCTGTAAGAGGACCGGTAGAGACCTGCGTTACGGGACCCTCGGGTTGCCAGACCAGGACTGGACTCTGCCCATACGCCGAACTTACGGGTGCACAGGCGAAAAGCACGCAAAACAGCAAACGTTGGAGATATTCAGTCATTAAACATCCTCTTCTGAAGCATTCGAGCCTTCAGGTATATAGCCGCAATCCTCGCGGCCATCAGGCGGCCAGAGCGGCATGCGCTACACGGAGCATATTGCCGCCCAGGATCTTGCGGATATCCGCATCTGGATATCCGCGTTGTACCATACCCACCGTAAAGAGCGGCCAGTTGGTCCATGCCAAACTCTTCACCATATGTTCCTGACGCCAGTGCGCGTCGAATGCATCCGGCGGCCAGAAATACGCCCACCGTGGACGCCCCCGTGTACGCGGGGCCTTTCTCCTTTCCGTTGCGGAAGCACGCGACGCGTACGCCGTATCCGTACCGATCGTTACATGATCGGCCCCGAACGTTCTGACCATATAATCGACATGGTCCAGCAGGGCCTGTATGTCCCCGCTTCGACCCAGGAATGCGGGTATGCAGCAGATGCCCACGTAACCGCCCGTATCCGCAATCGCCCGGATCACGTTGTCCGGTTTGCACCGCACGTGTTCGTTTACCGCGCAGCAGCCCGAGTGACTTGCCACCATTGGGACCGCGGACGCCCTGGCCGCCTCCAGGCTGGTCTGCCAGCCCGCGTGCGCTACGTCCAGAATCACCCCCGCGCGGTTCATTTCGGCGACTACGGACCTGCCGAAATCGCTCAGCCCCGCGTTGGCCGGTTCGGCGCATCCGTCTCCCAGCATGTTGCGCCGGTTGTACGTCAGATGCATCATCCGAATCCCCAGTTGAAAGAAGATCCGGATGTACCTGAGTTCCTCTTCCACGGACACCCAGTCCTGCGAAAGGGGGACCCCGTTGCCACTCATGTAAAAACACTGCTTGCCCTGCTTCTTGGCGGCCTCGATATCCGCGGGCGTGGTCGCGCGCAGCAGGAAATCGCGCATGACGTCCGCCACATAGGTAAAACGCGCGAGACGCTTGATCAGCCGCAGAGGCGCCTGACCCTCCTCTCCGGCGTTCTGAGCGATGCATGTCACCCCGCTCGACCCCCAGGCTTCCTGGAACTCCGCACGCTCGACCGGATCGGTCGCGCACCGGGTCATCGACATCTCCTCGTTCATGTCGTTCAGTTCCGCCTCCGACGCGCCGGCTTCGATGGCCGCCGCCATCGCGTCTCCATCGATTGCGGCCCGGGGCGCGAATCCGTAGGTGTCGCACACGACCGACTCCGCGTGCAAGGCCAACCCGTGTTCCAGCTCCTTCTTCCCAGGCTTCAATACCTGTAGCGCAACCTGCCGCGCTTCTTCGATCTTTTCATTCATCTTTCGTCCCTTAACCGTAAAGAGCCTCAGGTCCTCGACAATAAAGGATCTCCTGGAAATATACCATATCGTCCGCACGCGATCAACGACGAGATTTCGAGGAATGTCCGGGCCGGACCAGGTTCTTGCCGTGATGATGCGGTTGCGCAGCCATTGCCGCCGCCGTAAAATACCCAAAAAAACCTTGCGTCTTTCGATTTTTCTCATACCTTTATGTCTCTTGATCCGAGGGTTTCCCGCCCTGGATCCCCGCGCCGGGCGAGCGCGCGGGGGTATGACCGAACATCGCCGGAAAAGGAGCATGAGAGAAGCCGCATGAACGAACCGCAAGATGTGAATGAAATGGACGAGAAATACGTCGCAGATCGTGCCAGCGACGAATTTGCAGCCCTGTTGAAAGATGAACCGGACCAGACGCCCGCACCGTTGCTTTCGGTGGGCCAGCGGCTCTCAGGTCGCATTCATTCGATCGATGAATCCTCGGTTTTTGTGGACTATGGAGGCCGGAGCGAAGCCGTTGTCGACATACAGGAACTTAAGGACGAGCAGGGTGAGGTCTCCTGTCGGGTCGGCGACAACATCGAAGCCTTTGTCGCCTCCGTCGAGAACGAGGTTCGATTGACCCTCTCCCGGCGGACCGGCAATGTCCAGATACTGCGCCAGGCATACGAAAACAGCATACCGGTCGACGGGCGTGTAACCGGATTCAACTCCGGCGGTCTGGTCGTCAATCTCGGTGGCCGTCGGGCATTCTGTCCGGTTTCCCAGATCGATACGGGTTACAGCAAAGACCTGGCCTCCTATGCGGGGCAGACGCTTACGTTCAAAATTGTCGAATTCCGGGGCCGGGGCCGCAATATCGTACTTTCACGCCGCGCCCATCTCGAGGCCGAGGCCGTCCGCCGCGCGGATGAGTTGCGCGAGAAACTCAACGAGGGCGCTGAAGTCACCGGAAAGATTACCAGGCTTGAACGGTTCGGCGCTTTTGTCGACCTCGGCGGCGTGGAGGGTCTGGTGCATATATCGGAAATTGCGCACAATCGCGTCGGGCACCCGAAGGACGTGCTCCGGTCCGGAGACGAAGTCAACGTGAAGATCCTGGAACTCAAGGGTCTGGGCGGAGACAAAGAGCGGATCTCGCTTTCCATAAAGGCCCTCCTGCCCGACCCCTGGGACGGCGCGCTGGAGAGATACAGGGAGGGAGAGGACATCACCGGCAAGGTCGTTTCGATCCAGCAGTTCGGCGCCTTCGTCGAAGTCGTTCCCGGTGTGGAAGGCCTGGTTCACGTGTCCCAGCTCGCACGCAGCCGTGTGGCGCGGCCAGCCGACGTGGTTTCCGTCGGGCAGGAAGTTCGTGCCCGGATCCGGAAGATCGACCGGGACAAGAAACGCATCTCCCTTTCCATGCGCGACCTTCAGGATGAAGAAAAGAAGGCGGTTGAAGTCAAGGAAATCGAAGCGTTCAAGATCAAGGAAGACTCGTCAGACAACAGATCTGAAAGCGTCATGGCCGATGCCCTCCGCCGGGCCGGATTGCTATAGAAGCCGTCTTAAAATTCCCAACGGTCTTCGCACGGCTGCAAAAGCGCCGGTCGGCGTTGATCAAACCCACCCAAGAGTGGCGAGGGGCGCGCAGCCACGATACATTAGATATGGGCGGGTTTTCCCGCCTTGACCGCCGCTTTTTCGCTCGTGCTCGGGAACTCACCGGTAATTTTAAAACGGCTTCTTTGAACAGGATCCCGCATCCGATCCGGTCCGACGAGACCGCGGAGATCGGCCAGGGATCCCGACATGCCACGCTATAACACCGATCCTGAAATCCTCCTCAAGGAAGTGCAATTCCATCCCTTTCGCGGCGGCGGACCGGGCGGCCAGAACCGTAACAAGGTTGAAAGCGCGGTCAGACTCGTACACCTTCCCTCCGGCATCACGGTCGTTGCGTCCGAACATCGCTTTCAGGGGCGGAACAGGGACCTCGCCCTCCAGCGTCTCCGGCAAAAACTCATCGGCTTGAACCACACGGCCAGACCTCGAATTCCAACAAGACCCTCACGTGCGTCCAGAGAAAAACGCATGGAACAGAAACGCCGGCAGGCGCGAAAGAAAGCCCTGCGGCGCATTGTGGACGGGTCTTGCCCGTAGTCCTCTGCGCGAGGGTCCCGCCATCCCCCGCATCCTGTTCCCTTTCCCGCGGAAAAGGCAGCGGCGGTTGCGCCAGGCGTCCCGTGGCTCTCCGCCGCCATTTACCTCAAATGTGAATCATAAAGAAGGTTCATGCGTCTTACGATACGTGGAAGGAATCGTTTCCGTAATCGTATGCGGATGAGGTGAATGCCTGTGCCAAACGGATCGTCGTCGCTATGAACAATCGATCTTCCATTCTTACGCGTATTTCCGTCAATAGACCCGTGACAATAACGGTGTGCCTGGCGGCGCTGCTCGTGATGGGCGCCGTGGGCTATTCCCGTATCGCGGTGAAAATGATGCCGGCGGGGTTCGAGCCGCCCTTTCTGTGGCTGAGCGTCCGGTATCCCGGTTCGACCGCCACGCCTCAGGAGGTCGAACAACAGATAACGCGCCCCCTGGAGGAGCGCCTGCGGACAATAAAGGGTATCGAACGGGTGCAGACGTACACGGACAGCCGGGGCGTCGGCGCCCCCCTCCGGTTTCAGCAGGATGCCGACATGACCCTGGCTTACAACCAGTTGCGGGATCAATTGGACCGCCTCAAACCGGACCTCCCCGTGGAAGTGCGAGATCGGATATTTGTGTGGAAGTACAACGACGAAGGCTGGAATATCATGTGGGTCGGCGCGGCCCTCGACTCCTCAATCGTAGACGTGTACCGTTTCCTTGAGACTCATGTCCAGCGACCTCTGGAGCGCATCGACGGCGTGGCCAGGGTGGAACTCTGGGGTACGGACCCCAAAGAGGTCATGATCGAAATCGACCGTGACAAACTGGTCGCGCGGGGTGTGAACGTCTACGATATGGTCAGAAGTCTGCAGAACGACAATTTTGCGCTCAAGAGCGGCTATGTGAACGAGGGAACCAAGAAATTCTACGTCCGTTCTCTCGCCCGTTACCGCAGTCTGGAGGAGATTGGCGATATCCCCGTCGGCTCCCGGCAGGGCGGCGTCAGGCTGCGCGAAGTCGCCGACGTGGTCTACGATATTCCGGCAAGGAGCTGGTATCAGAGAATCGACGGTCAGCCGGCTTCTTCCGTGGGGATCAAGGCCGAGTCGGGAGCCGACATCGCCACGGTTTGCGACCGTGTTTCGGAAGCGCTCATCCGGATCGAGAACGGGCCTGCCCTGGCCGGAAAAGTGCAATTCAACGTGTTCTTCAACCAGGGCGAACTCATCCGGGGGTCGGTCGCGACTCTGAGGAATACCGGCCTCTGGGGCGGGTTGTTTGCCGCGCTGATCCTGCTGTTCTTCCTGCGTGTCATCCGAATGACGGCCATCATAACGCTGTCGATTCCGCTGTGCGCGATGATGACCGTAACGGTGCTCTATTTTTCCGGGTGGTCCCTGAATCTCATGACCATGATGGGTCTGATGGTAGGCGTGGGGATGGTTGTGGACAACGCGGTCGTGATTCTGGAGAACATCTACCGCCGGAGGGAGAAGGGCGAATCGCCGAAGCCTGCGGCCGTCTCGGGCGCGAGCGAAGTCGCAATGGCGATTACCATGGCCACGCTGACCACCGTCGTCGTCTTTCTGCCCCTGATGTTGATGACCGGTAACGTGGGGATGACGTTCTATCTTTCCCGGATGGGCGTCCCCGTAATCGTGATGCTGGTGGGGTCGTTGTTCGTCGCGCTGCTGATCATCCCGCTGGCTTCGGTGCGATTCGGGGGCAGCCGCGTAAAGCCGGATTCGAAGTCCATCGGCTGGACCCGGATACGTTACGGCCGCGTTCTGAAATGGGCGTTGAGCCACCGCCGGGACGCCATATTGATCCTCCTCGCGGTATTCGCAACCATTGCAATTCCGGCCGGCAAGATGAAACGCTCGGATGCCTCCCGCGGAAACATCAATGATATTGGCATCAATATTCGAACACCCCGCGATTTCACAACGTATGAAACCTTTGAATTGATGAACGAAGTGGAGGAATTCCTGGATTCCAAGCGGGAGGCGTACGGCATCCGAACCATCCGATCCTGGTTCCGCAAGACCCGCGGGAACTTCCGGATCTATCTGGATTCGGATCCCAATGAGGCATGGTGGTACGTCGCGTACAAGAACGTGAGGACCGGTCTGGGCGTTCCGGTGGACAACACGATGGAACGCACGGAGGTTATCAAGGACCTGAAACAGAACATGCCCAAATACGTGGGGGTGCGCATCGGCGTTGAGAGCCGGGCGCGGGGAGGAGGCGACCCTTCGGTTTCCGTCTACCTCTACGGTGACGACACCGAGGCGCTGGCGGGTCTGGTAACCGAAGTCGAGCGACGGCTCAGGGAGATACCCTCGGTGGTGAACGTGGACTCGGACCTGGAGCGATCCACCGACGAAGCGCAGGTCCACATCGACCGCGATCGGGCGAGGCGCTACGGAATTTCCCCGCAGGTGGTAGCCCGGACGCTGGCTTTTACGATGCAGGGGGTGAGCCTGCCCCGCTTCCAGTCCGGCGAGCGGGAGGTGAATACGCGACTGTACCTGGAAGAAGCGGACCGGCAGACGCTGCATCACCTCAAGAGTTTCATGTTCAGGTCGGCATCGGGCGACGAGATTCCGCTTTCCGAACTGGCCAGCTTCAAGGTAACGCCGGGGCGCGGTAGAATTCGGCGTGAAGACGGAAAGACGCGTCTGGAGGTGAAGGCGTTTACGACGAAGGACGATCTAAAGAGCCTCTACGTCGAAATCGACCGGGCGATGACCGGTTTTGAATTGCCGAGGGGATATTCGTGGAACAAGGGAGAACGGTTCGCCCGGTTCCGCGAGTCCGACAACGATACGATTTTCGCGGTGGTGATGGCCGTTACGTGTGTCTTTCTTCTGATGGGGGTGTTGTTCGAGTCCGTGTTACTGCCGTTCTCGGTGTTGTTTTCCATTCCGTTTTCGTTCCTGGGGGTGTACTGGACGCTCTATCTGACCGGTACGCCGATGGATATGATGGCCAGTATAGGGATGATCGTGCTGATAGGGGTGGTCGTGAACAACGCCATCGTGCTGGTGGATATGATCAACCGGATGCGCCTGGAGGGCATGAGCCGTACGGAGGCAATTCTGGAAGCCGGACACAACCGGTTTCGTCCCATTCTTATGACGACGTTCACGACCGTGTTCGGCCTGTTGCCAATGGCATTGGGGAACAGCAATCTGATCGGAATTCCCTATGCGCCGCTGGGACGGACCATGATGGGCGGGTTGTTCGTTTCAACGTTTATGACCCTGCTGCTCGTGCCCATCTGCTATACGCTGCTGGACGACCTGCGGACGTTTCTGAAAGGCGTCGTTCGGGCCGCGTTCTTTCGTTCCCCTATTGGCGAACAAACGGCGGACGACTGATCGTACGGGCGGACCGGCCCGGGCTTCTCCCGTGGCTGGTGTCTGATTATCAGGACACGAGGCCGGAGGTGCGAACCTCCGGCGTTTTCCTGTACATTTCACGAATGGGCCGGGGTTGAAGTGGGTGGTCTTATACGTTATATTGTGGCGTTGTCTGTCCGCGCATTCCGACGAATTGTGCGTGAGGACGCCCACGGCATGCGTGGTTCCGGCCGCGCGCTTCGCACGGCATAATGTCCTGATTCCGTGCCAGATATATGGAGCTTCCGTGAATTTCAGGCCCTGTATCGATTTGCGCGGCGGGCGCGTGGTGCAAATTGTGGGCGGATCTTTGCGCGGCGCCGCCGCGCCTGTGACGAACTTCGAGACAGGTCGGTCCGCGGCCGACTACGCGAAGATTTACAGAGCGGACAATCTGCCGGGCGGTCACGTCGTCATGCTGGGACCGGGCAACGAGTCGGCCGCGCTGTCCGCGTTGTCCGCGTTTCCCGGCGGGCTCCAGGTGGGCGGGGGCATCCGTCCGGAAAACGCGCGACGATATCTGGATGCCGGCGCCAGCCATGTCATCGTCACCTCGTATGTGTTTCGGGACGGGGGTGTAGACACCGATCGGCTGGACAGGATGGTGCGCACTGTCGGTCGGAACCGGCTGGTGCTGGATCTGAGCTGCCGGCGTCGAGGCGGCGCGTATCTGGTCGTGACCGATCTGTGGCAGCGGTTTACCAGCGTCCGGGTGGACGGACCCACGTTGAACCGGCTCTCGGAATTCTGCGACGGGTTCCTCGTGCACGGGGTGGACGTAGAGGGCAAACGGGCGGGAATTGAGGATTCGCTGGTGGAATTGCTTGGGAACGAGTCGCCGATTGACGTGACGTACGCCGGCGGCGCGCGGCGGCTTGAAGACCTGGACCGTGTGGAGAAACTGGGAAAGGGGCGCGTGGGACTGACGATTGGCAGTGCGCTGGATTTATTCGGCGGCGACGTGCCATATGCGGAAGTCGTGGCCTGGCAGCGGCGGCGCGAACGGCCGGCGTGAGTCTGGTGATCGGGTGACCGAACGTTCCTGCCCCTGTCAGCAACTCGAGCGGACTGCCTTTTCCGGTGGAGAACCCCGTGGCGACGTTCCGGGAGATCGGAGAGTTCGGCTTTATCGAGCGGATTGGCGCAGCCGCATTGCCCCCGGCCGTCGGTGTGTGCTGCGGGATCGGGGATGATTGCGCCGTGTTGGCGTGCGAAAACGACCGTGTGCGGCTCATCACGTCGGACTTGATGGTGGAAGGCGTTCATTTTGCGGTCGAGGGTTCCAATCCGGGTTGGTTGGGTCACAAGCTGCTTGCAGTGAGCCTATCGGATATCGCGGCGATGGGCGGGGAGCCTCGCGAGGCCGTGGTTTCGTTGGCGATTCCCCCGGATTTTGACGTCGGATTTATGGAACGCGTATATAAGGGATTGCGCGGATTGGCGTCCCGCTTTGGCGTCAACGTCGTTGGAGGCGACACAACGCGTAGTACGGGGCCGCTGGTCATGAATCTGACGCTCACTGGCGAAATGGATCAGGACCGGGTGTGCTACCGTTCCGGCGCAGCCCGGGGTGATTTGATCTATGCGTCGGGCACGCTCGGGGATTCCTCGGCAGGCTTGAAACTTGCGCTGGGCCAAGCTGTCGGACTGTCTGAGGAGGACCGTGAGTTTCTTCTCCGCAGGCACCACAGGCCGGAACCCAGGGTGGCGTTGGGTCGGGCGCTCGCGGCATCGGGTACCGTGACGGCGATGTTGGATCTCTCGGACGGGATGGCTTCGGATCTGCGGCATATCTGCAGGCAGAGCGGGGTTTCCGCGGTGATCGATGGGACGGCAATTCCCGTTTCACCCGCGTTCAGGAGATTTCGCGAGCATTCGGATGCCTGCACCCGGAATCTGGAGATAACGGGCGGAGAGGACTATGAATTGCTGTTTACGGTTGCTCCCGGGGGGAGAGATGACGTGGAGGCGCTCGCCTCCGAACCGGGGATTTCCTGCATCGGGCGGATCGTATCGGGAGACGAGCGTATATATATCGAGAACGCGCAGGGACTGAGGTCGGAGCTGGAAGCGCGCGGTTTCGAGCATTTCTGAGTCTGTCGGCCTCCCTGAGTGACTATCGGAACCCGATCGGTCGAGTCGCGCCGGGGCGGAAGGTACAGGACTGAGAAGCCATGTCACGAAAGCCAGAGACGAACGGGGCCGTCAGCCTGACCGTTCCCGTTACCGGGATGAGTTGTGCGGCCTGCGCCGCCCGCGTTCAGGACGGATTGCGAAAGACCCGGGGTGTAGGCGAAGCGTCCGTCAACTTCGCCACGGGAGACGCCACCGTGCAGCTGAGAGACGGTGTGTCCGGCACGAAGCGGGTTATTCGTGAAATCGAGAGTCTCGGCTATGGGATACGTACCGAAGAGACAAGACTTGCCGTGGGCGACATGAGCTGCGCCGCCTGCGTATCCGCAATAGAGAACGCGATAACGGGGGTACCGGGCGTCGTCGACAGCGAGGTCAACCTCGCGGCCCGTCAGGCCACGGTGCGGCATTTCGCGGTCCCGGATTCCGTTCTGACGCGCGCGGTAATCGATGCAGGGTACGGCGCGACAGTAGTGGAACCGGACGCCTCCGCGGAGGAAGGAGAACGGAGGGAGGAACGATCGGAACGCCGTTCGATTCGATTGCGATTCATCGTCGCCGCGGTGCTGTCAACGTTGATCATGGGTGTGGGTATGCTGCACGAGTCACTGGGAGCGCCGTACTCTCTCCGGCAGGTCCACCTTCTGCTCTTCCTCCTGGCAACTCCCGTGCAGTTCTGGTGCGGCTGGCGCTTTCTAAGCGGGTTCTGGAGCGGCCTGCGGCGCAGGACCGCTGACATGAACAGCCTTATTGCCGTCGGGACGCTGGCGGCCTATGGCTACAGCGTCGCGGGCACTTTTTTTCCCCGGTCCGTTGCTGGGCCCGGAGAGCCCGTCAGCGTCTATTTCGACACGTCGACTATGATCATTACCCTCATCCTGCTGGGCCGGCTCCTGGAAATCCGGTCCCGCGGCCGCGCGACCGAAGCCATCCGTACGTTGATGGATCTCCGTCCCGAGACCGCGTGTGTCCTTAGAAACGGCGAGGAGACGCTGGTTCCTATAGAGGACGTCGCCGTCGGCGACCTCATTCGTATTCGACCGGGCGACAGAGTCCCTGTAGACGGCGTGGTGCAGGAGGGGCAATCGAGCGTGGACGAGTCCGTGATAACGGGTGAGAGCATGCCCGTTGAAAAAGTCAGACAAAGCCGGGTTCTCGGGGCAACGCTCAACAAGACCGGGAGTTTCACATTCGCGGCCACACAGGTCGGCGCCGAAACGGTGCATGCCCGGATCGTTCAATTGGTTCGCCAGGCCCAGGGCTCGCGCGCGCCCGTTCAGCGGATCGCGGACCGGGTTGCCGGGGTCTTTGTGCCTGTCGTTTTCGGCGTCGCGTTGCTCACGTTCGCCCTGTGGTGGTCCGCCGGTTCCGGATCCGGCGCTTCCAACGCGCTGCTCAATGCCGTTGCGGTCCTCATTATCGCCTGTCCGTGCGCGCTGGGTCTGGCGACGCCAACGGCCATTCTGGTCGGCACCGGCCGGGCGGCGGAACTGGGTGTCCTCATCAAGGGAGGCTCTGTCCTGGAGACGGCCCACCGCCTCGATACGATCGTCCTGGACAAAACCGGTACCATCACTACCGGAAGACCTGCGGTAACCGATCTGGTGACGACAGGTACACGTTCGGAATCGGATCTGCTCAAATTGGCGGCGTCCGTTGAACAGGGTTCCGAACACCCCCTCGGAGAAGCCATCCGCGACGCGGCGCGGGAACGGAAACAGCCCGTTGAAGAACCTCTCGAATTTGAAGCCCTGCCCGGGCAGGGCGTGCGCGCAAAAAAGGCCGGCCGCACCATCCTTCTGGGCAACCGGCAGTTGGTGGAAAGCCAGGCCGAATTGACCGATGACCTGGATGCGAAGGCGGCGCGTCTGGAAGCCGCCGGCAAAACCGTCCTGTTCGTGGCCGTAGACGATCAGGTGGAAGGCCTCATCGGCGTGGCCGACGTCCTCAAGCCCGATGCCGTTCGCGCCGTCGCCGATCTCAAGTCACTTGACCTGACCGTCATCCTCCTGACGGGAGACAACGCAAGAACCGCCGTAGCCGTCGCGGAACACGCGGACATTCCCCGGGTCATTGCCGGGGTCATGCCCCACGAGAAAGCCGCCCGAATCGAGGAATTGCAGGACGGGCGGCATTGCGTGGCCATGGTCGGGGACGGCGTCAACGACGCGCCTGCACTGGCGACCGCCGACGTCGGGATTGCCGTCGGCACCGGAACGGCCGTGGCGATGGAAAGCGCGGACATCACGCTCATGTCCGGTAGCCTCACCGGAATAGAGACCGCGATCCGCCTGTCGGGGCGGACCATGCGCGCGATTCGCCAGAACCTTTTCTGGGCGTTCGCCTACAACGTCCTGCTGATTCCGGTGGCGGCTCTCGGCCTGCTCAACCCGCTCGGCGGGCCCATGGTTGCAGCCGCCGCCATGGCGCTGAGTTCCGTCTCGGTAATCTCGAATTCACTCCGGATCAGGGGGTTTATGCGTTAGGCTGCGGTTTCCCAGGCTCGAGGTGCGGCCGCCACTTGAGGCTGCCGCAGTAAGCTGCACTGACGCGGTTTTGTGAAAGATCGGCGAAGGCGGAGGTATCTCTGCGCAACCGGAAGAAACCGGAAAATCACCGCTTTTTCCGTGCGTACGCGAGTATGCCGCTAACGACCTTTTTCGCGTGGTGCTGCCGGTCCTTATGATACCGGATCTGATAGGCCTCGTGCTGGTGGTGGACGTTGTGAACTTCAACGAGAATTTCGGCGTGAGCCAGGTTGTTCCGGAGGACCGCGAGGTTCCGCCCCCGTTCCTGCGCGGGCATGTCCGGCTGGTGCAAAGCCGTACGCATGACCCGCGCGAAAGATTTGGAACGCCTGTCAACCCTCCCCCGCCGCTTATGATAGATTACCAGCGGACCCATCGGACGCCCGGGGGTGTTATCCGCGTGGAGCGAGACAAACAGACTCCTGCCCGCGCGCGCTCCTTTTACGAAGCGGTTCGCCACCCGGACCCGCTGTGAAAGATTGGCGCTCCTGGGCCGCACCTTTTCCGAATTTCTCCGGTTGTACCGCTCATCGTTGTAGACTTCGTTCTTTTCGTGGACGAACGTTGTTTTGGCCGGCAGGTTATCCCGGATCAGGTGATTGGGGCTGATTACCGTCAGTGTCACCTCCGCGCCGAGCAGCCTGAGTTCCTTGTACACTCGCAACGCTATGTCGTACACGTATTCGTCTTCGACCACGTAAACCCGCTGTTTCTGGCCCGTCAAATTGGAGACGATGGCGCCCGGATCGATCCCGCCGTGCCCCGGGTCGAGTACAATCCGCCATCCCTTCAGTGGTTTCCTTCTCTTTCTGGGCGCCTTGGCGAGAATCTCATTATCAAAGGCGCGCAATAGAATCTGGGCGCGTCGATAGTCCAGACCTGGGGAGGATCGCGGCCTCTCGGAATAGTTGCGATGCCTTTGCCTGCTTGCTCTCGGCTTTTGCCAGTAGTACGGGCCGTTTGGCGCGTTGTATTTGGTGATCCGGGGTGTCAGACGGAGTACCTGACCCGGATAGACTCTGTTGGTCCGCAGCTTGTTGATCCGCTTGATCGTCGTGATGCTGGTCTGGTGTTTCTTGGCAATCGACCACAGGGAATCGCCCTTTCGGACCTTGTAGAACACAGAGAGCCCGGCGAGCGGGCTCGCCAGCAGCAAGACCATGCAAAGCCCGGCACTCAGAAGTCGCAATTGTCTGTAATTGCCCATATTGGCCGATTTACACGGAAGGTCGGATAATCCTGCAGCTACACCGATCGCTCGCTCAGGTTGGAGGACTCCAAACTTTACGCCATTTGTCCGAAAAAGACAAGTCGCCCCCGGCCGGGAACGAGCGCCCGGCACACTTCCTGATCGGTTGTTTTCGCCTTGCGTACGGTGTTTTTCACCAATAGCCCTGAATAACCTCATTTCGACATACAGAATAAATATATACAAAACAATCATTTAATAAATAAGGTGGTTTTTTGTCATACAGGCACGGTCCTTGCAATATGTGGTCGGAAGATCGGCGAATGAGTGCTTGAATCCGGATTTTTTTACCATGGCAGCCTGCGGACACCCGCAAGAGAAAGGAGTACGACCATGGCCAAAGGGATTTTCTCCAGAATGGCTGACATCATCAAGGCCAACATAAACGACCTTCTGAATCGCGCGGAGGATCCGGAGAAGATGATCCGGCAGATGATCCTCGAAATGGAGGAGGCCGTTAACAAGGCGACAGCGTCCGTTGGGACCGCCGTGGCCAACGAGAAACGTCTGGAGCGTCAGCTTCTGGACAAGACGGACCAGATCGAGGCCTGGCAGAAAAAGGCGGAACTGGCCGTGGAATCCGGCGAGGACGACCTCGCACGGCGCGCGCTGGAACGAAAAGCCACGCTGGAAAAAGCCGCCGGGGACCTGGAAGCCGCGTTCGACGAGAGCCACAAGACCTCCGATCAGCTCAAGAAACAGCTTGGGCAGCTCAAGTCCAAACTGGACGAGGCACGCACCCGACAGGGCGCGCTGATCGCGCGGCGGCGCGCCGCCCAGGCGCGGAAGCAGATCGCCCAGGGCCTTTCGGGCGTCGGCGACGACGCCTTTTCCAGCTTCGAACGCTTTCGCAGCCGGGTTGAGAACGAAGAAGCCGAAGCTTCCGCACACGCGGAAATCGCGGGTGAAGATCCCTCGCTCGACGACACCTTCGAAAAGATGGAACGGCGGAATACCGTGGAAGAGGAACTCGAGGCGCTGAAGAACAGACTGCGTAAATCCGATGCGTGAATTTCGAAAAATCCTGGACGAAATCGCGCACGAGATCGACAGGACAATGCGCGACGCAACAGAGGCATGGCGCGATTTCAAGATGACCCGGGCCGCGCGGCAAGAGCCGGGAAGGGTTCGTCACCCCCGTTCGCGACGGCTGTCCTTCCGATTCTCCGATCTGGCCACTGACGGGAGTTGTGCTATGCGAACCGCCTTCGCGCTGCTACTGAAAGTCACGGCGATTCTGTTCGTTTTCGGCGGTCTGACGGGCATGTTCTTTTCAGGCTTCCAGTCGTCCGGTTTCGTCCCGAGCCCGCTCGGCTTTTTCATGGGCATCGCCGTTATCGGGTTCGCGCTGGTTTTCTGGCTGGCCGGCCGCAAGGTCCAAATTTCAGCCGAGAAAAAGCGGTATGCGCAATATCAACATCGGTTGCTCAGGCTCGCACGTGAGAAGGGTGGCAGTCTCACCGTTCTGGAGGCGGCTACGGACGGGAGGATGACCGTGGGAAAGGCAGAAGAGATCCTCGGTGCGTTGGCCGTCGGCGGCAGCGCAGAGGTGCGGGTGTCCGAGTCCGGTCTCGTTGTATATCACTTTCCCGAAATTGAACATGGATCCGAAAAAATCCGGGCGAAACCGGTGGCTGAACTTTGATACATTCAAATTTTACGGAGGGATGTCATGTTTGAAGTCGGTATTGGCGTTGCGCTGATCGTCCTTGCCGTGGCGGTCCTCAAATATGTGGAGCGACAGACAAAGGGTACCGTTCCCGGCAAGGTCGAGGAACGCCTGAATGCCCGGCTGGACGACCTTGACAGGAGACTGACCGATATCCAGGAAATCATGATCGCGATCGACGAAAAGCTGAATCGCCAGGACTCGGGCGGCGCGTCGTGAATTGCGTCATGCTTACCAATTACCTGAAGCGCGATCGATCAGCACCGGAATCAAATCTGCTGCAAGAAACGGGGCATCGAATCATGAACACACTGCACATTCACGTCGGCGAGCGGATTCAGGATGGGACGGCCGTTGTCACCATCAGCGGCGATCCGATCGCCCTGCCGGAGGTGGCGCCGCTCCGACGCGAAATATCGAACCTTGTAAACGGCGGCGCTCGCACCGTCGTGGTCGACCTTTCGCGCGTGAACCACGTGGGCGCCGCCATGCTTGGTGAACTGGCGATGGGCGTTAAAACCACCCGAGACGCCGGCGGCGACCTGAGGTTGAGCGGCGTTTCCCGTCGTATCCGAAAAGTCCTCACAGTGACAGGACTCTCTCGATTCTTCAAGTAGGCCGAGATTGGAAACGGTACGACGGAAGCCGCCAGCCGAAACGTCAAAGAAGTGGCTTGAGACTTCAAATCGTCGGAATGCAGTCGCCAAATAATCAAACGCGGGGATTTCAGAGGAGGGAAAGGATGAGTTGGATACTGGAACTGGCGTTGGCGCTCTGCCTGCTGATCGTTGCGGGTGGATACTCCGTTTATCTGATGACTCCCGGCAACAAGAAGCCCAGTGGATCCACTGTGGGGATTTTCCTGGCGGTGGCGGCCATCGGTTTCGTTATCTGGGCATTCACGTCGGAACGGTGGAACCTGCTTCCTGGTGCCGAAGACATTCCCACTATTGCCCTGACCGGCAATACCGCCGGACCGGCTGGCGAAGGCTTGAGACGATTCCTTGACAACCAGAATCGATTGGAGTCGACTGCCCGAAAACTCGAGGAAATCGCAAACCGGCTTGAGTTGGCTCAATCGGGAACGGGTCTGGGTATCGCGATGGAAATCGGCATCGGCATCTGTCTGATCATATTCGCCGGGGGCCTTGTGAGTTATATCCACCTCAGAAAGAAGAGGGAAGGCAAGGGGATGAGTCCCGAACGGGCAAAGCGAATGGAGTCGCGGCTGGACGCCGTGGACCAGCGTTTGAACGACCTCCAGGAGGTAATCATCACCCTGGATGAAAGGCTCAGGCGAGACAAAACCAGCGTCTGAATAACGACCGCAAGCCAAAGGAGGGATCCTGATGACCCGGGAGTTTGTTGCCAAAGGCGCAATCGTCTTTATCCTGATTTTGCTTGGAGCGGTAACGCTGAGGTTTTTCTTCGGCGACCCATTCATGCCCGGGAGTTCGCCACGCTTCGTGAGTTTCGCCATTGCACTTGCGCTGGGGATTCTGCTGATCGGCGGGACAGTCGCGGTGACCGTATTCGCCCTCGGCTACGTGATGATATATCTGAAGCGTCGGAACAGCGGCCAGACTCACGGAATCGAAACGGACCAGAAAGAAGCGTTCAAAACCCGGCTGAACGAAGTGGATCAACGCCTGACCGATGTTCAGGACATACTGATAACCATTGACGAGAAACTGAGCCGGTTGCAGGAAAACAGGAGCACGGGCTGATCAACGTCTCCATTCGAATCCGCCTCTGTACCGCGACGTCCGGGCGGACTCCAGGTCTTTCACGTAACTTTCAATCTAAACCGGAATGGCAAAGATAAACCATCTGGCTTCCGGTGAGTAGAAAGGACCATACCATGCTCGCGAAGATCCTCGGCATCATCCTTATCGCCATCGGCGCGTATCTCGGTATTTTCGAAGCGATCAAGCTCATCGGCATGTCCCTGGAAATCGTGTTTCTGCTCCTTAAGCTGCTTGTGTCGTTTGTCCTGATTTACGTGGGTTACCGGCTGCTTACCGGCGAATCCAGATAATTGACCGACCATTAGTGAGGAAAACCATTAGATGAAAAACGAACGGTATCTGGTCCGGAGGGCAATCGAAGGTGACGCGGCCGCCTTCGGCGTCCTTTACCGGGCCTGCCACGAACAGATCTACGCCACGATGGTGCGTCGGACAAGCGACCCTGAAACCGCACAGGATCTCGTACAGACCGCGTTTTTGAGGGCATATACGGCCCTTGGCTCCTATCGAGGCGATGCCGCGTTTACCACCTGGCTTACCCAGATCGCGCTGAACGTCCACAAGTCCCACTTCCGCAAACAGCAGGTGCGCCGCCGGTGGACGATGGTAACCGAAGATCCCGCCGCACTCGCGGAAGCCACGCGCGTGCCCGCCGCGGGTGAGAATCCTGAATCCACGGTCGAGCGAAACCAGCGGCGCGAACTCGTGAGAATGAGCATTCACGCATTGCCGGAAAGATATCGCGAAGTTATCTGGATGCGTTATGTTCGCGACTGGTCCTACGAGGAGATTACCCGGGCGCTGCAGATTCCTATGGGGACGGTCAAGACATGGCTCAATCGCGGACGTTACCAGCTGAAGGGCGAATTCAGAAAGCGGGGACTGGTACCCTCCTGAGTTCGCGTGCCTTATAGTTCCGGACAATTCCCGTTTCGGTTGGAGGTCTCAGCGCCTGCAATGGCGTCTCATTCGGGGCGAAAACCGTAGACGAGCATCGTCCCGGCGCCAGGCACCGTGGGCGAAAACCTTAGCGATTTTGTATTGACGCAAAGAAGATTCTGTATCACATTTCGCGGCGCAAAGCGCTTTACCGACACAGACCGTTTTTCCGCGTGCGGGAGATCGTCGTTGCAAACTTAAGGAGATCCGAAGAAGGGAGCCGGATATGGATGCCTGGTGGATGGAACTGACCGTGCTCAATCAGATTTTCTACGTCATGGCGATTTTCTTCAGTGCGTTTTTCGTCTGGCAACTCCTGGCTGCCTTGCTCGGTCTCGGAGGAGGGGCGGACGCGGGGATCGCAGGAGATGCGAACTTCGGCGACACCGGGCCGGAGTTCAACGACGGTACGGTTGCCTCATTCAAGCTGCTGTCTATCCGGTCCCTCATTGCCTTTGGCATGCTGTTCGGTTGGGCGGGCGCCCTGTATCTCCAAAGAGGGCTGGAAGTTCAAACCGCCCTTGTCTACGCGCTTGTTTGGGGCAGCGCGGGCATGGCGGTCGTGGCCTATTTCTTCCACGGTATCCGGCAGCTTACCGAGACCGGAAACGCAAGCCTTGATACCTGCGTAGGCACGTCGGGTGAAGTGTATCTGGATATTCCGGAAGGCGGCACGGGGCAGGTCCGGGTGATGGAGAGCGGGTCGGTCGCGTACGTGACTGCCCGAGGGAGGAACGGCATGCCGGTGTCCGCCAGGACGCCGGTGCGCATTCTCCGGGTTGTGAGTGCAACCACGCTTGAGGTCGAGCCCCTGAAACCATGAGAAGCTGGATCAACATGAGATTTGCAGCCAGCGCGGATTTTCCCCGGGAAAGATCTTATTCAACGGTGCTATATTCAGTCGAGGAGGGATTGCAATGGCAACCGAGACGATTCTGACAATCATATTGCTGCTGGTGGTGTTTCTTCTCTTCGTGACGTTTATTTCCCGGTACAAACGGTGTCCGTCCAACAAGATACTGGTCGTCTACGGAAAAACCGGAAAGGGTGCCGCAAAATGCGTCCACGGGGGCGCGGCCTTCGTGCTTCCGCTCCTGCAGGACTATGAGTATCTGGACCTGGAACCGTTTGTCGTTCCCATAGACCTGGACAACGCGCTTTCTCAGGAGAACATCCGTGTATCCGTTCCCACAACCGTCACCGCGGCGGTTTCCAATCAGGCGGGCGTGATGCAGAATGCGGCGATTCGACTGTTGGGCCTTTCACGCGAACAGATCCAGAGTCAGGCGCAGGATATCATACTAGGCCAGATGCGGGCGGTGATCGCCACCATGCAGATCGAAGAAATCAACCGGGACCGTCAGGCGTTTATGTCCAAGGTCAATGAAGCCGTGTCAACCGAAATGGAGAAAATCGGGCTGGCCGTAATCAATGTGAATATCAAGGATATCGAAGACGAAAGCGGTTATATCAAAGCCCTCGGTCAGAAGGCGGCCGCCGAAGCCATCAATCAGGCGGCAATCGACGTGGCCGAGCAGGAGAAAATGGGCAAGGTGGGTGTGGCCGAGCGGGAACGGGACCAGCGTACGGACGTGGCCGCGGCGAATGCGTCCGCGGACATCGGCGAAGCGGAAGCTGCCAGGGACAGGCGCCAGCGGGTTGCCGCGCTGGAATCCGAGGCCCAGATAGGGGAGGCAGAGGCCACCAGGAACAAACGCCAGATGGTCTCTGCCCTGGATGCGGAAGCAGTCCACGCCGAGACGGAGGCCGATTCCAAGAAGGCCGGATACATGGCGCAGCAGACCGTGGCCGAGGAGGTCGCGCGTCAGAAGGGACAGGAGGCCGCCAAGGCAGCCGACGGCGCCATCCGGGTCGCCCAGGAAAAGGCGGAAAGAGAGGCCGAGGACGCCCGGGCGCTACGCGAAGAAGCCCGCCTTAGAGCCGAAATCGTCGTAGAAGCCGAGGCGCAAAAGAAAAAGCTGGTTGTGCAGGCCGAGGCCGAGAAAGCCCAGAAAGCGCTTGTGGCTGAAGGCGAGGCCGCCGCAATCCTGGCCGAGCGTCGGGCCGAAGCGGAGGGTACCCAGGCCATACTGGACGCCAAGGCTGAGGGCTATAAGGAACTGGTCGCCGCCTGCGGCGGTAAAGACCAGGCTGCCGCAGCCTTCCTCATCGTCGAACGGCTGACAGAGGTCGCAGGCATTCAGGCCGAAGCCATTCAGAATCTGCCGCTCGATAAGATCGTGGTCTGGGACGGCGGCAACGGGCAGGGAGGGATGTCCAACCTCGGTCAGCGTCTGATGGGCGCGATTCCTCCCATGCACGAACTGGCAAAGCTGGCGGGTCTGGAACTGCCGGAGTTTCTGGGCAGGATGGCAGGCGGGATGAATCCGGCGGACGGTAATGTAGACAAAACCGGAGAATCCTCCGAATGAACCCGATCAGCCCCAATTTTAAAGAAACGTTATCCGGGCGTCGTGATAAAACCCTCCGAAACTGGGCGCAAACGGCGTCCGGAAGGACATTTTTTCAGTTCACGTACAGTGTCCTGGTGTATCCTGGTAATCAGCAGTCTAATCGCCTTTATTAACTTGCACATATTCGATTTAACGTCCGAGAAAACTTACGAATCATGGTTAGTCGTGGAGTAACCGGTTGACCAAATCTGACATATCAGACAATGGGCCGGCGCCGTCCGACCGTATCGATATCGTTCGGACCCTCCCGGAATCCGGGAATGCCGACGCACGGCGGCACTGCCGCGACGGCGATTCCGCATTGGAAACCGGGGAACTGTCGAGAGCCGAGGCCGCTTACGCTTCGGCGTTGAGTCACGATGCCGGCAACCTTCGCGCGCTCCACAACCTGGGTGTCGTCCAATATAGCGGGGGCAACTGGCAGCATGCGCTCGCAAGCTTCGAACGTGCGCTGGGCTTGACCCATGACAATTCGGACCTGCATTTCAAAATCGGTATGTGCCTGCTCAAGACGGGCGCCGATGGCGCATCTGAGGCCTTCGAGGCCGCCATTGCGGGTAAGTCCGACCATCTTGAGGCGCATTTTCAACTGGCGCTGTTGCGGGCGGAGGGCGCGGAGTCGGGATCCAGGGGTCGGCAACAGGCGGTCGAAATGCTTCGTTATATTCTGGAGGCGGTGGATCGCGGCGTGCCCTACGGAAACGTGGACGGAACCTGCTTCCTGCTTGCCAGCTTTCTGGACGACCTTCCGGAGAACATTGATGAAGCGATCGCTGTTTACCGTCGTGGTCTGGAAGCGAATCCACTGTTCGCACCGGGTCACAACAACCTTGGCATCCTGCTCATGCAATCGGGTCAGACCCTTCAGGCCCTGGGTGCATTCAAGATCGCCATCCAGCTCGAGCCGGATTACGCGCTGCCCTACAGGAACCTGGCGCATCTCTTGTTCGATCACAAGAGTTCAGCGCAGATGGAGCAGGAATACACGACCATCATCGAAGAATTCGGCGCAAAGGCTGCCTCGGTTCTGGCAAGATTGTCCCTCGAGCTTATCGACATGGGACGTGTGCAGGTGGGTGAGAGCCTGTACACGCGTGGCCACCAGATAAAGAACCTGATGGGTCTGGTCGGGAGCCGTACACGCAGGCTGATTCGAAGGAACCCGAAGGACAACACGGTGCTCGATGATCTGAGAGAAATCGCCCGGGACCAGGAGCACATCTACGACCAATGGGTTGCCTATCTGCGCAGCATGAAACAGGACCCGTTGAATCCCACACTGGTCGATATTCCACTGCTGTTGCGCAACATCAGAAAGACGGTCTCGAGCCGGACCGGCGGTACGTTGCTCCGCTTCGCATTCGAACCGCAGGTTCCCCAGGTGAAGGTCGACCCCGGAATGTTGCGTGAAGCCGTCACCAACCTGATTCTCAACGCACTGGACGCCGTAGACGAGGATGGTGCGGTCACGGTACAGGCTGGCTACGACAATAAGCGGGCGTCGGTGTTCATCGAAGTGGAAGACAACGGGCCTGGCATATCCGAAGAAATCCAGGGCCGGATCTTCGATCCCGGGTTCTCAACCAAAGAGAAGGGCAATGGATTCGGCCTCAGCATCTGCTCGCGGATCGTATCCGCCCACAGGGGAAACCTGCGCATGATCAGCCGGCCGGGCGCCGGAGCCGTGTTTCGCATCGACATTCCGGTGGACTTCGAGCTCGTTTCCGAATCCGAAAGCATCGGCTGGAGCGGCGATCCGTTAGCTGCGTCCAGGCTGCCGCTGGCCGAGGAATTCATCGAGTAAGTCATGAACGCGCAAATCGTAATCGCGGACGACCAGTCCGAAATCCTGGGCATGCTCGCGCGGAGCCTTCAGGTGGATGGCCGGATGGTGAAGGCTTTCCCGACAGGAAGAGCCGCCTTCGCATATTTGCGAAAGCACGTTTCCGACGTTGACATGGCCATTCTGGATATCGACTTTGGACCGGCCGAGCCGGACGGCCTCGAGATTCTCCGTCAGATTCGCGATCTCGCACCCGATCTGCCGGTCATTATCCTCACGGGCAAGGGCACCGTGGAGAACGCCGTAGCCGCTCTGCGCATGGGTGCTTCCGACTTTATCGAGAAAGATTTCTATATTGAAGACCGGCTTGAACTCAGCCTTGAAAAACTCGACCGCGTACTTGCCGTGCTCAAGGAGAACGCACGCCTCCAGGCCCGGGTTAAGGATCTGGACCGGGAGAACCGATACTACCGGGACGAATTCGGCAAGAAATACAGAACGGTCAACGCCAGCTCACAGATGCTGCGGATTATGCAACAGGCCGAGCGAATCGCTTCCATCCCCCGACCGGTTCTGGTCCTCGGCGAACCCGGCACAGGAAAGGAACTCGTTGCCGCCGCAATCCACTACGGCGGTGTGCGAAGAGATCGTCCGTTCGTCAAAGTCAATTGCGCCGCCCTTTCCGCCAACCTGCTCGAAAGCGAGCTCTTCGGTCACGAGAAGGGCGCCTTTACAGGTGCCACGGAAGCCCGCCCAGGCCGGTTTGAAGCGGCAGACGGCGGCACTTTGCTGCTGGACGAAATCGGCAACACCACGCCGGAATTCCAGCAGAACGTCCTGCGCGCCATTGAATATCAGGAGATTCAACGGGTGGGCGGCGCCGCGCCAACCAGCGTGGACGTGCGAATCATTGCCGCCACGAATGCCGACCTCGAGCGCGAGATCGGCGAAGGCCGCTTCCGGCAGGATCTGTACGACCGCCTGCGCTTCGAGATTATCCGCATTCCCCCCCTACGGGAGCGGCGTGAAGACATCAGGCCGCTCGCAGGGTTTTTCGTCGAACAGATCGTCAGGGAGGTGCCGGGCCTGGAAGCGCGTCCGTTTTCGGAGAGCGCTCTGCAGATGCTGTTGGGCTACGCGTGGCCTGGAAACGTGCGCGAGCTTAAATTCGCAGTCGAACGCGCCGCCTGCATGGCCGCGGGCGCGTTCATCGAGCCCCGGGATCTGCCGCCGGAAATCTCCAGCGGGGCTGCCGCTGCGCCCGGAGACGGGTTTGACGCTCAGGTCACGGCGTTTGAACTCGGCTTGCTCCGAGGCGCGTTGAGCCGCGCAAACTGGAACCAGCGCAAAGCCGCCGAGTCGCTCTGCTTGAGCTACGATCAGTTTCGTCATTTTTATCGAAAATACCGCCTGGATCTCGAAAAGCCATAGCGATTCCGGCAAGGAGATAAGGACCGCAGCCGCATGGTCGATGTGCTCCAGACAGAGGATTGTGATTGAGGCTACCCAACGCAAAACAGGCTCGCGTTGACCCGGCGAAGATTACGGACTATTTGCTTTCTACAAGCCATCCGGATGGTCGAGAAAAGGCCAGGTTCTTTTTCAGCTTCGGCTTTCGCCCAGAGCAGTGGCGGAGCCTTTGGGAAGCGTTACGAGTTCACGGAGCAAGTCATGAAGCTGTCGAGAAGGAGCAAGGGATCTACGGCATAAAGTATATTGTAGATGGATCGCTTGAGACACCCGATGGACGCAACCCTTACGTGCGGACTGTCTGGCATGTCGACAGAGAAAGCGACCATCCGAGGTTCATTACGGCATATCCGGCTTGATCGTAAGGAGTTGTCTTAAAATTCCCGGTGAGTTCCCGAGCGCGAGCGAAAAAGCGGCGGTCAAGGCGGGAAAATCCGCCCATATCTGTCTATACGGGTGGGTTTGACCAACGCCGACCGGCGCTTTTGCAGCCGCGCGAAGACCGCTGGAAATTTTAAGACAGCTTCCAAGGAGACAGATATGTTCAAGGAACTGGACGTTATAGCGCTTACAACGGAGGTTCCGCTCAATCATATTTGGGATGTCCCGTCCAGCAGCCCGCTGATTGAGAAACGCAATCCGGGGGAAGGGCTGAAAGTCGGCGACATTGGCACGATTGTCTATGTCCAGGGCAACGGTGAAGCCCTCGAGGTTGAATTTCTGGGCCCGGAAGGCAACACGATAGGCGTCGCCACGATCTCGCCATCGCAGGCCCGCCTGGCCACGGAAGAAGACCTTACTAATCGATCGCTTGGGGAACCGGCTGGCAGTCCGGCCCTGACACGGCCTAAGGATAGAACAAGAGAGCCCGGGTCTTTGTCAGTCCAGGAAGATTCTGAAAACTACAACGCGCGGGACAGGAATCCTGATAACTCGGAGGTACAATGAACATTGTCGTATTCGGCGCGGCGGGCTGGCTCGGAAGGGCGGCGCTGGCCGCTCTTGACGGGAACCATCGGATCCGGGCTTTCGACTACGGCCCGCAGGCCTGGCGGTCATGGAACGATACTGACGGCGAGTGGAAGGGCGGTGAAATCGTACACGGAGATATCGTGGACTTCGATGCCGTTCACGGCGCTGTGTCTGACATGGACGCGGTTCTGCACATGGCGGTGTACCACTCGGACGAGCCCGGCGCCCATGGCGTTGACGATCAGAAACCCTTTCTGATCAACATCAAGGGACTCTGGAACGTGCTGGAATCCGCCCGGCGGCACGGTATCCGGAGAATCGTGCACATCGGTTCCTGCCAGACCGCCCATCCCGGGGGCATCTTCTTCTCGGCCGACGTAAGGCGGCCCGACGGAGGTCTATACGGCATCACGAAACGCCTTCAGGAAGAAATGTGCCGGCAGTTCCATGACGCGTTCGGGATGCGTATCATCGTACTCCGTCCGGACTACATCGTTGACAGCAGGCTGGGTATCGGCCGATACAGGGAAAAGCTGGGTACGGAAGCGCGCCCTTACCGCCAGGGCTGGGTGTGCCGCCACGACCTTGCGGAAGCCTGTCGGCTGGGCCTGGAGTCCCGGGACATCGACTTCGACGTCTTCCACGTCGTGGGAACGCCGGGTGCAGAAAAAACATGCAACGTCGCGCGGTCCCGCGAGGTTCTGGGCCTGGAATACAGGGGAAATCTCGAACAATACCGGATCGGCGCCGGCGTGGAATAGAGAGCGGGCTACGATCGGAAACTATGAGAGGAGACGTCAATGTCCGCCGAAAACAACGCTCGAATTGCCCGGGAGTCCCTCGAAGCCGCCTTCGCCTGTGACTGGAAGCGACTTCGCGAAACCTACGCCGACGACGCGACCATGGCCGGCGGCGCACTGAACATCCGGGGTGCGGAAAACCTGGTGGCGCTCTGGCAGGGCTGTCACGAGGAAGAGCGGGACATGCGGCTGGAAATACTCAATGTCGTCGCAGACAACGTCATCGCCGCCGTGGAGTTTCGCTTCAGGGGTATCGTAAACCAGCCCCTTCCCGGACTGCCCGAAGCAATGTACGGCAAACGGCTGGATGCCACCGAAGTGCATATGTGCCGGATTCAGAACGGAAAAATCACCTCCGTGACGATTTACGGCGGCGTCCTTGAATCTCCCGACGTTCCACTCAAGCGGGTCTGGGTGGACAAATAGGCAAGCAGGCTCATGCCGTATCAACAGATCGACCATCGGGATCTCGTCCTCAGGCCACTGTCGGAGAGACGGAGCAAGTTCTCGATCGACGAGATCATGGTCGATCCCGACGCGCCCGCGCCCGACGACGGACTGCTGGCGGACCGGCTGCGGCGCGTTGCCGAAGAAATCCGGGACGCCAGGAGGCGGGGCGCTTCCGTCATGCTGGCGTACGGCGCCCATCTGGTCAAGAACGGCCTCGGGCCGGTCGTGACCCGTCTGATGGAACGCGGTTGGATCACCCATCTGGCCACCAACGGCGCCGGCACGATTCACGACTGGGAATACGCCTATCATGGGCGATCCGAAGAAGACGTGAGGGCGAACGTCGCGAAGGGGTGTTTCGGAACGTGGGAGGAAACCGGCAGGTACATCCATCTGGCCGTTCTCGCCGGTGCGCTGGAGGGCAGGGGCTACGGCGAATCCCTTGGAAAGTTCATTGCCGACGACGGTTGTGAAATTCCCTCCCGCAACGAGCTGGCATCCGCCCTGCTCGACTGGGCCGCAGTCCCCACGGACTCGCCCGCCATGCCCGCGTACGCCGAAATGCTCCAGGTCCTCTCGCGATTTGACATTCCTTCCGGCCGCTTCCGCGTCGAACATCCATATGGGGACTTGTCACTTACGGCAGGGGCCTACCGACTCGGCGTGCCACTCACCGTTCATCCCGGTATCGGCTACGACATCATCCACAACCACCACCTCGCCAACGGCGCGGCAATCGGCCGCGGCGCGGATATCGATTTTCGGGTGTTCACGCGCAGCGTGGTCAATCTGGATGGAGGCGTGTTTCTCTCAATTGGCTCGGCCGTCATGGCGCCGCAAGTCTTCGAAAAGGCCCTTTCGCTGGCCAACAATCTGCGCATTCAGGAACCCAGGCGCGTCGTACGCCCGTTCATCGCGGTGAACGATCTGGCGCCGGTGACCTGGGATTGGTCCATGGGCGAACCACCCAAAGAAAACCCGGCGTACTATCTCAGGTTCTGCAAGTCGTTCAGCCGAATGGGAGGCGAGATGATTTACGTTGACGGTGACAACCGGACCTTCCTGCACAATCTCTACCGGATTCTAAAGGAGAAGTAACGGCCGATCGAAGGGAGTACCGGAACTGTACAGCCGGTCGGAAGGAAGGGCAGACCGGCCAGCTCCGTCTCGATGGACTTTCCCGAAAGACGCTATGGACGCCGCGCCCGAACCCGTTATCCTCATCCACTATCACGAAATCGGCCTGAAGGGCAGGAACCGCGGCCGGTTCGAACGCCAGTTGCTCACCAACATCACTCGCGCGTTGAAAGGCCTGCAGCGCGGGGCCGTCCGACGCCTTTCAGGACGCATCATCCTTGAACTTCCCCCGGACGCGCGGACGGGGGCCATCCGGGAGCGCCTTGTTGACGTATTCGGGATTGCGAATTTCTCCGAAGCCGTTCTCGTCCCCAACGCCATCGAACACATACGGGCTGCGGCGTGGGAGGTCGTTCGTCAGGAGGACTTTCGCTCGTTCAAGATTGCCGCGCGTCGCGGAGACAAGAATTTCCCGCTTACGTCAGAGGGAATCAACCGCGACGTGGGCGCCCACGTACAGAAGCGATCCGGCGCCCGTGTCAAACTGGATGATCCGGACCTGACCTGTTTCGTCGAGGTTTCCTACGAGGGGGCGTTCGTCTATACCCGAAAAACACCCGGGCCCGGTGGGCTTCCCGTGGGGGCGAACGAGCGTGCGGTCAGTCTGCTTTCCTCGGGCATCGACTCGCCGGTTGCTTCTTACAAGACGATGAAACGCGGCGTAAGGCTCTCGTTCGTACACTTTCACAGCCAGCCGTATACCAACCGAAGCTCACAGCGCAATACAGAGGAGCTTACCCGGGTGCTGACGCGGTACCAGTACAGGTCGACACTGTATCTGGTCCCGTTCGTCGAGATCCAGCGCCGCGTGATGACCCACGCGCCGCCGGGTTACCGGGTGGTCCTCTATCGAAGGGTCATGTTGCGGATCGCCGAAGCAATTGCCGAACGGGAAGGCGCGCAGGCCCTTGTCACGGGCGAGAGTATCGGTCAGGTCGCCTCGCAGACCCTGTCGAACATACGCGCGATCGAGGAAGCGACACCGCTTCCCATTCTGCGACCGCTTTCCGGGGACAACAAGGAGGAAATCATCGATCTTGCCCGGCGCATCGGAACCTACGATGTCTCAATTGAGCCCTACGAGGACTGTTGTACGGTCTTTGTGCCCAAACATCCGGAGACCCGCGCCAATCTGAATGCGGTACGTGAGATCGAGCCGAAGCTGGACCTGCCCCCGTTGATCGATCAGGCGCTGAAGTCGACCGAAGTGAAGACGATAAAATACTAACCAGGATTCCCCGTTTTGCACCGGAACCTTCTGTGCCTTTTGTCTTTTTTCGAATTGAGGTTAACCTTAATCCGAAATAAACAGCAACGCGGCGACGCGATAAAACCCTCCGAAACGGGGCGTTATCGACGTTTAGCAGGACGTTTTTTCCGTTTACGTCCAGTGACCTGGTGTATCCTGGTAATCAGCCGTCTAATCACCTTTATTTACAAGCATATATTCGAATTAACGTCCCCGAAGACTTACGAATCAAGGTTAAACGTCGTGTGGGTCATCGTGCATTCCGTCTGCTGGTGTCCCGAACCGTTCAAAGACGGCGTCGAGCAGGCGCCGGATCGCGGGTCCGAAATAGCGCCCCTGTCGCCAGGCCACGCCAATCTCACGGCCGAATCGCACCCCCTGGACGTTTACCGTCACCAAGGCTCCCGATGTCAGGGAATCCTGAACGGTCAGATGCGGCAGGAAGGAAATACCCACGCCCGCCTCGACCAGCTTCCGCATGGCCTCCGGACTCCGCATTTCCATGACCACGCCTGGTGACACGCCCGACTCAGCGAATCGCTCGTCCACGATTTTTCGCGACACGGAATCGGCGTGAAACAGAATCAACGGCTCCTCCGCGACCTCTTCCAGCCCCACCGACGAACGCCGGGAAAACGGATGCGACGCCCCTGCCACCAGGGGCATCGAGTCTCGATGGATGGAAACCGTTTCCAGTTTCGGATGGGCGAACGGAAGCGAAATCACCGCGAATTCGGAACGGTTCAGCAGCAGATCGTCCACGAGATATCGAGACGGCGCGACCTGCACGGAAAGCGCCACGTTCGGGAAATCCCGCATGTACGCTTTCAGGATGTCCGGCAACAGATAGGTAACCGCGGCGTCGATCGCGCCGAACTGAAATCCTTCGCCCGGTAGAACGTCCCGACGTCTGAGCCGGTCTTCGGTCGACTCCACCAGGTCCTGGATCTGCATTCCGTAATTCGCGAGCGTCCTTCCCTCCATTGTCAGGCCCACGTGCCGATTTCCCCGGTTGAACAGCCGCACGCCCAGCGCGCGCTCCAGGTCGGCCACGCCGCTGCTGACGGTAGGCTGCGTCACGTGCAGTTCCCGGGCCGCCCGGCTGAAACTTTCCTCGCGTGCAACCGCCAGGAAGTACTTCAGATGTTGCAGGTTCATACTCGTCCCCGGTTGTCAGGTTTCAGGAATGTGTCACCATTCTTTCAGACGTTTACCCCGTCCCTTTGCATGGCCAGCGCGAAGGATCGCGACATAGAATCTGTAGGGGCGACCGGCCGGTCGCCCCTACAACAACGAGATATCGGTTGTTTCTGATTTCACCGTGATACGCGCCAGACGATTATTTGTAGGTGCGTCCCTTGTGGACGCCCGGATTAAGCAGCCCCGAAAAAAGACGTTTATCTATAGAGAAATCCTATAAATAATATAGTAATTATTCATTTGTCAAATATACAAATATACCTATCTTTTTCACCTGTTTTTGTCCAGGAAGGCGGAACTTTACCTCTCGAAGGAGTATTGAAATGGCTAGGAAAGTCCGCGTTGCCATCGTCGGCGTTGGCAACTGCGCATCTTCTCTCGTTCAGGGCGTCCAATATTACAGGGATGCTCCCGCGGACAGCTTCATTCCCGGGCTGATGCATCCCGAACTGGGCGGCTATCACATCCGCGACGTCGAATTCTCGGCGGCGTTCGACATCGACTCGAACAAGGTTGGCAAAGACCTCAGCGAGGCGATCTTCACCGAACCCAACAATACCGTCAAGTTCGCGGATGTTCCTCAGCTCGACGTTCCCGTTCAGCGCGGTATGACCCACGACGGGCTGGGCCGGTATCTCAGCGAAGTCATAACGAAGGCCGACGGGAGTACCGTAGACGTTGCTGAGGTTCTCAAGGCCACCGGTACCGATGTGGTTGTCAACTATCTTCCTGTTGGCAGCGAAGAAGCCACGAAGTGGTACGTGGAGCAGGTTCTTCAGGCCGGCTGCGGTTTTGTCAACTGCGTGCCCGTCTTTATTGCAAGCGCGGGGCATTGGCCCGAGCGATTCGAAAAGCGCGGCCTGCCCATCATTGGAGACGATATCAAATCGCAGGTGGGGGCAACCATTGCCCATCGGGTACTCACACGGCTCTTCCGTGAGCGCGGCGTCAAGCTTACTCGCACCTACCAGTTGAACTTTGGCGGGAACACCGACTTCTACAACATGCTGGAACGTTCGAGGCTGGAATCCAAGAAGATCAGCAAGACCAATGCCGTGACTTCCCAGCTTGACTACGACCTGGGTGAGGCGAACGTACACGTTGGCCCCAGCGATCATGTGCCGTGGCTGGAGGACAGGAAGTGGTGCCACATCCGGATGGAGGGTGAAACCTTTGGCGGCGTACCGCTCAACCTGGAGCTGAAGCTGGAAGTCTGGGACTCGCCCAACTCCGCGGGCGTGGTCATCGACGCTGTACGTTGCTGCAAACTGGGTCTGGAACGCGGCCTGAAAGGACCGTTGCTGGGTCCCTCCTCCTACTTTATGAAGACGCCGCCCGAGCAGTTCAGCGACGACGAGGCCCGGGAAATGGTGGAAGATTTCATTCTGCAGTACGGGCGGAAACAGCCGGACCTCACCGGATGATCGTGCGGGTACGGACGCCCGTATTGTCGTTCATGGGTCGATCCGGAACACTGAAACTAAAAGAAGGCCGCCGAATTCAGGGCGGCCTTTTCCGTATCGGTATCGTCCACGCTAAGAGTTATCAAGAATCACGACCGCGACGATGTCCCCGTCGTCCTGGTCCACGGCCAGGCCCACGTGCTTCCATTCGCCGTTCAGAATGCTTCGCCTCTGGGCCGCGCTGTGCATCATATAGGTAAATACCTCCTCAACGGACGGACCCCGCGTATAACTCTCCGCACCCCAGGCCATCCGTTCGGTCACGGGGCCGCTTGACGACAAAAAATCCCATAGTCTCGTCCTGGCTGCATCCATCAGCCGTGGATGCGCCTCGAGGGCCGGCAGCCCCAGACGGCTGCGCGCCGCGTGGATCAAACCCGATAGTCGGCTTCGGGCGTCGTCCGCGCCTCGATACGGCATAATCGCGAGTACCATCTTCTCGAGCGGCGACGGATTCCCAACGACCAGGGGCCGGTCCGCGACAACGACGGACTCGCGGGGGAATTGCGCCAGGAGCTGTACACGATAGTGTCCCGACACCGCGAGGGCGCTTTCCGGGAACACACAGGAAAACCGGCCTTCCTCCGGCTCGACGGGCAATTCAAACACATTGCCGTCCGGCAGCCGGAAAATCGCCGCCAGCAGTCCGTCGACATCGGAACTCAAAGCGCCCGTCACGCGCATGCGGCGTCCCGGCGGCAGTCGACCGGGTGTTTCGTCGACGTCCGCGAGATCATCCCTTATGGTTCCCCAGTACCTGTAAGCGTTCACATAGGTCTTGATCCGCGTTCCGTCCGGAAACTCCTCAACGTGGTTGCCTTCTGCGTCGAGCTGAAACCGCCGGCCGTCCGGAAACGTTTCCAGCCGGTTGCCATGGGCGTCGGTCTGTACCTCCCGTCCGTCGGGAAACACCTCGAGGCGGACGCCGTCCGCGCCCGTCTGCACCTCGCGCCCGTCAGGGAACACCTCGACGGTCAACCCGTCCGCATGGCGCTCGACGCGAACGCCGTCAGGTTTCTCGATGATAGAGGAGCCGTCCTTGAATGACGTTCGCCTGGTCCCGTCAATAAATACCTCCACCCGCTCGTCGTCCGGTCCGCGCTGCACTCTCCGCCCGTCGGCGAATTCCTCGAGTACCGTTCCGTCCGGTGTCCGGGTAAGTCTTCGCCCGTTCGGGAACACGGTGACCCGGTGACCCTCACCGGTTACGGCGACGATTCGGCCGTCCGCATAACGGGTCTCCGTCATTCCCTCGGGAAAGGTCATCTCCACAGTTCCATTCGTGCGCCTGACGTGGAGGGTGCCGTCCTCGAATCGCGTCCTCTCGCTGCCGTCAGGAAAAATCGTCCGCCTGGTTCCGGTCTTGAAGTGCTGGACGATACGTCCGTCCGAAAAACGCTCTTCCCGGTTGCCGTCCGCAAATACGGCGGCGATGCTCCCGTCGGGATGCGTCACACGTACGTTTCCCTTCGCATCCGTCATTTCGATCCGGCCGTCGGCATAGCGGTTTTCGCGCGATCCGTCCGGCAATTCAACTTCCACCCGGCCGTCCGGGAACACCATGCGCTGTCTGCCGTCCGGAAATGTCGTCCACACCCGTCCGTCCTTGTAATTTCGTCTGCGCATGCCCGGGCCGGGCGTCGTCCTGCTCCTGGGTTTCGGCCACACGCCCGCCAGTACCCGCAGATACCCATCGGGTGGCATCTTGGCACGTACCCCGGACCGGTGGCGGAGTCTGGGAAATATGCTCTGGTGGACGCCCACGGCATCTTCCAAAATCATGTCGTTCTTTGCCGGGCTTCCCGCGGGCAAGGCCAATTCGTCGTAGACATCGGGGTGCAGATGCAGGTACAGATACTGAAACCTGCCCAAGGATTCGCCTTTCTCGCTTCCGACGACCGTGCCTGTACCAATCACGGAAGCAACCATCACGCCCGAGTCGGTCCGGCCTTCGGCCAGCCACGCCTCCGGAGCCCGATATTCCCTTTCCTTCCAATGAATGTTCAGGTTTTCTACAGGCCGTATTTTATCCATCTGCACCGCGTAAGTCCGATACGGGACGAAAATCAGGTCCCCTGCAAAGACCACGGGCGACGATACCAGAGGCCACCACGACCGGCTCGTCTCCTCGCCGGTCACGCTGTCCCGCAATACCCGGATCAACCTCCCCTCCGGCACGACCGCTTCCGCCGTGTATCCGCCGGCGGCCTCTACGTAATCGGCCACGGTCCATTCCGGATTGTGTGGGTATGGTCCCGGGCGCGCCACTGCGCCGGACAGGGTAACCGCCGCCTCTTTCTCCGCACACGCGGACAGAAGGACGGCCAGAGCCATCCAGACCGGCGGGTTGACGTTCATGGATCACTCCGCGGCAGGCCCTGTCGACTTCCCGTTTCTCTAGTTGTCATCGGATGCTCCCGTCCTGCTCCCCTGTCCCTGGAGTGAGGACCTGCCTACCTGATCGTTAATCTCGTGGTTCCGGTCGTCGTCTGTTCCGACACCTCGTCCGTTACGGTCACCCGCAGGAACTTTTCTCCCGGATCAGATGCGGCCATGTCCAGCTCCACGTATCCCTGGTCGTCTTCACGGTTCCCGATGTGGGCGTATTCGATCGAAATCGACGCCTGATCGTGTTGACGGACATTCAGGAGTTTGCCGATTCCGCTTCGAATACGGGCGCCAACCGATTCGCTCAGCGCCGACCGCATTTCGTATGACACCCGGTAACGCGTGGCTCCGAACTCATCCCGCTTCAGATTATAGACTTCGTAGTAGATGAAAACCGATTGCCCGCGCTCATACGTCCTCGTGGGATTGGGCACGACCTGGATATCTCCCTTTCGGAAGCGATCGTCCTTTGCGGGCTGGATGGACGCGGCCATCTGGATGCCGCTCAGCCTCAGATATCCGCGGGCGAATGAAGGCAACACGACCTGCTGCTCGTAGACCTGGGATCTGCCCGTAGCGGTATCGATCACCTGGACGGACATCCGGTACCTGCCTGGCGGCGCCGAAACGCGGAACATCTCCGGAGCGTACGCCCTGCGGGCGGTATCCGCCGCGACGTCTGAAAACAGTTCGAATTCTCCGTCTCTGCGCAGTACACGCTCGTTCGCATCGTTGTAGAGCGCCACGCCGTTTTTCAGTCGGGCCGTTGGCTTTCCGTCGAACCCCGGGGGGAAGGACAACTCCCATAGCGGAATTCCATAGTATACTTCGAGATTCGAAGCCTCCTGCGCCCCCTTGAAGCCCGCCGAGTCGAAGAAATACGCCAGCGGTCCCGTGGCGAATGTGGGCCGATAAAATGTGGGCACGCGACGACCCACGTGGTCCAGTTTCAATTTGGGATTCATGCGCTGCCACGTATACAGGTGGCGGGAGTGTCCGCCCTTCCCGCTGGGCATATCGGCAAATTTGAATGACGTCTGTCCCAGCGTGCGGGTGAAGGTAATCTCCATCCCGGGCCCCACGTCCGTATAGATCCAGTATTCCCACACCTTGCCTGACACCGGATAAACGGGCCAGCCCAGAATGCTGGACGTCATCCGCAATTTACCGGAAAGATCCCCCGAGCCGTCACTCAAAGGGATCGCCCGATATCCGCCGGTCGCGTCCCGCGTGACGCCCGCCTCCTCCATCTCGCGCAGATTCTCGCTGACGGGCCCTAAAACACTCGCTTCGCCGAGATCTCCGTCCCTACCTCCGTAGGAAGTCGTTTCGCTGTTTCGCACCCTTAGCATGTGGGATAGCGCGTCGCCTGCATGTAGTGCGATCCGTTCCTTGATCCTGATTGCCTTCGAGTCGGTTTCGAAGCGGATGTTCTCGGAACTGCTCACGTGGGCGGGACGGCCGTAGCGGACGTAGACGTCGCCGCGCACGTCCCACGGGAACCGGTCCTTTCCGAAGTGCTCCAGCGAGTAGGCCACGCGGCGGTAGTGCTCCAGCTTTCGTTCGTTCGCGGCCGTTGCCGGGGCAGGGTCACGACTGGCCCAGTACTTCTCGGAAAGCGTCTTCCATTTCGCCGGGGGCGCCGACTCGAACTTCTCCCGCTCCTCCTCCACGACCATGCGCAGGTCATAGTATACGGCCTGAGTGTCGGCCCCGAGGTTTTCGAGGTACCTGTCGAAAAGGACGTCCGCGCGGTCGAACTCGCGCTGCTTCAAGTAGGCTTCGGCAAGCGCCACGAGCGACCGCTGCTGCAGGGGATTGCCGGATTCCACAAGCGGCGTGAGAACCATTACGGCCTCATCGGCCCTTTCCAGTTCCGTCAATACCTCCCCCAGATCCAGCCGCGCTTCCGCGTGATCCGGGTTGACCTCGAGTTGCCTCTGATAAGCCGATTCCGCCCTTTCCCTCTGGACGTACTCTCCCGCTTCTCCATTCTTGTAGATGCGACCGATGCGGAACCAGACATCCGAATGCGCCGGTGCGATTTTTGAAAGTCGCCTGTACGCCATCAACTCTTTGGTGTCGCCAATCTCCCGGTACGCCCTGGCCAGATTATAGTACGCCTCGGCATAGGTTCGGTCCACCGAAATCGCATCCTGGAAGTATTTGATTGCCCACTGCAACCCCTTTTCCTTTTGCATGTAGACCATCCCCAGCCCATTGTGGGCGGGTCCGTATTTCCTCTTCCGGCGCCGGGCATCCATAAACGCGTCTTCGGCCTTATCCAGGTCGCCACGCTTCAGATACACGTGGCCGACGCCGACCAGGGAAGGCGCATGCTTGCTGTCGATTCCCAGTGCTGCTCTGAATTTCCGGAACGCGGCGTCCGGGTTTCCAGCCTCGAACAACCGCATGCCCTCTCCAAAAAGGCTCTCAACCGGCGTCCGGCGGGTATCGTCGGATTCGGCGGGGCCGCTGCTTGCCGTACTCAGAAAAACTGACAATCCGAAAGCAAGAATATATCTCATCTTGCGACCCTCCGCGCGGGAACGGGTACGGCGCGCCAGCGCCGGAGTTTCCGCCAGGCTTCGACCGTCGACCCCGGGCACCAACTTACGCAATGTGGCGCCATGAGCGGGGCAGTTGATCACGTACCCATGAAAGACACGATGCCGCGGGTGACGGTTCCCTGAAATATCGCCGGTCGCGTCACGCTGGGCCAACCTCTACGGGGTCGGGCCAGCGCAACGCCATCGAAGTGGACCCATCTCCGAAGCCCGCGCCACGTCGCTCAGTTCGGTCATGGTCGCGGCGCCGCTGGAAACCGTGCTGACCCTCGCGTCGGCGAGGACGTACCGGAACGCACTGAGCGCGACCGACCCTGGCTCGTCCCGGAGGCGTCCGATAATCGCTTCCGCGTTGGCGCGTTCGGCGGGATCCTGCAGGTTCTCGAGTGCGGCCTTTCGCCGGGGTTCGTCGGAGAAAAGCCCTCCGGCGAGCACGGTGGCAACGACAATGCCCATCACGCTTGCGGCTGCCGCCGGTAAAACCGCTTCGGCGGCCTTCTTCGAGCAGGGGTGGTAATCGTGAAAGACGAGCAGGGTGTCGAACTCTCCCGTGCGAGCGAGCCTCGCCAGAAGGGGGATGGCCCGGTCCGTTATGCCGATATGGTCGCACAGCCCCCGTTTCTGAGCCTCCCGCAGCCCCTCCAGGGTCCCGCCCCGTTCCATGATGCGTTCCCAGCCGGCTTCGCTCACCTGATGGATCTGCGCCGAAAAAAGCCTCGATATTCGCAGCCGCTTCAGGCTTCGTTCGAGGCTTCGCAAAACGCTGTCGCTGCGATAGTCGAAGTCTTTGGGGTCATATCCGACCTTTGTGGCGACGTGCATGCGCGCCTTCGCGGCTTCGAGGGCATAGCCGAACAGCGCTTCGCTCCTGCCGTAAAGGGGCGCAGTGTCGACATAGTTGATTCCCAGTTCGTTCGCACGTTGGACGATCTCGACCGCGTTTTCCTGCTCGCGATCGGGATCCGGCCCTCCGATGTACGCGCCACCCAGACTGACCTCGCTGACCCGGATACCAGTCTTGCCGAATGGTCGGTATCGCATTTCACTTCCCTCCGGCCGGAGGTGCGGCCACGATCACTGCTGTCCAAGATAGTTTGAAAAAGACGATCCTGGATACGTAAGTACCTGGTTTTCTTGAAAGTCGTTTCGAAGTGCCAATGCAGATCCCCCTCTATTGGCAACGGCTGTCCAGGACAGAAACCGATTTCGGACCGGTGCGGTTGGCGTTCCCGGGAGCGAGGGCATCCTGCCCTCGACATCGGATAACTCGTCGCACACGGTGTTTTCCGTGAACCGGTGTCGGATTGAATGGACGCGTCAGTCTCTCGACGGGAATAGGGGTCGGTGACGCGAAGTTCGAGGGCAGGATGCCCTCGCTCCGGTTGCAGGTGGATCATGTCGTGATAGTGGTTGGAAGAGACGATTTTGGACAGTTGTGGGCTACGATGATGGTTTCCGAGCCCCGCAAAGCAGTTGCAGTGGAGGTCAGTGGGACGGTACCTATTGTGTCGACCATCGACCGGCGGAGTGTCGAAAGCCAATCTCGATCCGACAAAATCAGGAACGCGGCGGGGCAACGAAACCTTCCGAAACGGGACATAGGGGTCGTCCAAATGGGAATTTTTCCCTTAACGTCCGCGAAAACTTACCAATCAAGGTTAGAGTTTGTCTTCCGGTAGAGGAGGTCGGTCAGGCACTTTATCCAGGATGCTTTTTAGGTCCCCCTCTCTTGCTCGACCGGCTCTGGCGGACAAATACGCTTCGGTCAATATAGCCGAGACCTTCTCCGACACCGCGGTCGAGATAAACTGATTGATGGAAACCCCTTCGAGTCTGGCGATCTCTTTGATATGACGATGGATAGAATCGGGTAATCGCAGGTTCAGTGCTCCCATTTCAATTCCTCCAATAATCGCCCTGGGGTGATCGCTCGAATACCGAACTCCGTCGTTCGCTTGAAATCTCTGACATTATGGGTGACAATCGTTGAGGTGGAAGAGGCAACCGCCAGTTCCAGAATATGATCGTCTTTGGGATCTGACAAACAGGGCCGCCAATGAAGGTAAACGACCTGGTGTTTACTACATATAGCACCATTCAATGTCAAGGCGAAAATATCAGCGTGCATTCGTCGTCGATGCGACGTCTGAAAGGGTATATCTTCACATTCCACGTCAAACCGGGTATATTTCCGAATGTCAGCGTTACCCCGCCCCATTTACGGCCCGCGCGCCGGCCGGCGTATCCGGGCACGAAAGAGGATCGTGGAAATGGTTCCGCGCGTGGTTGTCCTTGTCCTTCTCCTTACACCCTCAGCAACGTCCCTTCACGCGAACCCCGCTTCAGTTCCGCCGGTGTATGAGCGCCTCAAGGATCTGCACCTGAACACTTCATTGGTGGAGAACGGTCGGGCGGCCGCGACGATCGTGGTTCCCGCCAATGGGATGTACGACGTTGAAGCGGCGCGTATCCAGCGGGCTATTCTTGAACGGACCGGTGTACAGGTTCCCCTGACGCAGGACGATTCGCCCGCCGTTTCGGTGCCGATCGCGGAAAACCTGATATTGCTGGGCAACAGGTCCACGAACCGGACGATTTCCAAGCTGTACGATCGATATTACACGTTGCTGGACCTGAAATATCCCGGACCGGGCGGTTACGTCGTGCGTTCTCTACACAATCCCTTCGGCAACGGTCGCAACGTGATTGCGATCGGCGGGAGCGATGCCGCCGGGGTGGGCCTGGCGGCAGATGTCTTTATGCGAAAAGTCGCCGAAAACGCCGGCAACGGCGCCGGCCTGTCGGTCGGCTGGATGATGGAGATCCGCCTTGGAAAAGCGGTGCAGGTACCGGAAGCGCTCCAGGAATTCGAGACCTGGGAGGCTTCCGCGGGTTACCGTTCCGTGGGGTATTTCGGGTGGAACAGCATCAGCAAACACATGGCGATGTACTATATGACCGGCCAGGAACGCCATGCGCGGGAGTTTCTCAGGCTGGCCTTTCCGGACGACGCGGCGAAGGCCCAGATCGCGGCGATCGACGGCGAACGGATCGAGAACAAGGATGAGCCCCTCAGCGGTCCGTACCATTACACGGCGCATATGCTCGTTCTCTACTGGGACCTGATCGAGGAAAGCCCGGTCTTCACGAACGAACAGCGGCTGCGGATCACCAACGCGTTTGCGAAGCAGTTTTCGCACGATCCCTACGGCCAGAGCCGGACCGCCATGATTGTACGAAACCTGGACATGGGCAGAGAGGCCTATAACACGCCGCCCGCAGGCGTCGGATCGCGGCACCACCAGTGGGCCGCCATTGCGCTCTACTGCCTCGGCCGGTACTTCCAGAAGGATTACCCGCACCCGCTGTGGCAGCACTGTATCTGGGCGGCCGAATGGCAATTTTCCTCATTGCGCCACCACGCGTGGGTGATGGGCGAAGCCGACAACCTGTATTGGTACAGCACCGGCATCGCCCCGATTCTCACCTATATGCTCATCTCGGGTAACCATGCGGCGCTGGAGAACGGCGTCCTGAAGACACTGCTGCGGGGGCAGGAGATGCTGATATCCGGGCGCGAGCCCGACTGGGCCCTTCGCTACGCTTCCATCGGATACCTTCACAAAGCCGCGTATCTGACGGGTGACGGGAGATATCTGGAATACGCGCGCCGGACCGGGGTGAGCCTGGACGAGTTCCGGCTGGGGCAGTCCTTCTGGCCGGAGTCCGGCCTGGCTCCGGTCCAGCCGGCCGATCTTGTCCGGGGATGGAGCGTCCTCGAGTTGCCTGAGCCGCTGTGGAAACGACGCGCGAGCGGCCTGCCGCTTTCGGACTCGTTTCAATTCGGGAGTTTTCGCAGCGCCACCGACGCGACGGGCGATTTCATCCTGATCGACGGGCTGAACGGAGCGTCCCGGAATCCCTACCACTCGTTTGCGGTTCTGGAGCTTCGCCTCGACGGAGAAACAGTACTCCAGGGCTACGGGAATCAGGTGCTGACGGGTGCCGACGGGCTGGTGGAGCCGCGCAGCCCGATGGACGCGGCGCTTCGCTATCGGGACGTGGTGGGCCGGACGGCTGTCGCCGTCGCCGAGGTCCCCAACGCGTCGTTCTGCAGTTGGCGCCGCGCCCTGGCGCAACGCGAAGGCCGGTATGCGCTGTTCGTGGACCGGCTGACGTTCCGGGTGGAGAGCGCGGATCTCGAAGTCAGAACGGAATGGACGGCGCCGGGCCGATGGCGAACGGCTTCCGCGGACGGCGAGTCGCACCTCGAGACGGGCGGCAATCGCTTTGGTATCCGGGCCTCAGATCCCGTCGAGATCACACTTAATGGGAGAACCGCAACCCTGGCCTGGACGGGCGCTGTATCGTCAGGCGAGGAACGCGCGTTCTTTTCGCTGATCGCTCCTGCCGGTACGGATAAGGCCCCGGTCTCCTGTCTGCGGATCGGAACGCGGGCGGCGGTACTCGGCCTTCCGGCGCCGGCCATCGCCGTCGACGGAGAATACGGCGGCATTCAGGGCGACGTGGTCCTGCTGGCCGGCGATCACCTCTTCGGGAAGGACTTGAAAACCGCAGGGTTGGAGGGGGTTCTGTTCAGTGCGGAAAGGCCGGTCGATCTGGACTGGGATTTTCACTCGGGATCGGCGGTACTCACGACAGCGGGGGAGACACAAATCCGGGCGGCGTTCGCTGAACCGGCTGGCGTCCTGCTGGATGGCGTTCCGCTATCAATCCTGGCGGATTCCGATAGCGGCGCCGTGTTCGACGTGCCGGAGGGTCGGCACGAATTGACTGGCGCGATTCCCAATCCCGAACTGCTCTCCGAAACTGTCGAGCGGCTCAGCGGAATGTTGTCGCAGGCCCGGACGGAACGCCGCCGGGTCGCGGAAAACCCTGATGTTCGTGCAACGCCGGAAGGTCCGCCCGCGCCTCTGTTTCTGAGGACGCGGACCGGCGGCGCCGTGACGGACATGATTTCCTTCGCGTCCGAAGGCAAGACGTGGATCGGCGTCGCCACGGAAAGAGGGGTACACCTGCTGACACGGGATGGCAGGGAGGGCCGGTTTTTCCGGACGGAAGCCCCGATCCGGGTGATGGCCTGGTGGGATGCCTTCCAGCTGTTGCTTGTGGGGTGCAGGGATGAACAGGTCATCGCGTTCGACCTGGAAGGAAGGCGCCGCTGGGCATTCGTATCCGAAATGCACCGGGCAGTCTACAGGGCCGGAAAAACATACTGGTTCAAGTCGGCGCCGGGCCACGAGGGGATCCACGGGCTGCGCACGGGAATCTTTCGAAACGGGAAGAGCCAGGCATTCGTGGGCAGCGCGTGCACGCTGGAAATCCTGAACGGCAGGGGAGAGCTCGAGGAGAGGCTGCCGGTGTTCTGGGGGCCCGGAACGCGGTTCGCACTGATAGAGAGCCCCCGAGGCGGCACGGATCTCCTTATCGCAAGACAGCCCACGGATTCGCACGCGCTTTCGGTGGTGAACAGCCGATCGATGCAGGTGACCCGGGGCCGCTTCGCCGGGGTTCCGGCGGGGCACACGTATATTGGGGGATGGGCCTCGATGAGCCGGAAACACATCTTCTACGAAGACCTGGACGCGGACGGGACGAGAGAGGTGATCAGTGAGATCAACGGCACGTGGAACCGGGTGACCGTGTGGAACGCAAACGGCGCAGCCCTGTACAGCGCGAACTTCGGCCCCGGGAATCGGATTCCCGCTCAGAATATGCGCGACCTGGACATCGGGGACCTGGATGGAGACGGGAAGAAGGAAATCCTCGCTGCGACGTCAACGGGACTCGTGGTCGCGCTGGATGCGCGGTGCGATCGGGTGTGGACACGCCGGCTTCACAGCCCGCCCACGGTGCTGGCGTTTGTGCGCGCCAGTGACGCGTCGTGGGTGGTGACCGGCTGCGAGGACGGCAGCATCGTGATGTTGGATGGATCCGGAGAGGTCCGTGGCCTCGGAAGGGTGTCGGGAAAACCCACCCGCATCCTGAGAATCGGAGATGGCGCGGTGATCGGGACCGATACGGGCGAGGTGACGGGATGGAAGATCGGCGGCCGCTTTCTGAACGACGCCCCCGCCGAACCCGGGGATTACGCCCTGCATCAGAGTTTCCCGAACCCGTTCAACAGCGAGTGCCAGATCGCTTACCAGTTGCCCGGAACCGGCGACGTCTCGCTGGTCGTCTTCAATCTGCTCGGACAACGGATCCGCGTTCTGGTAGAGGGAGAACGGCAGGCCGGATATTACCAGGTGACCTGGGACGGGAGGGACGACGCGGGCAGGGAAGTGTCCAGCGGCGTCTACTGCAGCCGCCTGGAGGTGGATGGCGGCAAGTTTACCGCTGTTCGGAAAATGGTACTGTTGAAATGACGGCGGGTCCGGGGACATGGGGATTCGGCTTACCTGAATCAGGATAATTTCGCCGGCATTGGAGCCGAGGTTTCCCTCTACATCAGCGACGTCTACCTTCGATTCGCCCTTGTTTCGATTTCGGCGCATTTGTCCATTATGGTTTCGAAACGCTCTTCGTCTTCAAGCAGCATCCCATCGCTGAACATCTTTCCGTAGTCGCCAGCCATTGGCAACCATTTCGCTGACGGGTTCTGCCATCCATGCCGGCATTACAGCACGCGATGCGGCCAACTCCTGAAGATCTTCGGCTGCGAGCTTGCGCCCGATCACGTCCAGGCCCGCCTCAACTTCGTCCGGACCCAGCCATGAAAGGGCGCGAAGCACTTCGCCGGCGGGTCGGTGCGGCGCTGCCAGCTGCCAACGCGGTGCATGGCGCAGTTCCACTGTCAACTTGCCCAGGATCAGCCTGCGACCCGGGCCGGAGGTCAGATAAACCGACCGCACCGGCACCTGTGTCGTGAGTCCAAGGGCGTTCGCCGCTACGCCCCCACAGGGTACAATCGTCTCACCCCAGAGAGCGGACAGTGATGCGATCACCTTATCAACGGAAGGCGGGCGAGGACCGAATCGGGTCTGAACGGGCCGGACATAGAGGCCGTGGCAGACCCGCAGGAGTTCTCCTTTGCGGGCAAGTCGGGACAACGCCTGATCAATTGCAGCGCGGCTTCCCATGTGAAGAAGAGTACCTGCGGAAAGCAGTGCGCCTTCCGGTGACTCGGCACTGAGTTTCATAATCCGTTTAGGCAGGCTGGACATGATCAACCTCCTGAATGTCAGAAATATATTAATTAATCTGACATTTGGCAATAAAACTCCTGCGTGCCGAAGCACTGAATCGCATCAAGTATTGGGTACGCGGCTCCTCGCAAGGTGATACGGATTAGCATGAGAGCGCGAGAGCCGTGAGACAAGGCAATTGGGGGAATTCAACGGGTTGAGGCCGCTGTTGAAACGCTATCTCTTTTTGGGAATGTACAGGTCGGTCGCCGTACCCAGGTGGATCTCGGCGGCGATGCCCAGGGATTCGGAGAGGGAAGGATGGGGGTGGATCGTGTGCGCGAGGTCTTCGGCGACAGCGCCCATTTCAATGCCGAGGACGGCTTCGGCGACGAGTTCACCGGCGTTGGGGCCGACGATTCCCGCCCCCAGAATTCGGCCGGTTTCCGGGTCGAAAACCAGTTTCGTAAGCCCCTCGGTTCGGCCGAGCGTTGCCGCCCGGCCTGAGGCGGCCCAGGGAAAGCGTGCGGTTTTCACAGGGCGGTCCTGCGCCCGCGCGTCGGTTTCGGTGAGGCCGCACCACGCGATCTCGGGATCCGTGTAGACAACAGAGGGGACGATGCTATCGAAGGCCGCCGGTTGCCCGGCGATCACTTCGGCGGCGACTTTCCCCTGGTGGGCGGCCTTGTGGGCGAGCCCGGGACCATCCACCACGTCTCCAAGGGCGAAGATGCGGGTGTCGGCCGTACGCATGTGTGCGTCGACGACGATGAACCCGGAATTCGTGAGGCCGACCCGCGTGTTCTCCAGCCCCAGGTCCCGGGTGTTCGGAACCCGTCCGGCCGAGAGCAGGATGTTGTCGAAGGCCTGCGCGCTTGCTTCGAGGTCCCCTTCAAAGCCCGCGGTTATCCCGTTATCACTTTCCTCCAGGGAGGCGACGGCGGTGTTGACATGGATGCCGTCAAAAATGCCCTCGAGGTACTTTTGCAGGGGTTTGACCAGGTCCCGGTCCACACCGGGAAGGAGGCCGCCGGTGATCTCGACCAGCGTCACCCGGCTTCCCAGCCGGGCGTAGACGGTACTCAGTTCGAGGCCGACGATCCCTCCGCCTACGGCAAGCAGGCGATCGGGGACGTTCTCCAGTTCGAGCGCCCTGTCCGAATCCAGGATCTTCGGACTGTCGACGTCGAAAACAGGGGGCACTGCCGGCCGGGACCCCGTGGCGACGATGGCATGCACGAAGTCGATTTGCGAGACGCCGTCGCCTCCGGAGACGCGGATCCGCCGGGAAGACTCGAATGCTGCTCGACCTCGGATGCGCCTGATACGGCGCCGCCGGCACAATCCGTCGAGGCCTCGCGAGAGATTCGCGAGAATTCCGTCTTTCCAGCCGCGCATCTTTTCGAGATCGATTTCCGGTTCGGAAAACGTCAATCCAAAGGCTGCCGCTTCACGGGACTCCGAAATCAGGCCCGCGGCGTGCAGCAGGG
Organism: Gemmatimonadota bacterium; assembly: GCA_028874335.1. Lineage (GTDB taxonomy): Bacteria > Latescibacterota > UBA2968 > UBA2968 > JAAXHE01. Next base: position 16,360 of record JAPPJY010000040.1, on the reverse strand, counting down.
CCTTCGACGGGATGCAGCCGCGGAGCAGGCATGTTCCTCCGAGCCGGTCGTCGGCTTCGACCAGCGTAACCGGGATTCCGAGGTCCGCCGATCTGAACGCGGCGGCGTAGCCGCCCGGCCCGCCGCCGATGACGAGGAGGTCGGTCTTGTGGGTGCCATTCGGCATGGTCGCTCCGGACGAGGGTACGCGGACGGCCGTGATGCGGTCCGCAGGGTCGTCTGAACGGGTTCATCCCCCGAGGAGCATGCGCTCCGGATTCTCCAGGGATTCAACCAGATGTCTTGTGAATCGTGCGCCGTCGGCGCCATCCACGACGCGATGGTCGTATGACAGGCAGATGGGCATGATGAGACGGGCTTCGATACGTCCGTTGCGCACGACGGGTTCCTGCCGGGACCGTCCCATGCCGAGTATGGCGACTTCGGGGAAGTTGACGATGGGGGTAAAGGAAGTTCCGCCGATGCTTCCCAGGTTGGTGACGGTAAAGGTGCCGCCCTGGAGCTCTTCGAGGTCGGCCCGTCCCTCTCGCGTGCGGCGGGCGAGATCGTCGAGTTGAATGGCCAGCTCGAAAATGCCTCTCCGGTCGACGTCGCGGACAACCGGCACGAGAAGGCCCCTGTCCGTATCAACAGCAACGCCGATGTGATAGTAGCGCTTGAGAACGAGTTGTCCCGCGGCCAGGTCCAGGCTGGCGTTGAATTGCGGGAAGGCCTTCAGCGCGTTGACGACGGCTTTCATTGCAAAGGGCGTGGGCGTGAGCTTGCCGCCCCGGGCATCTGTACTGGCCTTGTGTCGCTGCCTGAAAGCTTCCAGGTCCGTCACGTCGGCCCGGTCGAACTGCGTGACGTGGGGTACCTGCGCCCAGGCCGTGCCCACGTTCTGCGCAATGGCCCTGCGGACCCCGGGCAGGGGCTGTCGCTCGACGTGGCCCCATCGGGTGAAGTCCGGCAGGTCCGGCGCGACGACGGGCCCTGCCTGCGCTGCTTCGTTCAGGGAGGACTGTACATAGCTCTTCACGTCGTCACGGGTGATCCGTCCTCCCGCTCCGCTGCCCGGAACCTGCTGGAGATCGACGCCGAGTTCCCGTGCGAACCGCCGTACGGAAGGAGCGGCCGGCACGGTGACGCTTGAGGATTCCACGACGGCGGGCGTTTCTTCGTCCGTGTCCGCGTTCACCGGATCGGGTGGCGCTCGCCGTTCCGCCGGCGCGTCCGTGGGAGGCTGCTGTTCGTTCTTGTCCTTCGCGTGCGATTCCCGCACGGCTTCCGGGGTATCGCCCGCCTGTTCCGCGTTGACGGTGACGAGCACGGCGCCGGGCGAGATGCTTTCGCCACTGCTGACGTTGACCGTAGCGACGGTTCCGGCAACTGACGATGGAACTTCAACCAGCGCCTTGTCGGTTTCCAGTTCGATGACGGGTTGATCGACCGCGATTGAATCTCCTTCCGAAACCAGGATGCGCACCACGTCGCCCTGATCGATGCCTTCGCCAAGGTCCGGAAGTCTGATCTCATCCGCCACGGTTCCTCCTTTTTCAGGTGCCGCAAGCGTCGCTGGGGTTTTCCCCCGGAAACAGATCGCCTGATGGAAACCTGAATCCGGCAAGTGACACGTCTATCCGTAACTCAATGTTGGGCCGGCCGCGACGGGATTCGCTTTGTCGGGGTCGACGCCAAGGTCCTCGATGGCGCGCGCAACCCGCTCCGGTCCGATCCTCCCCTGGCTGGCGAGGGCGTGGAGCGTGGCAACGGCGATGGACTCGGCATCGACTTCGAAGTGCCGACGAAGCGCCTCCCTGGTGTCGCTTCTCCCAAAACCGTCGGTACCCAGCGCGACCAGATCCAGCGGCACCCAGGGTCGGATCATGTCGGGCAGGATTTTCATGTAATCGGAAGCAGCCACGATGGGGCCGCTGGCGTCTTCCAGTACTTCCGCGATGTAGGGCTTGCGCGCCGGTTCCGACGGGTGTAATCGGTTCCAGCGCTCGGTTTCGAGGGCGTCTCGTCGCAGTTCCTTGTAGCTGGTGACGCTCCAAACCTGCGCGGAGATGTCATATCTCTCAGCCAGAATGCGCCGGGCGCGAATGGCCTCTCTCAGGATAGCGCCGCTGCCGAACAGTTGAACCTGGTGCGCCGCGTTTTCCAGCGACGCCTCCTCGATTTTATATATGCCTCTGATGATGCCTTTTGCGGCGCCCTCGGGCATGGCCGGCATGTCGTAGGGTTCGTTTCCCAGCGTCAGATAGTAGAAGATGTCTTCCTGCTCGCTGTACATCCGCCGGATCCCGTCCTGGACGATGACCGCGATTTCGTAAGCATAGGCTGGATCGTAGGTGAGCAGATTGGGTACGGTGTTGGCCAGTACGTGGCTGTGGCCGTCCTGGTGTTGGAGGCCCTCGCCGTTCAACGTCGTCCGGCCGGCCGTGCCGCCCAGGAGGAACCCCTTGCAGCGCATGTCCGCGGCGGCCCAGATCAGATCGCCGATGCGCTGAAAGCCGAACATGGAGTAGTAGATGAAAAACGGGATGGTGTTCACGCCGCAGGTCGCATAGGCGGTGCCGGCGGCGATGAACGAGCACATGGAACCGGCTTCGTTGATTCCTTCTTCCAGAATCTGGCCTTCCCTGACTTCCCGGTAATACAGCAGCCTGTCGGCGTCGACCGGCTCGTAGAGCTGGCCGACGCGGGAGTAGATTCCGCATTGTCGGAAAAGCGGTTCCATGCCGAACGTGCGGGCTTCGTCCGGAATGATGGGTACGATGAGCTTGCCGATGTCGGGATCGCGCAGGAGCTTCGAGAACATGCGGACGAAGGCCATCGTCGTGGACGCCTGCCGCCCCTGCGTGCCCTTCAGGAATTCGTCGAACAGGTCCAGCGAGGGGACGGCGAGAGGTTCCGTGTTGACCTGCCGGCAGGGCAGGTACCCGCCCAGTTCCTCCCGGCGGCGCTTCAAGTATCTTATCTCGGGGCTGTCATCAGGAGGCCGGTAGAAAGGCGCGGCGGCGACTTCGTCGTCGGAGATCGGGATACCGAAGCGCGACCGGAATTCCCGAAGTTCGTCCTCGTTCAACTTCTTCTGCTGGTGCGTGACGTTCCGGCCCTCGCCGGATTCGCCAACCCCGTACCCCTTGATTGTCTTCGCCAGGATGACGGTGGGTGATCCCCGGTGCTCCACGGCCGACCTGTAGGCGGCGAAGACTTTTTCCGGGTCGTGCCCGCCGCGTCGCATCTTCTGCAGCTGTTCGTCCGAAAGGTGGTCGACCATATCCAGCAGACTGGGATGCGTGCCGAAGAAATCTTCGCGGATATATTCGCCCGATTCAACGGTATATTTCTGGTATTGGCCGTCCACCACTTCGTTCATGCGCTGCACCAGGATGCCGTCGTGGTCACGATCCAGCAGCGGGTCCCAGTCGTCTCCCCAGATGACTTTGATGACGTTCCAGCCGGCGCCGCGGAAGGCGGCTTCCAATTCCTGAATGATCTTGCCGTTGCCGCGTACGGGCCCGTCAAGCCGCTGGAGATTGCAGTTGATCACGAAGATGAGGTTGTCCAGCTTTTCCCTGGACGCCAGGGTGATTGCGCCGAGGGATTCGGGCTCGTCGGTTTCGCCGTCGCCCATGAAGACCCACACGTGGGAGCCGGAGGTATCCTTGAGGCCCCGATCTTCCAGGTAGCGGTTGAACCGCGCGTGATAGATGCCCATAATCGGCGAAAGGCCCATGGACACGGTGGGGTATTCCCAGAAGTCGGGCATCAGCCATGGGTGAGGATAGGAGGACAGCCCGCCCGGACGCCGGAGGTCCCTGCGGAAATTTTCCAGGGCTTGCTCGTCGATCCTCCCTTCGAGGAACGCCCGGGCGTAGACACCCGGCGCGGCGTGCCCCTGGAAATACACCTGGTCGCCCACGAATCCGTTGCCACGGCCGTGAAAAAAGTGGTCGAAACCCACCTCGAGCAGCGTGGCGGCCGATGCATAGGTGGAAATGTGGCCGCCGATCCCGTCGTATTCCCGGTTGGCCCGTACCACCATTGCCATTGCGTTCCATCGGATGATGCTCTTGATACGGCGTTCGATTTCGCGGTTGCCCGGGTACGGATGCTGCTGGTCCACGGGAATCGTGTTGACATAGGGCGTATTGGCGCTGAACGGGATGACGACGTCCGCACGGTTCGCCCACTCTTCGATTTTCTTGAACAGGAAGCGCACCCGGTCCGGACCGTAGTTTTTCAGAGCGTAGTCGAGCGATTCGATCCAGTCCTGGGTCTCGGCGGGGTCGACGTCTCGGGATGGAACTCGAACGACTTTGTCAGACATTTGCGTCCTCGTCAGCCTCTCTTATACATAAACCCTAACTTACAACCTCACACCGACCAATCGGCCCCTGAATTTACCGGTAGATGCGCGAAAAGTCAAATTTGTTGCCCTTTCGCGCGGCTTGGGCGGAAACAAGAAAAAAGCCCCCGGAGGCGCGCCACCGGAGGCTTTACGTACAGCGATCCGTTGAATTGTGTACAACGTGTCTTCAGATAATGCCGGCCATCTCCTGGAGCATGCGCCAGTTCTGCCGGCGGTCTTCCTGGGCGGCCATCAAGGTTTCGGAAGGGTTTCCGTCTTTGTCGAAGTGCTTGGCGAAACGCCCTTCGGTCCGGGCGAAAGTAACAAAGTCGACGGTTTCGCCGGTCTTGCGAATGGTATACCAGTCGTCCTTGACGGCGGGGTTCCCCCGGAGATCCAGTCGCTCCTTGATGCGTTCTCCCTTGCGCGGATCGTAGATGAAGATGGGGAATGCCCTGGACTCCATGGCCAGTTTGGCCTGGTGTCCGGCCAGGTGGTCTCCCACGCCGTGTTCGGGCTGGCACGTGGTGAAAACGTTGATGACGGCCGGGCCGTCGAATTCGTTGGCCGCGGCGATGGCGCGGTAAAAGTGGTTCTGCAGGCTGCAGATGGTCTGGGCCACGAAGGTGTCCGGATGCATCATGCAGATCTGGCCGAGTTCCTTGCGGCGTTCGGTTTTCCCGGGAACGGCGGAGCCGTGGACGGACATTTTGGTGTTCTGCCCCATGTAACTTGAAGTGGAGGCCTGTCCGCCGGTATTGGAGTAGACCTGGGTATCCAGGACCAGGACGTTGATATCCATTCCGGACATGAGCATCCGTGAGAGCGCCTGGAAACCGATATCCAGCATGGCCCCGTCTCCGCCGATGACCCAGATCTTCTTGTCCTGCCAACCCATCTGGTCCCAGCGGGCACGCACGCCCATGGCATCGGTGGGCCCGTTTTCGAAGAGGGAGTTGGTCCAGGGCACCGTGTAGGGGTTGTATGGATAGGTGGAGGTGTAGACGGTGTTGCAGCCGGTGGATGCGACGAGGCCGATGTTCTCCGGCCCGTGCAGATAGCCCGTGGAAGCCAGCATCATGCGCAGGGCCGTGGCTTCACCACAGCCCATGCAGGATCCGGCGCCGCCCACGTAGAGGAGCGATCGTTCGGCCAGCATCATGTCCTGAACGGACTTTTCGAGGATATATTCGCTGGGAGATTCAGGCAGGTCGTTGTGGAAGTCCCAGGCGGCTCGGAATTCCTCCAGGTTGTCTTCCGTCTTCGTAACCATCTTCAACGCGTCTTTGTCCGCGCAGACTTCGACGCACTCGGCGCAACCCTTGCACTTGGTGGGATCGATGAAAATGCCGAAGTAGGCGCCTTCCTTGCCCTTCTTCTCAAAGTTCTTGTAATACTTTGAGGTTTCGGAAAACTGGTTGCGCAGGAATTCCCGCTTTTCCGGGTCGTTGGTCCGGGCCAGCGCGGCGTCCAGGTCTTCGCGGGTCGCAATTTTGCCGAGAATGGCCGTATCCGGACATTCAGTGACGCAGTCCATGCATCCGACGCAGTTTTCCTGGATAAACTCGGGGATCTCGGGGGCGATATAGCTGAAGTCGCGAAGGGCGCCCGTACCCGGCCCTACCAGGCTCCGGGCAACGCCAACGTCGGCGGGCAGCCCCTGTTCGGCAATGCCCGTATTGTATCCGGCCACGACCCTTCCGTTGAAGTCTTCGATATCGAGGAGGGTATGCAGGTTGAGCGGGGAGGAGGAGATCGGCTCCTCGTCCATTTCTTCCAGTGAACTGACGCTCAGCAGCGTGGCGGGATCGCTTTTGCCATTGGTCGACATGGTTATTTACTCCCGATCGGGCTATAATTTCGTGAACAGACCGAATCTTTGGGGTTTACGTTCCTATCGACGTCACGTCGTCACGCGACCGGAATCACGATGTCGGCGGGTTGGAAACGACCGGTTAGCATCCGATCGAGACCAGACCGGCCGGAAGCTCGTCCGTCTCCTGATCGATTGTGCTTTCTATCAGTTCCCTCGGGACTTCGAATACTTCCCGGTATCCTCTCCTGATAGCGCCCATATTGGCCTCCACGACGCCCTTGCCCTTGCTTCCCCAGTATTTGTTGACCGCGTTTTCCACGTTGACGAACAACTCGTCTTCCGTGAGATTCAGGTCTTTCTGGAACGGCGTGTGTTTCAGGAAGATTCCCAGAAGAACAATGCCCTGGAAACGCTGCATCAGGTCCGGCGACGGCGCTTCCTCCAGGGCAATTTTGACGGCGTCAAGGGCGAGAGGTTTGATGTTTCTGGTACGGAATGTCTTTTTGGCCCAACCGGGAACATTGTCCCATACCTTCTCCGCCTCGGTGTGGGGACTCTGGATGAAGACCATCCCCCCGTCGACAACGCCGGCCAGCGGATTTGCGGTGTTAAAGGCGTTCACATCGTTGAGCGGTACGAAGTCCACGACTTCCAGCTCCGAGTGGGTCCGGATGTGTTCGTTGGCCGCGGTAAGGTAATAGGTGGTGGGCAGACCCTTCTTTTCCGACCCGTATTTAGGGTAGGCCTGGACGTGAAGCCCCAGGTTCGCCAGCAACGTGGCAATAACCTTGTTCGTCGTAACGGAACCGTATCCGCCGATCGAGTGCCCGCGCATGGCGAAGGCGCCGACTTCCCGCGTTCCGGGATCGGGCTGCCTCTGAAGGGCCAGATCGTGTTCGATATTGAGCACGAAGAGATCCTTCCGGCGGGGTTCTGCGGCCTGCATATTTCTGACCGTGGCAATGAAGTCGCCCGGCCGCACGTCGCGGCTACCCAGCCCCGCCATGCCCGAGAGAATCCTGGGAATGCGTTCGATCTGCGGATAACCGTTCGAGCCGCAAACGGCATCGGAGAAGGCGGACTTGATTTCGGCGGTAAGCGGATTGGACTGCGCAAGGGGGTTGTCCATGCGTTCCACAATGGATATCGCCTTTGCGTGTTTCAGGGCTTCAACAATCTCGACGCCCGGGAACGGGCGGAACGACGTGACGTGAAGGGCGCCAACCTTGAGATCTTCGGTCTCCCGCAACCAGTCGACGGCCGTGAGCGCGGTTTCGAGCATGCTTCCCATGCCCACGATGACGTATTCGGCGTCTTCCAGCCGGTAACCGTCGATCATGCCGTAACGCCTTCCGGTCATCCGGTAGAATTCGTGCATCGCCTCCTGGAGATCATTGGGCACGCGATCGTAGAAATACCGCTGGGCGATCTTACCCTTCATGTAGCTGTCCTGGTTCTGCACAACGCCGCTCATCATCGGATTGTCGACATCCATGAGATTCTGAATCTTGTCTTCCGGGCGTCCGACGAAAAGCTTCATGAGTTCGGGCTCGATGGCCACGACGTTCTGCACCGTATGGGTTGTGAGGAATCCATCCTGTACGACCATGAACGGTGTCTGGGAGGCTTCCGCGGCCCGGCGCGCGATGAGCGTGGTGTCCATGACCTCCTGCGTGTTCCGGGCGAACACGATGCCCCATCCGCAGTCGGCAACGGCCATGATGTCGTCGTGGCCGGCGTGTACATTGAGCGATTGCGACGTCAGCGCGCGCGCGCCGATATGGAAGACAGCCGGAAGACGCTTGCCCGAGATGGTGTACAGCACCTCTTTCATCAGAACGAGGCCCTGGCCGGAGGTGAAGTTCGTGACACGGCCGCCGGCCACGGAAAAACCCTCGGCCGCTGAAGCCGAACTGTGCTCGGACTCGGGTTCTATGAAGATCAGGGTGTCGCCCCAGAGGTTGACCCCGCCGTTGGATACGACCGCGCTGTATTTCTCGCCCAGAATGGAGGAAGACGTGATGGGGTAGGCGCATGCACCCTGGCTGATGTGTTTTTCGACCCAGATTGCGGCATCGCCCCCATCGCCCACGTCGGGGATACCGGGAAACGGGAATTCACCCGGACGTCCGTCAATCTGTATTCCGGCGCTTTCCGCCATGACGGTTCTCCTTTACATTAGGCACTCCGCGACGTGGACGCTGACGACGGTCTGCCGGCCGGATCCACAGTCGGGCGCGATACAGTTTCATAATATGAATAATAAGTTAAGCTAAATCCAATTGAATGGAACAGACTAAATATAACTCAATCTAACAGGGTCTGCAAGCGCTGTTTTTGACGGTTCCTCTGACGGATTGCAAAAAAGGAAATGATGAATTGCAGCGGACGGTCGTTGAATCCGCTTGCCCGATTTCCGGCGGCCGTCCATATTCTACTTCAGACAAAATTACCTGTACGCTCGAAACACGGAGGCAATCGATGCCGGCACTCAGGTACGACGGCGGGGACCCCGTCCGCGCGCTTGCGTATTTCCGGGAACACCGCGCGGAAATGCGGGCGCTGCGCCGGGTCTTCGTGGGTCCGGAGGGCACCACCGTTAAGGACATCAACGGCGAGGAGATGTTTCTCAAGGGACTCACGCTGGGTCAACCCCTGCTGGAATCGCTGCTGAAGCTGACAGGGGCCTCCTACAATCCGTCGACCCTGCACGACGGGCCTCGCGGCCGAAGTCCGATCAAGGAATTCGAGATCGTCAAGCAGGATCCGTGGGGGCACGATCGGGTCCTGTAGGCACAGCTGTTCCGACTCCCTCAGTGACGCGGAAGAGCCGGGCTCAACGCCGATTGGTGTCCAGCCAGGCCAACTGGCGGTTTCTGATGAATGGACCGATCGTGTTCTGCAGGTCGCCGATTCCGCCGAACGACATCCGGACCGTGTCGTTTACCTGAAGGCCGCCGGGCAGGTCGTCTTCCGAAAAGACGATGGGCGTACCCCAGTATAACAGTTGAAGTGTTTTTTCAGACAGCGGCAGTCGACCGAACAGAGACCGCTCCAGGTGGAAGAGCCGGTCGGGCATATTAAGATGGCGTTGTCCGGTGCGCCCGGCCTTTCGGGCGATTCGATTGTCGTCTCGCAGGATTTCGCACGAGACGGCGACGCTGGCGTCGTCGAACTCGGAATCGGTCACCAGAACCGGCCCCAGGCTGGCGCAACCCCCGTGCCAGTTCTTGGCCTGGGGAAGATTCAACGGATTTTCGGCCTCGATGCCGTTGTCGGTATAGTCATTGCCGCCCGAAAAGCCCAGTCGCTCGACCTGACCGTGTACATTCAGTCCGTAAAGCGTGACAAGCTCGGTTTCGGGAACGAGACGCCGGGTGTCGTCCGGGCGGGAGATGTGTCCGCGATGTCCTGCAAGCGCGTCCGCGTCGGTCTTCGCGAAGAGTTCGGGTATGCCGCCCTGCGCGCATTCCCGGTATTTCTGATCATAAACATTAACGTCGCCTCCGGTAGCCTCTTTCGCTTCGGTTTCCCGCAGCCTGGCGCTGTCCGCATGGGTCACGCCGGCGAGCCAGACACGCAGCCGGTCGGGTTGGCCGGGCGGCGGGGTTACGGGCGGGATCAGGTGCGGCCGCCTCGTTGATGGATCGTTGTTCATCAGGTCGGCAAGGCTGTAGGCACCGGCGCCGGCGGTGTCGATGTCCGCGACCACCCGGTCCAGTCCGGCGCCGTCGCCCCCGTGAATGAAGTAGAGGTCGTAGACCGATTCGGGACAGGGCTCGCACGCCGTCAGGTCCAGTACCACGTCGTTTTCAACCAGTCCGAGGCGCGCGGGTTTCGGGGCGGACGGATCGCGGAATTGCACGAGTCTCACGGAAATCGCCTCCTCCTGCAATGCGATAGATGTGCGCGAAAAATCGTCCACTCAAGGCGGAAACTTCGCCAGTCTCCGGATTTTCCGCTTGAATCTACACAATTGGTTGTGTAGATTCATGTGTAAATACGGAGGTGCACAATGGCAACCAATCTTGCGCTCGACGACGCGCTGATCGAGGAAGCCCGTCGCATCGGTGGGCACAGAACGAAGAAGGCTGTTGTCAACGAAGCGCTCGAAGAGTATGTCCAGCGCCGCAGACAGCTACAGATACTGGGCCTGTTCAATACGATCGACTACGATCCGGACTTCGACTACAAGATACAGCGGAATCGCGAATGAAGGTTCTGGTGGATACGAGTGTCTGGTCGCTATCGCTGAGGCGCAAGGTCGTTTCCGAACATCCTGTCGTCGAGGAGTTCGCTGAGCTTGTCCGGGAGGTTCGGGTACAACTGATCGGTCCGGTCCGCCAGGAAATTCTCTCCGGAATTCGTTCGCAAGTTCAATTCGACGGACTTCGAGGTCGTCTGAGGGCGTTTCCGGACCTCCAACTCGAGGCCCCCGATTATGAATGCGCGGCCGAATTTTTCAATCTGAGCCGGAGCCAGGGCGTTCAGGGAACGAATACGGACTTCCTGATCTGCGCGGTATCACACCGGTACGAGATGCCGATTCTAAGCACCGACGGCGATTTTCTTCGGTTCAGGGAATATCTGCCGATCGAACTTCACGCGCCGCGGCGGGAAGCGGGGATTGAACGCGATGCTGATGCAGGATGAAATGGCCGGGCTCGGACGTCGGTTTCTCGCGGTGGTTATCGACATGCTGATGTTGAAGCTGCTGGATCTGCCGCTTTCCCGGACCCTTCGTGAGATCACGCCCTCGCCAATAGCGGCGCTGGTTCTGGAGTACGGGATCACGCTGGTTTACTGTACCATATTCCTTGCGCGAAGGGGACAGACGCCGGGAAAGATAATGACGAGTCTGAGGGTCATCTCCGTGGATGGCGGCGCAATAGGGCGGGCCCGGGCATTTGTCCGTTCCACGGTGAAGTGGACGCCTTTGTTCGCAATTCTGATTTTCCTGTCCGCCCTGAACCCTTATGCCGAGCCCCATCAGGTGGCATTGGATGCCGGACGCGTCCTGACGCCTCCTCCTGATTTCGATGCCGAACGTTCGCATCTCTGGTCGATCGTCCTCTATTCCGGTTCTCTGCTCGGCCTTGCACTCGTCTGGATCACGCGCCGTCATCCTGACCGGCAGGCGCTGCACGACCGGGTTACCGGCACACTGGTGATGCGAGTCGGGTAATCTGACGGATCGTGGAATCGCGCGGACGTTCGATCGATTAGCCTCAATCCAAAAAAAATAGCAACGCGGCGACGCGATAAAACCCTCCGAAACGGGGCGTTATCGACGTATAGAAGTACGTTTTTTGCCTTCACGTACAGGGACCTCGTGTATCCTGGTAATCAGCAGTCTAATCGCCTTTATTTACTAGCACATATTCGAATTAACGTCCCCGAATATTTACGAATCAAGGTTAGGAATTGACTCCGGGCGCGGCGTCTGCCTGCCTGCATCTGCACGGGGGCGCCTTACTGCGCTGTGCCTCTATCTCCGGCTCGGGGGCGACGCGATTCGGAAAATGCTGTCCCGTTTGATGTTACGGTCGGCATTCATGTCCTTGACCGTCATGTGCAACGAGTAGCGCCCCGGGTCCGCCTGTCCCAGATCCAGTTCGACAAAGTCCGAGACCGAGGTTTCCGTACCCGCCTGTTCGTACCGGACTTCAATGGATTCGCCGTCTTTCCGGATTCTGGGCAGAAACGTCCTGGGGGATCTGTCGCTTGTGGACTTGGAGATGACCTCGAACGTGACTTCGTATCGGGTGTTCCCGAACGCGTCTCTTTCGAGATTGTAGACTTCGAAATAGACAAAGACGGATTTGCCCACGTAAAACGTGCGGGACGGCGCCGGAAGAATGTCCCAACCCTGACGTACGAATTTCTGATTGGATCCTTCACGGGCTTCCACCACGTTCTGGGCGATCTGGATATCGCTCATCATGAGTTCCCCGCCGCGATAGTCGGGCAGTTCAAGCGTCTGTTGATAGACCTGGAGCATGTCCGTTTTTTTTCGCCAGGCCTCCACGGCGAGCTGATAGACGCCTGGCGCGGCGGCGATGTCAACGCGGTCCAGCGCTAGGAGGCTCCGCCCCAGGTTGGCGTCGGTAACCGGCACGGCGAGGTCGTCACTGCGTTTGTGAAGTCGGCCCTTGCGGCTGTCGACAAGCGCGACACGGCGATTGACGACGACGGTCGTATCGATGTCTTCACGCCTCGCTACATTGTCGATCGGCAGGCCGATGTTGAGTTGCAGTTCGGTTTTGCCGTCAAGTCCGCGAAAAGAAAGGGCTTCATAGTAATAGTCCAGCGGTTCCAGCGCTTCGAAGGCGTATCGTTCGGGTTCCCTGCTCGCAACTCTTGTCATCCGCGCCGCGGGGGCCATGGCGTTAAGCCGGTTGACCATGTTGCGGAATGGGCCGCCGCGGCTTTGCATGTTGTATTCATTGATATCTTCCGGACCCATGACGGGTTCCGGCGCGTAGTCGAAGTTGCCCGTATTGAACTCGTCCGTGAAGGCGATTTCAATGCCGCCGTCAATGTCGGCGTAGATCCAGACCGCCCAGGGTACGGCGGACCAGTCGCCGCTGGAGGTAATGGGTTTGTATCGTTCCAGGCCGACCGCGGCCTCGTCGATCGTCTGAATGGGCTGCGAGGTTGCGCGGACCTCGGAGTTTCGCCACGTATTTTCCGATGCCTGTGCGGAACGAATGGGGTACACGGGACCCACGAACGTCAGGGCCAGGGCTCTGTTTCCATAGAGCTGGTGGGCCATGCGTTCCTGAACGCGCTGGACATTCAGCGGCATCTGCGCGTTCAGTTCGCGCCAGCTGGATCGGAAGTCCGGCTCACCGTAACGAATGTAAATCTCTCCCCGCCGGTCGTACGGGAATCTCTTCTTGCCGAAGAACGTGCGGGCATACCAGACCCGGCGGTAGTGCTCTGCGCGGCGCATCGCGCCGGCAGATGACTTGAAGGGGTCCTTTCGAAGCCAGAAATTGCGCAGGAATGCCTCGCGCGTCTCCGGCGTTGTCGTACGGTAGGCTCTCACTTCGTGGGAAAGGCCTACCAGCGAAATGTCTTCGAAGAGGGCCTGTTCCTTAGGAGTCAGGCCGTCGATATACTCTGAAAAGGCATCCAGCGCGCCTTCATAGTCGCGGTCGGCCATGAGCGCCTGGGCGACGATAGGCAGGCCTCGCGACCCGCCGAGCCGTTCCGCGATTTCCCGTGCTCTATCCAGTTCCTTCTGTTTGAGGAGTTCAACCGCGAATTCATAGGCCGCGGTCTGGTCGTTGGGGCGCTGTTCGAGATATGCCTTATAAAACGTAAATGCAGCGCGGTTGTTGTTTTCGCGCTGGTAGAGTTTTGCCAGAAACAGGTATGGCGCCGCGTAGTTCGGTTCGACCTGGATGCTCCTGTCCGCGGCTCGCCTCGCGGCCGTGGTCTTTCTGGATCGCAGGTAAGCGCGGGCCATCATGTAGTGGGCTTCCGCATACGTGGAATCCAGGTCTACCGCTCGCTGCAGCGGGGCGAGGGCGGCTCGGGGTCTGTTCCGGAGTTCCAGCAGGACCTCGCCCAGGCCGAGGTAAGCGCCCGCCAGCGAACTGTCCTTTTCGACGGCGCCATAATAGGCGACTTCCGCGCTGTCCGCCTCCTGCAGTCGCACGTAGAGATTGCCGATGCGGATCAGCATACCGGCAGGATGGGCGGTGGAAGGCAGGGCCGCGTTGAGGCTGGAGACGACTTCGCGAACGTCTTCCATGCGTTCCGCGGATTGTCCGCGTGCGTAAAGCGAATCCGTGGACGTCGGCGTCAGCGGGAAGACCGCGGACGGCAACAGCAGGAATGCGATGCACATCGAGGCGAAACGTGTCGGTACGTGTTCAACGGAGCGCATTGGATTCCTTTCGGTATCGAACGGGCCGGAGCCGGAGTTGCCCACTCGAGGACAGGGCGGTTTTCCCGACGATAAGCGCCAATTTCCCCCGTTTTACGCCGATTCGGCCGAAATGTTTCATGTTTCTGCATACCCTGGAATATCCGCTTTCCGCTTGACAGTGCTGGTGGCGGAGGGTATACTCAGGCGTCGAAGTCAGTACTGCCCCCGGCGACCGGCAATTGTCAAAAAGCGACCCAACGGTGGATGTTGATCCCTCGCCATCAGAATCGACCCCCCTCAACGCTGCGAAGCGCATTCGTATCCGGATCGCCCGGTTGTTCCCCCGGTTTAACCTCAGTGAACAGACCGTCCTGATCAGTCTGGCCATTCTTGTCGGCGTCGGCTGCGGGGCGGGTTCGGTGCTGTTTCAGTGGTTGCTCGACGCGGCGCACAGGCTGCTGCTCGTCGATGCGCCGGAACTGCTGGGCAGGTCCTTTCTGTTTCCCCTCATTCCTGCCATGGGCGGCCTGGCCGCAGGCCTGATCGCTTACTTCTTTGCGGTGGAGGCGCGGGGCCCCGGCGTTGCGGAGGTCATGAACGCGATCATCACCAGACGGGGTGTAATTCGCGCGCGGGTGATGGTTGCAAAGGCGTTTGCTTCCGCATTCACGATCGGATCCGGAGGGTCGGCCGGGAGCGAGGGTCCGATCATCCAGATCGGGGCCGCATGGGGCTCAACAGTCGGCCGGCTGTTCAGATTCTCCGAAGCGAACCTGAAGACACTGATTGCCTGCGGCGCTTCGGCAGGGATTTCGGCCATTTTCAACGCGCCGATCGCAGGCGTGCTGTTTTCACTGGAAATCATCCTGGCGGATTTTACAATTGCCGCCTTTACGCCCGTGGTCATCGCTTCGGTGATGGCGGCAGTCGTTGCAAAGGCCTATATGGGAGAGCGCCAGGTATTCGAGGTGCCGGATTATCAGTTCGTAAACCTCCACGAGCTCGGTTGGTACGTGATTCTGGCCATTTTCGCGGGTGTCGTCGGCGCCGTCTTCATCAGGCTGCTTTATGCCACCGAAGATCTCTTCAACCGGCGGGCATTCGGGATGCCCGCGTGGCTGAAGCCGGCCGTCGGCGGCGCGCTGGTGGGGATAATCGGCCTGGGATGCCCTCCGGCAATGGGCGTGGGCTACGAGATTGTCGGCGCCGCGCTTCAAGGACAGATTCTTCTGCCCATGCTCGGTCTCCTGTTGGGATTGAAGCTGCTTAGCACCTCGCTGACGGTGGGCTCGGGCGCTTCGGGCGGACTCTTCGCGCCATCGCTTTTCATGGGTGCTACCCTCGGCGGCGCCTTCGGCCGCCTCGCTCAGACCTGGCTGCCCGGCGTAATCAGCCCCCCGGGCGCATACGCGGTCGTGGGCATGAGCGCCTTTGTCGCCGCGACGACGCACGCCCCTTTGACGTCATCCCTGATTATCGTTGAAATGACCGGAAACTACCGTTTGATTCTTCCCCTGATGTTCACCACCGTACTGGCTGTGGTCGTGGCGCGTGTGATCGAGCGTGAGTCCATCTATTCGCTGAAGCTCCGGCGCAGGGGTTTGAATATACATCAGGGACGGGATCTGTCGGTATTGGAAAAACTACCGGTCTCGGGGATCGTGCGCCCGGAATATGACTTTATCAGGGAACACACCCCTCTGCGCGAGATTGTCGACATGATCGGCCGCAGCAATCTGCAGGACTTCCCGCTGATGGACGACGCGGGCCGGTTCAAGGGCATGATCTGGTTTCACGACATTCGGGAAGTGATGCTCGAGTACGATATGCACGCGCTGCTTATCGCCGAAGACGTGATGGGAGAGCCGCCGCCAGCCCTGGAGCCTTCAAATTCGCTGGCGGACGCTCTCGTTCAGTTTTCAAAAACGGATGCGAATACGCTGCCGGTATTTCGTTCGGATTCCCGGGAGGAACTGGAAGGGATTATCACCCGGTCGGACCTGCTGCGCAGTTACGAGAGGGAACTCCTCATCCGGGGACGGCCGGCCGGATAGACGCCACCCGGGCTTGTGCCCGGCCATGTCCGACCCCGCATGGGCGCCGCCGTTTTCCACGGCATTCGTCAACCGTCCCGACATTGGCGTATCCCCCTGTTTTTTGTGCCTTTTCCCTTGACTACGAACAAGCTATGGGTTATTTTTCGCTTCGCCGGGCGCAGGCTGCGCAGGCGCCGGATATTAACCGTGATTCCTCATTTTTCGAGGACGTTATTTCGAATATGTGTCAGTTAAAAAGGCGATTAGACTGCTGATTACCAGGATACACC
>JAPPJY010000003.1 GCA_028874335.1 Gemmatimonadota bacterium | reverse complement strand
CGGCCACAATGGCTCGGCCTCGCCTGCAGAGCGACTTTATCAACGGACTGCTACGGCTGCGGCAGCGACCCGACCCGCGCGGGTCCGCCAATGAATTTTAAATCTCAAATCAAAAAAGACAACAGTCAAATTGGCCACAAAAAGCACAAAAGACACATAAGGGACCGGTTCCAGATGAGGTATCAAGGTCGTTCATATGGATGATATTTCCGATCACGTCCAGCGACCTGATGTATCCTGGTAATCCGCAGTTTAATCGCCTTTGTCAATTTGCATATATTCGAATTAACGTCCCCGAAGCCCTGCGAATCATGGTCAATTCTGGCTCAGCAGTTCGCGGGCGTGTTCCATGGTAACGGCCGAGATTTTTTCTCCGCCCAGCAGCTTTGCAAGTTCCCTGGCGCGGTCTTCGTCGCCCAGGTGGATCACCCGCGTGACGGTGCGGCCGTTCGATTCGTCCTTGTATACGGCCAGATGGGTGTCCGCCATTCTTGCGATCTGCGGCAGGTGGGTAATGCAGATGGTCTGGCGCGCGCGTGAAAGGCTTTTGAGTTTCCGTCCCACCACGTCGGCGATACGGCCGGAAATGCCGATATCGATCTCGTCGAAGATGAGGACCTGTACCGGATCGGATTGGGAGAGCACGGACTTCAGAGCAAGCATGATCCGGGAGATTTCGCCGCCGGAAGCCACCTTGACCAGCGGCCTGAGGGCCTCGCCGGGGTTCGTGGAGATATGGAATGCCACGCGCTCGATGCCCTTGGGTCCCGCTCGATACTGCCGCCCTTCCAGGCTCACCCAACCGTCGGGCGATTCTTCCCGGATAAGCTCAACATGAAATTCGGCCCTCGGAATTCCCAGGTCGCCAAGCGCATCCGTCGTCTCCCTGGAGAGGTCGCGGGCGGCGGCTTCACGCGCTTTTGAGAGCCCGGCGCACAGGTCCGCCAGGTTTGCGCGGGCGCCGTCGATCTCGCCTTCGATTTCCGCAAGCGAACGGTCGAGACGCTCGGACTGCGCCAGTTCCTCTTCCGCATTCTCCCGGTACTCGAGTACCGTCTGAAGGCTGCCTCCGTATTTCTTCTTCAGGTGCGCCAGGAGGTCCAGGCGACCGGTGACTTCCGCCAGGCGTTCCGGGTTATGCTCGACGTCGCGCGCGTAATCCGCGAAGAAGCGGGCCAGTTCCTCAATCGCGTAGCGCTGGCCGGCAAGTTCATCGGCTTGATGGCCGAGCGTTTCGTCCATCCGGACGGCGTCTTTCAGGAGTTGCTCGGCCGCGCCCAGACGATCCACGATCGAATCGTCCCCCTGGTAGAGCAGGGATTCGAGGTGCATGGCGGTTTCGATCAGGCGTTCGGCATGGGTAAGCAGCGATTGTTCCAGCAGGAGTCGCTCGTCCTCGTCCGGTTCCGGGTCTGCCGAGGCGATTTCCTCAACCTGGAATTCCAGAAGTTCCCGCCGTTCACGCGCCCTTTGTGCTTCGGCGTCCGCGTTTTCCTGCCTTTCCAGAAGTTCCGACAGGCGACGGTGGGCCGCGCCGACCGACTCCCGGCGCGCTCCCAGGCCGGCGAAACCGTCCAGAAAGTCGATATGCCGATCGGTATAGAGAAGAGACTGGTGATCGTGCTGTCCGTGCAGGTCGACCAGCGCTCCGGCCAGATCGAGCAGGCTGCGCAGGGGCACGGCGAGGCCGTTGACGAAACTGCGGCTTCGGCCATTCGCCACAACCTCCCTGCGTATGATCAATTCCCCCTGATCGGCGTCGATACCCATGGCGTCCAGGAGGCGCAGACACCGGTGATCGGGGCGCAACCGGATGATGGCTTCCACGAGACACCGCTTCTCGCGGGTCCGGACCAATTCCGGGCTCGCCCGCATTCCGAGAACAAGGCCCAGCGCGCCGATGAGGATGGATTTTCCCGCGCCGGTCTCGCCGGTGATGATGTTCAGCCCGGGTCCGAATTCGACTTCAATCCTGTCGATCAACGCGTAGTTGACCACCAGCAGTCGGCAAAGCACGGTCAGGACTCCTGCGGTTCGCGCCGGTCCAGGCTCCAGTCCAGCTTGCGACTGAGCAGCTCGTAAAAGGACAGTCCCTGGAGGTTGATCAGACGGGTGTTGTGGTCGGCCTGTCGGATCTGAACGCGTTCCTCGGGCTGGATGGGTGAGACGATCGTGCCGTCCGCGGTGACCATGATATCGGTGTGTTCGGCGATAACCTGAACGGTGATCGATTGACTGCCCGGGATAACCGCGGGGCGCAGCGAGAGCGAATGCGCGCATATGGGCGTGACAACGAACGCGCGCAGGTCCGGATGGAGTATGGGTCCTCCCGCGGAAAGGTTGTAGCTGGTTGAACCCGTCGGCGTAGAGACGATAATGCCGTTTCCGAAAAAAGAACTGAACTGCGTCTCGGAGACCCAGGACTTCACCTGGACCAGGCGGGCGAGTACGGCCTTTTCGATGACGAACTCATTGAGCGCAAAGAAGGTCCTGTTTCCGATCTCGGCTTCCAGGACCATGCGTTCTTCGAGCTGGTATTCCCCCCGCTTCAATCTGCCCAGACTTTCCCGCAACTCTTCGGGCGCGGCTCCGGCCAGAAACCCCAGGCGGCCGAGATTGACGCCAAGAATCGGTTTCTGCGTGGTCTCGACCAGTCTGGCTGCCCTGAGTATTGTGCCGTCCCCGCCCAGCGCAACGACAATATCCGAATAGCGGGCGAGGTCGGAAGCCGGACGAAAGGTCACCCCGTTGAAACCCTGGATTTTCCGCAGCGGTTCCTCCAGAATGAGCTCGATGTCCTGATCGTGCGCGAGCCGCACGAAGTTCCGGATGATGGGACCGATTCCGTCCCGTTCGATATAAGCAAGTATGCCAATTCGTTTCATAAACAGGATCGTGCAGGAGAACAACCCGACAATCACCGGTCATCGTAAACAATTCGCCCCGGCTGTATAAATGTACCCGGAATACCTGAATCTCGCAATGGGTGTTACTCTGCGCGTTGTTCTTCACCGGCATCCAGGTCGGTGAGCCTGAACTCGTTTCCGCTCTCGGCGGCCAGGACTTCAACGCGCTGCTTCGCCTCTTCCAGCCGGGCGCGACAGAGGTTGGACGCTCTCAGTCCCTCTTCGAAGAGGCGGAGCGCATCCGCCAGGGGCAGGTTTCCGGATTCCAGGGTTCCAACCGCGGACTCCAGCTGCTTGAGCGCATCTTCGAACGTGGGTTCGCCGTCGGCCATTTGACTCCTCATTGGGTTAAAAAATCCCTCAACGATTTTCGGGGCTCGTGGCCTGAATACCGTCGACCGTGCAGGTGATTTCGCCTTCCGACAGTCGAACGCGGACCCGATCGTCCTCGACGAGGGATCCGGCGCGGGTGACCAGTTCATTGTTGTCCACCCGGTGCGTGAGGCTGTATCCGCGGCTCAGGACGGAGAGCGGGTTCAGCGCCCCGAGTTCGCCAGTGTGCCGGCGGTACGACGACAGGCGTTTGTCGTATAGGCGCCTTACACCGTTCTGAAGGCCCTTCTGAAGCTCGTCGACAGTCTGAATGCTCTGGTGGATGTTGTCTTCGACCTTCCGTAAGCCGTATCGGCCGAGATAGCTGTCGAGCAGATCCTGGTTTTCCTTCAGGTAGCGATTGAGGGCGGCGTACGACCTCCCCGCGAGGTTCTGGATCCGGGCGCGTAACTCGCCTGCGTCGCGAACGGCAAGTTCGGCCGCCGCGGATGGCGTGGGCGCCCTGCAGTCCGCGGCAAGGTCCGCAAGGGTGACGTCGATTTCATGGCCTACGGCGGAAATCACCGGGATTCCGGAACCGCGGATGGCCCGGACGACGATTTCGGTGTTGAACGCGGCCAGGTCTTCCGCGGAACCCCCGCCGCGCCCCACGATCAGCACGTCGACCTTGCCGTAGGCGTTCAGTTCGTGGATGGCCAGCGCGATGTCTTCGGGGGCTCCGGCGCCCTGAACCAGGGTGGGCCGGACGACGATGTTGACCCCGCGGAACCTCCTTTCCAGCACGTGCAGAATGTCCCGGATCGCCGCCCCCGTGCGCGAGGTGACCACGCCGACAGAAAGCGGAAACGCCGGCAGCGGGCGTTTCCGCGCCTGGTCGAACAGACCTTCCTCCCGAAGTTTGAGTTTCAGCGCTTCCAGGGCGAGTTGCTGCTGACCGCTGCCGGCCGGGAAGAGCTGGCTGACGTTCAACTGGTACTCGCCGCTGCGTTCGTAGACCGTGATCCGTCCCCGGGCGAGCACCTTTACGCCGGTTTCGGGCCTGAAGGCCGGCGTGGCTGACCGCCACATCACACAGCGAAGCTGGCAGTTCTGATCTATGATGGTGAAATAACGGTGGCCGGAAGCCGCCTGGTTGTATTGCGAGATTTCACCGACGATCCAGAGGACGGGGAACTCCGCTTCCAGATTCTGTCGAATGGCCTGCGTTATCTCGGTAACGGTGTATGGGCGCTCCGCCACGTTCAGGCCTCCTGCCAGTCGACGCGCAATCTTTCTATGCGTGTCGCTTTCCCGGTTTCTTCTTCGACTTCCACGACGACGCCGCATAGCTTGATGTCGTTTTCAGCCGGTTCGAACCGCACAGGCGTCCGGTCCAGAAACCGCTGGATGACGGCCTCCTTCCGGGCGCCGATCACGGAGTCGTGAGGGCCGGTCATGCCGGCGTCGGACACGTAGGCCGTACCGCCCGGCAGAATACGCTCATCGGCGGTCTGCACGTGGGTATGCGTGCCAAGTACGGCGCTGGCGCGGCCGTCCATAAACCATCCGTACGCGATTTTTTCGGAACTCGCTTCTGCGTGAAAATCGACGACGATCGCCGTGGTCCGTTGTCTCAGGCAGTCCACGATATCCCTTCCGACGCGGAAGGGGCAGTCCAGGTCGAGCATATTTACCCGTCCCTGCATGCAGACGACGCCGACCGGGGCGCCGTTCGAGGCGTTGAAGACGCCGTAGCCGGCGCCGCCGACGCTATCCGGAAAATTAGCGGGGCGCAGTACGCGGTCGGCGCCAAAGATGTATGGTATGGCGTCTTTGCGGTCCCAGACATGGTTTCCCGTGGTGATTACATCCGCCCCGTAGGCGAAGAGTTTCTTGGCGATATTCTCGGTGATGCCGAAACCGCCTGCGGCGTTTTCGCCGTTGGCAATGCAAAAATCGATCCGGTGACTCTCCCTGAGCCGGGGAATCAGGTCCGCGGCCGCCTTTCTGCCGGGCCTGCCGTAGATATCGCCAACAAACAGGATATTCAAAAGGAAACCCACAAAGTGCAATCGACGATTGACGGTGCGCAAAACGAAAGCCGGCAAGTTGTCTGTCGCCCCGAGGCAACTCCGGAACGGGCCGTGCGGACGCCCGGGTTGCGGATGCCGCGGGAAAGAGCACCCGGAATGCGACCGGAGTCGCGCCGGCCGGTTCAGCGCGCGAAATCCACCGAGCGCGTTTCTCTGATGACGGTGACCTTGACCGGACCCGGGCAGGTGGCGTCCTCCGTGAGGCGCGATACGATCTGCGTCGCCAGGCGTTCGGTGTCTGCGTCGCTCATCATATCGGAATCCGCAACCACGCGGACCTCCTGTCCCGCCTTGATGGCGAAGACCGATTCCACGCCCTGTACCATCTTGGCGATGGACTCCAGGCGTTCCAGCCGCCGGACGTAATTCTCGATCTGTTCACGCTGGGCGCCCGGCCGGGACCGGGATATGGAATCGGCGGCGTCCACCAGTACGGCGACCGGTGAAACGGGGTCCGAATCTCCATGATGGGCTTCGATCGCGTTGATAACGATTGCGTCTTCGCCGTATTTGCGAGCCAGGTCAGCGCCATTTTCTCCGTACGTGCCCTCGGCTTCGTGCGCCAGCCCCTTTCCGATATCGTGAAGCAGTCCCGCGCGTTTGGCCAATTGGGCGTCGAGGCCGAGCGAGGTGGCCATCATGCCGGTAAGGTAGGCCACCTCCTTACTGTGATTCAGCACGTTCTGGCCGTAGCTCGTCCGGTATTTGAGGCGGCCCAGGCAGGCAACGAGGCGATCGTGCAGGCCCGGTACGCCGGCGTCGAATGCCGCCTGGACGCCCGCATCGTGCATCACTTCCTGAATGGACTCCCGCGATTTCTGGACGATTTCCTCGATCCGGCCCGGGTGGATGCGACCGTCCAGAATGAGTTGCTCCATGGCGATCTGGGCGATGGCGCGGCGTATGGGATCGAACCCCGACAGGATGACTGCTTCCGGGGTGTCGTCGATCGTGACATCCACTCCGGTCGCCATTTCAAAGGCGCGGATGTTCCGCCCCTCACGGCCGATGATTCGACCCTTCATCTCGTCGGAAGGAAGCCGTACGACCGCAACGGTGGATTCGATCGTGTGGTCGGCGGCCAATCGCTGAATCGCGCCGGCTATAATCTCCCGGGCCTCGTCGTTGGCGCGGACGAGCGCGTCGTCGCGGATTTCCTTGAGACGCCATTCCGCATCGCGTTCCGCCTCCTCTTCCATATTGGTCATCAGGACGCGTTTTGCCTCGTCCTTCGTGAGACCCGCGATTTGTTCCAGACGCCTGTTCTGCACCAGCCGGCTCTGTTCGAGGTCCCGTTCCCGACCGGCGAGTTGCTCCTCCAGCTGCAGGAGCTGCTCGTTTTTCTCGGTTGCCAGTTTCTCCTTGTCGTTCAACAGGTCCGCACGTTTGTCAAGCTGCCTTCTGAGACTGCTCAGCTTCATTTCCTCACGCGCGGACCGATCGCGTTTTTCTTTTAGTTGCTGTTCGAACCGGAGCTGCTCCTGCTGTATCCTGTCTTTGGCTTCGAGGACTGCGGTCCGCTTCATCGCGTCCGCCTCGGTCTGGGCATCTTCGAGGATCTTTTCCGCGGATAGTTCGGCGCGATGGATCTTGCTTTGCCCGATCTTGCCGCTGATCAGCCATCCCAGGATAAATCCCAATATGAGCAGGCCGGCCGACAGCATGAGAACGGTCACGACTTCCATGGTCGTGTCTATCGGCAGGTTCATTCTGGTCTCCCCGCATTATAGGTACCACGCGCAAAAAAAAACCCGCTTGCATTCATCCGGTTCCGTACATCCCGACCGGGCTGGAGTGTCCGCTCCGGATGGTTACAGATGAACGCAGCAGGCAACACCGGAATCGATTATCCGGCAGGGGCGCCCGCGACCGCCGGCACGCCCTTTTTGTTTGAGGTCGTCTCTACGCGATCCGGTTTGTGAAAGTCGCCAGATTCCGGGTCTGTTCGGTCAGGGTCTTTCCCATCTTCCGACTGGCTTCTTCCTCTCTGAGCAGTTCGTGCGCAAGATTCACGGCCGCAACGACTGCGATTTTGGCAACCGAACGAAGTGAAATGAAGTTTGCGACATCACGCATTTTCCGGTCCACGCATCGAGCGACGGCCCGGGCATGGGCCGGGTCGCCTTCAGCGTGGATGTTGTATTCGGTGCCGAAGATCTGGACGCGTATTGCCGGTTGTTCAGACATGAGTCCTCTAGACATCCGGAGGCGATGCGAAACGATGTGGTTCCGTGTGGATGTCGACGTTGCTGTTTTACGCTGTGTTCACTGAATCCAGACGCGAGATCATGGTTTCGATTTTGCGTTGGATCTCCTCCCTGTTCTCAATCAGTGAAGCATTTCTTTCGTAAATGGACCGGAGACGTTCCCGTTCGGCCTGCAACCCGTTGATAACCTGATCCTGCGCTTCCAGCCGCTGTTGGAGTTCCCCGTTTCTCCGCTCGAGTTCGGCGATTTCCTCACGTAACTGTCCGATAACGCCGACTGCGCGATCGATCTCGCCAAAAAGCAGATCCAGCTGATCGGAAACGAGGTTTTCCGACTCCAGCCGGTCGTCTTCCACGTCATCGGCTCCCGGTTCTCCGTCTACCCGGTCGTCAAGTTCGATCTGTGGATCTTCCCGGCCATCCGGTTCCTGCGGTTCGTCTGTTGCGCCGGGGGATTCAATGGAACCGCTCTGCTGATCCTGCAGATCGAGCTGACCTTCTTCCGGGCCATCCGATTCCAACGGCTCCTCCGGTTCATTGACAGATACGAAAGGTGCGGCGTCACTGGCTTCCGAATCCGATTGTTTGTTTACCGGATCTTGCGCTTCCATATTCTCAACCTTTCCTTGCAGACACAGTTCTCAGAAAGTCGTGCATTGAGGCGACAATACAGCGTCCGAGCAGCCTTAGAAGCTGTCTTTAAATTCCCAGCGGTCTTCGCACGGCTGCAAAAGTGCCGGTCAGCGTTGGTCAAATCCACCCGTATAGACAAATATGGGCGAATTTTCCCGCCTTGACCGCCGCTTTTTCGCTCGCGCTCGGGAACTCACCGGTAATTTTAAAACAGCTTCTTACTACGCAATGTAACACGTCCATGGCGTAAAGTCAAGGACGGGATACCGTACGCAAGGGGGGCAGGAACGAATTCGGAAGCGATTCGAGGGGGCGATGCAGCGATGGGTTCCGTCGGCCCTGGCGGGCAGATTACACGTGTTGGCGGGCTTGTTGGGCCAACGCGGAGAACGCCGCCGGATCTGTGACGGCGAGGTTGGCCAGGACCTTTCTGTCGACGGAAATATCGGCCTTTTTCAGGCCGCTGATCAGGCTGCTGTACGATAGCCCGTTCAGCCGTGCGGCGGCATTGATTCGAACGATCCACAAAGATCTGAAATTTCTCTTTTTCTGACGACGGTCCCTGTATGCATAGGAAAGGGCGCGGTTGACGGCGTCGTCCGCGGTGCGATACAGTTTGCTTCGCCCTCCCCGGTACCCGCGAGCGGCCTTCAGTACTTTCTTTCGCCGGCGTCGCGAAGCGACGCTGTTCGTCGTTCTTGGCATGTCGATGGTCTCCTGGTGGCGCCTGGCAGTGTGCGGGACGTGTCTGTTTCCGGTAATATGCGACCTGAATTCGCCGGCCACTGCAGGTTGGCGGAAGCGGCGCTTCCAACTCGAAATCGGTTCGGTCCGTTACTTGGGAAGCAGGCGCTGAACCCGGTCCTGATCGGATTTATGCACTACGGTGGGTTTGCGCAGATGCATTTTGCGTTTGCTGCTCTTGCTTGTCAGATTATGCGTGACCGTTGACTTACCGCGGCCGATAACGCCGGATTTCCGGCGTTTGAACCGTTTCGCCGCTCCTCGGTGGGTTTTCATCTTGGGCACGTTCAACTCCTTGGAAAGACTCGTTTTTGTGGCGCACGGAGTTTGGAAACCGGCAGCCGGGCCGCTCGGCGGACGTTACTTCGGCGCAAGAATGACGACGATGTTTCGGCCCTCGTCCCTGATGGGCATTTCGGCCGCGCCGATCTCACGAAGGTCCTCTTCAGCCCGTTCCAGCAGCTCTCTGCCCTGCATTCGGTACATATTCTGACGGCCGCGAAATTCCACGGTGATTCTGACCTTGTGTCGGTGTTTCAGGAAGTTTTCGGCGTGGCGTATCTTGAATTCGTAATCGTGATCGCTGATTCTGGGACCGAGGCGGATCTCTTTCAGCTGCGATCCGGTCTTCTTGCCTTTCTTTTGCTTCTTGCTCTGTTCATACCGGTACTTGCCGTAGTTCATGATCCGGCAGACCGGCGGACGGGCGTTAGGAGCGACTTCGACCAGGTCGAGGTCGGCCTCCATTGCCATTTCCATCGCCTTCCTGGTTTCCACGATGCCGACCTGCTCGCCATCCTTGTCGACAAGCCGGATCTGGGGTATTCGAATCTGTTCGTTGACGCGGGGCGCTCGTTCCTGCTTTCGATCTCTGAAAACTCTTGGACCTCTGTTGATACCGATCACCTCCGAATTTGATCCGGGCCGCGGTCGGGCCTGATTGGAGAATAGAGGGGATTACTCCGCGCTTTTCGTCTGGACTTCCTTGTGCATCCTGGCAATGAGGTCGAGCGTGGACATGCTTCCCAGGTCACCGGCGCCATGCCTGCGGACCGAGATGGACCGCGCATCGAATTCCTGCTTCCCCACAATGACCATATAAGGGATTTTCCGGACTTCAGCCTCGCGGATCTTGAAACCCAGCCTGGCATCTTGCGTGTCCACTTCGGCGCGGAGACCTGCGCTGTTGAGCTGGCTGGCAACCTCGCCGGCGTAGTTGGCAAACGGATCGGATATTGGAAGTACGACGGCCTGCACCGGAGCCAGCCAGAGCGGGAAGTTTCCCGCATAGTGTTCGATCAGCAGGCCGAAGAACCGTTCCATGGCCCCCAGAAGGGCGCGATGAACCATGTACGGCCGGTGGAACTTCCCGTCTGACCCGACATAGCTGAGGTCGAAACGTTCCGGAAGGTTGAAGTCGAACTGTATGGTCGTGCACTGCCATTCCCTGTTCAGGGCATCGTTGATCGTCACGTCGATCTTCGGACCGTAGAACGCGCCGGCGCCTTCGTCGATCCGGTACGGCAGCTTCCGGGTATCGACGGCGCGCTTGAGCGCGTCGGTGGCTCGTTGCCAGTCGGCCGGATCTCCAACCGCTTTCTCGGGGCGGGTTGAGATGTAGACGTTAAAGTCTTCGAAACCGAACGACTTGAGGATGAACAGCGTAAAGTCGATAACCCGCGAGACTTCGTCCTCCACCTGATCCGGACGACAGAAGATGTGCGCGTCGTCCTGGGTGAATCCGCGCACCCGTAACAGGCCATGCAGCGTGCCGACCATTTCGTAGCGGTAGACAGTACCCAGTTCGGCCCAGCGGAAGGGAAGCTCTCTGTAGCTGCGCCTGCGGGATTTGTAGATGAGGCTGTGGAATGGACAATTCATCGGTTTGGCGAAATACGCCTGGCCGTCGATGTCCATTGGGGGGTACATGTTTTCGCGAAAGAAATCCAGGTGTCCGCTGGTTTCCCAGAGACGGGACCTGCCGATGTGGGGCGAACCCACCAGGTCATAGCCGCCGCCGTAATGCGCTTCGCGCCAGAAATCTTCAATCTGGTTCCTGATGCGCGCCCCGTTGGGGTGCCAGAGAACCAGACCGGGGCCGGCAGTATCGTTGATAGAGAAGAGATCGAGTTGCCGGCCGAGGGTCCTGTGGTCCCGGTTCCTTGCTTCTTCCAGGTACTCGAGGTAGGCGTTGAGGTCCTTCTGTCCCGGAAAGGAAATGCCGTAGATGCGCTGGAGCATCACGTTGTTTTCGTCGCCCCGCCAGTATGCGCCCGAAGAACTCAGCAGTCTTACGGCCTTTATGCGGCCGGTGTCGGGAACATGCGGCCCCCGGCACAGGTCCAGCCACCTGTCGGCATTCCTGTAGATGCTGATGATTTCGCCGGGTTCGATCTCCTCCAGAATTTCCAGCTTATAGGTCTCGCCTCGTTCCCGGAACAAATCGATCGCGGCCTCGCGGGTGACTTCCTGGCGCTCGAAGGTCTGGGCCTCCGCGATGAGTTCCCGCATTCTGGCTTCGATTTTGCGCAATTCGTCCGGCGTGAACGGCTGTTCCCGATCGAAGTCGTAATAGAAGCCATTCTCGATGGGCGGCCCCAGCGTGACTTTGACGTCCGGAAACAGGTCCTGCACCGCCTGCGCCATAATATGGGCGGTGCTGTGCCAGTACACTTCCTTGCCTGCATCGCTGGAGAAGGTGAGGATCTCCAGTTCGGCGTCGTCATGAAGCGTACTGCTGAGATCCACGGCCCGGCCGTTGACCTTGCCGGCCAGCGCAGCGCGCGCAAGGCCGGAGCCGATGGATTCGGCCACCTGCAGGATGGTGACGCCCTCCCGGAAGTCCTTTCGAGAGCCGTCCGGCAGGGTGACGGTTATGTTGCCTGTTCGGGGCATCGGTTCTGACATGAAGATGCTGTGGAGACGTCAATCACAACAAACGGGCGGCTTTCCGGAAAGGAGCGGCGCGGGCGCATCGAGGACGCCGAACCTCGCTTCCGTATAATAAAAAAACGCGCGACCCTTCTACTTGCGCGTGGCATTCGGCAAAGCACCTGGCGACAAACGACCCCTTCCGTTGACACTCCTCCGCAAGTAGGTTGATGTGCATATACTTAGAACATCAGATGAATTTATACTATCCTGAAAGCATTGTCAAGCGAAAACTCCTGTTTCCGCAGCGCGATTCAATGTGATTTCGTCGCACGTGAACAGCCCGCCGGGACCGGCGTTTCGGTCAACGGCTCGTGCGCCTCCGCGCCGCTCCTTTCGCGCTGCCTGCGCTGTTGTTACGGGAGGTCGAGCATTTTGTGGATCCTGCAGGAAAGCCGCCATGCGGGGCGCCGTTTGAGGATGTCGAGGGCCTTCCTGATGTATTCAGGCTTGCTCGACTCGGGTTGAAGGTAGACATACTCGGCACGGTCTTCTGCGACCATGCCCTCCTCGAAGTGTCTTCCGACCACGTATTTAAGCTCCGTAATGTAACGTAGACCAGCGGCAATGGACTTTCTCTTGGGAGAGACGGTCCAGTGTTCGATGAGGTTGTAGAGATCCGGATCCGGATCGATCGCGCCGTTGGTCTCGATGTGAATACGGTAATCTCCGGACCGGAGTTCCCGGCAGAGCGGTCCGATGTTCTGACCCAGGGGTTCTCCACCGGTCAGGCAGACCCAGGAGGCGGAGTAGCGGCCGACTTCAGCCAGGATTTCGCCGATATCGAGTTCAGTGTACGTATCGAATTCGGTGTCACAGAAGAAGCAGCGCAGATTGCATCTGGCGAGGCGCACGAAAGTGGTTGGCTGCCCGACGCGCAGGCCTTCACCTTCGATGGAGTAGAAGATCTCGTTCACCTGCAGGGTCCGGCCGTCTTCGCGCCAGAGCGGCATCCGGTTGGCGTGCGCGTGCGGGATGCCTTCCAGCATTTCGGGGTCTCTGGGGGACAAGACGGGCTCCGGGCGTCGGGCGTAACGGGATTGTGTCGAGCACATTTGAAATAATGGAAAACCGGGACATGAGACAAGGAAAATCCTTGACTTCGTCCACCGCCGCTCAAATATTGACGACCGTTCGGGGCATCCACAGCGGAACGCTCCGTTTTTTGATTTTGGACAATCGTGCGGTCCACCGGCGTTCCCACGGGCGGGCGATGGCATCCATCAAGGGCTACCGCGTGACAGATCGAACCTACGATGCCGTAATCTTCGATGTCGATGGCGTGATCGTGGACTCGGAAGCGGTTTACTGCGAGACGTTCAACGCGACGCTGGGAGATTACGGCGCAGGGATGAGCCGGGAGGACTATGCGGTCTGCGTGGGCCATCCCGTCGAGGAAAACAGCGCGTACGCCGTGGAACGATACGGGTTGGACGTGGCGCCCGATGTATTCCGCCAGATCTGGATGGATCGATTCGAGAAAGCGATCTCAAATCCCGACCGGGTGTTGCTGATACCGGAAATTTTGGAGCTTCTGGCGCACGTCGGGAACCGCGGTTACCCGCTGGCGCTGGCGTCGTCCACACAGCGGGACCGGATGATGAAGACGCTGAACAGCGGCATGCTGTCCAGAATGGATGGCGTGCATGACCTGGGCGAGGTGTTCGACGTGATGCTGTCAGGCAGCGACGTGGAACGGCTGAAACCGGCGCCGGACATCTACCTGATGGCTGCAGGAAAAATGAACGTCGAACCGGACCGGTGTGCGGTAATCGAAGACAGCGAGGCGGGCGTGAAAGCCGGCAAGGCCGCGGGGATGACCGTGTTCGCGGTGCCCAATTTCTTCACCGCGCGCCAGCGGCACGACGAGGCCGATTTCATTCTGGGCGGGCTGTCGGAAGCGAAGCGGCATTTCTGAAACCGGCGGCGGCCGGGCAACCCGGGTCCCCGTTATTGTTCCATCCTTCAGGCGTAGGTCTCCGCGTCGTCTTCAGGGGCGTACCCGAGTTCCTCGCGGGCGTTTCGGAGGTCCCAGTACGCGCGCGTATTGTTCGAAATGCCGTAATAGATGCCGAAACGGACGCCGGTCTCGATGCTGCAACGCACGAGTTGAACGGTATCGCG
Organism: Gemmatimonadota bacterium; assembly: GCA_028874335.1. GTDB lineage: Bacteria > Latescibacterota > UBA2968 > UBA2968 > JAAXHE01. The sequence goes on along the minus strand of JAPPJY010000003.1, from coordinate 55,291 downwards.
GTGGCTGAGCCAGGACGCGAGGATCCGGTCGCTCGTGCGGTTGATGACCGAGTCGGCGGGCTGAAAGGATCCGATCCGCAGGCAGATCACCGATAGCCCGAATGCGTCCGCGTAGTACCGCCCCAGGTCCTCGCCGTACGCCTTGCTGGCCCCGTAGAAGCTGTCCGGCCGCGCGTTCACCTCGGTCGTGGTACCGATGCCGTTCTTTTCGTAATACCCGGTAACGTGGTTGCTGCTGGCGAACACGACGCGGCCGACGTCTGTCCTTCGGGCGGCTTCGTAAACGGTGTAGGTACCGCGGATATTCGCTTCGAGGATTTCTTCGAAGGAGGCGCTCCCGTTGGGATTCCCGGCCATGTGGACCACGGCGTCCACGCCCTTCACCGCCGCGATGACCCGATCCATATCGGTAATGCTTGAGATATGCACCTCTTCGCCGGGACGTGCCGGGAGAACGGTGTTGTGATAGAGCAGTCTGAGGCGGTAGTCTTCCTTCAATCCCTCTCGCAGGACCCGTCCGATTCTTCCGGCCGCGCCTGTGATGAGGATTTCTTTCTTCGGCACGTTGGGCCTTTCGTCTAACGCCCGGTTACCAGTTGACGATTCGACCGGCGTTCCCTCCGAGGATGGCGGCCGCGTCGTCGTCTGAGAGATCGGTGACGACCCGCGAAATCGCTGAATAGGGGATGAAGAGCGGCGCATGAGAGCCGAACAGCAGTTTGTCTCTCAGCCCGTCTTCCACCAGCACCTTTACCGCGTCCATACCGTCCGACTGGGAGACGTCCGCGTAGAGGTTGGGGAGACCCAGAATCCTGTCTCGAAGTCCCCTGATTTCGGCCGTGCGCGGCCCTCCGATGATGGTGAGAAGGCCGGGGTGGCGCTTTGCGGCGTCCGCGATTTCGGCCGCGGGTACGTCGGGTACCTGGGCGAGTGGATGCTGCCTTCGCGGGTCTTCGAGCCGCGTCTGCACGATGACGCCGAGTCCGGCGCGTGCGAGGGCCGCGAACAAGCCGGACGCGAAGTCCAGATCGTATCCGCAATAGGCGGGAAGGAGTTTGACCAGGCGGACCCTGGCTTGCTCCCTGGCCCGCTCGAGTTCGTCGCGCCAGGTGGCGATGGTCGGATCCAGAACGGGAACGGGCCAGACGTCGCCGGTCGCGTTCGCTGCAGCGTAGAGATCGTCGTTGAATCGATGCGGATTGCGGCACCACGCGGCGTCGAGAGGCGAAACGCACATGCGTTCCACGCCGTATTCCCTGAGGGAGGCGCGAACGGAGTCAAGCGCGCCCTCCACGGGATGGGAGGGCCAGTGTCCGGCATAGGCGTTGATGTCAATGATCATGTCGTTCTCTCCGGCACGATTCGTTCGTTACGCGCAAATTAGCCCCGTCGCTACGGGCCGCCCGCGACGACCGGTCAGAGGGTCCGGACGCCGGACCACGCCGGCAGAAGTCGGGCGGTGTTATTCCAGAGGATCTCTTTCTTGACCGCATCCGGAAGATCGGTTCCGAGCGTCTTGCCGAGCTGCACGCCGAAATGCCGGATGGGAGCGTCGGACCCGTAGACGATGCGCTCGGGTCCGATGGTTGACGCAGCCGCTTCCACGATGCCGCTGTCCGGGTCTCCTCCCGAGGTATCGACGTAGATATTCGGACAGTCCGCCACGTCTTCCATGCCCGCAAGCCCGCATCCATTCATATGAGCCATGATGATATTGGCCTCCGGGTGACGCCGCGCCAGGTGAGCCACGTCAGCCGGAAAGGACTCGCCCACAAGATTGCCGTCCGTCTTGATCCACGCGTGCTGAAGCACCGGAACGCCGAATTGAACCGCGCGTTCCAGAATGGGGTCCAGGCCCGGATCGGTGGCGCGGCGCGCGACCCACAGCTTGATTCCGCCCATACGCTCGCTTTCGATGCAGCGGTCGATTTCCGCAACGGACTCCGCGGGGTACATCGGATTCACGTAGCAGAAGGGGATGAAGATATCCGGCGCCAGGTCCCGCATGGAGAGTGCGTAGTCGTTTGCCTGCCTGAACGCTTCAACCGACGGCTTTCTCGGGCAGGTGGTGTAAAGTGAGAACAGGCACATCTTTTCCACCCCCGCGCGCGCGGCGGAGTCGATAATGAGGCGTGCGTCTTCCCTGGCGTCGGCGATCCTGTAGAGACCGAAACAGTCCAGCGGATGCACGTGAACGTCCAGTGCGGGGCAGGCCGGCTTCAAGCGGTCCGTCAGTTCGGAAGGCGTCATCGCACGTCTCCTGGATGGGGCGAATCGCGCATTCAGGATATGACCGGCACGGGCGTTTTTCCGGATAATCCCTTGCCCCTGCAATCTTTCCTATATATAATTAACCCGGTCCTGAATGTCAGCAGATTTCGGCCAGGCCGGTAAAGAAACAGGAGGGGTGACGGCGCGATTGCGTCAGCGTATCGTCTTAGATCCGTTCGTTGTATCGTCCAGTGTTCTGTCCCGGAAATAAGTTGCCTGAATTCGGCCGCTGAGTCGCCCGTCTCGCAAGGCGCCTGAGCGCAGGCGACCTGCGTATGGTCGGCGAGCGTGGGGAACGCAGCGAGACGGGATGAATCGGCGGCCGAATGGTGAGGAATTTTCGGGACAGGACACTAGCTCCGGCACGGAGAGGTAGATGAAAGCGATCGTCATTGCGGCGGGTTACGCCACCCGACTGTATCCACTCACCCTGAATTTTCCGAAGGGGCTGCTCGAGGTGGGCGGGCGCGCGATCGTGGACTATCTGATGGACCAGATCGAGACCGTTCCGGACGTTGATGGGGTATATCTGGTAACCAACAACCGGTTCGCCGGCCATTTCGAGCGGTGGGCGGCCGGACGGAACGGCCGCCTGGACGTCGACGTGATCGACGACGGGACCACGTCCAACGAAAACCGCCTGGGTGCGGTGGGGGACATCCGGTTCGCCATTCAGACGCGGAACATATCCGATGATGTCCTCGTATGTGGTTCTGACAATCTGTTTCAGTTTCGCCTTGCGGACCTGGTGGCGGACTTCAGCGCCAATCCTGTAGCCCACATCTGCGTCTGTCACGTGGACGACCCGGAGGACCGCCGCCGGCGCGGCATCGCAGTTCTGGATGCGGAGAACCGGGTGTTACAGTTCGACGAAAAGCCCGAAATCCCGGCGTCGTCATGGGGTTCGGCCGCTTTTTACGTCTACCCGGCATCCACGTTGAAGCGGTTCGACGAATACATCGAGAGCGGCCGGACGCCGGATGCGCCCGGCCACTTCGTGGAATGGCTCTGTCACGTGGAACCCGTGTATGCGCACAGGCTTCGCGGAACGGCGATCGATATCGGAAATCCCGAGACCCTGGAGCGGGCGAGGCGAGAATACGGATCGACGGAAAACTGAGTGGCTTCGACAGGCTCGACACGGGCGATATACATGATTCGGAGAGCACATCATAAGCAGATTGTTCGACGGCGACTGGATTTGCGTCGTCGCATCACCCTGGCCGCAACGGTTTTCCTGCTGATTCCTGTTGCGGTCCTGTCCCACAGTATCGGGTCGGATTTCGACGGAGACGGGCAGGTTGGATTTTCGGATTTCCTGCTGTTCGCCGAAGCGTACGGATCCACGAACGTCCGGTTCGATCTGAACGACGACGGGCAGGTGGACTTCGAGGACTTCCTGCAGTTTGCCGGGGACTTCGGCAAGGTCACCCACGAAGAGGGAGAGACCGGCGTCGACGGCGTCCGCTCCACGTTCGAGGCGATACAGGACCATATCTTCAACGAGAGCTGCATCAGCAGTTCCTGCCACAGCTCTGCTTGGGCCGCCGCCGGGCTTTCGCTCGAACCCGACGTGGCATACGAGCAGCTCGTGGGGCGGGTGCCGCAGAACGCGAAGGCGCGGGAAGAGGGGATGCTGCTGGTCAGGGCAGGTGAGCCCGACAAGAGTTTTCTGATGACGAAGCTGACCGGTTCCGGTGTGGGGTACGGCGATCGGATGCCCAGGTCATATTCCAGCTTGAGCGGTGTCGCGATCGATGCGATCCGGGCGTGGATCGCGGCCGGGGCGCCCCGCGACAGCGTCGTGCCGGATGCGCCCGACCTGGATCGGATCCTGCACAATACGGAGTTTTATTTTCAGCCGCCGGCGCCGCCCGCGCGGGGCACACAGCTTCACCTGAAACCCTTTGCGATCCCTCCACGGTCGGAACGGGAGATTTTCTCGACGACGCGGCTGAGGGTCGCGAAAGACCTGATGGTGAACAAAATCGAAGTGTTCCAACCGGAAGGCAGCCATCACTTCATCCTCTATCAGTCGACCAACGATAACCCGCCCCCTCCGGGAATTCGCGATCTGGATCCGGTCGAGGCGCTCGGTATCTTCCGGAAAAGGTTTGTCGTGGGCAGCCAGTCGCCAGAGGCGGTTTTCGATTTCCCGGAGGGCATCGCGATCCCGATGCCTGCCGATGCGGTCTACGAATTGAACTCCCATTTTGTGAACACGTCGGGGGAGAACACGCTCATCGGCGAGGTGTACGTCAATCTGCACTCAATGCCCGCCGACAGCGTCAGGGAGGCCGCAAAACCCATCTTTGAGAGCTTCTTCCCCATCCAGGTTCCGCCGGGTCAAACTGTGACCGCCGGCCGCGACTGGACGCTGCGACGAGACGTCAACCTCGTCATGCTGTCATCGCACATGCATCGCCACGGCCGGCGATTCGATATCTTCCTGGATGATGAAAGGATCTATCGTAGCGATGAGTGGGACGAACCGGTTACAAATCTGTACAATCCTGCACTCGAAGTGAGGGCTGGACAAACCCTGCGATTCGAATGCACCCACGAAAACGACGACAAGGACTTTACCATCCGATTCGGATTTACGGCCGAGAACGACGAGATGTGCATCATGCTCGGGTATTACTATTGAGAAAGCCGGAATCCCGTTTTTCCGGGAGGCCTTCCAGGCGTAGACCTGGATGAATTGCACGCGGAACTATGCGACGCTCCGCATCACCTCGTCGAACAGGACCCCGTTGGTGGAAATCGCCTCGTCGCCCCGGATGGACGGGTTTCCGCTCCAGTCCGTAAACGTGCCGCCCGCTTCTTCCAGTATCGGCTGCAGCGCCGCGCAGTCCCACACGGCCATGATGGGGTCCAGCATGATTTCCGCACGGCCCGTGGCGACGAGGATGTGCCCGTAACAGTCCCCCCATCCGCGGCAGTAAGCGACCCTGCCCGCCAGGTTTCTGTACGCGCCATCCCTTCCAAACTCGGCGAACGTCTCGAAGTCGGTCGCGCAGAGGAGCGCGTCTTCCAGGCGCGAGACCGTGGAGACGCCCGCCGGGCGGCCGTTCCACGTGCAGCCCGATCCCCTGGCGGCGCAGACCATCTCATTCAAAGCGGGTAGGTGGACCACGCCAACGGACGGGACGCCGTCGATTTCCACGCAGATCATCACGCCGAAAAGCGGCACGCCGTGGACGAAGGACTTCGTTCCGTCGATCGGGTCGATAATCCAGCGGCGGCCGGTCCGGCCGTCCCGGTCGCCGAATTCCTCTCCGACGATGGCATCATCCGGAAAACGGTCCTGTATCAGTCCGGCGATCCTGCGCTCCGCGGCCCGGTCGGCTTCGGTAACGGGGCTGTCGTCCGATTTCCTGTCAACCTGGACGCCGGTCTGAAAGTAGCGAAGGGTAATGCGCCCGGCCTGCCAGGCCGCGTGGGTGCTGAAGGCCAGAAGATCCTGGAGAGAAGGCTCTGCCATCGGCGTTCCTTTCTCTGTTCTGCAAGGTGTATTGACTGCGTGACGTGGTCCGCCGTCGCACGGCCGAAATGAGCCTGAGATGGGCCTTTCGTGGCTGGAATGTATGCAGGCGACGGGCGGAAGTCAAGCCAGCACGGGCGATGTTCAGAGTTCCGCTTGCGTTTTCAATCCGGAATGCTTATATTTTACGTGGAGGCTGTATCCTGCGGATCCAACCTCTAAAAGTGCCTTGAATCTACATAAGGGTGACCCAACCGGAAGTTATTCCACAGGTTACTGTGGAACTTCGTCAATAATTTTCGGCGCCTGGTAGGTTAGGCGCTTTTTTTATCCCCAAACCAATCGAAGGGGCGAACAGATGCTGGACGTCGAGTTTGTGGAACCGTCGGAAGTGGAGAAGGCGGCGCGAATATTCCATCGGGACGGGCTTGTCGTGATGCAAAATGCATTGACAGCAGAGCAGCTTGCTTATGCACGGAAGGGGGCGGACCGCGTGGTCGCGCAGCAGACGGCCGCCATTCCATTGGAGGATGCAAATCGCGGGTACGCGCGCTATTCCTTCGGACAGCAGATACACCACCCGGAGTGGGCCCAACTGATTGATTTGCAAACGGTTCTACCGGTCCTGGAAGCGATCTGGACGAGCCGTGACTTCCATTGCTGGGGCGCCGGAGGAGATTATTCGCTACCCGGCGCAAGGATCCAGAAGCTGCACGCGGATATCACGGATATGCTCCTTGACCCCCAGGGGCGGGTGAATGTATTCGACCTGCCGACCCCGGTCATCGTGGTGAATTTCCCCATGGTGGAATTTACGGAGATCAATGGCGCGACACGTTTTGTGCCCGGCACCCACCGCAATCGGGACCCGGCGCCCGGGCTGGAGGAGGAGCCGGACTGGATGAAGCGGTCGATCGTATGCGGACCTGCCGGCGGGGCGGTTATTCGCGACATCCGTTGCTGGCACGGGGGCACGGCCAACCGGTCGGATGAGATTCGCGCGATGACGAGCGTGGGTTATTCGGCGCCGTGGTTCGTGTGGCTCAGGAAGGAACACCCCCTGCCCCGGTCCATGTACGATTCTCTTTCGGATCGGGCAAAGGATCTGACCCGCTTTATCGTGAAAATCTGAGCGGCGGGCAGCCGGGACGCGGTCCGCACACGAGGGACGCAACGAGAGTTGCGTCCCTCGTGTTTTTTTTCAGGGTTCGTATCCGACGTCCCGCAGCGAGACCCGCTTTCCGGTATTGTGCGCTTTGGCAGCAGCGGTGGAAACTGCGACGCTTTCCAGTATTTCAGGATAGGGAATCGGGGGCTGGCGGGATTCGACCATCGTTTTCATCAGTTTGATGTTCTCGTACGCGCCGTAGGGGAAAACGTAGTCGCCAAGGGGCGCCGAATGAATGTCGCCCATGTTCCCGTACGCGCTGGCGTAAAACGCGCAGTGATAGGTTTCGCCGGTGTCGCAGCTGAGCATGGCGCCGCATCGGGGAAAGCGGGGTTCGTCCGGGTAGACCAGGCGCATGAAGCCGCCTGTATTCTCTCCCATGGATTCCACGGCGCGCACGCCGGACCCGAAGAAGTTCTGCGCCAGACAGATGGCATGGATCTGGCCCGCCAGGGAGGGGCCTCCCCCGCGGATGGAGACGAACTCCAGGTTGCCGACTTCCGGAAAGCGGGCGGCGAATTGCCTGGCCTGAGGGAGCGTATTCAGGATTGAACGCGAAAGCAGGGGGGCATTGTGATTCCTGGCCAGGCTGACGATGGCGTTCGCATTGTCCAGATTGTTCGCAAGCGGCTTGTCGATGAAGGTGGGTACCCCTTTTTCCAGGCCGGGCCTGGCCAGCTCGAGATGGTCGGCGCCGTCGTAATTGCAGTCCGCCACCAGAACCAGGTCCACGTCGTCAGAGACTTCGTGGAATTGATCGCAAACCCGCGGTCTGGAGGTGAAGACCCGCGCGAAGACGTCGCCGACACCGGGATGTTCGTCCCAGACGCGGGCGATTTCGAATTCGTGCAGACACGGAACGGTCATCCGGGTGGGGTCGCTGTAGAACGTATAAAAATAAAAGTGGGCCCCGCCGCTCATCCAGGAGTAGGGCGCGCCGGCGCAGTCTTCCATGGGACTCTGCAGCCGCAGTGGCGCGTGTTCGGCCATCAGCGCGCCGTAATACATGCCATGCATGTCGCAGCGGACCAGTCCGACTCGTATTTTCTTCATCGCAATTCTCCCGAATAAAACCGGCACAAAGACACTCTGCCGGGTATGCAGGGACTCTCAGGCGGTTCCGAGGGCGAAAAGTATGAAAAAAAATTCACCGGGACAAGAAGTTTCTACTTGAATGCTGAACATATGTTCAGTATATTTTCGTGTACTGGAGGACACTGCAATTTTCCAGGGTGCGTCAACAATTCTCAATCGGTCGGGTACCTTCAGTTCACGGAGGTTGAGCGATGATTGCCGGAATGCATGAAGGTCGTGCCACGTTTGAAGACAGATCGCTGAAATACTACTACAAGGAGGTCGATCGACATCCGCGGATCGATCCGGCTGAAGAACGGGCCCTCGCGGCCAGGGCGGAAGCGGGGGATGAATCCGCAATTACGGCGCTCGTGAATGCGAATCTTCGTTTTGTCATTCACATCGCCAGAGGATACCAGAACCAGGGCCTGCCGCTGGGAGACCTCATCAACGAGGGCAATTGCGGGCTGTTTAGCGCTGCAAGGAAATTCGACCGGAGCAGGGGATGCAGGTTCATCACATACGCGGTCTGGTGGATCCGGCAGCACATTCTGAAGGCGCTGGACGTCCAGACCCGAACCGTCCGTGTGCCCGCCAGCGTATTGAACGACATCGGCCGAATGCGAAAGACCGAAGATCGTCTGATGCAGCGCCTGGATCGAAGCCCCGCGCCGGAGGAAATCGCCGCCTGTTCCGGTTTGCCCGTCAAGAGGCTCGACCGCTGCCTTGACGGTGGCGCAAGCGCCGTGTCACTCGATACCGTTGGTACGGACGACGGCCTCAGTCTCGAGGAGACGCTTTCGGACCGGCACGTCGTGTCGGCGGAAGAGACGATCGTCGAGGAATGCCGGACCCGCGCCGTAATGGAGACGCTGGAAGCGCTTTCGGAACGTCACAGAAAGGTCATTACGCTCTATTTCGGCATGCACGGGGAGGAACCCACGACCTATCAGGAGATCGGACGCCGGCTGGGTATCAGCCGGGAACGGGTGAGGCAATTGAAGGAGGACGCCTTCGGAAGGCTGAGGCAGCCGTCGGTACGGAAGCGTCTGGAGGTGTATCTGTAGCGTGGCATCGAGGAAGCCCCCGGAAAAAGACAACTGGAACCAATGTGCATTGAGACGGGTCGCGGCATCGCCGTGTCCCGTCTTTTTTGCTGCGGACGATTGCACTGAAATACCGTTCGTTTGGTCCGGCTCCGCGGATTTCCGGACGTTTGCTCTTGACGAAATCGAGCAAATGCTTCAACTTATATTCGTTCGTACCCCTTAGAATCTGTCTTAAAACCCCCCAGCGGTCTTCGGGCGGCTGCAAAAGCGTCGGTCTGCGTTGGTCAAATCCACCCAAGAGTGGTGAGGGGCGCGCAGCCACGATACATCAGTATATGGGCGCCTTTGCCCGCCTTGACCGACACATTTTCGCGCGCGCTCGGGACTCACCAGGAATTTTAAAACAGCTTCTTAATCCGGTTTCTCGAGGCCGTCTGCCCGTGCCGATCGTATTCTTTGCGATTCTTGGCGCCCTGATCTTGATATGGGGCGGGGTCTTCGCGCTCATCCATTGGGTGAAACCGCTGTCGCGGAAGCACCTGCTGGGCTTTGGCGGCTACGTGAGCGTCGTGTCGGGTCTGATGGTCTTCCTTGTGATTCAGACGGCCCTCCAGCAGCAGGACGCGGCAATGAAAGACACGCGCGAACGGCTGGACCGGACGGTGGATACCTTTCGTGAGAAGCTGGACGAGCAAGGCGCGAAACTGCTGGACCGGACGCTGGAAAAGGTGGACCTGACCAAGTCGGAATGGGAAGTGCGGGCAGACCTGCAGGACGAGCGGTCGCGCCATGCGCGCACAAAAGCCGATCTCAAGCAAATGCGCGCCCGGCTTGGGCAGACGCAGGCCGAGCTGAAGGAAGAAGAGAACGCCCGCGGCGCCTATTCGGACAGTCTGAATACGGAACGCGCGCTGGGACGGGATTTGCAGACGCGCCTCGCACTGGAGGAGGCCCGCCATAAGAAGACCCTCGAAAGTCTCGCCCGTACGCGCGAGAATCTCGCGGGCGTGGAGGCGCGCGCCGGTCGGCAGAAGGAAGAGATAGCCCTGCTGCGCGCGACCGTGCAACGCGCGGAGCAGCGCGCTCGGCTGGCGCTGAAGAACGCGGCTACGGCGCAGAATGAACTCATCGACGCGATGATCAGGCAGGGCAGGGCGGCTGACACCCTGCAGTCCGCCGTGGACTCCATCTACGGCAAAGTGATGAAACGACCCCGGAAGCCGTAGCCTGAACGCGGGCAGGAATCACCCCGTTCCGGGTGTTCAGGTACCTGATGCAATATCCAGCCTGACATTTCACCTCAATTCCGCAAAGGCCGCAACGCGGCACCGCGACGAAACCCTTCGAAACAGGCCGAAATGGTCGTCATGAAGGACATTTTTTCAGTACACGTACAGTGTCCTGGTGCATCCTGGTAATCAGCAGTCTAATCGCCTTTTTAACCGACACATATTCGAATTAACGTCCTCGAAAAACGACGAATCAAGGTTAACCGCGGTTCACCCGGCGTGAATCCGTTTCATTCGGAGGTGGCTCGTGAACAAAGGACCCGATCCATCCGGCGACAGGAAACGTATCGTTATCGTCGTCGGCTTTCTGGCTGCATTGCTGGTTATTCTGTTGTTGACGGTCTGGAAGCCCGATACCGTTCCTGAAGTCGACCCGCAGGTCGCGCAACTGGAGAGCGATATCGAGCTCTATACGGGCCAGATCGATTCGTTGAACGCGCTGGTGGATGAAATGGACTCGCGTATCGATGCCATGCGCGCCCATGTAGACAGCGCGAGAGTGTCCAACCGGAAGCTCCTGACATCGCTGCACAAGGTAACGGGCGAGATGAGGGAGTATCAGGCGCTGTACAGGAAACAACAGGCGATGAACGAAAGGCTGGTTGCGGAACTCAAACAATTGAGAGGCGAGAAGGACCAGGCGACCGCGGCCGTCAGGACGTTGAAGATCGAGGTCGACACGCTGAACAAGCTGCTGCACGACAAGACAACGCGCCTGATCAGATTGGAATCCAGCCTGAAGGAGGCCGTCGAACAGGCGCAGACCATGCAGGAAACCGCAACCTCCGTGCTGGTGTACGTTGGGACCGAAGCCGAACTGAAAGAGGCAGGGTATCTGAACACGTCACGGGGGATAACGATCAGGAAGAACTACAAACTCGTCGGCTTTCCGGACGTTACGGATGAACGGTACCTGGATTCGATCAAGAGGGTGCCGGTTGGCGAGACCATCGCGGTTCCGGGCGAACTGGCGGCGCTGTGCGACCGGCACGGCAAGTTGAGCAAACGAAAGGAATATCGCGCCAGCAAAGGGCCCGAGGGGCAGACCATGGTCACATTCTGGGACTCGACGCTGATGGGCCAGCGCGTGTTGGCGGTTCTGAAAAAAGAATAACCGGCGATCTCGGAGGACGTTTCGAACCGGCCGTCCATCGACACGGCCGGTTTTTTTTGTGCTCGAATCCTCCAATGTCGCCGCTGTGCAGGCTTCGGCGCCGTGCCGCGAATTGCCAATTCGCGTTACCGCATCACGCCCCGTTGCCCGTGTAGGGGCGTCCCTTGTGGGCGCCCGCATTGTGAGGAAGCGTGTGTGAAGGTGGGGCGGACATTCCTGTCTGCCCGCGCCGGGGAGGGGCCGGGGGAGGGGTCTCGATTCAGCAGCCTACCACATATGAACGAAAACCGCGGGCCTTACTTTCTTGCCCGTCGGTGCCGTGGAGAGGAGAGAATCTGCGTAGGCGGCGTGTCTAACCATGAAGTCCCGGCTGCCGCCGCGAAGGAAGAGGTGGAGGTTGCGGTCGGGCTGGGCGATGAGCCCGGCCGTGAGGCGCTCGAACTCCCCGGGCCGGAGCAGCCGTTCGACGGATTTTCCGTCGTTCGAGAGCCCGGCACCCTTTGCCGTGTAGATGAGGACCAGGTCCTCGGTCCGTGGGTCGTGGTGATGCACCCGCCAGACCGGTTGCGCGACGTTCAGGATCATGATGCCCAGGGTGAGCATGAGCATCATGATGCCGAGGAACAGTTCCTTGCTGACGTCGTGTTCTTCCGCCTGCGCGGCGGCGCGCTGCAGAAATCGGCTTCTCAATTTGCTTCGCTCCCCGGGTCGTCTCTCATCGCCAGCCAGGCCCGTTCGAGGGCGCCGACCCGCCCCATCAGAATGTCGATGCACTTTCTCAGCGGAAGGTAGGCCAGCAGGGCGATCAGGGTGGTCTTGAAGGCCAGGGTCAATCCGTCGGCCATATCGCGGAGCACCTTGAACGTCTCGGTGGCTTCGTCCAGCCGGCCCAGTTCCTGCGCCATGAGCAGGATACCGCATACCGTGCCCAGATAGCCGTAGAAGGGGATGCGGCTCAGAGCGCGATGCCCGGACAGCAGCCGCTCGCCGATCACCCCGATCAGGTCTGTGATCAGCTCGTCGTCCCTGGCTTTCAGATCCGTGAATGCCTCCGTTTCGGTCCTGAGGTCTCGCAGGCCGGCCTGCCGGCGCGCAAGCAGGGTGGGCGCACCTGAGGCGGATGGTATCGAACGGAGGGCTTCCTCTTCGACGCAAATCCGCCTCCAGAGGTGGACAATGACGGAAAGGTGCGCGGTCGAGGCGGCCAGGATGAGCGCGTACGCAGATCGGCCCACCCACTCGATCCAGCTCTCCGGCAGGGCGACATAAAGGTAGTAGTAGATACCCAGCGCGGCGACGCCGAACCCCGCAAGGCCGCCCAGAACCCCACTCGTCAGTCTGGCCCGGTTTTCCGGCAGCCCGTACCGAAACTCTTCCCGGCAGATTAAGACGACCTTCTGGATCAACGTAAGCGCGCCTGCCATCGCGCACCCGGAGGCGAAGACAACCACAATCAGAATCTCATACCAGACCAAATGCGTCACGACCTGTCCTCACTTTGGAGTTGATCAGATTCGCAATCCATCCGTGCCTTTCGAGACGACGTACCAGATATAGGCAGCGAGGATGATGCTGGGAAACAGCAGCCCCGCACGCGACCCGCGCCCGCCGCTCCCTCCGAATCCGCCTTCACCGGTTTCGGCAGCGGCGGATTTGCCTTCCCTCCCGCGTCTTGCAGAAACCGTCTCTTCACCGGGCGACCGTTCATCGGGCGGGCGATAGGCGTCCCGCCGGTCGCCACTCCTGGTACCGAGCGCCGATGGTCTCGAGGCCTCGATGGCGGCGTCTTCTCCCTTCAGCGTCCGCCGTTCGGGGTAGACGAGCCGCTTTTCCGTCTCGGCCAGCTTCTGCGCCCACAACTCGACTTTCTTCGCGAAGGTGAGCGACGTCTCTTCCTTGAGCGGTCCCGCCTTGCCCAGGGTGAAGCTGACTTCAGGATTCCGATGGCCTGTATAAGCGGTCTGAATGTCGGGATCCGTGGTATCCGAAAGCTGGCGCTTGAGTCTGGCGCGTGTTGCCTGCAGGGAAACCAGATTCTGCAGAAAACCGTGGTAGTCCATGCGTTTCTGCCGGGTCCGTGGCGCATGCGCACGCGACGGTTTCGACAGGGCGTTTTCGATTTCCCTCCGGGTGAATCCCTTCGAGAATTCCGCCCGGCCGAAGATCATGGAATGCCAGATGACACGGGCAGACGGGATGTCGGGAACGGGATGCGCATAGGTGATTTCAACGGCCGGGCCTCTTTCGGTCTGCCAGCTTTCGTCGGAAACCAGAATCGGGTGCAGCGCGCCGTTTGACTGCTTCAGATAGAGACCGAAGAGGAATCCGCTTTCCACGTGGTCGGTGTCCCAGCACCGGGCGCGGATCCGATTCCTGCTCCTCAGGTAGAGGTGCGGGACCTCGACTTCCACGGGCGTGAGGCGGGTTTCGCCCACGGGAAAGTCATTGAGCCACACGCGTGCCTCGTCATCGGCCCAGAAGATGCAGACCACGGAGGTCCCTTTCGGGAGACGCAGGACGTCTGCGTTTCCGGGCAGGCGTTTCCTGTCGATGGCTCCCGGGTCTTCGGCGCTCATCACACGGATCAGACTGTCGATCTGCGCCGAGACCGCGTTGAACTCCTGACGGATCGAAAGCGGGTTCGGCGCGGTCGCGGCAGCCCGGCTATCCGCGGTGCCCGAAACGTCAGCCGCCAGCAAAGACGAAACGGACAGTGCAAGCACGGCGAGCCATCGGTTTCGCGATCTGTACCTGTGGGTTGTCTCTGGCATGTCCGGAGTTGATTGACGCGTCTTCACAGTTGTGCAAACTGCTAGAAGTCCGCGAAGGACCCATCTTCTTCCGAGCGCCACATGCCGCGGAAGCGAAAGCGTTCGTCCCGCATGGCATCGAGGGCGTCTTCGTCAATCTCGAATCCGAGACCCGGCCCCGCGGGAAGCTCGATATAGCCATCGTTGAACGTGAGCGGCGGCGTCAGAAGACCTTCGCCCCGGGTCGTGCCGCCCTCGCAGACGAGAAAATTGGGGACCGTGGCCATGGTATGGATGGACGCGGCCACGCCGATGGGTCCGGCGGCGTTGTGCGGCGCAATGGCAATGTCCCTGATTTCCGCCAGGGTGGCGATCTTCTTCAACTCCGAGATGCCGCCAACGTGCCGGATATCAGGCTGCAGAACCGCGCAGGCCTGCTTTTCCACGATGTCCCAGAAACTCCATCGGGTGAGGTGGCGTTCGCCGGTTGCGATGGGTGTGGGCGTCGATCGGGAGAGGGTCAGCAGGGCTTCGTTGTTTTCGGGATGGCAGGGTTCTTCCGCAAAGAGCAGGTGATAGGGTTCGAGCGCCTTGACGGTGATAACGGCCATCTGCGGGCTCAGGCGGCGGTGCAAATCGACCGCAATGTCCACGTCGTCGCCAACGGCTTCGCGGACGGCGGCCACCCGGGCGACCATCTCGTCGACCGCTCGTGCCGTATCCACGAAACGGACGGGCCTGACGGCGCCGCCCATCTTGATGGCCGTGAACCCGTCGTCGACCCGCTTGCGTGCTTGTTCCGCGCAGGATTCCGGCGTGTTCCCCCCGGCGTGGGCATAGACCCGGACCCGGTCCCGGACCGAGCCCCCGAGAAGTCTCCAGACGGGAACGTCCAGGACCTTGCCCATGATGTCCCACATGGCCATGTCCACGCCGCTGAGCGCGCCAATGATGATCGGCATGCTGCGGCTGTACGTGGAGCGAAAGAAGGTCTGCCAGTGGTCTTCGATCTGGAGCGGGTCCTTGCCGATGAGGTATTCGGCAAGGTCGTCAACAGCCCGCGCGACGATTCGCCAGTGCGTATAGTCCAGGGGTTCGCCATAGCCGACGACGCCCTCGTCGGTGTGCATTTTCAGAACGAGGAACCGTTGTGCAACAGGGATGGTTTCAAGGCGGGTGATCTTCATGAGATTGACCTTTCAGGGAACCCGTCGACCCCGCGTTTCCGGGTTTCCGGAAGTCCGGAAGTCCGGATCGGTTTCCGGGCCATGCGCGGGGGTCTTCCCTGTCACGCGGATCGACACGGAGACCCGAGCGGCTCACTGGTCGGCGTTTACGCCCCTTTCCCTGTCCCGCTTCGCGTCAGCAAGAACGGGTGCGATCCTGTCGGCAAACCGGATCAGGCTGTTGTCTTCCGGTTCGTAGCCGATGAGCTTGCGGGCGTTGGCGATACTCCAGAAATTGTGGCTGTTTCCGCTGATGCCGTAGAAAATCTGAAAGGGGATGCCGTTCTCGTCTTCGATGTTCTCCGTCTCGATGCTCTTGATCAGAAGCTGGGTCTGGTCGCGTGCGCTCAGGTAAGCCCCGAGGCTGCGGTGCATGCCTTTCAGGTTGTCCGTCCTGAGATTATCGGCCACGGTCTCCCGGGGACCGCCGATCCGCAGCTGGATGTTCTGAAGCTTCCTGCCGTTTCCGACCTTGCCCGCCGCAAACGCGAACCCCAGCAGTTCGTACGAGGCCTTCGCCCAGCCGTAGAAGTTGTCGGAAAGCGGGCGCATGTCCGGTGTCACGAATTCCATGCGGCCGGACCAGATTAGCCTCTCGTAGAAGTCGGTGGCGTGGTTGGAGCTGATGACGACCACCCTGCGGACGTTTGCTTCCAGACAGGTCTGGTAGACGTTATAGGCCATGGCGATGTTGTCGGATTCAGCCCGGAACTGGTCTTCGGGCGCGTTGGCACGGGTGAAACCGCAGTGTATCACCGCGTCCGTGTCCGTGAAATGCTCCCGATACGCATGCCGGTCCCGGTTCAAAAGGTCGGTCTGAACAATACCCTTCACCTCGTTGCCGTTTCTGTCCGTCTTTCGCACGTCCAGCAGGCCGAGGTCATAGCGCTCTCTGAGGACCGGCAGACTCCGTCCCGCGATATACCCGGCCGCGCCGGTGACGACTACCCTGCGTTTCGCCATCGCAAGTCTCTTTATGGGAATGGAAAGGGCGCGGGGAAGAGGGTGTGGTGCGTGTAGCGGTTCGCGCCGCGCAGCAGGATGGGCCGCCAGTCCTGACTGATCGAGTTGGATGCGACCTGCCTGGCTTCGGGCGGGATAAAGCGGACGGTAAGGCCGCAACGCCGCCGGTTCGAGGTATTGGGCATGCTTGCGTGGAAGAGCTGGCCGCTGTGGACCGAAATCTGGCCTGCGCTGAGTTCCAGGTCGATCGCGCGGCTGGTGTCGACGAGTTCGTCCGGGATTTCCTGGTTGATGCTCAGCAGGTTTCCCGCGCGTTCCGACGTGCCGTGGGTGACGATCCCGCTCTTGTGCGACCCCGGGATGACGCGCATGCACCCGTTTTCCGCGTCGCTGTCGTCGATGGCGATCCAGGCCGTATGCGCCAGCGGCGGCTTCAGGCCCCAGTACGTGACATCCTGGTGCCACGCGACAAAGTACTTTTCGGCCCCGGCGGGGTACTTGCAAAAAAAGTGCGTTGCCAGCAGCAGGATGTCTTCACCCATGGCCTGTTCCATGACGTCCAGAATTCGCGCGTCCGTGGCCAGCCGCCATATGAACTCCTCATCGAAGTGCCGGGACTGGAGGCCCACCTGGCAGACGTCTCTGCCTTCCCTGGCTTCGAGTTCGTCGAACTGTGCCCTGAATGCGCCGATCTCGGATTCGGAGAAGACGTCGATTCGAGGCAGCACGCCATCGGCATCGTAGGTTTCGCTAAGGTTTCCAATGGCAGGCATAGCAACATCTCCCCAGATGCGGTGCAGGTCGCGGACAATCTACGGTGAACGGCGTGCCGGTGCAACCCGTTTCTGGTACCCGCGCACAATCCCGGCATGGGGATTGACAGGCCGAAGCGGGGTGGGTATCATGCGCAGTCGGAACCTGCTGTACACCCGGGATTGCGCTCGGCATTGGCGCCGTGGCGCGGACCGATTTCGAAATCCGGAGGAATGAAATGAAGATCACTCGCGTTACCGCGATGGTGTTGCGGCTCCCTCACGTCACGGATACCTGCGACGGTACGCAGGATACCTGTTTGATCAAGGTTGAAACCGATGCCGGACTCACGGGCTGGGGAGAGGTGGATTCCTGTCCGACCGCGGTCAAGGCCGTCGTGGATGCGCCCCTGTCGCACCAGATCTGCAACGGCCTGGCAAATGCGCTTTACCTTGAGGACCCGCTGGCGGTGGAAGCGTGTATGCAACGAATGACGGACGCGACGAACTACTACGGCGGCGATGGCGTGGGGCGGCACGCCATGGCGGGTGTCAATCAGGCGCTCTGGGATATTGCAGGCAGGGCATGCGACGTGCCGGTCTACCGGCTTCTGGGCGGGCCCTACAAAAAGCGCTTCCGGGCGTATTGTTCGATTCTGTTCGGCGATTCGCCCGCGCAGACTGCAGAACTCGGTCGGAGGTTTGCGGGGGAGGGCTTTACCGCGGTCAAGTTCGGCTGGGGGCCGATGGGGGAGGACGAGGAGACCGATATCGCCCTGGTCAGGGAGGCCCGCCGGGGCGTCGGAGACGGGGTGGACGTGTTGATCGACGCGGGGCAGGTATGGGACTGGAAGACGGGCCTGAAGCGGGCGCGCCGGTTCGAGGAGTTCCGTCCGTTCTGGCTCGAAGAGCCGCTGCACCCGTCCGACCTGCGCGGATACGCGAGGTTGTCTGAGGAAAGTCCCGTTCCCATCGCGGCGGGTGAAGCGGAAGCGCGGCTCGACGCATTCGAGCGTCTGGTAGCGGAAGGCGGGCTGGACTGGGTACAGCCCGACCCGGGGCGGTGCGGGATTTCGACCATGGTGGAGGTGGGAAGGATGGCGGCTCGCTGCCATGCAAGGGTCGTGAACCACAGTTTCAAGAGCGGGATTACGATCGCCGCGTCGCTTCACGCGCTCGCTGCGGTGCCCGGCGGGGAGATGTTCGAGTATTGCATGTCGGAATCGCCGCTGCGCCACGAACTGACGCGCGAACGCTTCGAAGTCGTCGACGGACACGTGGCTGTGCCGGAGGGCCCCGGTCTTGGTGTGACCATCAACGAGAAGACCCTGGAGAAATACCGGGTGGCATAGGAAATTTCGCCTTACCCGGAGGCGTCAACCCGGTTGTCGTCCTGAAGTTCCCTGACGAACGCCGGACTCAGGGCCCCCAGGGCGACCTCCGCGACCGGCCCTTTCATGGTCAGGTGGAACCGGGGGTCGACGGCGACGTGGAGGGCGCCGCCCGGCGCGTTTACGGTTACAGGAGATGCCGCCAGACCCAGCCGGACGGCCGCGCTCGCCGCCGCGCAGGACGAGGAACCGGATGCCTGCGTCTCGCCGGCGCCGCGTTCCCAGATGAGGATGAAGATTTCCTTCGGACCCGTGGGTACGGCCAGTTGCACGTTGATGCGATTGGGAAAGAGTTCGTGATTCTCCAGGGCGGGGCCGAGTTCGAGCAGGTCGTCGCGGGTCCAGGACTCGTGCGCGGCTTTGAAGATGACGCAGTGGGGATTCCCCACGCTGACGCCCGTGAATCTCAGTTCGCGGCCGGCGGCGGTGATCGACCGTTCGATGAGCTCGCCCCCCGTCAACGTACACGGCAGCGCGACGGGATCGAAGTCGGCCTGTCCCATCTCGACGGTCGCGAGGCTGGCATCGCCGTGATGGTCCAGGTGCACCCGGATCTCCACGCGGCCGCCGATCGTGTCCACCGTGAAGTCGCGTTTTCGCGTCCGACCGGTGGCGTGGAGGAACCTGGCGAAGATGCGCAGGCCGTTGCCCGACTTTTCGGCCTCGCTGCCGTCGGGATTCAGGATGCGCAGGCCGAAGTCGGCGCCATTCCCGGGTTCCAGGGTGAGGATGCCATCGCCGCCGATACCGCGGTTGCGATCGCAGATGTTGCGGATATTGCCGGGCGTGAGTTCAAATTCCAGTTCCGCCGGGTCCATGACGATGTAGTCGTTGCCCAGACCGTGGCCCTTATAGAAGCCGTTTTTCACAAAACCTCCGGATTACGACATGCATGGGCTGGCCGATCGGGGTCGGAAGCCGGCATTTTCCCGGCCCGGCGTCACCTGCAGTCACTTCCATACAAGTACGACGCCCATCGTTTCGCCCAGGCGCGTATACAGCAGGTCGAAGGCCTCTGCCGCTTCCTGGTAGGGGAATCGGTGGGAAATCATTGCTTCGGCGCGGATCTTATTCTGGGCGAGAAGCTGCAGGGCGCGGTCGGAGCCCGAAGGACGTCTGCCGCCGTCCGAGTACCCGCCGACAATCCGCCGGCCCTGGATCTTTCCGGAGTCGAGCGGCAGGGGCTCGTCCTCATACAGGCCGATCACCTGGATCAGGCCTTTTCGTTTCACCATATCCTGCGCCTGCGCGAACGCGGCCGCCCCGGCGCGGCCGCCCACCGCCTCCACCGCGATCTCCACGCCTGCGCCGCCCGTCAGATCTTTGACGGCCCTTACGGGATCCTCGCGCGATGCGTCCACCACGTGGTCCGCCCCCAGGCTTGCGGCCAGTTCGCACCGGAGGGGAAGCGCGTCGACAGCGATCACCCGGGGGTTCACTTCCGCGTTCAGCGCCTGCATGCAGATCGAGCCGACGAGACCCTGACCCAGTATAGCCACCGTGTCTTCCTTGCGGGCCTCGATTTCGCGCATCCAGAGAACGGAACTGGTGCTCAGCGGCCAGAACGTCGCGGCTTCCGAGGAGACCGCGTCCGGAAGATGCACAACCGGGGCCCGGTGGGGTGAGTCCACGACTTCGACGGCCACGTACTCCGCGTGCGGCGCAAGAGCCGCCACACGGTCGCCGATGGAGAAGCCGTCCACGCGGGCGCCGACCTCGACAACGTCTCCCACGAACGAATAGCCCATGGCTTGATGGTCGATGGCTTCGGGACGGATATAACGCCGCCAGATCTCGGAACCGCGGCTGATCAGACTGCACTCCGCCCGGATGAGCACTTCCGTGGGCGAGACTTCAGGTACGGGGACGTCTTCGATGACGATATTGTATTCGCCTTCCGGCTTTGCAACGCGTTTCATGGTGGAGGTCCCTTCAGTTTGCCGGCGCGAGGTCCTGGATGTCCCGGCGAAACACCCACGTACCCTCTCTCACATAGTGGATGGCGAATGCAAGCCGGGGCCTGCCCATGGACCGGTTCGCGAATGAGCCGTGGATGGTTCTGCCGGTAAAGAAGACGCCCGATCCTCGCGGAACCGTAAGGAAGGTGAGTTCATCGCGGCTTACGCCGGCGACCTCGTGCGAGTGCATGGTTTCGGCCCACTCCGTGCCGTCGGGTCCTCGCATGGCGTAATCTTTCACCCAGGAGGCGTGTTCGCTGCTGTCTCGAGGGGGACGGGTATTCCGGAGGGGGGCCAGGTGGCTGCCGGCGGCGACGCAGAGCCCGCCGTTGCTGCTGTCGGTATCGCTCAACGCAAGCCAGCACGCCATGAGCGTGCCGGGTTCGTTCCTGATATAGTGTGCGTCCTGATGGAGCGCGATACCCGTGCCCCCGCGCGGTGCCTTTTCCATGTACATGGTCTGGACGATCATCGCCGGACCCTGCAGCAGCTGAGACGCGATTCCGGAGACACGGGGATGCGACGCCAGGTAACGCCATTGCGGATCCGCGGTGTGCCTGCGCAGGCCGAGTTCCAGGATTTCCGGCGCCACCGTTTCCGCCTGCGCTTCCAGGAAGGCGTCGATTTCAGGCGGCGTCAGCAGATCCGGTACCAGTAAGTAACCGTCCTTGCGGTACGCTGCCACCTGTTTGGGTGTCAGGATGAGTCCCATCGCGACGCCAGCCTCAGGTGAGGTCGAACGGGTTGGACCAGGCTTTCGAGCCGTCCGTTCCGATCACTTCGAAACGTACCCAGCGTGCGCCCGGCCGCAGGTTGAACGTGGCGCTCGTAAAGGATTTGCCGGAATTCCTGTATTCGGTTCCGAACGTATCGCAAACGGCCAGGATACACCTGGCCTCGGAGCATTCGACGGCGGCCTCGACCGGCCGTTTCTCCTCGTCGCTTCTTCGCAGGGTGATGTTCCGAATCTGGGCGCCGGTGCTCGAATAGCTCGCGCCCCGTTCGAGCGCGTCGAGAATGGCCGCTGGAGACCGGTCCTTCACGCGTACCATCGTCCAGCCCCCATAGGTATCGTGATTATCCGATTCGAGGGCGTGGGAGTCGTCGTTGGCCAGGGCGGGATACAGCCTGTTCTCCAGGTCCATCCAGTCGTCCCAATGAACGCCGGATTCCCCCCGGCCCGCGCGTCGGCACGTTGTGTTGAATACCTCCACGCCGGCAAATCCCGTGAGCGGAACGGTGTCCCTCAGGATGTTGACCGAACTCCAGTACGGGTGGGCAAGCCACGTGCTGCCCCCCTGTTCCTGAACCGCGTCGATCACGTGCTGGGGCGGCATGTTCTCCGAGTCCAGGTCCTCGTGGATGTTCAGGCAGAGAAAATGGTGTTTCTGTCCGCCGAACGGATTGTCCGGATGCAGTTCGGCGCCCTGAATGAGCACGAAGTCGTCCGGACAATCCACGGAATCGATCCGGGTGATCCGGTAGTGGTCCGAGAGACAAAGGAAGTCGTACCCCTGGCTCACGTAGCCGTCCAGACGTTCCTGGGGCGACGCCCTGCCGTCGGAGTTCGTCGTGTGGGAGTGGAGGTTGCCTTTCAGCCAGACGTAGCCGTCGCCGGCATCCAGGTTGAACGGGTCCACGAGGTTGTGCCGCTGCGCGTTTTCAGCCATGGAGGTTCTCCGTTAAGGACTTCAGTTGATGTAATCATGGCGGGTTCCGGGTATTGCCCCCGCGGAACAACCCGTCGCGTCAGGTACGGTCGACAATTGGCGGCAGGTCGGTTACGGGACACGCCCGCGCACCATTCACGTCGTAACCCATATCCTTGAGGATGCAGCTGATCTGGGACTCGAGCTTGAGGAGATATTCCTTTTCCTCGTCGCTCATGGCCTGCCGCGGAGGTCCGACGTCGAATCCGCGCACGGCCACACCGGTTTTGAATCCCTCCGGAAAGTTCACACCCAGCAGCATCAGGTTGATGAGGTCCAGGATGCGGCATTGCATGCCGCGTGCACGCTCGAGGTCGCCGGCAAGCGTCTTTTCATAGATATCCACAATGACCTCGGGAATGATGCCGGAGGTCGCGATCGTGCCCCCGCTGGCGCCCATCATAATGGATGGACACAGGATTTCCTCGCAGCCGACCAGGACCACGTAGTCTGGGCGCTGCGCCCGCAGCCGATGCATGGTGTTGATCAGCCGCGGCATATCCCGGCTGGAATCTTTGGTACCCATGATTCGCTCGAAGGGCAGCAACTGTTCCATGATGTCCAGCGTGAGTTCCTGCGTGAACTGGGGGATATTGTATAAAAGGACGTCGAGAGGCGTCTGTCTCGCGATCTCAGCGAAGTACTCGAAGAGGCTGGTGTCCGAGATCTCGTAATAGTACGGGGGTACGAGAGAAATGGCGTCGACGTCGATGCCGGCGTAGTATTCGCTCATTCTGAGCACGTCGCGGAGGTTGGCTTCGCTCGCGCCGGCCAGAACGGGCACGCGCCCCCGGTTGACGTTCGTGACCAGGCGCACGACCTCCTTGCGCTCGTCGCTGGAAAGTCGCACGAATTCGCCCGTACTTCCATTGGGATACAACCCGTGGATGCCGGCTTCGATGAGCCAGTTGACATATCGCTCCATTTCCGCGTAGTTGATCCGGTCATTGCTGTCGAAAATGACGATATTGGGGCAGAAGATGCCCTTGAATTCTTTCCGTTCGCCGGATTTCCGACGGGCGGCCGGCGCTGAAGTCCGCGGACCGGCGGCCGCCGCCTCTCTTCTGGATACCTGGACCCGGTTGGCCGCCAGATAGTCCAGCGCCAGCGGCGTCAGCTTTGCCCGCGGGCAGATTTCGACTTCCCGCTCAGCGCCCAGTCTGTCCTTGAGCAATTGTTCGGTAACAACCGCATCGTCAATACGGATCATCGATCATTCCCAGGAGGTCAGCGATCGATCAGTGGATCAGCCTTTCTTCCAGCGCCGGATAGGGATGGGGTATAAGGTGTGCAGACACCAGTTCGCCGTACCTCTCCGCTTCCCCGGCGCCGACATTCAGGGCGGCACGTACCGCGCCGACGTCTCCCCGGACGACGCTTGCCGTGAGAAAGTACCCCACTTTGTACCGGCCCTCGTATTCCACGTCCGCGGACTTCAACATCTGATCCACGGCTTTGACCAGGGCCACGGTGCTGCGCGTTTCGATCAGTCCCATCGCCTGATGCAAGCCTGACGTATTCCTGACGGTGTTCCCGCCGAAGCAGGCCATGATTTCGGAAGACGGGCGGGAAACGACACAGGATGCATTCAGTTCACCGGCCTCCTGCGCGCCATCGATACCGGCTTCCACGGCCGCCTGGACCGCGTCGAGATCGCCTTTCACCAGCGCGTCCACCCGGCCTCCGCTGGCGATGACGAGGCGCACGAGGTCGACGTCGGCCGCTTTGACCATCGCGTCCGATCCGCCGACCGCGGACACGTAACCCGTTGTTTCAAGAATACCGAGCGCCCCGGCGTCTTCCTCGCGCCCGTCTGAATTCGGCGGATCCGGAAGCAGCGGGGCGATACCCGCTTCAGGGCTGGGAATTGCCAGGGTCGCGTAGACTTCCCCGACTTCATCCGCGCACGCTCTTCCGGCTTGCAGGGCAGTCTGGACCGATGAAATATCGCCCCGGACCACGAGATGAACCAGCGCGCCGCCAATGGAAGTCCAGCCGGCGACGTGGACGGGTGCGCTCTTGATCATGGCGTCGGCGCCGCGGATGAGGGGTACCATTCCGCGTGTTTCGAGGATGCCCATCGCCAGCGAGCCGACCGGTTTCGACGTGCCCGCGCCCGCCATGTGCGGCATGGACGCGAGGGCGCCCGGGGCCGGGCCGGCGATCACATCGGCGCTGATCAACTCGCCGTGGTTCTCGGCCTCGGATCGCCCGATCCGAATGGCGGCCTCCACGTCCGAAACGACGCCTTCGATCACGACGGTCAGCCAGCCGGATCCAACGCCGTGACGCCCCAGGACCCTGACGTCCACGGTTTTCAGCATGGCGTCCAGGGCGGCGACAAGCGCGGTCATGCCGCGGGTCTCCAGAATCCCCAGGGCATGATTTCGTGCGGACACGACGGCGCTCAGGGGCCGAATGCCCACAGGACGTCGGGCAGGGGCTTGGGGATGAGGGCGGCGCCGAGGAAATTCTCTCCTGTCTCGATGCTCGCGCGACCCACGGGCAGGGCCTCGGTCACGGAAGCCACGTCCCCAAGTATAAGGGAGCAGACCACCCGGTTGTGTACGGTGAGCACGTTGAAGACCCGGACGTCGGCCGCCTTCACCATATTGTCGTTGGCGGTGACGTGCGCGCCGTATCCTCTCGTCTCGATCAGACCCAGCGCGCCGGTCGGCGTGCGCCGCTCCGTTGCGATTTCATTTGAAACGTATTCCCGGCAGGCGGGTTCGGGGTGTGTCATCGGCGCCGCCACGACGTGCCCCGCAACCTCTCTGGCCGCTTCTTCGCCACTCTTGAGCGCCGTCGCCACCCTGCTGATGGATCCGCCAAGAAAGACGGTGGTGAAGCCGCCGATGGACTCCCAGCCCAGAAGGTCCACGCCGGCGGCCTTGCAGGCGGCGTCCGACGCGAGAATAATCCCGGCGACGCCTTCGACTTCGATCATGCCGATCGCGGCTGACATGCTGCCGTCCTGGGGTGTTTGATCGAACGGTCCGGATGCGACAATTCAATCCGACATAATAGATGCGGGTGGAACCAAAGCCATTGCTCAGAACAACAGTACCGAGACGGCCTTTTGTATCATTGCAATGGAGACGGAGGCCATGCCCACCAGGGACATGCCCACCGAGAATCCGACATACAACACCGCCGCGTAGAGGCGCCATTGCTGTCTTCCGAAACGCTTCCAGAAATAGTACCGCGCGAGGAGCGCACCGATGATCTCGGTGATCATCACGTGGGGAATGCTCGTCAGACTCCGTATGTATCCGAAGATGAGCAGGACCGGCAGGCCCAGGACGGACAGAACCACGAACGAGACCAGGCCGACGACGAGTCCGATGGCGATCACGACCGGCTTGATGGCTTCGAACAGGATCGGCTCGTCGTCCGAACTCTGCAGAAAGGAACCGTCGAAGGAGGGCACCTGATCCACTTCGAACTGATAGACAAGATCCCGCCCCTCCGGGTCCCGCGCGGCGAGCACAACCAGGTTGGGGTTGGGGTTGTCCGCGTGGCTTCCGTCATCCGGACTCCGCAACGCCGGCGCCGAAGGCAGGCCCAACCGCAACGCTTCGGAAATGTCCGGCGCCGACCGGTCCACCGGAAGCGGCGGCACGAGCGGCTTTTCGGGACTCTTGAAGTTCGTATAGAAATACCCAACGCGGGACCACGGTCCGTAAGCGCGTTGTTCATGGTCATCGATGTGCGCGTCGGCCGAGGCGCGGGCGCGCCAGTACCACCAGTTGCCGTCGGGCAGATTGCTCGGCTGGAACGATACGGTTCCGGAGGACGGGTCGTGCTCCACCTCACCCTGCATGGTGCCGGTGTACCAGACGCTGCTCTGGAGCGCCCGTAGCGGCCACATCATCTGGACGTAGGGGTAGGAGGAAGAGGGAATGGGCGCCAGCTTCCAGATATAGGACCAGTACATGAAACTGGTCAGAAGGATCAGCGGGATCATGAAGACCTCAGCCTTCAGGATTCCGGTGAATTTCGAGCCCGTGAGTTCGATCTGACGGAACGTCTCGGCCTGAGCGCCCCAGTTGGCCAGGGGGAAGGGCACAAACCAGATTTCGATACCCCTGAACCCGCTCAGAAAGATCGTGGCTTCCCTGATATAGGGGATATTGACGTTCTGTCCGACCAGCCCGTCCAGCCGGGCGTTGACGAAGGAGATCAACGGTGTATAGACGAACGCGAAGACGAAAAAGAAGATGAGCAGAACGGTGCTTACAAGGTCAGGGAAGAGGACCTTGGCAAGGATTATGGTATAGAGGCTCGCAAGACAGAAGAGCACGATGCAGATCCAGATCCGGAAGTCTCCCCGGCCGGGCGGCGGCGTCCAGCTTCCCTTTTCTTTTTTCTCCACACGCGCGGTTCGGACGCCGGTCCAGACCTGGTAGAATCCAATGATTGCGATGGCGAAGGTGATGCCGATCCCAAAGCTCATCCAGAAATCGATGCCCGTGACGAAGTGGGTCATGATGGTATCCATGCCCATGTACCAGTTGGGCATGTACCCGTAGGAATAAAGGATGGGGCCCGCCGCGGTGTGGATGGCGACGCCGATGAATGCGCCCATGACAGCCCAGAAGGGCGCCAGCAGCCCGGCGAAGATGGGGGCCAGGTGCAGTGTGAAGCCCAGCGGCGTGGCCGGCAGGAAATATCCCGTGTACTGGGTAAAATCCACCCATGGGATGGGGATGAGCTGAAGCGGGCTCTCCATGAACGCGCCGGTAATGGCGGGCACAGCCACGTAGACGGAGCCGAATACCACGCCGATCACGGCGCCGATGCTGAAGACCCGCCAACGCCAGCTGTACTGGCCGCTGCTCTCTTCGGCAAGCGCCATAGCGCCCTGCGCGTTGATCGGCGCGAACGGAAACGGCAGGCGCTCGTAGTCGGAGGTGATGCGGAAGAGTACGTAACTGGCGGTGAACCACTGGATGCGCCCCATGATCATTCCCAAAACGAGCAGGGAGATAGGCAGCAGCCAGTCCTGATGGAGAAAGGTCCGATCGATCAGCGCGGGTGAATCGGGCGGGGGCGCCCACCATCGGGGGATGAGGTGGGAGATGCCGAACTGCTTCGCTGCGGGAGACTGGACGTAGTATTGCTGCCAGAGCAGGCCTTCGAACATTCCGGTTTCGCGGGCGACCAGGGCGCTGGTGACATAATAGAGCAGGTAGAGCTCCTGCTTCTTCAACACGGTGAACGAGCGCTTGGCCAGTTCCAGAAACAGGATGATGGTCACCCACTGGGCGGCGGCGCCGACGGAATGTCCCACCATGAGTTCCAGGTAGATGTTGCCCGGAACCATAATGACGGAAACGAAGAGTGCACCGAGAATGGTCTTGGAGTTGAAGCCCTCTTCGAACTCCTTGGGGACATCAAGCAGATCCCGGTACTCTTCGATTTCCTGGTACGGATTGGATTTCCGCCTGCGAATTCGATCGAGAAAGGCCATGGCAGGTCGATGCGTTTTAAAGTCTTACAGTGAGACTACGGTGCATTTTCGTACATGTCTGATCATGCTGCTTGCATTCGGTATGTTGTTGCAATCCCCCCACCGCATCAGCTGTCGCCGGCCCTTCGACAACGCTTCGACAAGCTCAGCGCGGCGTCTCAGGGGTCGGCTCGGCTTCTGCGACTCCCCCTCAAGGGGGGAGTGATTGATTCATCAAACGGCCGCGCGAGTTTCCTGTCACCTGATTGGTTCCGGCCGAGCAAAGCGAAGCCGCGCTACGGGTAAAGGCCTGAAAAATACAATCAAAGAGTGATTTTGCAAAGCCAAATTCCGTATCGCGATGTCTGGAAAACGAATCAGTTCAGCTTCGCCGGGTCGTCTTTCAGGCCGGTTTCGCCTCCGGTTCGTCCGAGACGAGCATCCGCATGCCTTTTTCCCTGTACGCCGCTTTCTCGGCCGGGTCCACGGTTCTCCAGATGAGAAACTGCTTGCGCAGGGTATTCATGAAACCCTGGTTGACCCGCCGCCATGAAGCCACTTCTCCGGAGCGCCGCCTGAGGGTGAGCGTGAGGGTATAGATATCGAATTGGCCGGTGGGTTCCGCCTCGAAGCGAAGCTCCTCGCTGACGCCCAGATCGAAGGGCGCCAGCCACAGGGTCGTGCGGATTGCGTATCCGCTCTCACCGGCGCCGCCCTTCCCGTACAGATGGGCACCGTCCGTGTAGAACGCCCCCATCGCTTCGCCGCTGTGGGAATCAAAGTAGTCCGTTAGGAACACACAGAGCCCGAATACATCGTTTCCGCCAACCGTAAACGGGAATTCGAAACGCCAGTCGTCGCCTTCCGGCTCGGGGATTTTCCAGCGGCGGGATACGTCCGGCACCGCCATCAGGGATGCCTGCCTGGCAGGATAGAGGGTTGACAGGATGACGACGGCCATGACCAGGGCGGACGAAACAACGGCCGACTGGGCGGAATAGTTGACCGTGACGCCCGAGAGCCAGCCCTGCCAGAGAAGCAGCTTCGCAACGGCCTGGCCCAGCATGTAGCCGCTCACCGTGCCGAGGACGGCGTAGACGCAGGCTTCCGCGATAAACAGAAAAGCGACGTGGACCGGCGCCAGGCCCACCGCGGAATAGACGCCGATTTCCCGAAACCGTTCGTACACGGAACCCATCATGGTATTCAGGACGATGAGCGAGGCGATGAGGATGGGAATAAAGAGATCGCTCATCCCGCGTCTCGACGTGTCGCCAAGGGAACTGAAAATCGAGACGTTGACGCGACCGTCCGCTTCCGGAAGACCCGCGAACAGTACAACCGAGAGCCTGGACAGAAGCTCCTTGACGTTGCTCTCCACGTCTGATCCGGCGTCGAACCGGAGGGCGACCGACTGGAGCGGGCTGCCCACCTGGCGCAGGAACGCGTACGGGACGATCAGGATGTCGTCGGGGTTGATGTGCTCGAAGGGCATGATTTCGACTTCAGGTTGTTCCAGGCCCTGTTTTTCCCGCGTTTCCTGGGTGGTCATCTGTTCGATGGCTTCCTCATCGGTAAGCTTGAAGTCAGCGGGACTGAGGGGTTCCTCATCGAGGTCCTTGAGCTCGCTGAACGCCCCGGCGTCGATCAGGCCGATCACCGGCAACGACTCGCCGAATATCCGGACGTGTGACGCTTCAAGCCGGCCCGGGTCCACGCCGAGGAGTTCCGCTATCTTTTCCGGCAGTATGCACGCGGATTCTCCCGGACGGAACCACCTGCCGACCTTCAGTGTCTTGTGGACGCCGGTCACGTCCGCCTCCTCAGGCGTCATTCCCAGAACGCCGAGTACGTGTGTGGAGCTGTTTTCGGACTCGACGGGGATGATCTTTTTCTCCCGCGTATAGTACCAGCTTCGAGGGGCCGTTATCGCGGATTCCCGGAAATGCGTGACGGCATAATCGTAGACGACGTCTTCCAGCGGACCCCAGAACTTGCTGCGGATGAGCATTCCGGGGTACGGACCCTCGGTGCCCAGGGGAATCCGGCGAAATTCGAGAGCCGTTGTGATGGACGTAAACGAGAGTACCGTAAACGTGAGGAGCAGGAGCGTGGTGAACGTAAGCGCCGTGCGCAATTTGCGGCGTTTCATGTTTGCGATGCCGAGCTGAAAGGCCGCCAGGGAGGCGGAGATTCGACCCACGTCGGTTTCATGCAAGCGCACTTCCGGGACCCGTAACCGGCGCATGGTTTCGTTGAACCGATTGAAAACGAGTGAAATCACGAACACCGCCAGCGCGAGAATGACGAAGGCGAGCAGCACGACCAGGGGATTGGAGATCTCGAACGCCGGATGCACGTTCGAAAGGAAAACCCAGATGAGAACGAAAATACCGATAAATCCCGCGATCTGCCTCCGGATATCCACGGCAGTGAAGATGAGGCGTTCTGTGAAAAATGCGCATGGGATGACCAGGGCCATGAAGAAGACGACGCCGCGCACCACGTCGTTCTGCGTGTCCTTGACGTCCGGATAGGCGCGCGATTCGATGCCGAGGGCCGCGCGGGTATGCTTCATGAAGACGTCCCAGCGACTCTGCGACATCGCGGCTTCGGCCATGTCCAGGTGGAGGCGGGCCTGGCCGTGCAGCATGTTCAGACGCTGGTTTTCGATGGCGTATTTCTGCATCTCCTGCTTCCGGGCTTCGTTCAGGGTCCACATGTCCCGCGCGGCCAGAAAGGAGGTGCGCGCAAACGATCCGTGGGTGAGCGTGGGATAACCCGTGCCCCTTGCGATTTCCTCGCTCTCGGCGCTGGTCGCATTCAGCAACAGGAAGCGGATGCCGATGTCGCCGGAGCCCGCCGCGACGCCGCCGGCCCTCATCGCGACCTTGATTCTCTCGCCCGGACGCGTGAACAGGGTGCCCACGGGTTCCGTCGGGCCGAAGCCGATCGCGTATCCGTATTCCTGTGGCGTGACGTTGCCGCTACCGTAGACGCTGATCTGGGAGAGCTTGGTGAGGAAACGCGGATCGACGGTATCGTAGAAGTCGGTGGCGATACAGGGAAAGAGGATGATGTTTCTCTTGGAGATCCACCAGTCCATGTCGAAGTCGCCGCGGTAGATCCGCGCCTGCTGCCCGTAATTTGGTGCGTACGTGATCTCACCGGTCTCCGGGTCCTGAAAGTAGGCGCTGACGGAGACGCGGCGTTCGGCGATTCCCGGCATGTAGAATTCACCGTTTTCGTCGGCAAGGTCGTAATAGATGCGCCGGACGCCCTTGACCGATTTGTCGATGCCCATCCTGAGCGCGGCGATGGCGCCCGGCTTGGGCCGGTCGGGTACGATGCTGCGCCTGGGAAAGGTACGTACGAATCCCTTCAGACCGCGCATCCTGTCATCGGGATTGAGTCGATAATCAGGGATGAGCGTTGGGTCGTTCAGGGCAATGTCGAGCACACCCGTAATCAGGCGGACCTGTTTTGCGAGATTATCGAAGTTTACCCCTTCCGGCCGGTCCAGGGGCGTATCGACCCGGAAACGCGCATCGTTCAGCGTGACCAGGGACAGGGCGAGCGTGCCGGCTTCGAGGACGACTTCGCCGTCGGTCTTCAGGTTTGCACCGGGGATGAACATATCCCAGGTCATTCCGCCCGTGGGATTGATGCCGTCCAGCAGCGCCTGATCGGGGTCGAGGCCGAAGGCGGGTGCGATCGCCTGCGAGATGCGGACGAACTTCTTTCCGAAAGGTGTGAAGAACCGATTGTAGTAGAAGTTGCGCGTACTGTTCCAGACGCCGATTTGAGCGGTCTGGCTCGACAGGTCCAGGCCGATGAAGAGTCGGATGTCGATGGGGTCGGTCATCAGGGCCGCGAAATGCCTCTCCTTTCTGGCGTGGCGGCCCAGGAAATCGCAGATGCCGCGAAAGCCCAGGTGGTGGGCCGAAGTGGCCAGAAAGAGCACGGTGCGCCCCGGGGGATATCGTTTGAAGTAGTTGACCAGTTCCATCAGGGCGACGGCGCCGCCGGCCATCTCGGCGCCGGGCGCCAGTGCCGGGACGACGGACATGGCGTCGTAGTACGCATTGATCACGACGATCTGTTCCTTCAGGATCGGATCCGAGCCCGGAAGGAAGCCCAGAATATTGTGGGCGGTGTGTTTCTCCCACTCCATTCTCGCGTGCAGTTCGATTTCAAGTTCGCCGCGTTGTTCGAGCATTGCCTTCAGAGCCTGCCCCGACGCTTTGTCGATCCAGAATCGTTCCACGCTGTTGGGCACCTGCAGGAATTTCTGCTCGGCTTCGGTATAGAAAGTCGAATCCGGTTCGATGAAGATGACTTGTCCCGCCCCCAGCGTGGCCGCGTTCAGCCAGTTGTTCCGGGTATTGAATTCCATGAGAACGGCCGCGCCTTCGAGCGCATGACCGTTGAAGTCGGCAAATTCCCCGGTCGCGCCGTATATCAACCGCGTGCGGACCCCTTCGCGCGGCAGCGTGGAGGTTTTGACGAGGTTCGGCCAGATTGCGTGGATGGGAAACGTGACATTGTCCCGCAACAGCCTCAGGCTGCCGCCCTTGTCTACGGGCGAGGTGACGTCGAACGGCTCGGCGCGGACGTCCCGGAGACCGGCGCTCTCGAAACTGCGCCGGATGTACTCGGCGGCCGCGGCGTGTCCGGGGTATCCGGGAACTCGCGACCGGTGTTCCGTAAAGCCGGCAACGTGCGACATGACGCCGGCGTCCGATACGGTGTCGAGTACGCGAACCGAAGTGGCGTTCGCTTCCGGAACGGAAGGGGACGGTGGAGCAACGGGCGCACGGAGTCCGAGGATTGCGGCCAGGTAGGGGTTGACGCGTTCCGGTCCCACCGCAAGGCCGGCGAAGGCCCCGGCGGCGAAGAGAAGCGCCAGTGCAAGACCGATGCGTGGACGGGTTTTCATTGAGTCATCCGGATCAAGGCTTCTGCAGTGCCGCTACGGTTGCGGGTACCCGGTTTCCGACCCCGGTCATTCGCCGCCGGACGCCGATCAGAAGCGGTGAACGCTGTGGCCCCGTTCCGGGAACCACAGGACGTCTATAAAGGCCGAGAGGGCGACACCGAGTATATATCCGGCGAGCAGGCCGATGAACAGGGGGCGCGATTTCCTGTATACGGAAGGCCCGCCCATCTTTAGCATGACCAGTTTGACCAGCCATGCCAGCAATATCGTCAAGCTGGTTCGCCGGGCCAGGTACGAACCCGAAATGGCCAGTCCGACAGGATGCAACGGCCACCATACGAAACGGTGACGCATAAAAATGAGCAGGAGCGTGGCCAGGCCGCCCAGGCCGAAAAACACCATATAGTCGGGATGTTCGCGGTAGACGGGCGGATCCGGGGGTTTTGTCAGGAAGTTCTTGACGGAAGTCGCGGTGCCATCGAAATGCTTGGGCCCCGCGCGCACGATTTCCCAGGAGTTGAAATTGTAGGCGCCGTCCCGGTATCCCAGCTGGATCGTGAGCAGCACACTCGCGATCCAACTGACCATAAATGCGAGGACGACGGCATACGCAAGACGCCGCCGGCCGCCCCGGACGCCCTCCGCAACCCGCCCGGCGTGCGCAAGGGCCGGCAGGAAGAGCCCCTTGAAGTGGGAGGTGATCCTGGACGCGAACCGGAGGGCGACCCGCGTGCTTTCGTTGACGGTCGATGACCCGATGAAAGGCGATACGAGACCCCACGGACCCGCCGGCACGTTGGTGTACGGCATGCCGGTCTCCGCGAGAATCTTGGCCAGGCCGACATACGTGAAGATGACCGCCGGAAGGAGCAGGGCCGCCAGAAGCGGGTCGAAGCCGATGCGCCAGAGCCAGAGCCACATGAACGCGAGCCCGACGAGCATGGCGACGACGGCCGTACGGCTGGAGAGCGGTTCGTCCCGGTCGTCCATCGGATGGTCCCGGTTCCATGCCTTGCGGAACACGTCCCTGATGTGGCGTCTGCCTACCCAGAAGACCGAGGCGGCCAGCATGGCGAATGCGCCCTTGGTCTGCCAGTAATAGACGCCGCGGTAATAGTACGGCGATATGGCCGTAAACCCCCGGCGGTGCAGCCAGCCGCCTTCGGAAATGAACAGCAGGTCGAAGAACCAGATGCTGAACAGAACGTCTAGGCTGGCGAAATAGGAGAAGAAGATGGTAAACAGACCGATGAAGAAATAGGCGGGCGGATGCTGACGGTCGATCCAGAGCCAACGGCCCCGATAGACCGGAAACCGTGGAAAGCCGGGGAGGAAATAGTTGATGCAGTTCCAGGCGATCATTCCGAAGGCCAGCCCGAAGCCGATCCAGAACAGGTAGTTCTTCGTGAAATCAGGGAGTGCGAATCTTCCACTGCCGGGTTCTTCCGCCATGTGAATCAGGGGCGCCATCGCCGGAAATGCCAGTCGTTCGTTCTGTACCCATTGTCTGCGAAAGATGACGGCCACGCAGCCGAGGACCACGAATGCCGCGACGATGAACGTGGTCCACCACAACAGTGGAAGCACCCAGGCATCCCACGGGACCTGCGCGCCTTTGGGAGCGCCTTCAAAGAACCACGTGACGGCCTTGTCTTCGTCTGAAGGGATCAGCCAGGGGTTGATGTACGGATGCAGGTAGATATGCCATTCGTTGACTTCGGTCGCGAAATAGTACGGGGATGCGATGTACCCAAGCAGATAGCCGCTCAGACCGAAACCGGGAACAGCCGCGCCGACGACGCCCATGGCCAGAATGACGTGCCATTCCGCCGGCGCAAGCTTCCATCCGGATATCCGCGCCAGGAGCGCGCCGGCCATGATCATCAGCACAAACACGATGAGCATGGCCATCGGCACATGGCTGTACGTCATCAGCGAGCCGTGTACGACGTACCGGAGGTGGACCGCCAGGGCATCCAGGCCGAGGACGAGCAACAGGCCGGAAACCACGGACCGGACAGTGACCCCGCCCGCTGACCCGGCGGGAGCCGCGTCCGGTTCAATTGCTTCGGCTGTTCGTTCAGCGCCGGCCATCGATCGGCACTCTCTCGAGCAGGCTTCGTTCCGGCCTGATGACGTGATCGGATATGCGCGTCAAACTGTCGGGCGGACCGGTTGCGCGTGGTCCGTATTCGCAGACCTGACCATACGGCCATACCGCTTTAAACAATCGCAACTGTCTTGACATCCGTGCCTTGTTTTGTTAGATTCCCGCCTTTGTCGTACAACGGGAACAATGCATTTTCCCGAGGAATGGAGGCGCCCTAGCTCAGTTGGTAGAGCAGAGGACTGAAAATCCTTGTGTCGCTGGTTCGATTCCGGCGGGCGCCACCATTTGTTTCCACAATAACACCCTGATAGTTCCCCGGATCCGGAGCACGTCGATGGCCGTTCCCGAACTCATTGTGAGTCGCGACCGCCTGATCGAACTGGTGCGGGACGGCAGCACGCCCGAACAGATTGCCGAGATGTTTCGCGTAGACGACGCCATGATTCGCGAAATGATCCGCCGTCTCGAGCAGAACGGTTACTACGACCTGCTCTACGGCCCGGCCGGCGACCGGGCCGAGGAGTGACTCCCGGATCGGCTTTGCGAGTCGTTGCGGAAAGCGGTATACAGGAAAGGCGTTCGTCGTTCAGACGAACGCCTCGTTTCTTGTCGGGCCCCGCTGTGTCTCAGTTGCTCAATTCTTCGATATCCAGCCCTTCGATCCGTCCTTCCTGAATGTCGATCTCATCCCGCCTCCGCACCAGTTCCACCTGTCCGTCCCGCAGGTCCACAACCCGGTCGGACGCCACCAGCATCTTGTGGTCGTGCGTGTTCGTGACGATGGTGACACCGCTGTCGGACTGGAGTCTCTGCAGCAACTCGATGATCTCCTGACCGGTCTTGAGGTCCAGGTTGCCCGTGGGTTCATCCGCCAGTACCAGGTCCGGGTCATTGGCAATGGCGCGGGCGATGGCCACGCGCTGCTGTTGCCCTCCCGAGAGTTCGTAAGGGTTGTGCTTCAGGCGTTCACCCAGACCCACCTGAGTGAGTTTGTGAGCGGCCTTTTCTTCGTATTCCGACTTTTTCATACCTGAAAAAACCATGGGGAGCGCGACGTTCTCCAGGGCGGTCATGACGGGGATCAGGTTGAAGCTCTGGAAAATGTAACCGATATTGTGGCAGCGCAGATAGGCGATCTGCGCCTGGCTGAGCGATCCCATTTCGATTGCATTGACGACGACATTACCTTTGGAGGGGCGATCCAGGGCGCCAACCATGTTGAAAAGCGTTGTCTTGCCGGAACCGGAGGGACCCATGATGGAGAGGTACTCGCCCCGGATGACGTTCAACGAGACGCCGCGAAGCGCGTGGACTTCCTGGTCTCCCATCGAGTAGGTTTTCCAGACGTCATGCACCTCGATGATGTGGTCTTCGTTTTCCTGATCTGCGGATCGGGCGTCCGGCGCCTGCGCCATAACGGCATCTCCTGAACGTTTTTCTTGAATTTTGTAGACAGCCCGTTTATGTTAGAGAAATCCGGGTCTTCTGTCAAGGATTTTGTCGGCGCCGAACTGTTGCGGTATCCGTCCCCGTCGTGGCGCCCGTATTGTGTTCCTGAACGTGTGTGTTCTTTCCCGGTAACAGGTTGCCGGACGGTGAGATTTTTCCGGGACGGGACACCTGGAGGTTTCGGTGATGAAACTTGCGGTCTGCAACGAGTTTTTCGAGGGCTGGGAGATCGAGCGCGTGTTCGACTATGCCGCCCGGATCGGATGCGACGGGGTGGAGATCGCGCCATTCACCCTGGCGGAGTCCGCACACGACATTTCATCGGTCCGGCGGCGGGACATCAGACAGGCGGCGGAAGCGGCGGGCGTGGAGATCGTGGGGCTGCACTGGCTGCTCGTAAAACCCGCCGGGCTGTACATCAACCATCCGGACCGCCGGGTGTGGCAGCGCACGCAGGATTACGTGAAAGCGCTGATCGATTTCTGCGGCGACCTCGGAGGACGCGTGATGATTCACGGCTCTCCGCAGCAGCGGAATATTCAGGAGGGATGGAACGCCGACGACTGCTTTGCCCGCGCCGCGGAGCTGTTCGCAGGGTGCGCTGATCTGATGGCCCAAAGGGGCGTTACCTATTGTATCGAGCCGCTGACCGACCAGGAGACCAATTTCGTGACCGGCGTGGCCGAAGCCCTGAAGCTGGTCGAGGCCGTCGGGCATCCGAACTTCCAGACCATGGTGGACTGCCGCGCGGCGTCTACTGAGGCCATGTCCCATCCCGAGGTCATCGACCGGGCGGGAAGTGCGATGCGGCACGTGCACGTGAACGACCCCAATTTGCGCGGACCGGGATTCGGCGAGCTTCAGTTCGCCCCCATACTGAAGAAGCTCAGGGAACTGCGCTACAGCGGCTATGTGTCGGTTGAAGTGTTCGATTTCGAACCGGACCCGGAGACGATTGCGGCAAGAAGCATCGGCTACCTGAAGGGCATTCTCGAAGGCCTTGACGCAGGCTGAGGCGCCCGGCGCTTCGCGGGATCGGCGTCCGGCTCAGAATTCGTTGAGGTCTTCAGGTGTGATCGGTGTCAGGCGCAGTACGGTTCCGGGGTTGTTCAGAACGACGTAGATGGCCCCGTCGGGTCCGCTCGCCACGTCGCGCACGCGGCCGGCATTCTTGAGGATGGTTTCCTGGTAGATCACGCGGTCGTTCTCGATCGTGAGGAGGCGGACTTCCTCAAATGCAAGAGCGCCCACGAGCAGGCGGTTCTTCCACTTCGGAAAAAGGTCGCCGCGATAGAAGTCGATGCCGCACACCGCGATGGAGGGCCGCCAGAACAGAACGGGTTGCTCCAGGCCGGGTTTACTCTCGAATTCCGATACAGGCGTCCCGTTGTAGTTTCGCCCGTAGGTGATCGTCGGCCAGCCGTAGTTGATCCCGGCCCTTATCAGGTTGATCTCATCGCCGCCCATCGGCCCGTGCTCGCTCTCCCATAACGCGCTTGTAACAGGATGCACGGCGAGGCCCTGCGGGTTTCGCTGGCCGAAGCTGTAAATGCTGGGAAGGGCGCCTTCCCGTTTTAGAAAGGGGTTGTCATCGGGAATCCGGCCGTCCCGGTGGATACGGTGGATTTTGCCGCCGGGGTGTCCCAGGTCCTGTGCGTACCGGGGAATTCCCCGGTCTCCGACGGGGAAATAGAGATACCCCTCAGGATCGAAGACGATGCGGCACCCGTAATGGTGGCGGGTCCTGCCGTAGGTCTCGTGCGGCGCTTCGTAGACGACCTGCTGATCGGCCCAGGCGTTGTCTTTCATTCGCCCCCGTACGAGGCGCGTCATTGCGGGCGGTCGCTCGCTCTCGGACGTGTCCCTGAGCGCGTGGCTGTATGACAGGTAGATCCAGCCGTTTTCCCGATAGGCGGGATCGACGGCCGCATCCATGAGGCCGCCCTGTCCCTGGTGCAGAACGGGTGGCGTATTGGCGACGGGATCGGGTTGCAATACGCCGTTCTTAACCACGCGAAGCCTTCCGGGCCGTTCGGTGATGAGCGCGGTGCCGGCGTCCGGGAACGCGATCGACCATGGGAGCCGAAGGCCCTCAACCCAGCGTTCCACGCGGATGCGGTAGTCGTAGGTGTCGAGTGTGTCGGGAATGGGCGGTTTTGTGGCGCCCGCCGATTTTTCGGCCTCCCGGATGAATGCCGAGATGGCGTTGATCTGCTTCCGCGTGAGCGCTTCTCCGAACGCGGGCATCCCCTGCTGGACGATGCCGAACATGATGTTGCGGGCGATGTTCCCCCGTCCGCCGTAGATCCAGACACCGTCGATCAGACTGGGCGCCGTGACGCCCTCCAGGTTCTGTCCGTGACAGGTCGCGCAGTACTGGACGTAGAGTGCCCGGCCGTCGGTCGACGGTTCGTCGGCCGCAACCGGGATTATGCCATTTGCATACAGGGTGAAAAGCAGAAAGCCGATCGCCGTGCGCAGCATAAACCCTCCTGACAGGTTGTCGAAGAGACCGCGTTCAGCATCCCTCGCGACGTGACTCCAACGCATTCGCGGGAATCCTATGGCAAAACCGGTAGAACCATTGTGTGTCGCCGTTATCGGCCCCGGCAGGATGGGCGGGCTTTATGCGCGGATCCTCGATCAGTGTGCGCTGACGAATCTGGTGGCCGTATGCGGTCATGGCGAGGTCACCGCCCGAGCCGTCGCGACGGAATTGTGGGTGCCGTTCTATACCGGCGCCCGTTACCGCGACATGCTCGCCGACCATCCGCGGATCGAAGCGGTCGTCGTTGCCACGTCCGAATGGGCGCACGCCGACCCGGTTGGCGCCTGCCTGGCGTCCGGGAAGCATGTCCTGGTGGAAAAGCCGCTGGCGACGTCTCCTTCAGATGCCGTCCGGATGGTTCATGATGCGGGCCGTGCCGGCGTCCATCTCATGGTATGCCACAGCCTGCGTTTCGACCCCCGTTTCGCCGAAATGCGGCAGGCCGTCGCCCGCGGAGACGTCGGTGAGGTCCTCCATATCTACAGCCGCAGGTCCTCGCAGCCGGGAGCGGTGGATCGGGTACTCGGCCGTTTTCCCCTTGCGTACTGGCTGCTGCCCCACGACATCGATCTGGCGCTGTGGACGACCGGCAGCGCGGTCGACCGGGTCAGGGCCTACGCACGGTCCGGCGGGTGCGGCCGGCAGGACCTCATCGTCGTCGTGCTGACCTTCGACTGCGGCGCCGTTGCCGTCCTCGAAAACGTATGGGGTTCGCCGACCATGGCGGGACGGCCGCAGAACCAGTTGTTCACCATACGCGGCACGGCCGGTGCGGTGGAGGTGCTTCCGTACGAAACCGGTATTGCGGTCTACCGCGGCGGCGACGCCGCGTATCCGGACACATCCGTCGCGCCGGACGTCCACGGGCAGACCGAGGGCATGTCGCGCTCGCTGATACGGCACTTCGCGGGTGCGGTTCTGGACCTGTGGAAGCCGCTGATCACGCCGCGGGACGGGCTGGCGGTCGTCCGTGTGGCATCCGCGGTCGATGCTTCGCTCAAAAACGGCCGCGAAATCAGCATGTCAACGATGGAGGACGTATGATCCAGTCGATTGAGCATATCGCGATTGTTGCTGCCGACTCCGGAGCGCTCGCGCGCTGGTACTGCGACATCCTCGGTTTTGAGATGATTCTCGAAAACGAAGAAAATCTGACGTATTTTGTGCGCCTGCCGGGCGGAGGGATTCTGGAGTTCCTGCCGTCAAACGACAGGGCGCCCGCGGTCTGCGCCGCCGACGACGCGGGCATCCGGCACATTGCGCTGAAAGTGGATGATTTCGATTCGGCGTCCAGGATGCTGGAGGACCGTGGCGCCGCGTTTGTGGGGCCGTACCGGGAGACGTCCGCGGGGACCCGGTTCAACTTCGTGGCGGATCCTGAAGGCAATCTGTTGCAGATCGTCTACCGATCCGAGCCTTTGTAACCACGGGATCGGTCTTATGGACGCTCACGCCGGTTCCCGGTCCCGGCCGGCTCATTCCTGACGCTGATATTTCGGCTCTCGCGGCGGCCTGTCTCTTTGGAGACGGTATTTGCTTCCGCTCAACGGTAACGCCACCCTTGCCCCGCCCCGGACGTGTGACTCGACGAACGCGAAGATGAGTTCGGTATTGGCGCGCGCCGTTCTGACGCCCCCGCGCGGCGGTTCTCCGGTGTCCAGCGAGCGCACGAGGTCTTCGATCAGCCGAACGGTTGAACTGGCCCGCTCGAATGGCGGAAATTTCCCCGGCACAAGCACGGACCGTCCGCGGTGGTCCCTGGCGCCGTGTTCGCGCAGGTGCCACTCTTTGTCGTTGAGCAGGCCCGTGACCACGCCCGCGTCGCCCACGGCCTCCACTTCCATGCCGCGCCCTGAATTGAGCGCGTATGCGGTGACGCCGTTTTCGAACTGCAGGATCCCGTGTCCAACCGGGTCCTCGGTCAGGCGTTCGCCGTCGATCACCCGGTCTCCGTTCGGCAGATGGGCCTGGACCCACGCCACGGGATTGTCGCCGTTGAGCCTCATCAGCAGGTCGAAGCTGTGGCTGGCGCCATTGAACAGCGGGCCCGTCTGATGCGCGATCAGCGATCTCAACCGGCCTATGCGTCCGCTGTCGATCACGTCCGCCATCGCATCGTATCCCGGATGCCAGCGCCGGTTCGTGCCCATATTGAAAACCGCGCCCGCCCGCTCGACCGCCTCCACCATCGCGTCGGCTTCGTCGAGCGATGCGGCCATGGCCTTTTCGCCATAGATCGCGCGGACTCCACGTTCGGCCGCGAAGACAACGATCCCGGCGCGATGTTCGGGCTGCGTGGCTACGCTGACGATATCCGGTTGCTCGCGTTCGATCATCTCACTGTAGTCGAGGTACTGCCTTTGTTCAGGGACCCCGTACCGGATGCCGACCTGCCTCATCGCTTCCGTGCGCAAATCCGAACAGGCGATCAGTTCCGTTCGCTCGCACGCCTCGTATCCCGCGGCATGCGAATAGGCGCCGAATGAAGGCGGCACTTCGTTGTCGATGAAGGCGCCCATTCTGCTGCAACCGACGAGAGCGGCTTGATAGGTTTTCATGGTATTGTCAATCCTTCTATAATTGGTGTACCCGATCCCCGAGCGACGATTCCGGGCGCACACGGCCCGGGCCTTTGCCGCGCCGGACGCTCCGGAAACCCGACGATGCATCTTCGGACGCGGGATCGTTAATATTCGTTCATCGAACAGGGATGTCAAGGTCAAACGACTGAAACCGGAGTGGTCCGATTGGGCGTCGCAATCCCACATTCCGCTTGACTTCGCCCACGGTTTCGTGTAGATTTGCGAACCGGAATTGAGGGTTGAAAGCGGATGGGCGATTAGCTCAGGTGGTTAGAGTGCTTGCTTGACATGCAAGAGGTCACTGGTTCGAGTCCAGTATCGCCCACCATTTTAAATTGCTGATATTAATGGGCCTGTGATGAATCCATCACGGGCCCCTTTTGCATGTTCGTCGGTAGCGGCGCTACATCCGGGTCCGGGTGTTTTCGTTGTTGTTCTTGCATCAGCCGTCACAATTCAGTACCATACCGCAGGTCCGGGCAGCGTCGCGAACCGTCAGCGCCGTCCGCAAGGACCCGTGTCCACCAACATCCAGGGAACAGGCCCCGTGCGGGAAACGAGCGAGCAGGGAGCGCAGTATACCGACGACCTGACGGCGTCGCCGCTGGGTTACGGGAGCGCGTTATTCGACAGACTGAAGTTCGTTCAGGCGATCGACGATATCTATGGCCAGACGGACGTGGATTCTCTGCGCAGCAAAACGCTGCGCGTCCGGAAGGTTATCGAATCTCCCGAACGCGGTTCCGGCGGAGCCTCGAAGATAAGCCCGGGCGCCGATACGGTGTCCCTGCGCAGGGATGTGCTTGTATCGGAACTGAATCAGATCCTGGAAGCGCAGACGGTCGAACGCGCAAGGTATTACGTCAGGCGGTTGCGTAAAGGCGTCCAGGCGGTGAGGAAGACGGCGATCAACGACATCAATCTCCTCAGGTGGAAGGAGTACGAGAACGTCGTCACGGACAGTCTCTGGATCATCGATCGACGGGACACATCGGGCGGACATCTCGGATGGTACTGGGGAAATTTCGTTCCGCAGATTCCTCAACAGCTGATGCTTCGCTACACCCGCCGTCATGACTGGGTGGTCGATGCGTTTGCGGGCAGCGGGACGACGCTGATCGAGTGCAGGCGGCTCGGGCGCAACGGCATCGGCCTGGAACTGAATGAGGAAATCGCCGCGGAAGCGCAAAAGCTCGTGGATGCAACGCCCAATCAGGAGGATGTGACGACGGGAATCGAAGTCGGCGACAGCCGCGAAATGGACGTCCGCGGCATCCTGATGAAGCACGGGGTTGAGAAGGCGCAACTCCTGATCATGCATCCCCCTTACCACGACATCATCAGATTCTCGGCAGACGGTGACGATCTCTCGAACGCAGGGAGTACGGATGAGTTTCTCCGCATGTTCGGCCAGACCGTGGACAACCTGACACGGTACCTGGAGACCGGTCGATACCTTGCGCTGGTCGTCGGAGACAAATATTCAAGGGGAGAGTGGATCCCGCTGGGTTTCTATTGTATGAACGAAGTGCTCAGCAGACCATTCGCACTGAAGAGTATCGTTGTCAAGAACTTCGAGGAGACCCGGTCCAAGCGCAATCAGGCGGAACTCTGGCGTTACCGCGCCCTCGCCGGCGGCTTCTATGTCTTTAAACATGAATACATCTTTCTGTTCAGGAAAACGGGGGACGCCTGATCCCTTCGGGTGATATTCCGGTTCCGTTCGGTTCCTGAATGCGGCTCGCGCCGGACCTGTATGATGAACCGGCCGCAACCCGACCGACCCTGTGAGGAGCGCTTGCAATGAAAACCACGAACGGACGAACGGACGTAAGCGAAACCGTCGAATCCGCTCCGATTGAACCCATGACGGAATACGAAAAATTCCTCTTCGACCTCAAGGGCTTTCTCGTCATCCCGGGAGTGCTCACAGGGGATGAAGTGCAGCGCGTTCGCGAGCACGTCGACGTCTATACGAGAGATCCCGATGGGCTGGCCGAACACCTGAGGGCGCCCATTGCGGGTCCCGCGGAATTCCTCATCGATCATCCGAGAGTCATGGGGATTCTGCAGGAGGTGATTCATCCCGAGCGCGACCGCATCCGTCTGGAGAGCGTCTTCGTTTCGGCCCGATCGGCCGAGACGACCGCGAATCAGTGGCGTCCCCACGTGGGCGGCACGAATCTCGATCCGTCCGTTTCCTACCGCTTTCATAACGGGCGGATCTACAGCGGGATGACGCGCATCGTATGGGAACTGAACGAAGTCAGGAAAGGCGAGGGCGGCACGTGCCTGGTGCCCGGGTCGCACAAAGCCAATCTGGTTTCGGCCCAGGACGGGAACTGGCCGGAAAGGGCAGACGACCCTGAATCGGGACTCTGGGAGACCTACGGGTGTCCGCCGGGAAGTCTTGTCGTATTCTCGGAGGGGGTGCGACATACGGGGTCGGCCTGGACGAACCCGGACAATCCCCGCTGTGCTGTGCTGATCGCTTACAACTACGTGACGGTCCGGTTCCACGAACCCAAACCCTGCATGAATCCCGTCGTTATCGGTGGAATGGCGGAAGCGCGTCAGAGGTTTTTCAGGGACGTCTGGATCCTTCCAAACAGGAGATAACCTGCAGGTCATCCAGGACTCGAAAAGGAAAAAGCCCGGCCAAACCAATGGCTTCGGGCTTTTTCGGTTCTGGAGTTTCAGTTCCGGTTTCGGCCCGGTTCAGCCCTCCCATCGCCCTGGGTCGATTGCGGTTGCGTCGGTTTTCATCCCCCTGGGTTTGTGGGGCTGGTTCCAGTCCAGTCCGGTTGTGTTCGGGCTCTGCAGAAAACGCCTGGTTGCCGCCGGCGCGGCGGACACACGTTCCGGGTCCCACTCCGGCATCGGTTGTATGGGACCCGCCCACGCCGGCCGGTACCCCAGTTGAACCAGCGTGCGTTGGGAACGCGACCTGTTCGGATGGGTGCCGTGGAACAGGTTGATGGGGATAACCAGCGCGGTACCCGCCTTCACGCAAAGTGTGACCTCGCCCGGGTGGTACTTGTAACGCACGTACGGGTTGGCTTCCGCGTGAAACGACAGGTGAGACCGCGGAACCAGGCGGAACGGCGCCCGCTCCGGCGTCAGATCGTCAAGGTAGTACAGAACACGCAGCAGGCGCGGACAGCTGCCCTCGTAACCGAAGATGGAAGATCCGAACGGCTGCCCGTCGGTGTGCAGCGAGATGGGCGGCGACCCGGAGAGCGTCCTTGTGAAGAGTCCCCGGGTGAACACGATGTCGTCGCCGAGCAGCGTTTCCAGGAACGCGATCATGGGTGGATGCGCGATCAGTTCGGCCAGGGCCCGGCTGCGCCATTGCGGCTCCAAGCAAAAGGTCTGCGCGTCGCTGTAATCCTTCGTCTGCATCGGCGCATCGGCCATTTCGCGCCTGATCCGGTCCATGTGTTCCGCGTCGAGGACGTCCGGAAGAACGACGTACCCCTCCACCTCCAGGCGCCGGATCCGTTCTCCCGTGGAAAGGCTGCCGTAGTCGGTTTCGTCCAGGTTCATGAAACCGATCTCTTCATTCGGGTCGATT
The DNA here is from genome assembly GCA_028874335.1 of Gemmatimonadota bacterium. Lineage (GTDB taxonomy): Bacteria > Latescibacterota > UBA2968 > UBA2968 > JAAXHE01. Next base: position 10,436 of record JAPPJY010000003.1, on the reverse strand, counting down.
CGTACGTCGGCTTGCATGGTGGTTCTCCTTTTTCGGCCGTCGCCGTGGCCGCGGAAACCCGTACCGTAGGTGTCCACTTCCGGATTCTGTCAGGGGAGACCGGTGCCCGGGTGAAGCGTTCCGGTTTCGGCATCCAGACCCTGGCGAACGGTCTCTTTCCGCGTTCGTCACTGCAAGATAACCATAGCGATTGGATTGGGCAATGGATGGATTCGGTGTGCTGGTCGGCATTCTCATCTTTTGCTGGCTCCGGCCCCGCGGGTGCGCGGCCGCCGGGGTCCCGCCGCCCGTCTTCAGCGGGTCGCAATCGGCAGAATCCCTCGAAAGACTGCAGCGGGCCGTTGCGCCGCTGATGGCGTTGTCGGAGGACGAACTGGTTGCCGTGGTTCCGGATCGTACGGGTTTCCGGTACGTGGCGTGCGCCGGTTGCAGTACGGGCGTCAGAGAACGGCAACTCGACTGGACGATCGAGGACCCGTTCCGCGTGCGGTGCCGCCATTGCGCAGCGGTCTATCCCGGGCGCAGGTTTGTGGAGAACAGGACCCTGCGCCTGTTGAATCCACTTGGAATCGAAGTCGAATACCCGTTCTACGAGGATGGGTCCGGAAGACGATTTTTCTTCCGCGCCAGGGCATGGTGGTGCGCGCGGTTCTATCTTGCAAACCGCACGCGTGATCTCGGTCAACTGTATCAGGTCACCGGCCGGCAACGATATGCCCGCCGGGCGGCGTTGATTCTGGACGCATTTGCGCGATATTATCCGGGGTTTCTGGTTTGGACGGACGTGGCGAATGCAGAAAAGCGGGTGTGTATGAACCCGCCCTTTCCACGACGCGGAGGAAAGTGGGGAGAGTGGCGCTACGCCGAGATTCCCACGCAGCTGATCTACGCGTACGATTCAATTCGGGAAAGCGGCGAACTGAGGCGGCTCTCGAAAGAACGAGGCGAGGATGTCCGCCGCCGCATCGAGGACGGGTTTATCCGGGGAGGAATCCGGCAGGACGCCGTCCATGGAATTCTGTACACCAATGCCAGCCCGGAGACCTACGAAGGATACGCGGTTGCGGGCCGCGTCATGGAAGACCCCGCTCTGGTTCACCGCGCGGTTCGGTGCGCACACGGCCTCTTCCGGCGATTCTCGGCGGAAGGATTCTGGTGCCAGGGCAGCCCGTCGTACCATCGGTATACACTGTCGGGCCTGCTGCGCGTCATGGAAGCCCTTGCCGGATATTCCGATCCGCCGGGCTATCTGGATCCGGACGACGGCAGACGCTTCGACGATCTGGATCCGGTTCGCGAATTCCCCGATGCGGAACGATGCATGGCGATTCTCGACCGCTTCAGGTACCCCGACGGCAGGCTGATACCCGTGCACGATTCCTGGGCGAGGTTTGAGGATCTGAAGCCCACGGAACGCATGCGCCCGGCCCTGTACGCCGGTATGGGGCATGCATGGCTCGGGTTGGGTGAGAAGACGCGTCAGACGCAGGTGCACCTTCATTTCTCGGAAGGCGGCCACGGACACGATCACGCGGACATGCTGAACGTGATGCTGCACGCGTTTGGAGAGGAGCTGCTTTCCGACCTGGGTTATACCCATACCCGGTACAGACCGTGGACCGTAAGCACGCTGGCGCATAATACGGTGGTCGTCGACGGGCAGGAACAATACACGAGAGGAAACCGAGGGCCCTCTCGAGGCGGACTCCTGGCGTATGAGACGACGAACGGAACGGTTCAGTGGATGGAAGCAAGCGGGGAGCGCGCTTACCCGGGCCTGGCGCGGGAATACCGGCGAATGGTCATGCTGGCCAATGCCGGCGACGGGAATTCGTATGCTCTGGATATATTCCGTGTGCGGGGAGGCGCGCGTCACGACTGGACGCTGCACGGGAGCGCGGACCGTGACGGATGGATCAGCCTTGACGTGCCGCTGGAACCCGCCGGACGCCACCTGCTGGACGGTGTCGCGGTACGGCTGCCCGAATTTGAAGGGGACCGGGGGGACGCCGAAGGACTGAATATAGCCTATGGATTCGTCCAGAATGTATCGCGCGCGTGGGTTGAACACGGTGTGAGTCTGAGTCTCGGTCTGGCGGGTTCACGATCCGGATTGCGGTGCCATCTCCCGGGACTGTCAGAAGCCGACGTGTTCGTGGGCGACGCGCCATCGGTACGGCGAACGGACGAGAACGAAGACGAACTGGACCGGTTCAGGATGCCCGTTTTTCTGGCCCGGCGCCAGGGACGGGCGCCTCATTCAAGCGTGTTCGCCGCGGTTCACGAGCCCTTCGACCCGCACCCGTTCATTGAGTCGGTCCGGCAGGTGTACGCGGACGATCGGACAATCGCAATCGAGGTCAGACATGAAGGGTATACGGACCACATCGTACATCGTCCGGTATGGAACGATGAACCGCTGGAGGTGGGAAATCTCAGCATGAAGGGCGAGTTCGGTTTCGCTCGGGAACGGGACGGCGCCCTCGTGTTCGCGGGGCTCTGGGGCGGGGACGAGTTGAGATGGAAAGACACGGTGGTTGCGTGCGGTTGTAGCTATGATCTTGAGGTGGCGGGTGTACTCAGGAAGGCCGACGGAGACCCGCTTGACGGCCTGGTGGCGATCGGGGGCATCGTCGACACCACGGGCGTTGAGGGATCAACGGCAATCGTAAGATTCGGCGATGGTTCGACGATGGGATGTGAGGTTGAACGCGTCATCCACGATGCGCGCGGAGTCACGCTGGCGACAGCGCAGGACCCGGGATTCTCAATTGAGAGCGGAGGTATGCGCCACCATTACTTTCCGCTGCGCTCGATTCCGGGGCCGGTAAGCTGCCGCATCCGCGGCTCGGCCTTCGTGTCTGTATAGGTGCGTATTTGGAGGATCAGCCAGCCTCGGCACTCGCCGCGGCGCGGTACACGTCGAGAATGGGGACCCCCTGCTCCTTTGCAATTCTGGCGCAGTCTTCGAATTCGGGCGCAGAACGCGTCCTTCCGCCGTAGCTGGCAACTTTGACGGTCACGGCCCCGAAGGCGGTTTCAACGACTTCCGTTCGCCGGGAAACGGCCTGACGTTCAACGCGGCGGATCCGTACGCCAAGCGTCGTGGTTTCACGGAGAATCAGGTCCGCGGCGGACTGCGTACGGTCCGGATCGGCGAGTACGCTGAGGACGACACCGGGTCGTCCCTTTTTCATGATGACCGGCGTGAGATACGCGTCCCTGGCGCCTTCACCGAGCAGGCGGTCGATCAGGTAGCCGTAGATTTCAGGCGACATGTCGTCGATATTGGTTTCTATAAGGTCGAGCGCGTCCGTCTGCGGGGACGACTCGGAGTCACCGATTTCCAGGCGGAGCATGTTCGGTACCTGATCCAGATCCCGGGCGCCCGCTCCGTAACCGATCCGGCGCGTGCGAAACGGTGGCGTGCCGGCGCCGATCTGCTGCGCCAGCGTGGTCAGGACCGCAGCGCCGGTCGGGGTGACCAGTTCGAACGGGATGTCGGTGCGTTCGCCGGGGACGTCCCTGCAGAGCGCGACAACCGCGGGGACCGGAACGGGAAGTACGCCGTGGGCGCTTCGCGTCGTTCCCCTGCCGAATCGAAGCGGCGAGGCGTAGACGCGTTCCACGCCGAGTTGTTCCAGTCCGATGACGGCGCCGGCGATGTCCGCGATGGCGTCAGCCGCCCCGACTTCGTGAAAATGGACGCGTTCGACTGAAATGTCGTGTACTTCGGCTTCGGCCTCGGCGAGGCGGCGGAAGATGGCGCCGGCCTGCCGTTTGGCTCTGCCTGAAATGGTTGCGGCGTCGATGATGCCCAGCACGTCCTTCAATCGTCGGTGGCGCTGTCCTTCTGCGGCGACGACGTCGACTTTAGTCGCAGCAATGCCGTGGCGCTGAACCTTCCCGGCCCTGAGGCGGATTCCGTCCAGGCGGAGTTTGTCGAGTTCTGTCTGCAACACCTCGATGCGCAGCCCGGCATCCACCAGCGCGCCCAGGATCATGTCGCCGCTTATTCCGGCAGTGCAGTCGAAGTACGCCAGTCTCACGATGTATCCTCTATCCTCGTCTGCAATCGATGAGGAAACAGGGTCCTGTCGTTGTCACGGCTGTTTTAAGGCAGCTACTCAGGGTGGGGCCTGCAGGTTGGTCGCGAGCAACGTCGCCGGGTCGTCGAACAGCGCCAGCAACCGGTCGCGTTGCTGGCGGAAGTCCGCCATCTGTTCCGGGGAGAGCTGTGGGGCCCTGGAGCGATTGGCGAATCCGGCCGGGTTGACGAGGCGATAGCGCTTGCCGTTTCTGACGAAGAAGTTGTAATGGAGGTGCGGCCCAGTGGAGCGGCCGGTCGATCCGACGAAACCGACGGTTTGCTTCTGTTTGACGTTTGCGCCCACCTTCAACCCTCGCGGGAACCTGCTCAGGTGGCCGTAACCCGTCTTGTAGCCGTTTCGATGCCGGATTTCGACGTAGTTGCCCAGGGCGCCTCTCCAACCCCTGAAGACGACGACGCCAGGGGCGGTCGCCCAGACGCGCGTGCCGTATGCCGCGGCATAGTCGATGCCGTGGTGAGGGAGGTACTTCTTCAGGATGGGGTGGAAGCGTCGGTTGGAATAGCCGGAACTGATTCGACGGTAATTGAGAGGAGATTTGAGAAACAGGCCGCGCAGGGATTTTCCGTTCGAATCGTAATAGGCTGTATGGCCGTCCGCGGACTCGAACAAAAAGGCTTGACGTTTCTTCCGGGCCGACTGGTATTCGGCGGAAAGGATATCTCCGTATCGGAGGAACCGGCCGTCCTTGTAGAATTTTTCCAGCGCGAGGGTGAACCGGTCGCCCGTGCGGCAATCGACCATAAAATCAATGTCGTATTCAAAAATACGGGCCATTTTGACGTTCAGTACGTGCTGATTCTCGCCGGATTCAGAAAGGGCGTTCCAGAGAGAACTGCGGATTTCACCTGTCACAACCTCAATCCTGCGGTCCAGGGGTATCTGCTCTTTACGCGCGACCAGTCCGCCGTTCGTCCGCGTTACCACAAACCGCGTCTCGAGGGCATTTTTCCTGATAAATTCAAAGGACTGAATGGTTCCCAGGCTGTCTATGCCCAATGCGTAATGGTCACCACTCCGGACGATTCGGGGATTGAATTCCGACCGCGGGATCCCCTCCTTTAATGCATTCAGTAATTCGTGGATCTGTGACCGCGCAACTTCTTCCCGACTCAATGCGTCCCAGAACGTCTCTCTGTGTCGGATGCGGCCGTCGATTTCTGCGAACCACTGCTCGGGTGTGGCCGGAAGCGGATCCGGAACCGCGGAAACCTCCTCGGCGACTTCGGAATTCTGCGCGGTTTGAGGCCCGGGCAGCCAGATGGTCCCGAGCCAGGCCAGTACAACTGCCGGCAAGATAATGAAAGCAAACTCCGTCATCCTGAACCGGCGACCGGATCGTACAGGCCGGTCCGTGCGATCACATTCGCGATTACGCATATCGATGATTACCTGGAATGCCGCTAGGGGTCCGGGGAATTGAGATGGCCCGACGGCAACAATGCGGAATAATCTCAGGGAAGAACGGCTTCTCAAAATAGGTCAAAACGTAATTTCTGTCAACCTGTATTTTCTCTTGCGTCCTTAACGCCGCACCCCTAAACTCATGCCTGTTGTCAAAACGTGGAGATGCGCAAATGGCTGACGTATCGCAGTCCGGCGACCGCGTGGAGCTGAAGGGATTCTATCCCGGAGAGCTCGAGGAATTCGTAACTTCCCTCGGGTTGGAGCCCTATCGGGCCAGGCAGATCGCCGCGTGGATCTACAATCGCGGTTCAACCGACTTCGCCGGGATGACCGACCTCGCCAGGGGGGTCCGCGCGAAGCTCTCGCAACGCGCGTCGATCTTGAATCTTGAGGTGGCGGCACGAATCGGCGCGGATGACGGCGAAACCGTGAAGTATCTGTTCGAACTGCCGGACGGCAGGCGCGTCGAAAGCGTTCTGATGCGCGATGGCAGGCGGCGGACGCTGTGCGTTTCGTCACAGGTGGGGTGCCCGCTGGATTGTACGTTCTGCGCTACCGGTCGGATGGGGTTGATCCGAAACCTGTCCGCCGGTGAAATCCTCGACCAGCTGGTCTTTGTCCGGCGCGAACTGAGAGCGCGGGGAGACGATCTGACCAATGTGGTTCTGATGGGCATGGGAGAGCCGCTGTTGAACTACGCGAACGTCGTTCGCGCAATCCGGCTGATGAACCTGGACTACGGGCTGGCAATCGGGATACGCAGGATTACCCTGTCGACGGTCGGCTATGTGCCCGGTATCTTGAGGCTGGCGCGAGAGGGGTTGAAAGTCGGCCTGGCGGTTTCGCTCAATGCGGCTGACGATGCGCTGAGATCGCGAATCATGTCGATCAACCGGCGGTGGCCGATTGCCGAGCTTCTTGCGGCCGTCAGGGCGTACCGGAAGCGCATCGACAGGCGGGTGACGTTCGAATACGTGCTGCTGCACGGGGTAAACGACTCGGTGGAGGACGCCGGGCGTCTGGCCGCGCTGGTGCGCGACATACCGTGCAAGGTCAACGTCATTCCCTGGAATCCGGTCGAGGACACGGCATTTGTACGGCCGCCCCGGGAAGCCGTAGACCGGTTTGTGCGCATCCTCAGGAATGCGCGGTTGACAACGACGGTGCGTTACAGCCGGGGCGTGGATATCGCGGCGGGATGCGGGCAGCTGTATATCAGACCCGATGCGGCCGAAACCGCTTCCGGCGGCTGAATGGCCGGCGGCCTGCATCTCCGGCTGCGCATGGCCGGGGCGACGCGGCGGAAAATTCCCTTGATTGTTATATAAAGATATGATATATTGTAACTTACCGCGAAAGACGCAGCATCTGGTTTCACCAGACCGAGGCGCATCGGGACGTGGGTCTCTATGGAACAGTTCGTGATCGAAGGCGGGTATCCGCTCTCCGGTACCATCAAGCCGCTCGGTAACAAGAACGCGGCGCTTACGCTCCTCGCCGCCACCCTCATGACGGACGAAACGGTGGTGTTGAAAAATGCCCCGCCGATAGGAGACGTGCTCACCCAGATTGCGATCCTTCGCGACCTGGGTGTTTCGGTCCAGCATCCCGGACGGGATGAACTGACCGCCTGCGCGGCGTCCCTGAGCAAGACCGCCCTGAATCCTGATTTCTGCAAGAGGGTACGCGGCAGCATCCTGCTCGCGGGTCCGCTTCTGGCGCGCCATGGCCGCGCCACGATGCCCAGCCCGGGCGGTGACAGAATCGGCCGCCGGCGCCTCGACACCCACCTTCGTGCTCTGGAGGCATTGGGTGCGCGCATCGAGACCGGCCACGGCTATGAAATGTGGGCGCCGGACGGATTGACCGGCGCGGACATCTTCCTGGATGAGCGGAGCGTAACCGGAACGGAGAACGTCATCATGGCATCCACCCTGGCGGAAGGCACAACCATCATCCGCAATGCGGCCTCTGAACCGCACGTGCAGGAGTTGTGCCGGCTGCTCAATGCCATGGGCGCGCGGATTTCGGGTGCAGGCACGAATGAGCTGACCGTGGAAGGCGTAAATGCGCTTCACGGCGGCGAACATGCGATCGGTCCTGACTATATGGAGGTGGGAAGCTTCATCGGTCTCGCGGCGGTTACCCATGGCGAAATGCGGATCAGAAACGCGGCGCCGCATCATATGCGAAGGAGTCTGATGGTTTTTGAACGGCTTGGTGTGGAGGTGACGGTCGACGGAGATGACATTCTGGTTCCGGACGATCAGAAGCTGGAGATCGTCCGGGACGCCGGAGACGCGATTCCGAAGATCTTCGACGATCCGTGGCCGGGGTTTCCCGCGGACCTGATGAGCATTGCGATTGTTGTGGCCACACAGGCGCGGGGAACCGTCCTGTTCTTCGAGAAAATGTACGAGAGCCGGCTTTTCTGGCTGGACCGATTGATCGAAATGGGGGCCGAAATCATCATCTGCGACCCGCACAGGGCCGTTGTCGTGGGTCCGTCGAAGCTGTACGGGGAGCGGATTACAAGCCCCGACATCAGGGCGGGGATGGCGTTGTTGATCGCCAGCCTGTGCGCGGAAGGCCGGAGCGAGATCCGGAACATCGAACAGATCGATCGCGGTTATGATCGCATCGACGAACGACTTCGCACGCTGGGCGCCCGGATCGAACGGGTACCCGTTCGTCTGGGCTGAACGCAATGGCTTCTGCTCTCGATACGGCGATTGAGGTGGTACGTCGGCTCGATGCGCGAGGATTCCGGGCGTTGCTCGCCGGAGGATGCGTGCGTGATCTCCAACTGGGGCTGGAGCCGCGGGACTACGACATCGCCACCGATGCCGATCCTCAGCAGGTGACCGGCATTTTTCAGAACGCCCGGCCCGTCGGCGCGCACTTTGGCGTGGTGCAAGTGCGCCTGGCGGGGCATGCCTTCGAAGTCGCCCGTTTTCGGCGTGACCTGGGTTACAGCGACGGCCGGCGTCCGGACGCGGTCGAATTCGCCGGCGAGACCGAGGATGCCCGGCGGCGGGACTTCACGGTGAACGGGATGTTCTGGGACCCCCTGGCGGGACGGTTGCTGGATTACGTGGGCGGACAGACGGATCTCAAGCAGAAGACGATCCGGACCATCGGCCCCGCCGGGGACCGGTTTGCGGAAGATCGTCTGCGGATGATGAGAGCGGTCCGGCTCGGCTGCCGTCTGCACTGGCGGATCGATGCAGCCACGTTTGACGCGATACGGCGTTCGAGTGAAAACCTCGCGGAGGTCAGTGTCGAGCGGATCCGGGACGAATTCGTAAGAATTCTGACTGAAGGAGGCGCGCCGCTCGGGGTACGATGGCTTATCGATTCGGGGCTGATGAACCGGGTGGCGCCTGAGGTGCTGGAACTCGATGGCGTCGCGCAGCCGCCTGAGTATCATCCCGAAGGCGACGTGTTGACCCACACGTTGATCATGCTGGGGCTGATGCGCAACCCGTCGACCGAACTGGCCGTGGCGGTGCTGTTGCACGACGTCGGGAAACCGCGGACGTTCAGGCCCGCCGACCGAATCCGGTTCGACAATCACGACGCCGTGGGGGCGCGGATAACGGACGAGATCTGCCGCAGGCTCCGGTTTTCCGGCGAAGCGACCCGTCACATCGTACGGCTGGTGGCGGACCATCACCGATTCATGCACGTTCGGCAGATGCGCGCCAGCAGGTTGAAGCGGTTCCTGCGCCTGGAGCGATTCGACGAACACCTGGAACTGCACAGGGTGGATTGTCTGTCCAGCCACAGGAATCTTGAAAATTACCATTTCTGCCGCCAGGCTCTGGAAACACTGGAACCCGAGGAGATTCGTCCGGAACCGTTGATTACCGGAAGGGACCTTATCGAACTCGGGTACTCGCCTGGTCCTGCGTTCACGGCCGTCCTGAGGGCCGTAGAAGACGGCCAGCTCGACGGCAGCGTCAGGGACCGGGATAGTGCGCTGCTCGTCGCGCGAAGGGAGTTCGAACGGGGCGCGGAGCCGGGGCGTGACGTTCTGTCCGAAAACGGCGCCGCGTAGAGTTCCGTCCCGGCGCCGGCCGACTCGTATGGAACCCTGGCCGGGCAGGGGCGTTTCCAGATAGAGAGAACCCCCGCCATACCCGATCCACCCATGTTTCCCGAGGGGTTTCCGATGTCAGGTCTGATTCGATCCGCTATTGCGGTTGCCGTTCTGGCCGTCCCGGTACCGCGGTCTGAGGCGACAACCGTAGAACGGTTCGTGTTCGATTCGCTCTGCGAAAGGGCGGAGACGATCGCTCACGTCCGGTGTGTGTCTCGAAGCAGCTATATGGATGACGGACGAAGGGAAATCGTCACACGGCACCGGTTCACGGTAATCTCGCCGGTAAAGGGCGATCCGGGTGACGAGGTCGTCCTCACGCTGCCCGGGGGAACCGCCGACGGCAGGAGGCTGCATATCCCCGGTATTCCCGAGTTCGGCGTCGATGAAGAGGTCGTCCTGTTCCTTACGGGCCCGGACCGTCACGGATCACCGTGGCCGCTGGGGCTCGGACAGGGCTGTTACCGCATACTCGAAGCGCAGGATGGCCACGCACAGGTCAGGTTGCAGCAGGGTACCACGCCCCTGCCTGCCGGTGCGCTCTTCAAGCCCGCGCTGAACCGGCCCACCCGGCCCTTCAACGTGCCGCTCCAGCTGTTTCTTCATCAAATCCGCCTGACGATTCCCGAAGCATCCGACGAACGTTAGAAGCTGTCTTAAAATTACCGGTGAGTTCCCGAGCGCGAGCGAAAAAGTGGCGGTCAAGGCAGGAAAACCCGCCCATATACTAATGTATCGTGGCTGCGCGCCCCTCGCCACTCTTGGGCGGGTTTGACCAACGCCGACCGGCGCTTTTGCAGCCGCGCGAAGACCGCTGG
>JAPPJY010000042.1 GCA_028874335.1 Gemmatimonadota bacterium | reverse complement strand
CGAATTTAGTACTTTCACCAGCATAAGTAAATGCGACTTTTCGGAGTGGACTCAAGATTGGCTTGATTTATCAAATACTGAGGATAAAGCAAAACTTGCGAAGGCTGCTATTGCTCTCGCAAACCATGGTGGCAGATACATAGTTATCGGTTTTGGTGAAGTTGATCAATTGCTTAAATCAGGTCCAATACCAGAGAGAGTGCCACAAGTGACACAAGATTTAGTGAATCAGGCGATTAATAGATTCGCTGAACCAGAATTGCAGTGTAATGTACACAATATACCTCATCCCGATACAGAGGTTTTGCATCCCGTCATCGTCGTACCTGGCGAATTAACCACACCTATAATGAGTAAACGACTTTGTGAAGGTATTATCCGACAACACCGTTGTTATATCCGTAAACCAGGTCCCAAAAGTGAAGAACCAAAGACATCAGACGAATGGCGAAGGTTGTTAAGGCGGTGCGTGGTCGCCAATAAGGATGAACTACTTGATGCAATTAGAACAGCCTTAGCAGGAAATATCGAAGAAACAGAAGTTAAAGAACCAGATGAGACTGATAAACTACGGAGCTTTGTCCGTGACGCGCGTGCATATTGGAAGAAAGCAGTAGCAAAACAACCCACTAATTCCCCTCTCCGATTTCCACATGGCTACTATGAAATTTCTATTTCCTTATTGAACCCAACTCCCCCAAAAGATGTCAGCGAACTTCAAACACATCTTTATGAGGCTGGACAAATCAATCATACAGGATGGCCTGTTTTCCCGATCCTACGAAATTCTGATTGGGCACCATTCCCTGATGGTGATTCCATCAACGCTCATATTGGAAAACCAATTGATGATGAAGAGACAACTGAAGAGACTCATCATTGTAACTTTTGGCGGGCTTCTCTTGATGGCAAATTGTACGCTATCTGTGGTTATCGTGAAGATAGTCAGGAACAACCCGGTAGGGTACTTTATGATTCTTCATTGATATGGCGTTTAGGTGAGGGAATATTGTTTGTAAATCGCTATATGAGTACTTTCGATAAAATAGAGCAGGTTATACTTCAATTCCATTTTACGGGCCTCATGGGACGACATATCGCTGATGCTGAAATACCAAGTCTCCGCAGAGATTTTTATGTGAGTAAGGTTGAAGAATACCGGGTTGGGTTTACAGTTAAATCAGAAGAAATAGAGAATAATCTCGCCGAAGTAATACATGCGATTCTAAAACGACTTTATGGACAATTTAATTTCTACCCATTAAATGTCGAATTTGTTGCTAAGGAACTTCAGGATTTGCGGAAAAATAATTATTATTAAGCTACTTATCATTATTTCTTTCGGAAAACACAACGACAAGGGAAGCCGCTCGTCTCCCTGGCCCAGTTTATTCCTATTATCCTCTCGAAAGTCCAGTAAACCGGGGCAACTCCAGCATCAATCGGCTTGAATTTTCTCCCGTAACCTTAGTTCTCTCCACAGACCGACCCAATGACCAAGGCAACATTCGCGATGCGGTCCGAACTGTCCTTTCGCCTTTTTCATACTTGACAACCCTCAGCTAATATTGTAATTTATTTATTTCAATTTATTAAATAACAGCCTCGTGAGCAAACCATGCAGACTCAAATCGGTGACAAGGTTCGCCTAAAAATTCCTATCCATGTGAATGAACGCGGCGTCGTCGTAGATGTCACCAAACGAGCGATTCTTGTCGAGGTTGCCGGAAACACGCTTGAGACTAAACCAGAGGATTTTACCAATCTGAGCCTCGCTGCTCGAAAAGCATGGGAGAGCATGCCTGATCGCCGGGTCGGGCGCCCAAAGGGCTCGTTTCACTGTGATCGTGTGTCGGTCACGCTAAGGATCGACCGTGAACTGTGGGATGATTTCCGCCGATTGGAAGCGGAAGGCGCTATTCAGGACAGAACCGCCACAATCAATGCTTTGATCCGGGAGAAGACGAAGAAGCTGAAAAACGAACGGGAAGTTCAATGGCAAAGCGAATAAATGAGACACAACGCGAGGCGATTCTGAATCTGCTGTCACAGGGCCACGACCGCGCGACGATTTCAGCACGAATAGGCGTTACACCTGCGCAGGTGTCCGCAATAAGTGCTCACGTCAAGATGGGTACTTATGATCTTTCCTCGCGTGAAAATAACGATGAAACTATCCGGAAGAGTCGCCAACGTGTCGAGTCAATGCTCGAGGAGGCTCGTAGCATTGAACCTCCATACGAGACATTCGATCCTGTGTTGATAGGTAATGATGCGGAAAACGAAGAGCCGGTTTACTGGAATCCCGATCCAGTAAGTGGGTCAGCGAACCCCCATGTGCTGGTATTGGGTGAGAGCGGCTTTGGGAAGACATATGCGGTTTCCTGCATGTTGACAGAACTTGCGCAACGCAGGATTCCATCGATCGTTTTCGATTATTCTCAGGGATTCTCGTTAGACAGTTCACCGAGGGAGTTCCTGCAATTTGGCAAACCGGAAGAGTTAGATGCAGGGCGTAACGGGGTCAATATCAATCCACTCCAAGGATACCCGTTTGATGTGCACGGGTCGGTCAGCATTGCGCAGCGAGTTGCCGACACGTTCAGGCGGGTCTACTCCGGAATCGGAATCCAGCAGCACGCGATGCTTCGACAGGCAGTACTTGACGTGTTGCCTGACTCTGAGCCTGAGAAGCGAGAGGATGTTCCGCCGTTTCTTAACCTCCAGCATCAGCTTGAAAGTTGCGCCAGAGACCCGGGACATCCCAATAGAAGACTCGCTGCCACTGTCGCGTCACACATCTCGACAGTGTTTGTTTTCAACACATTCCGTTCAAACGGACAGGACCTGCAGTGGGGTGACATGTTGCGTTCAAACGGAAGAGTATTCGTAGTGAAGCTGAAAGGGCTAGAACACTCGCTTGAGAAAGCCGTGACTGAGTTCCTGTTGTGGAACTTTATCGGGTACGTCGAATCGCTTGGACCGGGACCGCTTCGCTGTTTTGTAGTGCTAGATGAAGCTCACAAGCTGTCTTTCGACAATGGGTCGCCGGCCGAGAAACTGCTTCGTGAAGGCCGAAAGTTCGGGCTCGGCTTGGTCCTTGCATCCCAACAGCCTGACGACTTCAGTTCAGTTGCGTTTGCGAATACGGCGACGAAACTGGTGTTTCAGGTAGGCGACGACAACAGTAGCGTCTCGCGTCAACTACATCGCAAGATTCGTAACGCACACTCATTCAGCGACATATACGAAATCGTCACGAAACTGCCTCGTGGCTGGGCGTACGTCGTCACGGAGAATGAGGGCCGGGTCACACGAGTCGACAGTTTTGAGGATAGGGCGAAACGATGGAAACAGTAGCTGCTGATCAGTCGCGGAGAGTTGTCCGTGAAAACTTGGATCGGATTCGATTGATCACTGTCGCCGGTCCGCTGCTTTGCAACGAGTCACAGGCTTCCCGTGTCCTGCGTGTCCTTCAGAACCGCATGCGGTGGGGAATAGAGCCACCATTGGTGATGCTCGCGGTGCACGATGACGACGAAACCCACGCTGCGGCACGCTTTCAAGCTGGGCCGGCTGCGAAGCTTGCGCGGTTTGTCGTGATACGACAAGACGGACACAATAGAACTGTTGGCAACGCCGTTGAGTTGTTCAGAAATGAGTTTATTGCGGACGCGGATCCATTTACCGCGAAGAGGCAGAGCCTCTATCTCACGAATCGTGGCGGCATGGGAAAGGCGAATTTCATCAGCCCGTTTCTTGGAGGCCAAGGAACGACGTGTGGTGAATGGACTCGGCCTATGGTTAGGAACAAAGACGGGACGGTGACGAAGGGATTCATGAAGGCATCGGTGGCCGTAGGCTTTTGTCCGGTGGAATGCCCATACTGCTACCTCAACATGCCATATACGGATGGAATGGACGTGGCTTTGAATTGGGAAGACTTGGCTGCTGAGCTACGCAAAAAGTGGTTTCGATACGAGTATCCGATCAACTTCGGCGAGACGAGCGGTCTCGTTGAATACGACGAATGGTTTGTTGACGAGGATGGCAACGGATCGATGATTCAGTTTGTTATCGATGCCTGCAGCGAAGCCGAAGTCACTCCGTTCTTCCTCACCAAGATTCGGTACCCGCGTTACCTGCGATTCAACGGCAAAGTTCAAGTGGGTATATCGCTCATGCCGGAATCAGTTCGCCGCTGGGTGGCTCCTAACGGATCGCCCGCCGAAGAACTGCTCGATAGCCTCGCGTGGACGGTAGAGGCTGGTGCCATTGATCCCGTCATTCGCATGACCGCCGTTTGGCAGCAGATTGAAGAGTACCCCGAATTCCTTCAACTGTGCCGAGAGCGGCTTGGCACAACTGGCTGGCGACTTACGTTGGACATCCTGAGATTCACGCCGACAACAGCATCAATCATTGCCAAGCGATACCCCGAAGCGGCCGCAGCGTTCGCACGCGAGATCGCCCCGGGTGAGACGACTTCACTACGAGATTTAGCACGTCAAGCCAAGAGCGGTAACACTCAGGTTAAAAAGATTCGCCCGCCCGCGGACCGTCAAGCTGAGATTTTCATGTGGTTTCGCACGCACCTAAACGAATTGGGATGTACAAATGTAATGTTGACACCGTGTAAAGGTGATCCAGCGGAATTGACACCACTCGCGCGTCTAAAAGTCATTAACGCCATGCCCTGTGCCTGCTACGGCGTTTCGGTACCGCGTTTACGAAGGGAGACAGTTTCGAAATGCCTTGGACACAACTAGACGACGAATTCACAATCGACGACATTGGTGCCCGTCTGCTCGCGAATCTCGCGCGCGGAATGTACACACATGAGGGCGTACTCCGAGAGTACGTACAAAACGCGTGTGACTCCTATCAGGAATTGGAAACGCTGCCTGAGCACCCAACAATCAATGTTCGCGTTGTGAATGAATCTACGATTTCCATTCAAGACAACGGAATCGGAATGGACGAAGCGGCGATAAAAGCGTGTAAGAAGATAGCCGTATCTCCAAAGTCGGAACTTGACGGAACCCTGACTGGATTTCGAGGGATAGGTATTTGGGCTGGGTTTCAGGCGTGTAATAGTCTAGAGATTGTAACTTCCAAGAAAGGCGATGGTAATCGCTACCGTCTCTCGATCGATTTCGCGGACATTCTCGAACATGTACATGAAGACATCAATATCAAAGAATTACTTGACGATCGCTTTCGCATCGACTCAGATACTGCTCCCACGACCGACCACTACACCATCGTCAATCTTATTGGCCTTCAAGGCGACTACCTGAAGTTGACCATTGTTGATGAGCTAAAGAGGATCATTAGCCAGAATCTTCCCTGCAAGATTGACCCGCAGTTTATTCATGCGACAGCCATCAACGAATTCCTAAATGAGATTGATGGGTATCAAGAGTTTCCGATCTTGGTTGAAGGCGGGGAAGTCTTCCAACAGTTTCCGGCAGATCTCGAAGCACCTCGCTTTGAGACGCTTACGGCGAATGACGAGGAGTATGCACGTTGTTGGTATTGTTCTGCACATCGATCGATCACGCCTCGGGAATTTCAATACCGCAGTTTTCGCCTTCGAATTCGCAACTTCGCCGTTGGACCAGTTGGTATATACGACGATGAGGATGGGTCGGCTTTTGGGATTGTAAACAAGCTCAAGTTGTCCAGTCGGGCACATCTGCATTGGCACGCGGGTGCGATTCACATGACGAATCCTGCCATCGTACCGGATACTCCTCGCACAGCGCTTGAGCTTGATGTAATGGCTCGCCGAGCCATCGAAGCGATTCGTGGCTTCTATGAGGACCGCATCGCGGACAGTCGAGCATTGTCGCAATTCAACACGAAAAAGAAGGAACTGAACTGCGCGCAAGCAATCATAGACTCCCCAAATGAAGTTGCCGCCGATAAGGTTGCGGATCAACTGGCCGCGCTTGAGCAACAGCGCGCTTTAACACGTGGCAGGGCTCCGCAAGAGAAGGTAAAGCGTCGTCTTCGTACATTGTTATCGACGCAGGAATTAAAGGACCGCCGAAACGGCCTTATTGCCGCACTCACGGAGCTACTGGAACAGGAAGCTAAAGAGGAAGTTGAAGAGGACGTTAATGATGATGTCGATGCCACCGATGACGATGAGCAAGCTCACGTTGAGGATGAAGGCGATGTGGACCAAGGCGCACAACCTAGTGGTGATGAAGAACACTTCGAGTTCGACGCTGAAGCACTGCTTTCTGACATCATCCACGTGATCGAAAATAAGTTGCCAACCGATGACGAATCTATCACAGACATCTGCGAGGGAATCTGTCAGGTCTTTCGCCAACATGGATTGATTGAGTAATGCCACTTAATCGGTTTCCTGACAGTCAATCCAAGCGTGAACTGCGTCGGCGTGATGCCCGGAGTATTAGGGCATTTCGATCCTCGCAAAGGATCGAATTGGGCCTGATGTACTGCGGAATGCCAAGTGTGGAGTTTTTGGATGTTGCGGCGTGGCATGAAACGTTGCGGTCTGTGTGTGCGGTTGAAATGGAAGATAATGTGTTATCGGACATGCGAATCGAGTGGGACCGTAGGTCACTCGATTTGCCCATACACTTCGTTCACGGCAATTTTCTGGAATTCCTCTTAAACACCGACGATGTCTATGACCTCTACAATTTGGATTTCTACGGTGGATTTTTGTATCTAGCCGCTGGGGGAAACTCACGATGTGTCGATGCAGTTCGCAGTCTCATTCACCGGCACTCGCAACGAAACCATTCGTTCGTTCTGATCGCAACATTCAACGTCCGTGACACGGGCGCAAAGGAATACTCCAAGTTCATTGACAATGTCCCAATGGCTTTGCTCGGCTGGGACGGTATTAAGGAATCCTGCGAAGCTCACCAAAGAAGCCAAGCAACACGACTCAAACTGTGCTTTCCTTTTCTCTGCTGGCAAGTGGGTATGTCAGATGGTTTCGCTGTGCACTTCGATATACCGACCGCTTATAGTAGCGTCACAACGAGGTCTGATGGAAAGAGAACCACTCACCAACTCATTCACTTCTATGCCGAATTCGTAAAGCAACCGGGAGCTTTGCCCGATCTGACGCAAGCAGAATCGCTCGCAGAGATAATCAACTATCCTCTGCGTCGATTGGATGGGATGATCCCGCGCATCGAGCTCTTTCCGCAGGTTGAACGACCAGTATCCTGACGGAGCCATTCATACGGACATCGGTTGCATCGCATTGTACACGTCTCGAAACGCCCTCGCTACCCGGCCCTCGCCACCGAGGTTAAAGCTCGCATTACGAACTTTCGCATTTAGTCTCCACATCAACCCTTCAATTGAGTTGTAGTCGTGTACCGATAGCGACTTGTACTTGTTGCGATTGTAATCTAGGAATGGCAGCAGCTTTCCGTTCAAGTGGTGTAAATCAAACCCTTTGTCTTCGATGTATGGTCGGTATTGCTCGAACAGTGGTGTACTTGGCACCGGAGTGAACAACATCGGAATCACGGAGCCGACACGGCTAGAGGCAAATGTGATTGTGTCGTACACTGCTTGCAGGTCTTCGTCCGGCAGGCCGAAGAGAATAAAGCAGTTGATGTCTTGGCAACGCGACTTGAATCCGGCCTTCTCAGCATTGTTCAACGCGTAGAAAAACTTGTCCATATTTGTGTGAGTCCGTTGCCACGATTTCGCCATGTTGGCATTGACTGTCTCGAGGGGTAAATACAACCTCTTAAAGCCAGCGTCACGCATCAGTTGGACAGTGTCTTCGTGTAGCAGGCGGACTTCGATGCCCTCTGGTGCGTGGAGTTTGATCCCTTTCAAATCGCGATCGTTGCTAATGAGCCGGCAAAGCTGCTTGAAATTCTCTCTACCAAGCAGCAGGTTGTCTTCGTAAAAACAGAATTCGCGAATTCCTTGTTCAAACCGCCGCTTGATCTCGTCGTACGCGACTTCGGATTCCCGAACCCAGATCTTTCGGCCTTCGTTCAATACGTTGGCCGAACAGTAAGAACATTTGAAGGGGCAGCCTCGACTCGTCGTCATGATGAGGTAATCGGGCAATCTCTCGCCTTCTTCTCCTTCTTCTTCGTCGCCCGCGCCGTCTTTTTCGTACAACTCAATGGCAAGTGGGAGTGGATTCGCATCGGGAATCGTCGCCGATACTACGATGTCACGTCTCTTCTGCTCGGCATTAAGGGGATCAAGCTCGCGACCCATTAAATGCACGGGGTTACTCAACCCAAGGTTCTGCATCGCATGTTCGGGTATGAGCGTCGGGTAGATTCCGCCAACACGGAACACAGCCTTTGGAAACACTTGTCGACAGACTTTGATAACGTCGCGAGTGCTTTCCCACCAATACGTCATGATCGACGATATCCAGATTTCATCTGGCTCTGGAAAGGCTACTTCGTCGAATAGCGATTCACGTACATACCTGGCTCGCGCCTTGATTGCTTCAAGCCGCTTCCGCAGTTCCTTTAGCGGCATACCGAAAACGTACTCGATCTTTTCGTCGGGCTGCGGTTCGTAGTCCGTCCACTTGTCCGGCGTGAATGGTTCGTCCGCTGAACAGAGTTTTCGTACACACCGCTTGCGCTTGGGTACGGTTCGCCGCCTGTTAGCCTCCATGCAGTCAATGAGCTTCAGCATATAGCCCTTGCCCTGAAGCCACGACGCGACACGCAACAAGCCATAGGGCATACTCCAGTTTGCCCAATACTGTACGTCGTAGACAGGCGGACTAATCATCAATGCTGAGGGGGGACGCTTCAAGATTCCAAACCTCGCGACGTAGACTGTTTCGCAGTAACTCGGCACCCATACTGCCATTCAAAAAATCGAACGACTTGCTGCGGACTTTTTCGTTTAGGAACGCTGCCATCCTGTAAAGGTCATGGTATTCGTTCCGGGTGATTCCGTTGTACTCAGCGAACGGAAACCTGTGTGGGGACAGATCAGCGTACGGAAGATCGTCCAAATACTCCTTGTGCCGTTCGAACAGTTCTGTTCCCGGCACGGCCGTGTACGGCTTGAGGATGACACTACCAAACGTCTTGAGAACGGTGAAACTACGACGGACGATCCCTTCAAGTGTTTCACCAGGGCGTCCAATCCACACGAATCCGCAGGTTTTGTTTCCATCAGAAAGATCTATCCCCGCTTCCAGCAGGTAGGACCGACACTGCTCGTATGTGGCCTCGTCTAACTCTAGTTCCTCCTCGGGCTGCTCAAAGTACAGCTCCGAGAACGTCCGTTCTGCCAACATCTTTGCCAAGTCTGGCGTGACCCGTTCCGGATGCAGTCCTGATACCGCATGAAACCGCAGCTGCCGGTTCTTTGTGCTCTCGACGATCTCTCGAAGTGGCTTGCCCTTATCGCGACAAATGTCGTCCTCGGCGTCAAACACGGCAACACGAAATACTCCGAGTCTGATCGCTTCCTGAATCGCAGGGATGGCTGTAGTTGGATTCAGAGTGACCGAGATGAATGGTGGTCTCTCGGCCACATAGAGTTCCAGTGATGATCCCTTGTCTGCATGCTTTAGCGGCGTCCTAACGATCAGGTCGGCATCGCAGAAGTCCACTGCGTTGTCCAGCATAAATCGTGGGTAGTTGCCCAGCACCACCAGTGTCACGTCTGGCAACCAAAGGCGTAACTTCGTGCATAACTGGTGAATGCTGGCGTACCAATAGCTGCAGAGCGAGGTGATCCACACTTGAGTTGGGTCGGCTCGACCTTTGTCAGCACGTCGCTGGATCAGCCAGTCATTGAGTGCGTCGAATGGTTTTCCGAATCTCCACATTGGATATGTGTAGGCGAATTCACCGCCGCCGACTTCTTTGTATCGCTCTTGTCCAGTCAGTCCCCGTTTTTGAACGCGGCCTTTCTCGTTGGGCAGCATGAAGTCAAATAGCTCGACGTCGCACTTCTTGCTGCTCTTTAGGTACGCCCCGATTCTGAGTAGGTCGAGCGGTTGATTCCACCGCAGCCAGCTATAGCGTGTCTCAAAAACCGGCGGGTTTACCAATAGTATCCGGTCATTCCTCTGCACTTGTTCCAGCAGTGCGTTTCCTGTGACAGACTTAGTCATTTGGCTGCGTAGTGAAAGACAACAAAGTTATGGCAATGTCCATCATCTGATCGGCGTCGCCATCAGCTGCAGTCCGTGCCAGTACCCATGCAAGAGCAGTCCGAAGGAATCCGCGCTCGTCCATCTGCGACTTTGCTGCGTGGCCCCAATTGATAAGAATTCGGTCCTGCTGGAAGTCGATTTCAGCGATGGGTTGAATCGCAGTGCCCAACCTATGGATGACGTCGAACCGCCGTTTGAACAACACGAGCCCGTTATCCCACTCTGGGCGAGATACGTCAATCATCACCTCTCTTTTCTCATAGTCGATCGATGCTGCTTCTGATTGACGTCTCGCCTGATTGACCGCCATTCCGGCGACCTTGTTCGGGACACCAAATCCTGCTGGCTTCGCCGATGCTAACCCGTTTGGGTGCGATTTATTCGACTTGAACATATCACGTATCGCTCTCGCTCGTTTGCCTCCCTCCGTCATCAGGTGTGTTATCCCAGCCGACACATCGTCCATCGCTCGCCGGATGTATGCCGCACGGCTCAAGGTGCTGTTGAGTGACGACCTCGCCTGGCTTCGTTTCAAGACTGCGTCGATCGTCCTGCCGAGATAACCAACCACCTTTTCACCGTCGCCCCGAAAATATCGACGCAAGGTGAGAAAATCACGACTCTCTTCGTAGAATCCTTCCCGGCCTGGATTGATTGCATCCACCGCGTCCAAGCCTCTCAGTACATTTATCTCGCCGGTGATCTGGCTCAATGCGGCCTTATGTGCTCCGGTTAGGAGGAATTCGGCACCGAGAAAGGTCGGATCGCCGATGGCGACACCGCGGACGCGTATCGAAACGCCTCTATATTCGGCCGGGAACACGACGTTTTCGTAGCCAAGTACAAACCCCTTCGCGAGAAGACCACCCTCGTTGATGTCCACCTTCGTGATCATGTCATTGTGCAGCGTCGCAGCGTCCGGCTCGAACGGATAGAGTGGACGAGTTAACTCGCTCTCCGAATTTACGTGTCGAAGAGTTAGCCTGCCCAATGTGGGTGGTGACGCATCATCCAAAAACACTTCAAGAGGTTCAGCTTGAACTGGCGCCGTCGCGTACCCGATTGGCGTACAGCGAGACAAGTGCCACTCGACCTGTTCAAACCCACTGCGACTCGCAACATTCCGCACGAATCCCTTCCTACGGCCAGCTCTGAGTTCGTGTTTGACAAATGACTTTAATCCTTCAATTGCGACCGTAGTCCCGCCCGAAGTCTTCTGTTGCAATTCCCGAACTTCGATCAGCACGAAATCGGAAAGCTTTTCAAGGTCGGCAGAATCGGCAAGTTTGAGCAACCGATCAAAGTCCAGAGTCGCGTGGAAACCCAAATTGCTGCAGTCGATAGTAATCGCAATGTCGACCTGACCAATGTTCTCCTTGAAGACAAGTCGACCGGTATTCGCGTTCAACTCGTAACTGGTTGCGTCAATCTCCTGGCGTTTCCCAGATTGCGTTACCTTGAAACGGCACACTTTTCTTAGTAATTGCGGGTCAATTGGTACGCCAAGAATGTTGACGATGTCTATAGAAGGTGAGGTTTCTTCAACCGAATGAGATAAATCGAACTGACGCGGACTACTTGAAGTGACGATCATCCGGTGGCAGTAGCGTGCGAGCGCGAGGAATCCTATGCCCTTGTTTCCAATCCGACGCCGCTTTTTCTTAGGCGTCCTTTCCATTGACCATTTTCGACTGCTTCCGCCGATCCGTGTGAAGTCGCATCGAAATTCAAACGGACTCATCCCGATGCCGTCATCGGATATGGTGGCAGACGTAAAATCGTCAGCAAACTCGATCGAAACTTCGGTCGCGTCGGCATCGTACGCGTTGCTGACGAGTTCCTTGAATGCTTTGATAAACGGCTTATAGACGCCCGACAATTCTCGAAGAATCGAAGGGTCAACGCCGCCGACGCTCATTCCCCGTTTTGATGGTTCGTTCACGCTTCATTTCTCGCATCTTGTCTGTGGACGAGGAGATCGACAGAAAAAACGGTATTTTCCGCTTCCCGGGCAAGGGGAAAACGGGTGCGGTATTGGAAGGGTTGCGGGCGTCCAACCCCCACAATCGCGTTGCTGCATTTGAGAATTCACCGACGACTCTACGCGACGGGAGGCAACTCATCCGGGGTCATGTTGGTCCGCTGTGTACGTGTTCAGCTGACTGCATAGTTCCCGTTTTGGTATGTCTTGTCTATAAATACCAACCAACTGCAATCTTCGCAATACTGGCCGCAGACATTATTGTAATGAAATAGGTGGTCTACAGTGGAAAAGTGCAATATTCGTGGTGATTCCAAAGTAGCCGCTACCCCTTCTCCGCCCTGAACTCTTCGTACAGCGCCAGCGGTTGCGTCATCGATTCGTCGATTTCGGTGACGGCGAACCGCACCTGCACGGTCCGTTCATCCCCAACGCGGAAATCATCCCCGAACAACGAGAGGTAGAGCGGGTTCTGGTCCCTGAACGGGTCCTTCATGTTATCGCTCTGGTATCCGCTGATGACCGCGTAACAGTCCTGGGGCCTGGACATCAGTACCCCCGCGATGCCTTTATCGAGGTTAGCGCTTATGATCACCGGCGATTCGAAATACCGTTGGGGATTCCACTGGTACAAGCCCCAGATCCGGTCCCATCGCCCGTCGGTCGACCGGCGCGCCGCGTGCTGGTCCCTCGAGAATACCAGCCCCGTTCCCACGAATACGTCGTTCACTTCCGGCGCGATCCATCGCGCCCGGTCTGCCGGAATATCGAACGGACTGCCCTGAACGTACACGTACGGCCGCAACGACAGGTCAAAATAGTTGGACAGGAACACTTCATAAGCCGGGTACGGCCAGTTCGACTTCACGGTGATCGACAGGTCCACCGCATTGGGTTCGACGACTTCGTACCTTGCCGACATCTCCGCCTTGTGATTCTCCGTCGGCGCCCAGCACACGTCGATCGCATTGCCGTCTGACGAAATGCTGCGCTCGTTCTCGCGGGCCTGCCCCATACAGTGGTTCTGTGAAAACATGAAAAACAGATTCAGGAGGTCGTACTTCGGGTGGACCACCTGCGCGCCCGTCGGTTTATGCGTCAACTCCTTGATCCCATGCCGGTCCCCGTCGGGCTGGATGTAGCCCGCCATCTGCTCGGTCTCAAAGTGCCAGACGTTCTGTCCGGCATCGTGCCTCAGCGTCATTTCAAAGCCTCCCTTCAGAAGGACAATCCAATTTCAGTTGCGCGCCGCCTCACCTGATCTCGAGACATCTGGAAAACCCGTACGGATGGACCGGAAGCAGGGGGCCGGGCATCGGCGGCGAATCCCGGACAATCGTCTGCCTGGCGGGCGCTTCGTACCCGGCGATCCAGGTCTTTACCGTCAGTGCATCCAGGTCGTCGCCGGTAAGATCCACCGTTACCGAGGCCCATCCGCTGTCGTGAATGTTGAAGAGATAGTCGTCACGTTCCCTGGGTCCCACGGGGGGCAGGAACCTGGCAGAGCCGTGACTGCTGCGCCCCTGCCGGTGGATGCGCTGGGTCACGTAAGAATACCTTGAAGGCACACCCTTGTACCGCGAACCGCCGGCGCGGACATCCACGCCATCCAGCACTTCCTCCGGTCCGAACAGGACAACCTGAAGTTCCGGACGCTCGAACCGGTGCCCCACCGCGACGTACCACTGCTTCCTGTAGGTCCCTTCTTTCAGTTCGTCGCAGGTCGTCTCGGCGGAGAGGCCGGGGATCTGCATATCCGGATGCACCGCGGGTCCCACGTCGTCCGTAAGCCGCCGGTCCCCGGGAAACAGGTATTCCCATCCGCTATCGCACAGCCGCGCCATGAACGGCGCGCCCGGTATGGGAGAGACGTCCTCGTGTTTGGCGGCATAGATCTTCAGCAAGCGGACTTCATTCCCCAGCAGGGTCACCGACGCTTCCAGGTCCTGCCAGAAGGGATACACCTGCCGAACGGTTTCCGGCGCATACCCCAATCCGAGGTCCGTGTGAAGGTCCACCGCCTGCGGCTCGACGGAAGCATTTCGGAGCAGGAGCCATGCGCTTCCGTCCGAAGGATGCAGGAAGCCATAGACCTCGCCGAAAGCCGGATTTCCCAGCACCATCCGCGTGTCCTTCGTGCCCAGGTCATCCGCGTTGAAACGCATCCAGTCCATCATCGCCTGCAGTTGTTCCGCCCGGTTCTCTCTGAGACTTTCGGGGTTTATCGGCATCGGCATATAGGTGGTGCCGCGGCAGGAGGCCAGCACGAGATTGTCCAGCCACGTATGGGGTGGATCGCCGAACGCGTTGGTCAACGCCTGCACGAATTCGTGATTGTCATACCCGTCGAAGAAGATGGGCGTTTCCGCCTTGCGCATGATCTGATAATAAACCGTGTCCCGGTGCGTCAGGGCCCGGTCGCGCTGGGTGCGAGCCGGCCAGGACGCGTATTCGCAATCTCCGGAATGGATCAGCCACGTGTGGTTCGCCAGGCACAGCCACCACGGGCTGGGCCACCACCCGTTTCGAGTCACCAGTTTGGGATTGATCGCCCGCAGCCGGCGGTCGATCCGGTTGAACGCGTTGATCGAGGCCTCCCGCATGTGATGGGGCGACGGGAAACGTTCCTGGAAATCGGGATGGGTGGCGCACTCGTTGTCCCAATCGATCTTCAGATGCACCGTCCCTACGTCCCTCACCAGCCGCTCCCAGCGTTGAGCCACGGCCTCCTCGAAGGACGGCTGCGCCATGACCACGAACGTCCCGCTGCCGTAGGAGCCCGGTCCCTCGCCAACCCGCCATCCCTGCTCCTGAATCCAGTCCGTGTCGAAACCCACCGGACCGTTGTGCGTCACCCACAATGCCAGCGAGAATCCCTTTTGTTTCAAGTCCTCCGCAAATGCGATGAGCCGCGAATCCTCCTCATCGTCGCCCTTGTGCCGGTAGATGGACTTCCTGTCGAACCAGCCGGCGTCGTACGCGAGCGAATCCGGCTTCAGGCCCAGTTCCGATACTGCATCCGCATAAGCCCGGTCCGTTTCGAACGACTCGAGATACTCCCGATTGCCCAGATAGCGCGTCGACCAGCCAACAGAAAGATGGAAGATCGGCTTCGACAGCCTGGGAAGACGAATCTGCCAGAGATAGTCCATGAACGCGTCCCGCACCGTCTCATGACTGTCTGCCGCGCCGTAGACCGCGGTGTAGCTCTCAATGCGCCGTTCATCGTCCCAGACCGGGTGGTGGAAGAGTTCCAGCCTGTCTCCCGGAACCACAAACCCCACCGGATGTTCGAGCCCGGCAAACCAATCACCCGCCCACACCGGATACCCGCAGCCCGGTACCGGCGGGGCGTAAGAGTCGAGTCCGGTCTGTTCTTCCGCCTCGGGCCCGCCGCGGACGCTGTAACCGACCCGCCGAATCGGACGCGGCGGATTTTCCTGCAGGTCCACCCAGAGCCGGTCCGGCGTGGGCGCGCTCGGACTGTCCGGGGCCTCGAGCGTCAACTGCTTCCTGAACCAGGGATCCTCTCCTTCGATCCAGTACCGAACCCAAGCCCGAATGCCGGTCGTTTCGTGCCAGAAGTCGAATACCACCTCCTCCGTACCGGCCCGCATATCGGTTTGAACGAAACGATCCGCCGGAATCTCCACGTCGCCGAGCCGGATCATAAAGGCTGGAGAGTCAAAGGCGCGGCGGATACCCGATCGTCGATTCTCGACTTGAAGCTTTCCGTCCTCCCAACTCAGGGAAAGGGCGCTGTTCTGGAGTGTGCACTGTTCGTTCACGGATATGTCTCCTCGTGTTAATCCTGAGCGTAGTCGGCGTGAGGTCATCCATTATCCGATGCGGATCGTCTTTCCGGCGTCGATCGTCAGATCCTCGCCCGCACCTGCTCCGCTCGCGATTTCAACCTCTAACCGTTCGGAACCGGTATTCGTCACGTAGATCCCGCCGCCAGACGCCGTATCGACCGTAATGTCTCCGTCTACACGTAGCGAGTGGGTCCCGGCCAGAAGGCAGGCGCACCCGCTGTTCAGCGGCACGTCATACCGTACGGTGTCCCCGTTGGCAACAAGCGTAGCGCCCCCGTAGACGACGATTTCGTCGCATCGGACCTGAGTGAACGCACATACCCGGCGCTTGCCGGCGAAATTGGCGGCCGCGAGGTAGCCGTCGGTAACCAGGCACGCGCTATGATCCGGCCCGGTCAGGACGTCGAGACAACTGGCGGACGTGTCCTCGTGCGCCTGCTCGGGAATCACCAACGCCGCCAGGGTGCCGGCATCGTCGCCGGCTCGCAGCGACCTTTCCTGTTCCTGGTTCGACAGCGTGAGATCATCCGCGATCGCGCGATAGGGCTTATAATAGTGCCGATTCAAATAAACCGCGTCACCCGTACCCGAAAACACGATACCCAGCCGGTTGTCGATATTAAGCCATGACGGTTGACCGAGGGGTTCTTCGATATCGTCGTCCTCGCGTTCGCCGAGCCATCCCCGATAGTCAGTCGACCCGTCGGGGCGGTACAGTGTACGTACCCCGCGGCAGTTCGGTTCGAGGAGCGGGAAGTGTTCATTGGTGATGCACAGAAATCCCTGGTCGAGGGATTCAATGGTCAGGTCTTCGAGGGCGGTGAAGCGCTCGAAGGACAGCGCGCGCCCGTCGGGCAGACTGGCGAAAAGCACCTGCTGCCGCAAGGACTCCTGGCACCGGTCCATGACCATCGCGGCGGCGAACCCGTCGTCATCGTCGGTCACCCGCACCCGCTTCAGCCGATGGCTGTCCGGCCGTCCCTTCACCACCGGCCTGCCCAGCCAACTATCCGAGCAGGGGGCGATCGTGTAGATTCCCTCCCTGGTCAGCGGCATCGCCATTACGGAATTCCGCCATGAAAACGAGGTCTGCCCCTTCGCGTGCCGGTGGTGGACGAAACCCGCGTGCGGGTATTCCCGTACCCCGGCCAGACGCTTTTCGAGTTCAGCTTCGGGCGTGGGTGCGGCGCCCGGACCGAACAGCCGGTGGAACAAATACTGGTGAGCAATCGCGCCGATGGTGACTTCCCGCATGATCATGGGGTCCTGCTGATCGTGCGCCCGTTCCGCGAAGTCCCTGTCGTACATCCGTCCGCCATTACCGTCCTGCCGCAGTTCCGCATTCCGGAGCCCTCTGCGCAGAAGCGCGGCGGCGTCCGGGTCGTCAAAGAACACGGCGGCCGCTGAATGCGGCGTATCGGTTCCCGTGGTTGGCAGATAATGCCAGTCCATCCCCTGCACGGCCTGGGCGTATCCGGACCCGTCGGTCATCGCTTTGAGGTTTTCGTAGACCCTGCGCCGGTTCCAGAACACCTCCGGCGGCAGTTCACGTCCCCACAGCTTCAATTGTGCTCCCGCCGAGGTGAGCGGCCGAACGCCTGATGAGGTGTAGTTCGGGTGTACCATCCCGTGGTTTTCCGCCCAATAGTCCGGCAGCGCCGTGAATATCTTTCCTGCCAGCGCCGCCGCCGAGGCGCCGTTCAACCTGCCCCGGTCCTTTGCGTCCTGCGGCGTCGCGCAGGTGGAATACATCCAGCGTCTGCACGTGGCCTCCCATTGGGCGGCGTTTTCGTGGCGCTCCAGGAACAAGTGGCACGACGTCAACCCGTTGGAGGTCCAGGCGTTCTCTTCCATCTGCGTATCCACATAGATGCCGCTCTTGGGCGCAATATTCCCGAACCTGCCGGCATAGTCCGCGTGTACCCGCGCCATCATCATCCAGGTCTCGTCGTCAATCCGGTCCCGCAACAACAGGCACACCCGCGCCAGCAAGGAAATGCCATGGCCGCACTGGCTTTCCTTGAAGAACCCCAGCCCGCGTTCGCCCCACTTGGTGCCGCAGATCTCGGGCCGTCCCATTCCCGTGGCGGGCCGCACGCAGTCCGGCGGCCCCGAATCGTGCGTGAAACACAGGTACCGCACCCCCATGATCGCCATGCGCTGAAGGTCGCTCCTGGAAACGCCAACGCCCTTCTCATCATACTCCGGGGAGATGCTGGCAAGCGCGAACGTCTCCACCGGCGGCGCCGTCTCACCGCCGTACCAGTGACACCCGCCGAAGAAATGCCCGCAGTTCGGCCTGTCCGGCCATTCCTGGAAGTACTCGACGCCCACCGGAATCCATTTCTCAATCATCCTCAGATAGCGCCGGCTGAGCTCATTCTCCTCGGCCGGCAGAAACGGGGCTTTCAGTTCCGTAGTGTCGGACATTTGAACCATATCGAAATCTCCTTGCATCAAGGAAGCTGTCAGCCGTCAGCCATCAGCAGTCAGCTTGAACCGGTCAGCGACAAGGATCGGCAATATCAACCGGCGATATCCGCGCCTGTATTGGATTTGTAGGGGCGACCGGCCGGTCGCCCGCCATTTTGCAGGTGTCAAGAATCGGCCCACACGAAGGCACAAAGACACGAAGACACAAAGGGAAAGACGTCAAATCAGGTCTGCCAGCGCCGAAATGCGGGCAACCACAAGGGTTGCCCCTACAAATGCAACGTCCGCGCGGCGATGGCAGACAGGAATGTCTGCCCCACCTTCACCCCGGCTTCCTCAACGACCCGAATTGAGTCGGTGCTTTACGTCCATGATCTCATATCGATTCTCTCCGGTCCAGGTCCGTCGCGGGAAGTAGACATGGCGGCTCGTTCCGTTTGGTTCCATCTCGAATCCTGGATCGTCAGCCAGCACGAGGATCGTCTGCCCCTCCCGTTCGATGACATCCTTCAGACGAAGTCCAAGCGAAAATCCGACGCCGTCGTTGACCACGACAGTCAGATCCTCTGACCCTTCTCCCTCCGGAACATCGCCGTCCACAACCAGTCCGTCAACAGCCGAACCACTTTCCTTTCGCAAA
Organism: Gemmatimonadota bacterium; assembly: GCA_028874335.1. Taxonomy (GTDB): domain Bacteria; phylum Latescibacterota; class UBA2968; order UBA2968; genus JAAXHE01. Next base: position 50,445 of record JAPPJY010000042.1, on the reverse strand, counting down.
ACACCCAGGATCGCGCCTTGGAAGATTCCTTCTCCCTCGAGTCTGACGCTTCCCTTTTGCAGCAGCAACCCGCCGACCAGGGTCATCTTCTCCACGGCGCCGTCCCGCTCACGCACGAATCCGATGCGGCCATCCAGTACGATATCTCCCGCAACCACTCGTCTTCCTTCCCCGCTATGGAGTAGAAAGTCCGTATAATCGTCGCCTTCAATCTTCAACGCCAGACCGTCGGAGTCACTGTCCAGCATCTCCACGGAGCGCAAGAACGGCGCTTCGCCAAACGGCTCGAGCACATTTACGAACTCGCTCGCGAGGTCCTTCCCCTCCCGGCGGTGGATCAACGCGGGCATGGTATAGTCGTCCAGTCGACCTTCGCTCTCCTCCGCCCGCCTGACCGATGGCATGCTCCCGAAGAGCAGATCCCCGTCGACTTCGGATACGCCGTGAATGCGAACTCCGCCCTTCGGTTCGCCCTCGCTGGTGAAGACCACGTTCCAGGGCGCGGAGATGTCCGCCCGGCGCACGTCCCGCACGTACGCGTACACGAAGTTGTGACCCTCCGCATATCCGGGAACGGTCTCCCCGCTGGGCAATACGACCTTTACGTCGGGCGGCAGCAGCGTCTCACCGTAAGGCGATCGATCCAGATCCGTCTCGATCGACCCGTCGTTATTCGCGTCTCCCACCAGTACGTACTCGTGCCGTGCTCCCCCCTCAACGCGAAACACATCGACCACGTAAGCATCCTGCGCTGAAACGCCAATCATCACCAGCAGGCGTTGGTAATCCCTGACGACACCGGGATACGCCCGATCGCCCCGGGCAGCCACTGCCTGGAACCCGCTGTCTCCCGGTACAAACAGCAGCAGGTTGCCGTCGGAAGGGTCGTTTTCATGCCCCCGCGTCTGGTCCTCGCCATTTACGACCACGGTGCTGTGCGACAGCGTGCTGGACGCCCACTGCCGCTGGTGGGTCCAGGTATATCCGATATCGGACAGCCGCTCCTGTCCGTGTGCAAACAGGGTAATGCTCAATAGGTCACCGTGCGCATGTCCGTATGCTCCCGAAAAGTGGAGGTGCGCCTGCGCCTGGTTCGTACCGCTGCCCCGCCCCAGCCACGCGTGTCCCGCGCCGCCGAGCAGATTCGGGCCGGAGCATTCTGTGGGCGCGCGATGCTCCCGGGCCCACGTATCGTGCACTGCAACAACGCGACCGTTGGGATATCGCAGAAGATCCGGAATCCGCCTGGCCTTTTCGAAGAGCGGAAACCGTTCAGACAGATCCAGACTTTCGTAGCGCGCCCCGCTCTCCGGATGGACGTATCCCATCGGATCGCTATACCCGTCAAGCAGGTCCATTACATCGGCCAGCCCGTTCACCGTCTGATTGTGGTACGACACCGCCGCTTCCCGCCACATTCCGTCCACGAAAAACTGCTTCCGGATCAGGTCGGTGATCCATTGCACCGCGTCGTGTACGTACGCCGGTTCAGCGAGGACCCAACCGGCGGAAATCAGACCCCGAAGTATCGCAGGGTCCATATTGCTCAGCGTAATCGGATACGATCGCACAAAGGAAACGCTGCCGTGAATCAGATCATCCTCAATCCTCCGGCGCATCCCGTCGTCCACCTGGCCACTGTCGCGAATCAGGTCGTAGGCAAAGACCAGATTCGAAGGGATATCGCCATACGCCCAATAGTCCCACTTCGCAGCCAGATACGGCGACACCGGAAAGGGAAACGTGCGGTTGCCCTCGAAGATCACCTTTGGGCGGAACGGCGCATCGAATCTGGGACAATACCCCGGATAGACCTGAGCGAACCGGTCCAGGATCAGTGCCGCCCGCCTCGCGAACGCGGGATTCTCCGTCAGATGATAAAGCTTCCCGAGGTGATGCGCCGCATCCGAGAAATATTCGCGGGCGACGTACCATCCCTTGGCCCGGAAATAGTGCCGGTACTTCGGATCGGGTTCGATATGAGAAAGTGGCCCCTGCAGTTGTGCAGGCGGCGGAAACGGCGCCTCCCAGTACGCATACACCTGGACCTCGCCCCGCGCATTGGTCACCCGTTTCACGCCGTTTTCCGGGTAGACCTCGTTGGGAAACCGCATGCCGCAGAACAGGCAGAAGACGCGGTGGGGATCCTCGATCGACCACGACAGCTGGTTCTCCTCGGCGCCCCCCTCGCAATTCGGGCAATCCACGAACCGGAAACCGGACCGGTCCGGAATCAACCGCGCCAGTTCGTCTTCGGACAGCGCCATCAAGGGCGCCATGCTCTTCTTCAGACCCGCAACGTGACTCCGGTCGACATCGGGCCGAAACACCGGTTCTGCGTTCAACCGTTGAGGAATCAAGCACAATAGAATCGCCAGAGCCAACACGATACAGATCAACATCATCCTGGGTTCCATCAGGGAGAGAATGCGACGTCCTCGTCCAGCGGAAATACGGGGCGACGTATGCGCCGGTAGGACAATTTCTCCAGCGCGAGGGTCGTGCAGCCAGGGCTGACCGCCATTAACGACGTCCCGGCAATCTCACGAAGTTCAGGCGCGAGGTACCCATGTTTCACGACCACGATCTCATGTTCCAGGGGGTTTACGTTCGCCTCTTCAAAAGCCCGCAGGTCCAGGAACGGCATGCGGTCGGCTGTCAGGACCACCCTGACCCCGTCCACCTGGAACACGGCGATCCTCGGCGGATTCATCGAAATCACCCTGCCGGTCACTTCCAGAGGAGATCCATTGACCCTGTCGAGCTTGCCGCCCACCGTCAGCGTCAGCACGGCGCCGACGCCAGCGTCAATACACCGCTGGACCGCCCGAGCATCCGCGATCCCCGCAACAACCGCATCCCGGGCGCCATTGTCGAGCAGCGTTTTCGGTACGAGGGGGATATCGCCGGCCGCGCCCGCCGTGACGTTGTCTCCGGAGTCGGAAATAAACACGGGATGCCGGGTCTCGCTGACCGCACGCCGAACGACGTCTTCCACAGACAGCGTTACCACATCCGGCGCGAATTCATCGCGCCGCCGCCAGATTTCCTGCGCCAGGCGGTTCGCGTGTTCCTCTGCCGCCGTTCGATTCTCCGAAACCACAATGGCGGCTACGGAGGTAAAGGGCGAATCCGTCCACGCGCACCCGATCATAATCGAGGCGTCCATAATCTCCGGATGCGCTTCTACGTCCCTAAGGCCTGCGTACAGGGACCGGGCGGGCTCCACCCCGGTCGCCGCGTGTTCACCGGGGAGCAGCATGGGCAGCCTTACGATGGCGTTCGCCGGGCGGATATCCTCTTTCACACACCGGACGAGGTGTCCGATCGCGCGCACCTGCGTCTCGCGACGGTCCACGTGAGGCGCGGTCCGCAGCGCCGTGAGCACATTGGATTTCTCGACGACCTCGCGCGCAAGATTGGCGTGCAGGTCCAGACTGGCGACTATTGGTATTTCACTACCCACCGTCTCACGCACACGGCAAACCAGGTCGCGTTCGCCGTCGCCAAGACCTTCCACCTCCATGGCGCCGTGAAGGTCCAGGTAAACCCCGTCCACGGTGGATACATGGCGCAGACGATCCACCAACTCGGCGGCCATGGCCTCGTAGGCTTCGCGGAGGACCAGACCATGCGGCAGAGCCTTCGCGACAAGCGTGGGCGCCCACTCGATGCTGTCGAACGCCTGCCAGGGTCCGTCGGCCAGTATTTCCTCCCCGCGCAGGACGTCGAAATCCTCGATTCCCGCGCGCAACGGGGAGAAGGTATTCGTCTCGTGCCTGATCCCGCAAATCGCCAGCCGCATATCGCGAATTCCCATTCAACAAACCGATAATACGAGCCATTGAATGACTTGCCTGCGTCCCTCACCGCACATCAGATACGCGCCACCTGTGCCGCTTCCATCCGCAGGTCCCGTATTTTCCCGTCCTTCAGAGTATTCACGTCCACCCTTCGCCCCGCTTCATTGGTGATGTACGTGTCCCCGCCGGGAACGACTTCGATGCGAATGTCCCCGTCGCACCGGACCTTCATGGCATCCTTCATGTAGACGGCCTCGCCGCCCTCGATGGGCATTGAATACTCGACGCGTCGCCCGGAAACGCGCGTCGTGCTTCCAAAAACCGGTACCGGATGCTCAATCTCTGTTGCAAACGCGCATACCCTCCGCTCCGCTCCGAAGTTACCTGCGCACAGGTAGCCGTCCACGAGTACACAGACGGTATCTTCGGACGACTCGGTGACCGTTAGAAACTGGTCCGGCGTTTCCTCGTGCGGTTGCTCGGGGCAGATTAGCATGGCGAGCGCGCCAACCTGCGCTCTGGCCCGGTATTCCGTCGCCGTTTCTTCCAGGCTGAGAAACAGATCGTCAGCGACCGCTCTGAAGCTGAACGGCGGGAAATAGTGGCGATTCAGATAGCGGGTCCCGCCGGACCCTTTGAACACGATCCCCAGTTGATCGTCCACGTTCAGCCATCCGGGGTCGCGCACGTCGAACACGACGTCATCCTCGGGGTTATCGCTTGGAAACCCGGGAAACGTCTCTGCTCCGTTCGGATGGTAGAGAATACGCTTGCCGTCACACGCGCCGCCAACGAGTGGAAAGTGTTCGTTGACGATTCTGATGAATCCCTGGTCCAACCTCTCCACCGTACAATCCCGCAGCGCCACGAGTCGTTCGCTGCACACCATCCGTCCATCCGGAAGCGAGCAGCAAAGCACGCGCTGCCGGATCGTGTCCTGGGCCCGGTCGTTTTCCATGAGAGCCGCGAACCCGTCGTCCTTTTGGTTGATCCGCATAACGCGAAGATTCTGGCTTCCCGGCCGGTCCCTCACCGTTACGTTGGCCAGCAGGCTCCAACGGCTGGGCCCCACCGTATGCACGCCGTCGCGCGTGAACGGCAGCGCCATCACGTAGTTTCGCCAGGACAGGGAATTCTGGCCCTTCGTGTGTCGATGATGCACGAACCCGGAATGAGGGAAGACCCGGACGCCGTTGAACTTCGCCGCAATCTCCGCTTCCGACGCGGGCGCCGGCGCCTCCGCATCCATAATCCGGTGCAGGAGGTAGGGTTTGACGATACCGGCAATCATCTCGGATTCCTTGATTTCCATTGGATCTTCCACCTCATGGCATGTATCGGCAATTTCGGGATCGATCAACCGCCCTCCGTTCCCTTCCTGTTTCTTTTCCCGGAGCGCAAGCGAGACCTCCTCGAAATACCCCGCATCCGGGTCTTTCAGAAACAGATATGCCGATGCGTGCAGCACGTGTTGTTCTCCCAGATAGAGGCGGTCCATCCCCTGTGTCGGCATGGCCGATCCGGTCGCATCCGTCAGCAGCTTGATCGCATCGTAGACCCGCTGCCGGTTCCAGTAGGCCTCCGTTGGTTCGATCCTTCCGTACATCCGGTAGAGCAGTCCCAGGCTGGCCACCGACTGAACCCCCGAAGCGGTGTAGCCCGGGTGAACCATTCCGTGGTTCTCGGCCATGTAGTCCGGTAGCGTGGTGAACGTCTTCCCCGTCAACGCCGCGCACTTGGATCCTGATTCCAGCGCGCCCTCGTTGAACCGGTCCTGCGGGACCGCGCAGGCCGAAAACATCCATCGACGGGCGCAGGCTTCCCACGCTTCCGCCCGCTCGTGTCCGGACAGAAACAGATAGCATGCTGCCAGGCCGTGCGCCGTCCACGCGTTCTCCTCCATCTGCGTATCGGCGAATACCCCGTTCTTCGGCGCCATCTCTCCGAACCGTTCGAGATAATCCAGGCAGATTCCAGCCAGCATCATCTGCGTTTCATCGTCCACGTACGGCTTCAGCATCAGGGCCGCGGACGTCATGTTCGCAACGGTACCGCCGCACTGGCTTTCGGGGAAAAACCCCCGGCCCCGTTCCCCCCACTTCGTGCCCCAGGACCTCGGCATACCCAGCCCCGTGTTCGGCCGCAGGCATTCCTCGGGGCCCGTATCGTGCGTGAAACACAGGTATCGTATGGCCTTGATCACAACTTCCCGGAGGCTGTCAATCGACAATCCCGTGATATTCTCGTCGTATTCCGGCGACGTACCCACCGCGGCCAGGGCGTGCAGCGGGACCGCAGTCTCGATACCGTACCAATGGACGCCGCCAAAGAAATGCCCGCAGTTGGGACGCCCATCCCAATCCACAAAATAGCTCAGCGCGGTGGGACACCACTTCTGCGCAATCCGCAGATAGCGCCGGCTCATTGGCGTCTCGACTGGGGGTATGCAGGCGCCGTCCAGCCCGGTTATCAAGTTGGTGGTGACCATACGTCGAATTCCTCGAGTACACTCAAATCAACATCCGTTCTGCCCGTTTGTAACAGATCTCTTCCAGTGTTTCTTCATCCACCGGCAACACTGCACATTTGACCCTGGCCGCAGAGGGATAGGAAAACGGCGCGTGCGTGCCGAACACGAGGTGGTCAGCGCCGCCCCCGTCGATGAAATTCGCCAGATCGCCCAACTGGTTCACGTTTAGGCTCAATGAGTAATGGACTTCCGCGAGGGACAGGTCGAAATACCAGTCGCGGTCCCGGATCTCCCTGCGTTGCCACACGGGGGAACCCGTAATCCCTCGCGCATTCGGTATCACGATCGTCGCTCCGGAGACCGCGGCAATCAGGTTCGCCGCGCCGTTGAGGTCCAACATCCGACCGGGGTCCATCCAGTGCTTCTGTCTGACGTCCTCGATCCGATGCGGAATGAACACAGGAAGGCCCCGCTCCCTGCATGCCGCCACAACTCTGCGGGCTTCGGGTCCATCCACGGCGAATTCGTGATACTGCGGGAAAAGCCGCGCGCCCTTCATGCCCAGGTCCTCGTGGCAGCGGCGCAGGTCGCCTTCCCAGTTCCGGTCGGCCGCATTGATCGTCGCCATGGGAATCAACCGATCGGTAAAGCCCTGCAGGTCCTCCGCCAGCCGTTCGTTGGCCGGCTGGACGCTGCGGTGCAATATCGCCTCGATTCGGGACACGGCGGCCGTCCCGATACCGGCCCGGTCCAGCCTCCGGATCAGCGTGTCGGGCGTATTGTCCCGCAATGCCCGAAAGGGCCACGAACCCAGCCATGCATTGAGATCGATGTATTTCATGCCGAAGCCTCCTTCCCCGTCCGGATTGGCGCCGCGCCCTGAGCGGCCAGGATCCGCTCCGCGTTGCCCCAGAATATCATGTCCTTTTCCTCGTCCGTCAGCGTAGCGTCGATGACCTTCCCCACGCTGCCGGACATGGTGCCGTCCGTGCCGAACAATACCCTGCCGGCGCCCATTTCCGCCACGGCGAGTTCAACCTGGCCGTCGTCGAGATTGCTGCCGCTGACGTCGCAGACGAGGCTGGGGGACGTACCCCGCATGGCGCGGATGGTATTCTCCCAGTCACCGCCGCCCCCGATGTGCGCGTGAATGACGATCGCCTCGGGATACCGCCGGTTCATCGCCGCGAAATGGGGTCCGTTGGAAATCTGCGGTTGCGCGTCCAGGAATTCCCTGGAGGTGGGCAGGCCCGCGTGCTCGAGAAGCGGCACCCTGCGCTCGGTGATGCGTTCGAGAACCGGATACACCGCCGGATCGTCGATGCGATACTGATTGTAGAGCTTGACGCCGATCATCCCCGCATCGAGGCATCGATCGATCTCGCCCACCGCGTCCTGATAATGTCCCGGAATGACGAAACACAGACCCCGGATATGGTCCGGAAACCGCTTCATGGCCCTTAAAACCGCGTCGTTCTCCGCGCGAACTTCCTCAATACTGGCAAGCCGCCCGCCCGTAATGGGCGACGAACACCAGTATTCGGTGATGCCCAGCAAATCGCCCGTCCAGATCAACCGCTCGGCGGACGTCACCTCGTCCGCCTCGTTGTCCAAATTCCAGACGTGGGCGTGCACGTCGATCTTGGGCCGGCGGAGCCATCGTTCGATATCCAGACTCATATCAAAACCTCCGAATGTATGAAAGCGATAGAAGCTATCAGCTATCAATGGTCAGCTAGAAACGAAAGGCAAGATCAAGAGCAACCCCTGCACCCTGCCCCGCAGACCTCTCAGAAGCAGCTATCAGCGGTCAGCTGTCAGCCAAAAGCGAGAGGCAAAATCAAAAGCAAGAACAAAACCAACCCTTCCTCCTATCCCCGCAGACCTCTCAGAAGCAGCTATCAGCGGTCAGTTGTCAGCCGAAGACGAAAGGCGAAATCAAAAGCAATCCCTCTACCCTGCCCCGCAGACCTCTCTCCCCGGCCCTCTCTCCCACCGGGAGAGAGGGAGGTAAGGCAGGTTTCGCGTCGAGGGTCGTGCGCCATTGGGATGGGTTGGGTGGGAAGCTGACTGCTGAGAGCTGACCGCTGACAGCTTCCTATTCCCGATCCCAGGGAAATACGAATGTGGGTTGATTCGCATATCGTTTCGTGGTGACCACGAGGCGGCTGCCGCTTCCGGGCGCCAGTCGTACCGTGAAGAACGGACAGTCCAATGAATGGGTATTGCCGTTAGACCGAACCGCGGTCACCTGATGCTCGCCGTAGGCCCCCGCCTGGACGATCACGGTTCGATGATCCACCGGATTCACGTTCACCAGCGATACCGTGGCCGTCTCGTCCGTCAGCCCTTCCACCAGCGCCGCCACGTCCTCCGGAATTCCCGCCCGCCGCCGCACGGGGTCGAAATACCGCAGGCGGCAATGCAGCGGCTCGCCGTACCGGGGGTTTAATCCACCCAGCATCAACTGGGTCAGACAGCTGTTGATGGCGGGGTTGAATCTCAGCGTATCGTCCGACATCCGGGTATCGGGCGAACTGGTATCCCGGCGCATTCCGTTCACCTTTTCGCGGATGGACGCGAATTCCCTGCGCAGGGCCCCCTCCGCGAATCCCTCGTTTTCGCCATCCAGGTATTTCAGCCACGCGTCATCGGGAACGTATTTCAGGTCCTTCCTGTCCATCGACCAGTAGTAGACGTCCAGCGCGCCCTGGCTGTAGGGCGATTCCTTGTAGTCGTACCAGCCGTCGTCGCCGTACATGTGCGGGTACATCGTTCTGCCGTCCACCGTGCGGGTATTCGCGTTTACGGCTGCCAGCATCCCGCGCCAGACGTCAACGTATTTCTGTTGTCCCGTCAACAACAGCGCGTTGCCGAAACCCGCCACCCCGCGGGAAATTGCATTCCTGTTGGACAGTTCACCCGTCTGGGGGACGACCACCGTGAACCCCCAGCCGTAACACCCGCCATACCACTTGCCGTCGCATTCGCCTCCGATTGTGCCGTCCAGTCCGATATTGCTGGGGAGGATGCCGTTGTTCGCGGCCGCCCGCTCCGCCCATGCATCCACGTATTCCAGTACCCACTCCCTGTACTTCCGCTCACCCTCCACCATAAAGGCGTTGAGGCCGAGCGTGGTGGCCGCCAGATTGATGGGGTGGTCGCCGACCACGTCGGTATAGTCCTCGAAATGCGCAAGCATCTCCTCGAAATTGCGCTCGCCGTGCGCCGGGTCGAACCGTCCCTCGATCTCGATCGGGTCACCCGCCCAGTCCAGCGCCGTCGCCTTCCTCAGCAGGGGCCCCCTGCTTCCGGTAAACAGGCTGCGGATGATCCTGTGCTCCGGATCGTAATTCTTCGCCTGCGGGTCCTCATCCATGTAGAAGCCCGCGTAACGGCGTGACCGGTGCCGAAAGCGGTTATCGTACGGATCCGACAGTCCCTGCAAATTGAAGACGGCCAGGCTTTCGCCGTGGTGAAACCAGTCCAGGCTTACCGGGAACTCTTTATAAAGCATCCCGTCCCGCGCCAGCGGCACCTCCACGGTTTTCGCCTCCGTATATTGAAGCAGGTGCCCCTCCCACCCCAGCTTGTACATCTCCAGAATGCTATCCGGCGCGCCTATCGCGTGCAGAATGGGCCAGCCCGTCAGGTTCTCGATCGCGTCGTCCGGTCCGTCGTTCCCGCCCCAGCGGGGCACGCACTGAAGATATCCCCGGGAGTCAAAGTAACGAAGGAAGAATTCATTACACGCCCGCGTCTGCGCCCGGATCAACGCCCTTTCGAGTAACGCCCATTCCGGCGGCGGCATGGGCGCCTCGATCGAAACGGTCAGTGCATTGGGATTGACTTTGGACATTGCCATTCCTTTCGATCGACAACAAACATGGATACACAGGATGGACAGGATGAAGGGCGAAATCCGGACAAAGCGAAAAAACACGCAAACAAAACGAGACGTGTCCTATGCCCCTGCCCACCAATCGAATATGGAACTACGTTTCAGCCGGACGATCGTTTGATCCACGATGGAGTGAGTCCGGACCTACCCCCTAACCCCCTTCCTAAAGGAAGGGAGAATGGTGATGGGTCAACAGACCGCCACGGCGACACTTAACTTATCTCCCCCTTTCCTTTAGGAGTGGGGCCGGGGGGAGAGAACTGCGCCCTTCGCGGTCGCCGACATAATCGCGATGATGTCAACCGATTCGGTTTATGCTCTTGGCTGACTGCTGATGGCTGACCGCTGATAGCTGCCCTTCAGAAAACCGCCGTAAAATAGGAAATCGCACCCCGGCATACAACGCAAAAGAACGAGGCCGCGAAGTGTACGTCGCGGGCCTGAAGAATGAAAATCTTGACCGCGAAACAGGGCTTTCCTAATTTAACGCCACATTCACTCGCATCCGCCTAAGGCTGGTATCTCAATCGACCGGAGGATTCGTGAAAGAACAGATCGCACACTACGAAGACAAGCTGAAGTACGAGATCGATTCGTACGATGTCTTTGAGGCGCTGAATCTTGGTGAGAATATTGTCGTCGTGGACGCGAGGTCTTCCGAAGCGTACGCTGAAAGACATATCCCGGGCGCCATAAGCCTGCCCCACCGGACGATGGACAGGGATACCACGTACCGGCTGGACAAAAACACACTCTATGTGACCTATTGCGACGGCATCGGCTGCAACGCGTCGACCAAAGGCGCGCTCAAATTGGCCAGACTGGGTTTCAGCGTCAGGGAACTCATGGGCGGGCTGGACTGGTGGATCAGGGACGGTTATGCAACCGAAGGCCTTCACGCCACAGAAGGGAAAGCGCCGGACTGCGGATGCTGAACAGCCGGACCGGTCGACACTGATTCTCTGCCGTACGAAAAATTTGACTTGAGCGTCCAACTTTTCTATCTTAGTGCCGCCATGACACAACTGAACAACATCCAGGTCATTCCGAGGGAACCGAGCGTCAGTCCATCCGGCGCCCTGTGTTTCTATGCTGCCCATCGCTACACGCATCATACGGCTTACGCGACTTTTCGCGCAATCTGCTCGGCGGTGGACTAGACCTGAGTTTCAAGTTTTGTAAATGAACGCCCGCTGTCGAGAGACAGCGGGCTTTTTTGATGCGCGGCGCCGAAACGCGGATTCGGGGATGACGGCGGCGCTACTGGTCGTGTTTGTCAAGGAGGGAGTACTGAAAATGGCACGCAGCGAAGACGCGTACGGACGGATGATGTGGGATTTGCATCGCGGCATACCCGCCCAGGAAATCGTGGAACGGGACGACGGGCTGATTTCAGCCGGGAAGTCGTGTGCCTATTTCGAGCCGTTCGGCGAATGGCCACCTCACCACCGGGAGTCGATGGACCACGTATCGGGCCGAGTGCTCGATATCGGCTGCGGCCCGGGACGGCACGCCATTCACCTTCAGCAAGAGGGATTCGACGTCCTGGGCATCGACGCGTCGCCTCTTGCGATTCAGGTCGCCCGCGAGCGCGGCCTCAGGAAAGCCGGCGTACTGAACGTCACGCGGATATCCTTCCGGCTCGGGGAGTTCGACACTCTGCTGATGATGGGCAACAATTTCGGGCTGTTCGGCAATTTGAAACGCGCCCGGTGGCTGCTGAGGAAGATGCGCAATATGACGTCGTCGAACGGGAGAATCATCGCCGAATCACGGGATCCATATACGACCACGAGCAGAGCGCATCTGGATTATCACGAATCCAATCGGAGGCGCGGAAAGTTCCCGGGTCAGCTCAGAATGCGGATCCGGTACGAGCGTTACATCGGCGCCTGGTTCGAATATCTCATCGTTTCACGCAAGGAAATGGCGCTCATACTCGAGGACACGGGTTGGCGGATTTCCAGATTCATCCCCGAAACGGGATCCATATACGTCGCTATTATCGATAGAGCCTGAGGATCAGCCGATCCCGGGCAGGAAGGAAATCGCTATGGACATTGAAAACGCGCTTGAAGAGGGCACGGAGATCCGGCTCGATTTCGAGAAGCTGTCCAGGGTTGCGCAGACCGGCCATTCCGTTGTTCCGGCGGCCGTACAGGACGTGGACAGCAAAGCCGTTCTCCTGATCGGCTATGTCAACAAACCGGCGCTCGAACACGCGCTCGAACACCGCGTGGCGACCTTCTGGAGTACGTCTCGAAACGAACTCTGGATCAAGGGCGCGACGTCGGGGGATATGCTCGACTTGATCGACGTGCGCGTCAACTGCGAACAGAACTCGCTGCTTTATATCGTGTGCCTTCGCGGCGAGGGGTCGTGCCACACGAAAGTCGACGATCGATCTCGCTATGGATGTTATTACCGAAGCATAGTCAACGGAAGCCTCAGATTCACGGATCCGAAAACCATCCCGGAGTAAGCCATGAACTTCACGCTCGGTCTGCCCAACGGCAGCATGCAGGCTCCGCTGTGCGACCTGCTCTCACGAGTCGGTCTCGACGTTCGCCCCAGGGGACGCAACGGCCAGGTTTCCGTTGACGGACTCGATCTGTTCAGTCAGGCCGTCTATATGCGTCCTCAGGACATTCCCGCCGCTCTGCTGAAGAGACAGATCGACTGCGGGATCTGCGGGTTGGACTGTGTGGTCGAGACCGAACTGGCGCAGACAGGCGAGGGCGACCCCTGCATCCAGCGGCTCCAGGAGTTGCGGTTAAGCCGCGATACCCGGGACCCGGCGCGGGTCGTCCTGTTCGGGAGGCCGGACAGTCCGCCACTGTCGCAGGATGCGACAGTTACGATCAGTTCGGAGTACCCGGCGATCACCCGTGACCGTTATCCGGATGCGGATATCGATTTCTCGCACGGCAGCACGGAAATCAAGGTGGCGATGAAGCTCTTCGACTATGGCGTGGGCGTTACGATCACGGGCGTCAGTCTGCGTGAAAACGGGCTCGAGATCATCGATGAGTTCATGGTATCGCCCATCGTCGTCATCGCGCGCCGCCGGATTCCCGAGTTCGTCGCGCTGGGAGACCTGATGGCCGGCGCGCTCGACGCCGAAGACCAGCAGCTCATCAAGTTGAACGTCGATAACATTCAGAAAAACGCGGTCCTTGAGTCGCTGCCCGCCCGTCGCGCGCCGACGCTCAGTCGACTGTCGGATTGCGCCAGCGCGATAGAGACCGTGGTGCCCAAATCGCAGACGGCAGGCCTTCTGATCCGCCTCCGGACCCTGGGCGCGACGGATATCGTCGTCCAGGATATCAATGCGATCGTGGGATAACTCCGGTCGGTCTAACGGGCCGAACAGGGGACGCCGCGAGGGCGTGGCGGGAAGGTGTAACGGCAGGATGGGACGGGTGATAGCGGGAAAGAAAGGGCTCGCGAAGCGTCGTGAGGATAGGCGACTACGTCGCCGGGACGATCTCTCCGCTCCAGAGCCGGTCGAGGAAATCCCGCCATGGCAGGATCAGAATTCCGTCCGCCGTCTGGCGCGGCGCCTCCTCCCGTGAGACGACGATATATTGGGCCATATTGAACTCTTCCTTGAATGCCCGAATGCCCTTCAGGTGCCTGTCCTGGATCCGGAACGTCGACTTGACCTCGAGTGCGACGTCATCAAAGATAAAGTCGACCTCGTAACCGGATGCGGTTCGCCAGTACGATACCGGGAAAAACGTCCCGGAATAGCTGGAATACGCGGACACTTCCATGAATATGAAGTGTTCGAAAGCGCGCTCAAAAAGCTCCGAAGCTGCATGGACGTGCCCGCGTCCTGTGAGACACGCCACCACGCCAATGTCGAAGAAATAGAACCGGGGCGCGCCGAAAACGCGGCGCTTTGCACGCCTGCGAAACGCCGGTACGAAGCTCCCGATCATAGTATCTTCCAGGATCTTGAAATACCCCTTCGCGGTGGGCGCGCTCACGCCGCATTCCGCGGCGATCCTGCTGTGGTTGATCAACTCGCCGTTCGACAGGGCGGCGACTTCGAGAAACCGGCTGAACGCGGGGATATTTCGCGTCAACGCTTCGGCCGCGATTTCCTCTCGAAGGTAATCGCCGACATAGGCCCGTATTAACCTGCGTGGCCGCGCGCTCTGGTAATGCCGGGGCAGCAGACCGGCGTTCAGTGCGTTGTCGAGGAAAAAATCCGGGATCTCGGCAGAAACCAATGGATGCAGCTGATATCGGACCGCCCTCCCGCCGAGCAGATTGCCGCCGTCGCGTTTCAACTTCCTCGTGTTCGAACCACACAAGAGAAAACGCAAACCCCTGTTTTCCACGAGCCAATGCACTTCATTCAGAAGTTCCGGTATCCGCTGGACTTCGTCGATCACAATGGGATCGACCTGCGAGTCGCCGTCCAATCCTTCAGCGAGACATTTCTCGCGAATCAACTCGGGGCGGTCGATCAGCCGGCGATACACGTCGGCCAGCAGGAGGTCGTAACGCCTTGCCCGGGGAAACAGCGAACGGATGAGCGTGCTCTTGCCGGTCTGCCGCGGACCCCACAAGAAACACGTCTGCTGTCCGATCAAATCCAAATTTAATATTCGATTATACATCAATAACTAAATTAGACATTTAGATATTCAAAGTCAATCCGAATGTTTGATACCGCGATCGGAGCGACTCTACCGGTCCGTCTCCTCGCTCGACCTCCTTCCCCAAGATTCGACCCTTAATCCTGATTCTCCGCAAGGTCACTGAGAGTCAATCCCGCGAATAAAGCGTATAGACATTAGTACGTAAGGCATCTCCGCCTCGTCACTCGATTCCGCGATCCCATCCCACTTCGCGTCTGATGTCTCGCGCTGCGGCAGCCTGAGCGGCGAGCATCACCAGGGTCTATTCGTCCTCCGCGATGAACTCCCTCCCACCCTTCTTCTCCGCCAGAAAAACCGTCCCCACTCTCTCTTCACGATGGCAGATCGGCGCCACAAGGCACTCAGTCTCTGGTTCACCGGCATTGCCGGTTGAGATTCGGACAGGCCATTGCGCTGTGCGTGGCTGCGCAAGTCCGACACCCTCAGCGGCTCGTCTATGAAGGCGAAGTATCCGAACAGGGCCTCGTCTTGCCTGCCGTTGAACCGGCACTTGCGAGTCCCATCTGAACTGGGCAATGGGATAATCACGAAAAAATCATATATTGTATTTTATATATGAGTAAAAAATCATAAACATACCCGATAATTTCATTATTATTGTGTACACCTACTTCGGTCCAAGATCGGACGATTACTGAGACATCCCGGCGGTAAATCGGAGTATTGTGCAAATGATCGACCAAAGGCGGCGATTTGAGGATCGGCTTAGCCGGACCCGTTTCATCATGGACATGGGCTCAGGGGCCGTACCCGGGATCGGTCACCAACCGGGACCTGTTGAAACATGAACGCACGGAATACACCGAATTCGTCCGCCAAGCCTCGAATCGTGCCGTTGGAGCCACTGTTCGTATCTCATATCGAAAAAAAGTAGCCCGCGACAAATCCAGGACATTTCGACAATCATTCGGTATTGACCTGATCGGCGCAACCTGAGCATTATACTTATATCAGGAATTACATCTGTTAAAAATCGGCTTTTGCCCTGGTCAGCATCCGGCCCAACTCCGAGAACCGGAGCCTCGGCCCAGCTCACCTGAGTTTCACAAATATCATATTTTATGGGCTCAATGTGGCGTGAACAACACAATTATGGCCGATGGAAAGGCCGCTTTGTTCCTGGACGGCGCTTCGCAGAGGACGACGCCCTCGTTAATCTCACGGTTCCTGGACAGCAGTGGCATGCATCGAAATCAAAGTTCGTACAACGTAAGAGATCCCGGCTTCCCACCGTCCGACACTTTACCGTCGCCGCACGGGAGAATCCGTGGATTCTATCGGGTTTGTCGATGCGTTCGACACGGTATCCACAGCTCACTCGTTAGCCTCAATCCGAAATAAACAGCAACGCGGCGACGCGATAAAACTCTCCAAGACGGGGCGTTATCGACGTATAGAAGGACGTTTTTTCCCGTCACGTCCAGTGACCTGGTGTATCCTGGAAATCCGCCGTTTAATCGCCTTTGTTTACCCGAATTCAAAAAATACTGCAACCGGGCGTCGTGATAAAATCCTCCTAATCAGGGTGTTAACGTCGTATGGAAGGACATCTTTTCAGTTGACGTCCAGCAACCTGGTGTATCCTGGTAATCCGCAGTTTAATCGCCTTTATCAACTTGCACATATACGAACTAACGTCACCGAAAAACGACGAATCCTGGTTAACAAGCACATATTCGAATTAACCTCCCCCAAAAAATGACGAATCAAGGTTAGCAAAAGCCACTCGCCGGGTCCGGAATGGTTCCATTCAGGAATACTCGAAAACGGCCTCCGGTCGACTCACGGCGGGAATGGAATGGCATTTCAATGTGCGCGATGGGAGCGGTCGAACGGCGGCCTGGCCTGTGGGCGTCAGCCGCCGTTAGGGCAACGACGCGCCGGCAGAGGCGGCAACCGGGCTGCCGGCCATGCCCTGCCGCTCCCAGTCGTACCAGTGAAAACAGCTTCGCTGTACGGTAGTGCCGCCAATTGAACCCCGTCCGAAGGGAGCACATTCCAATGAGAGCGCGACTTTCCTGTCTTGCCTTGTCAATTCTGATGGCTCTGCTGCTCACAGCGGCCGCAGGTCATTCCGCGTCTCCGTCTGAGTCCGACAGCGTGCATTTCCACCAACCCTTTGACTACGAGGAGTGGCGCCGGGAACACCCCCTCCCGGCAGCCAAGCGACCTGCGGACGTGAACGTCGGCGAACCGCGCACGGTGCGCATGATCTACTTTCTGCCCAATGACCGGCCCCTTCGTGCCGAAGTGGTTCAGGATATGAAAGACCGGATTCGAGAGGTTCAGACCTTCTATGCCGCTTCGATGGAGGAGCGAGGTTACTACGACACAACCTTTCAATTTGAAACCGACGGCACGGGTGAGCCGCTCGTGCATCGCGTGAGTGCTCGACATCCGGATAGCCACTATCTCAACGAAACATTCGTTAAGGTGCTAAACGAAATTGAACAGGCTTTCGACACCGAGCAGAACGTATACCTCGTCGTCCTCGATATCAGCACAGATGTGATCGATCGCGCCGCAGGGGGTATAGCAACCCGAATAGGAAAAATCGGCGGGTTTGCGCTTGTCACCAGCGACGAAATGGACCCGTGGAACTATCACAACGTCGTTAGCCATGAACTGGGCCATACCTTCGGCTTGGGGCATGACTTCCGTCACAATGAGTACGGTATGTCGTATGGCAATCTACCCGACTCGCGGTTGTCAATGTGTAACGCCGGATTTCTGGCCGCCCATCCTTATTTCGATGCGAACAGCCCATCGGAGAGCGGACATCCGCCATCGATCGAACTCATTTCACCTCTCACCTATCCGGCCGGCTCAACGAACGTAGCGGTTGAACTCGAAGTAAACGACCCGGATGGCCTTCATCAGGTAATCCTGCACGTAACAAACAGCGTCAAGGCGTGCAGTGTGTTGGCCGGTGAAAGAGACGCCGTGGTTACGTTCGATTATGACGGCGTCATTCCCGGGGACTGGGTTCGTTTTTCAAGCCTCTCCGAACCTTCCGTACACCCTCTCACTGTCGAGGCAGTCGACAGGGTCGGGAATGGTGAGAGAACACGCTTCGAAATTTCGGAGCTTCCGAACGACGTCGTCAGAACCACGCCTCACAGGTTGGAAAAAATCGACGGCGCCAACCAGCGGGGTACGCCCGGCACGCCACTGGAAAGACGCTTCACTGTTGAGGTGAGAGATCGGAACGACAATCCCCTCCCCGACGTACAGGTTGCCTTTGCCGTAGCCATGGGTGGGGGGAGACTCAGCGGAAGGTTCAGGCTCGAGCATGCAGTGACCGACATGAATGGGCATGCCGGACGGAGGCTTACGCTTGGTCCGCGCCCCGGGACAAATACGGTCACGGTATCCGTCAGCGGGCTCGAGCCTGTAACGTTTCAAGCCATGGGGGTGGGGACCGGTATTTCGCTTCCAGCCACGAAGGGCGACTTTCGGACGTGGCACCTGCCCGATGGCGCGATTGCGCGGCTGGGAAAGGGCCGCCTCAGTCGCGGCGACAAAGCGGTTTCCTTTTCGCCGGACGGTCATCGCCTTGCTGCAGCACGAAATATCGGAATATGGACGTACGACCTGGCAACATTGCAGCCTGCAGGGCTGATGCCGGCCGAACACCTGATCGAATCCATGGCGTTTTCCCCGGACGGCGCCATGATCGCCTGGTCCGAGCGGGTATACTTCGATACCAACATTAAGGTATGGGATACGACGACGAACACGCCAGTCGCCGGGCTTAGCTTTTTGGGAGACTGGGGAGGCTGGGGACGCTGGCCCCAGGGCGTGGCGTTTTCACCCGACGGCGGGCTGCTTGCCTGCGTATCCTCGGATAATTCGATTGTGATGTGGGATACGGGTACGTGGCAAAGGGTTGCAACCTATGAGGGGAAGCCCAGCAGGGCCGTTCTCGATTACAATCCCCTGGCGTTTTCCCCGGACGGGAGGCTCCTCGCCGCGGCAGACAACAACCACCATACGATAAGCCTGTGGGACGTGGTGGCACATGAAAAGGCCGGTACCTTGACGGGGCACAAGTTCTTTGTCCGCTCCATTTCCTTTTCTCCCGACGGGCAGACGATCGCTTCGGGATCCTTCGACAGGACGGTCCGCCTTTGGGACGCGGCGACACATACGAATCTGGCCACACTATACGGGCATACGGAGGACGTACGATCCGTTTCCTATTCGCCCGATGGAAGTACCGTTGCGTCGGCGTCGTCCGACGGCACGATCCGACTCTGGGACGCGGGCGCCCATGAGAGCGTCGCCACCCTCTATGGGCAAACGGGCGAGGTCCGTTCCGTTTCCTTTTCCACCGATGGCAACACCCTCGTTTCGGCGTCCTTCGACGGAAGGGTCGACCTGTGGGACGTGCAGGCAAGAGGGATTGTCGACAGGATTGAAAAAGAAAGCGCCACCACGTCGGTGGCGTTTTCTCCCTTGGGGGGGATCTTCGCCTCAGGGTCGGACGACAGGACGATCACGCTGTGGGATGTTGAGACTCATGAAAAAGTGGCTTCGCTGGAAGGCCATGCGAGCGGTGTGACGTCCCTTGCGTTCCTCCGTAACGGGACGCTCGTCTCCGGAGCATTCGAAGAAATCAGGGTGTGGGATCTGGCCATGGGAACATATGTAGCTGTAGCGAGACATTTCAGAGGCGGGTGCGTAATCAACACGCTTGTGGTTTCGCCCGATGGCGCGACGGTCGCTTCAGGGGGTAGAGACGAGTTGGTCCTGTGGGACGTGGCGACCGGAGCGCAGTCCTCGGTCTCCGTGAATGCGCCCCTGGTGTCGTATGCCCCGGATGGGTCTGTGCTGGCTACAAAATCTGTCGATGGATTCATTCAGCTCTGGGATGCGGCAACTCTGGAGAACCTCAATACCGTGTACCAGGGTTTTCTCGGTGTCGGCGGCAACCTCGGCTTTCTGGCGTTCTCCCCGGACGGAACGACGATCGCCTCCGGAACGGAGAAGGGGCCTCGGATTGATTCCGTGGTCCTGCTTTACGACGTGGCGACAGGCGAGAGAGTCGCCACCCTGGAGAAACCGAACGGCAGCCAGCTGTTCTCCGGGGCGTTTTCCCCTGACGGGCGGATCCTCGCTGCCGGGTCGCACAAAGGCACAGTCGTGCTTTGGAATATGGAAACGCTGGAGGAGATCGCCACCTTCTACGGGCACAGGCACGACGTTCGCTCCGTTTCGTACTCTCCCGATAACAGAATTCTCGGTTCAGCGTCAGACGACGGCACAATGCTGCTATGGGATTTAACACCTTACATCGTGCGTCCAACCAGCATCGCCGACTTCGACGGTGATGGAACGGTGGGCTTTCCGGATTTTCTGCTGTTTGCGGGCGCCTGGGGGCTGGGTCGAGGCGATGCGGGGTACGACGCCAGGTTCGATCTGGACGGCAACGGTACCATCGGGTTCAGCGACTTCCTGATCTTTGCGGAGAGCTTCGGCAAACGCACCTCGTGAACCGAATGGTCCTCATTTTCGTGGTTCGCAAGGACTTGATGGCGCTTCCTGGACGCGCATGTCTGTTTCAACCCGAATATTCCGGCTGTAGCAGGTCTGCGACCAAAAATTGAACACGGGGGTTTGAATTATGACTCCCCGGGAGCACAAAACGTGTATTGCCGCCCTTGCGCTGCTGGCATTCGTCTGCCACGCCGCGACAGGCGCCAGTTCAGACGATAATCGCGGGACCTCTTATGTCATCTCCGTCGAGGCCATCGGCGAGGATACTGCGTCCATTCCCGATTTCGATGGCGACGGGATGGTCGGTTTCGGCGACTTCGTGAAATTCGCCGCTAATTACGGCCTGGGACAGGACGACGACGGCTATGACGCCCGGTACGATCTGGATGGCGACGGCGCCGTCGCCTTTTCCGACCTCCTGATCTTTGCTGAAAACTTCGGCAAGGAGGCGTCCCCCCCTACCGTCACGATCCCCGACGCCAACCTGCGGGCGTTCATCGAGGCTAGCCTGGGCAAGAGCAGCGGCGCGCCGATCACAGAGGCAGAGATGGCGACCTTGGACAGTCTCGATGGCGACAATGCAGGCATCAGCGCTGTGGCCGGGTTGGAGACCGCTGTCAACTTGACCTACCTGAGCCTTAACGGCAACGACATCGAAGACATCTCGGCACTCTCAGGCTTGATTGGTCTGAGAGTGCTAATCCTTCGCGCTAACCGTATATCTGACATTTTGCCATTGGTTGCAAACACGGGATTGGGCAATGGAGATACGGTTGATCTGCGAGGCAATCAGTTGAGCAGTATGTCTTGCAATACACTCATTCCAACCCTTCGAAGTCGAGACGTTGGAATCGAATACGACAGTTGCCCAGAGAATGTGGTGCGCATCCTCTATGTATCCCCAAGGGATCGTCCGTTTCGCCCCGTATACAGTGAGGGAATATCCAAGGCGATCCTCGACGTGCAGTCCTGGTTTCGCAACCAGCTTGAGGGACTCACGTTTCAGCTCTATAGCACCAGTCCCGAGTGGTGCAGGATGCCCCTCGATTCCCACTACTACAGTCGCGGCCACGCCTGGAAAAAGGTGATGGACGGTGTGCAGCACTGCTACCCGGTGGCTTGGAACTCAGATTCTGTGTGGGTTCTGTACGTAGACGTAGATGAATCATGCGAAGAGACTCACGAACTTGGAGCAGGCGGGTCAGGAATCGTAATGGTGCCGGCCTGGGATCTGAGAGGTCTGGCGAACCCGGGTGCATATTACACTTGCGACAAGGGACCCTACAAGGGTCCCATTGGCCGATGGTACGGCGGACTTGCACATGAGATTGCCCACGCGGTCGGTGTTCCACATCCGCCGGGTTGCGATGCGGGGCTTGCGACCTGCGATTCTAAGGCACTGATGTGGCTGGGCTATCCCAACTACCCGGACACCTACTTGCGTTTCGACGAGAAGGAAATCCTCATGCGCTCGCCATTTTTCACGGGAGATACGATGCCAACGGACCGGCACGGCACGACCGAGGGCTTATCGGTAGTGCATGGTGTGGTTCTGAGCCCGACCGGCGCTCCCGCTAAAGGGATCCGCATCTCGTTGGTGGCCGATACCTTCTGGAACTGGGGGGAGGCAGGGCAAGACGGAACCTTTCGGATCGGCGTTCCCAATGAAGCGTCCGGTCCGTTCGTGGTGTCTGTCCACGGGGGGCAAGCCGCCAGTTGCCACTGGCTTGGGTACCATCACCACGGCGGGTTAACCTCACAGCGCCAAGACGCGACGCAATTCGCGATTGGTGGGATGATTGGGATCGAGGTCAGGCTGCCGTCGATGCCCGATGTGTTGTGCGGCAGGACAGGACGATAAGCGGAACCGTACGCGGACCGGACTGACGACCCGTCTCAGCAGTCGCGGTTCAAATGTTCGGCGAGGTACGGCTCACCTCACAGGATGGGACCTTTGTGATTGCCGTGCCTGAGGGAGTTAGCCGGACTACGTTACGTATAACGACTCTCGGCGTCTGCTTGCTTGAGAACTACGTCCCCCGGGGCGCTGGGGGAAAGTGGAGACGTTTATTGAGAGTGGCCAAATGGATCTGACGGGAATCGAATTCAGGCTTGCGGTTAGCCCGGATGATTGTAAGTCAAATTGAATTGTGGCGTCAACAAAGAAGCGGCTGAGCGCCTCAGGGTGCTCACGTACCCGCTCGCCCAACCGTACACACGTAAGTGCATGGCAATAGTGATACGGGTCGAAGCTCCGGTTTTCCATGGGCATCTAAACCGACCAAACTCGCAGGCACTGAATCTGTCCGACTCGAAATCGCTCTCCGACCTCTGGAGAAGGAAACGGGAGCCGAGTCGCACCGCCGCATTGGCGGAACGATTCACAAAATCACCAAGTGTGTGACGCCTCAAAGGAGGTAGTTATTTGGACTCACCGTCTTAGCATCCATGTGTACAGCGTCTGCGTTTTGGGGCCGGCGCGCCGCCAGCGGCGTCTATCTGTATCGAATACACGCGGGCAGTTTCCCGGCCACCAGGAGGATGCTGTTGTTGAAGTAGATCACGCGGCGAATGCCGCCATCTCGCGGTTGCGCAGGAATGTCTCGACTGTGAAAAGCATCGGCGGTACTTCTGCCGTGCAAGAGGGGCTTGTTTCGGTGGCTGACCACGCAGCTGGCTTTCTGGAAGGAATGGATATAAGGGAGGATTCGCCATGAATCCTGTATTTCGCCTGTTGTCGATTGCGGTTGTCGGCTTCTCCGTGTTAACAGGTGCAGCTCTCGTGGTGTCCAGCGAAGACGGGGTCTCGTCTCTTGACCAGATTGCCGGCGGTGAGTCGGTTGCCAGCGGGGATGGCGACTCCGTCAAGGGTACGTTGCCGGGACGCGGCGCGAAAATCGCTCTCGGTAACAATGCGAATGCGGTTTTGTCGCTTGACCTGATCGCCGACGGCGCGGCGGGCAACCGGACGGACGACGGAGTGACCGCGGGCGCCGTGTCGGGGCGCGGCACGAAAATCGCCCTTGAAGTCTTCGCCGCGGGGGTCACAACCACTCTGCGCGGCGTCATCCTCAGATTCGACTTTGATGCCTCTCTCGTGTCTTTCGTCAAAGCCGGAAACAGCGCGTTTGCCCTTTTGCTGCCCGAGGGATCCGTCGGCGCAGCCCTCGCCGCCACTTCGCCCGCGAAATTGGCGTCTTCGGGATTCCTGGCGCGCGCGGAATTCGAGACGGTCGCAGACGTAACGGGCAGGGCGTTTTCCATCGGCATCGAGTCTGTCACACTCGCCGAAAGTTCGATGTCCAGCGACGTCCTCAGGACGAGCAGTGAGATCTCGTTCAACTCAGCGCCGTCCGCCGACTTCGACGGCGACGGGACCGTCGGGTTTCCGGATTTTCTGGCATTCGCCGGTAGTTTCGGATCCAGCCGGGGCGGCCCGCGGTATGAAGCGCGGTTCGATCTGGATGGCGATGGGTCCGTTGCCTTCTCGGATTTTCTGATCTTCGCCGGCGCGTTCGGAAGTCAGGTTCCGCCCTCCGGCGACGGAGAGACTGTGACCTTTGCGGATGTCAATCTGCGTGCGGTGATCGCAGATAGCCTGGGCAAGGCGCCGGATGCGCCGATTACCCGTGCCGAGATGGCGACCCTGAAACGTATTGACGCGCCCAATATGGGGATTCGTAACCTTGCAGGTCTCGAATTTGCCACCAGTTTGCGGGTCCTGTACCTTGGCAGAGTGCGGGCGGAAGAAGGGGGGAAGTGGGTCAACAGCAACGACATATCCGACCTCTCGCCCCTCTCCGGCTTGACAAACCTGGCATATCTGGATCTCTACAGAAACAGCATCTCGGATATATCCGACCTCTCCGGCTTGACCGGCTTGACAGACCTGTTCCTTAACGAGAACAGCATCTCGAATCTATCCGCGCTATCCACCCTGACCAACCTGGCGCGGCTGGGACTTAGCCAGAATGGGATCTCGGATATTTCCGCGTTATCCGACCTGACCGGACTTTTCTATCTGGATCTTTTCGAAAACAGCATCACGAATCTATCCGGGCTATCCACCTTGACCAACCTGACATGGCTGTTTCTGGATTACAACAGTATCTCTGATATATCCGCCTTGTCCAACCTGACCAAACTGACACGGCTGGGTCTTGAACACAACAGCATTTCGAATGTTTCTGCACTGTCCAACTTGACCGACCTCGTGAATCTGGTTCTCTGGCACAACAGCATTTCAGACATCTCCGCTCTTTCCAACTTGACCGGCATTAAATACCTGTACCTTAACCAGAACAATATCTCTGGTATATCTGCGTTGTCCAACCTGACCAACCTGGAAATCCTCGGCCTGGAAGACAACGACATCTTGGATGTTTCGCCATTGGTGGCAAACACGGGTCTGGGTACCGGTGATACAGTAAATCTGAAGAGTAATCCCTTGAGCAATGCATCGCGCAACACGCACATTCCAACTCTTCAGCGCCGAGGCGTTACTGTAGAATTCGACGGCGGCACGTCCAACCTGGGCGCTTGCAGGGCCGGGTTGGTCGTGAATCCTGGCGAAACCTGTACTTACAAGGGCAATACCTTCTCAGTATCCAGTTCCGGAAGGGGATCCATCGCGTTCTTCAGCGCCGGTACCGGTATAGACGCCAGGGGTACCACCATAAACGGTGTACGGTGGAACTTTCATGCCACGAAAAACAGTGGCAGCAACAGTTGGACAATTCACGTAGCGGAATAATGACTGAGGACGTCAGACGGCGTCGACCAGATTCACGCCCCAATCAGAGGTGTACCGTCAGCGGAGGGTCGTTCAGAAATATCGGCGGCGGCTGTTACAACTATACGCCGTTCGGATCGGGAAGGATTTGCAGCGCGAGTTTCAACCTGAACGGACTCCAGGGCACCCATGTCGGTGATGATTTTCGCATCACGGCCGTGCCTTGATTCTCGAAGAACCGTTGCCGAGACGCACGGGAAATCCGGAACCGCACCAAGGTCTGTTCTCAACCCAAAGGAGGACCCCTCCCCGGATTCATACGGCCCGCTACGTGGCCCTGTAGAACAGCCTGAGCGTATTGTCGCCACCGAACAGAATATCCAGAAGCCCCTGAATCTCCGGGCTAATCTCGTCCGTACCTTCGGACTGCCGGATCAGGTTCAGGTATCGCTCCTTGTTCACGATGAGCGTCAGGTCGGCGCCGTGCACAGAGTACTCGCATTGGATGGTATATCCATCCTCGGCGACGATGGTAAGCACGTCGCCCTGAACCGACCAGACGCCCTTGCTGCCGGAATTGTCTTCGAAGGTCCCGTCCGCGTTGAACCGCAGGACCGACAACCCGGTATGCCGGAACCCTGCTTCCATCTCGTTCCGGAATCCATCCACCATCCGTTGCGCGGACGCCAGGTTCCAGCCCTGCCCCAGCAGGTAATCGCGCAGGTTGGCCGCTGCGGTCGAGGCGAAATCGGTACCCCGGTAGGTCCAGGAACCCACAATGTCGCGGACCGGCTCCGTGGGTTTGTCTTCCCCGCAGCATATCACACAGCCGATCAACACCGCCAGGCCGGAAGCCAATGACACCCTCATCAGGACGCCCTCCGCATGTGTTGCAGGCCCGGCTTCAATCCAGCTATCTGGCCCTGTAGAAGAGTCTCAGAGAGTCGCCGTCGCCGAAAAGGATATCCAGAAGCGCCAGCGTATCCGGGTCGAGCTCAACAGCATCTTCCGTCTGCCTGATAATATTCAGGTATCGCTCCTTCGACAGGATGAGCGTCAGGTCTTCGCCGTCAATAAAGTACTGGCACTGAATGGTAAACCCGTCTTCCTCCACGATCGTGAGCACGTCGCCCAGAACGGACCACACGCCTGAGTTGCCGGAATTGTCTTCGTAGGTCCGGTCCTCGTTGAATCGCAAGATTTCCAGGCCGGTTTGACGGAAGCCTCTATCCATCTCGTTCCTGAATTCCGCGACGAACTGCTGCGCGGTCGCCTGGTCCACACCCTGGCTCAGCAGGTAATTCTGCAGGTTGCTCGCTGCCGTCGAACTGAAATCGGTTCCCTGGTAGGTCCATGATCCTACAAGATCCTGACCCGGCGCCGTTGGTTTATCGTCACCGCATGATATCGCAAATCCCGCAAGGACCGCGAGACCGAAAACCGACAGCCTGCTCATCATAACGCCCTCCGTCTGTCTAACCTCAGTTTAAAAAAAGACAACAGTCAATTTACCACAAAAAGCACAAAAGGCACAGAAGGTGACGGTGCGAAAACGGGGTATTGAGGTCGTTCAAATGGATGAGATTTCCCTTCACGCCCGGTGACGTCAAGTATCCGGGACCCTTGACGTCAATTCGCCTTTGTTCTTCTGTACATATTCAACATTCAGGTCCGGAAAAATTGCGAATCAAGGCTAAAGGTTGTTTCGTTCTTACTTCACCGTAAGATCCTGACACGACGGGGAATCCGTTTCCGCATGACCGCCTGGATCAGAATAGCGAAAATTCGATCTCCTTGGCCGTGATGAACTCCAGCAGCGCCGGAACGCCCTCCTCCGTCTTCCGGATTCCCCGCTCGATTGCCGGGACGATATCGTCGGGCGATTCGACGCGCTCTCCGTAGCCACCAAACGCTTTGGCCATGTCCGCGTAGTGCCCGGAAATATCCGTGCTGCGGTATTTTTCCGTGGACACGGGCATGATCGGCAACTCGATTGCCATGCTGAAGTTGTTGAACAGCACCGACAGAATCGGGATCCGCTCCCGAACGGCCGTCTCGAAGTCCATACCCGTAAAGCCGATGGCGGCATCGCCCCAGACATTGATACACAGCTTGTCCGGGCAGGCCAGCTTTGCGCCCATCGCAAGGCCGAGCCCGTATCCGAGTTGCGTCGTCTTGCCCCAGCCGATGTAGGAAAGCGGCGTATGGGACTCCCAGAAGGGCGAGAGTTGGTCGCGCGGGCTTCCTGCGTCATGGGTGATGATCGTATTGGGCACGTCCACGGTTTGCATCAGGTCCCGGATCACCCGGTACGGCGAGAGAGGCGCCTCGTTCAGCGTCAGCTTGGGCATCCACCGGGAGAGCCATTCGCGCTTCACAGATGCAATTTCCTTCGCTACATGGTCCGCACGACCCCGCGTCTGTCCGTCCAGGCGCGCACGAACCTCCTCCGCCAGGGCCTCCAGGGTGAGTTTCGCATCGCCCGCCAGGGCGTGTTCGACTTCCACGTCCTTGTTGATATCCCCCGGGTCCAGCGTGGCGTGAACCACGCGCTTCCCCTCCGGCATGGTCACCCCGAAATTGGTGCGCGAAAAACTGCATCCGATTCCGAAGATCAGGTCCGATTCCTGAAGGAAGTGGTGCACGGTCCCGGGGATCGACCTGCCGCCGGAGCCCAGGGACAGCCGGTGGTTCTCCGGAAAGGCGCTCTTCCCGCCCAGGCTCGTGGTGACCGGCGCTTCGAGGAGTTCCGCAAGGTCCCGCAGGGCATCCCAAGCCTCGGCA
This sequence comes from Gemmatimonadota bacterium, assembly GCA_028874335.1. Taxonomy (GTDB): domain Bacteria; phylum Latescibacterota; class UBA2968; order UBA2968; genus JAAXHE01. Next base: position 22,583 of record JAPPJY010000042.1, on the reverse strand, counting down.
TAGTGCACGCCCTGTCCCGCATAAATCACCGGCCGCTGCGCATCCAGCAGCATGGTTGCCGCCTTCACGACCTCGCGCGGGTCCGGACCGGTCTTCAACGAAGGTACGGGGCGGTAGTCGAAAGGACCGGCAATCTCCTCGTCGAACACGTCGCCCGGAAACTCCACCAGCACCGGGCGCGGGCGGCCGTTTCGCACCTGCGTAAATGCCCGCCGCATCACTTCGGGCACGGTTTCCGAGAGGATAACCTGCTCTGAGTGCTTGGTGACGTGCCGGTAATTCAGAGCCGAGTTGAAATTCGGCTGCACGTTGGTCAGCGTTCTATTATATCCCAGCGGCAGCACCAGGATCGGCGCCGAGTCTCCGTATGCCTGGGCGACGCCGCCGAAGGCGTTCTCCGACCCGGGGCCGCTCTGCATGCAGAAGACGCCGATCTGCCTGCCCGACGTCATACGGCTCAGTGCGTCGGCCATATGCAGGCCGATGCGTTCCTGGCGGACGAGAATGGGCCGGATATCCACCTTCGCCGCGGCCTCGATGAGAGGATTCACAGGATAGGCGAACAGGTACTCCACGCCCTCAGCTTTCAGTACATGGGCTACCGCATCGGCGACGTTCATAAAGATCTCCTCATCGTTGCATTTATTGACGATAGAACAGGTACAGTTTTTTTGATCTAATTCGCCAAGATTAGGGTAGAGGGAAGAAGGAAAAAGGAAGAAGGAAGAGATCGTCTGCTCTGTAGTGTGCCAACTCAGGCCGTAGGCAGGCAGGAGGAACCTATAGGGCGAAGATTCCTTCTCCCGGCTCCCGTTTCACCTCTAACCGCTTCTTTGGTGCCGGAGGGAGAGGTCAGGTCTACCCTCGAAACGCATGCGCGCCATCCTCCCATGCTCCTCCGACGGGTCGAAGCTGCCCGCCGCCCGTGACGCCCCGCTCCCGTCCGTCTTTCTCCGGATCCGCATAGGTCGCAAACCAGTCTTCCATCATCGCCCGCATCGACGTCATCCGGGAGGTCTGAGCGGCATCGTTCGCCAGATTCTCCCGTTCGTCGGGATCGTTTATGAGGTCGTAGAGTTCGTTCGGTCCATCCGGGTACCGGTGGATATATTTCCATTCCGCGGTCCGGACCATTCTGGTTGGGCCGTATTCGTCGTAGACCACCACCGACTCCCGGCCGGCGTTCCCTGAGCCAACTAACGCGGCCAGGAAACTGCCGCCCGGCAGATTCCGCCCTTCGGGAAGCGGCAGGTCCAGGTAATCCAGAAGCGTGGGCATGAAGTCATACGCGCTTACCATCGCGGTCTGCACGAGCCCTGCGGGGATTCGTCCCGGATGGCTCATCACGGCCGGTACCTTGACGGAATTCTCGTACATGTTCAAAGGGCGCGTGCCGTTACCCTTGCCCCAGAAACCGTGGTGACCGCAGCTGAACCCGTTATCGGATACGAAGACAACCAGCGTCTCGTTCCGAATACCATGCGACTCCAGCCTGTCCAGGATCCGTCCCACGTCGGCATCCATCGCCGTCACCGCGGCGAAATACCCCTTCAACATTTCCCGGTTGCCCAGGCATTGGTCCGTCAATCCGATGGCCCAGGGATGGCGGGGTTCCTGTGGGCAGGAATCGAACGCGCAGTCGTCGTAGGAATCCACGATGTCCCGCGGATGTCCGGTCCACGGACTGTGCGGCGCCGTGTAATGAACGCTCAGGTAGAACGGATCGTCGTCGCCGGCGTGACGATCGATGAATTCCAGCGCGTCGTCCGTAATCACGTTGGTCACGTAACCCGGCGCATCGATCGGTTCGCCGTTTCTCACCATCGGCGCATCGTTGTATCTGCCGCCGCCTCTCTGATGTACGAACCAGTGCCCGAATCCATGCTGAGATACCTGGCTGTTGCCCAGATGCCACTTGCCGCTGATCCCGCACGTCCAACCGTGTTCCGCCAGCACGTCCGTATACGTCACCTCACCCGCCAGATAGGAGGCGGCATCCGGCCCTGTATTTCCGCCCCTGATCCAATCGTGAACGCCATGCTGGGAGGCGATGCGCCCCGTCAGAAACGTTGCGCGGCTCGGCGAACAGACCGGCGTCGCCACGAAGAAATTTTCGAAACGAACGCCCGTGCTCGCGATCCGGTCGATATTGGGGGTACGGATTTCGGGGTTGCCGTAGCACCCGGCCGCCCAAACCCCCTGGTCGTCCGTAAGAATGAACACGATGTTCGATCTGCCGGAAGCCACGATCTGCTCCCTTTTTTCAAAGACTCCAGCCCGCCGGGGCATCGCTTGAAATGCCGCAATTCATACGGAATATTCGATTCCGCAATCTAATGAGACTGCCCGGAAAAATCAACGTGAATGCCCTGCGACCCCCGCGTCATTTGTCCTTGCCTTCCATCGGCTAAGGGCGGTATTCTAACAAAGGACGGAGGTGTAAGGCTGTAGACGGAAGAAGACCAAACCGCACCGGTCCCTCATGCATTGCTGTCAGCTATCAGCCTTCAGCCGTCAGCCAAACCGGGTTTACGACACGGACAGGCGACGACGTTTCACGACGGCCGCGGTCGCGGATGTCTCTCCCCGGGCGCCTCAGACAGAGCTTTCGGCTATTTTCCGTCAGTTGTAAGCCAAAACACCCGTGACCGTGGCACCCGGTTCGCGGGCGCAGGTCGGAGGAAGACAATGGATATTGCCTGTCTTGACCACTGCATGACGGACGAACAGCGGAACCACTTCGACCAGCAGGGTTTTCTGATCGTCGAAGATGCGCTGGATTCGGGAATGCTGGAAAGGCTCCTGGACGCCGGTGACCGCGTGGATGCGCGCGAACGGGAAATACAGGGTCTCGGAGCCGGTCAAATTATGAACAAGTTTCGAAGCATCGTCGAAGACGCCGCGTTCCTGGATCTGCTGGATCTGCCAAAGACGTTTCCCCTCATCTGGGACATTCTGGGCTGGAACGTCCAGCACTATATTTCCCACCTGGTCTACTACCCGCCGGAGCACCCGGACAGGGCGGATTCGAAGACGGGCGGCTGGCACCAGGACGGCGGCCGTCCCGTACCGGAGATGGAGCGTCCTCATCCCCGGCTGTCGCTGAAGGTCGCGTTCTGGCTGACTGACACGAGCGCGCCGGACCGGGGCGGAATTCGCATCGTTCCGGGCAGCCACAAGCGCGATGTCCCGCCGGAACGTTGGCCTGAAGGCGGAAACGGGTCCCCCGAAGCGTCAGGGTTCGAAGACATGATGCAGGTCCGCGTAGAGGCCGGGACCGCGGTCCTCTTCGACCGGCGCTTATGGCATTCACGGGGGTTCAATACCTCCGATATCACACGAAAAGTGTTGTTTCTGGGTTATAGCTACCGCTGGCTCAGAGGGTTGGACTACAACCTGATTCCGGACGAAATCCTTGAGGGATGCGATCCGGTTCGACGCCAGCTTCTGGGTGACGGGGTGGACGTCAAGGGATGGTGGCAGCCGACGGATGCCGACGTACCGCTCAAGGGATGGCTTCTGAAGCACAAGGGTGAGTCCTACGTGGAAAAGATCGGACAGAAGCAATGGGAACGGGAAAAATGGGCGGCCGTGTCCTGATTCCCGACCCGCATTTCAGGGAGGAAGCGTGATGGACCGCGAATCCATGAGTCACGAAGAGAATTACTGCTTCGACGTCGGAGGATACCTCATTGTCAGGGGCGCCCTGGGCAGGGGCGAGGTCGCCGCCCTGAATACGGCGATCGATACCAGCGAGAGCACGCAGGGCATGCTGGGTTGGCCTCACCCGCTGCGCGAGCCTTTTCGCGACCTGCTGGTCCATCCCCACCTCGTCTGGTATCTGAACCAGATTGTCGGTCAGGGATTCCGCCTGGAAACCGAACCGGAGATGCTTTGCGACGAAACCTGCGAAACGGAGGCGCCCCTTCAAGGCGGCAACGAACCGCGCGACCCCACCCGCGCCTATTATTATCAGAACGGCCGCCGTTTCAGCGAAACGGTCCGCGCGGTATGGGCCCTGGCGGACGCGGAGGCCGGGGCGGGCGGTTTCGTCATCGTGCCCTGCTCTCACAAATCCAACGTGGAAACGCCGGCCGACGTGCTTAGCGGCGATGACGATATGGGGCTCACGCTGCAGCCGGCGCTCAGGGCGGGCGACCTGCTTCTCGTCGCCGGCGCCCTGCTTCAGGGCATGCGGCCGTGGAAAGGAAGCGGACCCCGGCGCCTGCTCTCTTACGAGTTTGCGGGCCGGGGCGTCATCCGGTCCCGGGGAAGCGGGCCCCGGACAAGGGAAGAACCCAGGCCCGAATGGATGTCAGCCATTTCGGACGAACAGAGGGCCGCCCTATGGCGACCCGGTTACGAGAGTACGTCACCGCCGCCTACGATCCGGACGGACGGAGAGACGGCGCAACTGGACGAGTCACGGGAAGTCTACCATCCGTCCATCTACGCCAGGAATCCCGACTCCGGCATCGACGAGAAGGAATTTTACTTCTGGGACCTCTGCGGCCACCTCGTCATCCGGAACGTGATGGACGACGCATGGCTGGAAGCCGCCAACGCCGCCATCGACCGGTTCGAAGACCGGATCGAAGTAGGCGACGAACTCGCCCGGGGATCGACGGCGCTCGCCGGAACCGGCCGGCCGCTGCTGCCGGGCCTGTTTCGGCTGCCGGAGCCCTATTGCAACCCCTTCCGGCGCATGATCTCCCACCCGGTCGTGGAGCACCGCCTCAACTGGATGGGGGCCAGCGGCGCCCGGCTGGGCGATGCCACGGCCTTCTGTTCCGTCAAGGGCGGTTCAGGCCACTCCCTGCACGATGCGAACGAACCGCTCAATCCCGGCCGCGGCTACGTCTACCAGAACGGACGCAGCTATTGCGAGGCCGTGACCGTGAGCTGGCAGTTGCGGGACGTGCCCGCGGGCCTGGGCGGGTTCGCCTGTGTGCCGGGCAGCCATAAAGCCCAGTACCGCGTGCCCCCCGGCGTGCGGTCCTGCGATGACCAAATGGGCCTGGTCGTCCAGCCGGAAATGAAGGCCGGCGATGTACTCTTCTTTATGGACGGGGGCCAGACGCACGGCGCGCTGGCGTGGAAGAACGAGATCGCCCGCCGCGCGATCCTGATCAAATATTCCTCCCGCAACTTCAACCGCAGCGGCGGCGAGATGGTGCATCCGGAGAACCGATGGGGTGAACTCGTGGACGATATGACCGACGCGCAGCTTGCGGTCATGCGCGGGCCGGACCGGGATGTCTTCAACCAGAACGTTCCCCGGCTGGAAGTCAGCGACGGGCAGGTTTCGGTGTCGTACGAGCGGGGCGGCGCCCTGTACAGCAAGGATGCCCCTACCGGACCGCTTACCTCGGATGGCGGTAACGTATCCGAACGGCGTTAGCAGCCCGTTGAAAAAGCCCATCCGGGCTACGGCCGGCCCTTGCGGTCGAAATACTGCGTTGCGCTCCCTCGCCGAATCGAGGGATGGGACTCGGTCGCACGCCTTGTCTTCGGCCGCAATGGCTCGGCCTCGCAGCCTGTCGGAATACCCCAACTTGATCTAATCGGCATACGATATATAGATACTGATATTTCAAATCACACTAGATATTGTATGCCATAATATATTGGCATAGGTATTCCGACAGGCTCCTCGCCTGCAGAGCGACTTTTCCAACGGACTGTTGGGGGAACTGATGCCGGCAGGTGTCACCACCATATTCTTCGATGGCTACGAGACGCTATTCGCTGGCGCTATGGACAAACTGCATGCGATGTGCGGCCGCATCGTCCGTGAGCAGGAACTCGACATGTCCGCGATGGAATTCTTCAACACGTGGGACCTGTCGTTTTTTCCGCTCCTCAGGGGCGAGACGTTTTACACGATGCGACAGGCGCATCTCATCAGCCTCGAGCGGACGCTTGAGAAACTGGACAAACGCGTTTCCTTCGAACATTACGTAGACGGCCTGTTCGATGTTTTCGCCGACGCGCCTCTCTACGAAGATGTCAAGCCCGCGGTGGCCGCGCTCGAGTCCTTTCGGACAGGCGTGATATCCAATGCGGACGAGGACCATCTGAACATCGCGCTCCGGAAAAACAGACTGTCATTTCCGGTGGTCGTCAGCTCGGAATCCGCCCGCGCGTACAAACCGGCGCCGGAGATCTTCCATGAAGGCCTGCGCCTGATCGGCAGCCGCCCGGATGAGACCCTCTACGTGGGGGATTCCCAGGATGACGACATCGTCGGCGCGCGGCGGGCGGGCATCAGGGTCGCCTGGCTGAATCGCAAGGGCGAGACGCTCAAGCCGAACGTGCCGCAGCCGGACTACGAGATATCCAGCCTCCGGGAGGTTGTGGGACTCGTCTCATAACATCCGGCGATCCGGATCGGCGTCCCGGTTCCATGATGCCGGATCAGGCGTCAAAGTTTAAGTCCTCCCGCAACCGATTCCGAAATTTTCGGGTACCGGACAAGCCGTCGACCGGACAAAAAACAGCCTGCAATACGCTTCCTCGGAAGACGCATTGCAGGCTGACAGGTTTCGATGCCCGGTAATTTTAAAACAGCTTCCGAGGCTATTTATTCGGTTGCGGGGTGTACCTCAGGTAGGGCTTGATGGTTGTAAACCCCTTGGGGAATTTCTCGGTTGCCTCTTCGTCCGTTACCGCGGGAACGATGATGCAGTCCTCGCCGTCCTCCCAGTTGACGGGCGTTGCCACCTGGTGGTAGGCCGTGAGCTGAAGCGAGTCGATCACCCGCAGGATCTCGGCGAAATTCCGCCCGGTGGAAGCCGGATAGGTCAGTGTCAGCTTGACCTTCTTGTCCGGCCCGATCACGAATACGGACCTGACCGTGGCCTTGTCGTCCTCGTTCGGATGGATCATGTCGTACATGCTGGCCACCGATTTGTCCGGATCCGCAATCAGCGGAAAGTTCATGGTGGTGTTCTGGGTCTCGTTGATGTCGCTGACCCAGCCGTGATGTGAGTCCAGCGGGTCCACGCTCACCCCGATCACCTTGACGTTCCGCTTCTCGAACTCCCCCTTCAACTTGGCGACCAGGCCCAGTTCCGTGGTGCAGACCGGCGTAAAATCGGCGGGATGCGAGAACAGGATGCCCCAGCCGTCTCCCAGCCATTCGTGGAATCGGACCGTGCCTTCGGTTGTCTCGGCCGTAAAATCGGGCGCGTCGTCCCCCAGTCGCAGTGGCATGGCAGGCCTCCTTATGCTTGTGATACGTTGTGATGCTCCGGTTCACCGGGGGTCTTCCGGTAAACGAAATCCATCCGACGCGTTTTCAGGTACCGCGACCCGAAATCGGATAGGATTATAAAGAAAGGAACTGGAATATCGATGTCAAGGGATTTGTTCGAAATCGGGCGCATCATCTGTCTGGCGATGAACGGACGACACCGATGCCGGGAATAGCAGGAGAGGCCGCTTTCCAGGACCGCGCGCGCCTGGTTGTCATCGGCGCCGGCATCGTTGGCTGCAGCACGGTCTACCATCTCACCAGGATGGGCTGGAAGGATATTGCGGTCCTGGACCAGGGGCCGCTGTTCGATACCGGCGGTTCGACGTCCCACGCGCCAGGGCTGGTTTTCCAGACCAACTTTTCAAAGATGATGACCGGCTTGTCGGAAAAAACGGTTTCATTGTACAACTCGCTCGACCTGGACGGCGATCCCTGTTTTTATCCTGTCGGGAGCTTCGAGGTCGCGTACACGCCTGAACGACTGGAAGACCTGAAACGCAAACTGGGCGCCGCCAGGTCCTGGAACCTGGAAGCCCACCTCATTTCGCCTGAAGAGGCCGCATCCAGGCTCCCTCTGCTCGATGCGGATCGGATTCATGGCGCGTATTATGTTCCCTCCGACGGCATCGCCAAAGCCGTACGCGCCTGCGAAGCAATGGCGCGCGCCTCGGAACCCGGCGCCGCGTTTCACGGTAGAACCGCAGTCACCGGTATCGAGGTGGTCAACGGCAGGGTGAGGGGGGTAAATACCGACCGGGGCCGCATTGCCGCGGACCAGGTGTTGATCTGCGCGGGAATATGGGGCCCGCGCATCGGCCGCATGGCCGGTATTTCGATTCCGCTCACCCCTGTGCAGCATCTCTACGCCCTCACCGCGCCGCTTCCGGAACTGGCGGGAGAGACCAGGGACGTGGTCCATCCCATCCTGCGCCACCAGGATTTCGCCATGTATTTCCGGCAGCAGGGCGACCGGTATGGCATCGGTTCCTACAGACACGAGCCGCTTCTGGTGCGTCCGGACGACCTGGTCAGCCCGGACGAAGCGATGCGATCGCCCTCCATCATGGAGTTCACCCCGGAACACTTCACGGTGGCGCGCGACGCGGCGGACGAGCTGCTTCCCGCACTGAAGAACGCGGGACTCGAATACCGGATCAACGGTCTCTTCTCCTTCACGCCGGACGGGCTGCCCCTTCTCGGGGAGTCCGTCGACGTTCGCGGGTTGTGGGTTGCGGAGGCCGTGTGGATCACGCACGGCGGCGGCGTCGGGCAGGCCGTGGCGGAATGGATGGACTCCGGCGCGCCCCAGATCGATCTCGGCGACGCCGATCTCAACCGCTTCGGGCCGCACGTCCACACCACGGCGTATGTCGAAGCCCGTGGGGCGCAGCAGTACCGCGAAGTCTACGACATCATTCACCCGCTGGAGCAGATGGACCATCCGCGGGATCTGCGCATAAGCCCGTTTCATCCGCGCCTGATGGAACTCGACGCCGTGTTCTTCGAGGGCGCCGGATGGGAGCGCCCGCAATGGTTCGAAGCCAACGGCGTCCTGCTGGACGACGAAGGTGACCTGCCATCGCGCAGCGGATGGGAGGCTCGGTACTGGTCTCCCATCCAGGCCGCGGAACACCGGGCCATCCGGCGCGGCGCGGGGTTGTGCGACATCACCCCGTTCACGAAGATCGAGATCGCCGGCGCCGGCGCCCTGGATTTCCTCCAACGCATTGCCGCCAACCGGATCGACCGTCCGGTGGGATCGGTGATCTATACGGCCCTGCTCAACTCGAGGGGCGGCATCGCCGCGGACCTGACCGTCACGAGGCTGGCGTCCGACCGTTTCCTGGTACTCACCGGCGCCGCTTCCGGGATGCGCGACCTGGCGTGGATTTCCCGCCAGGCCCGGGATGAACGCGCCGTTCACGTCGCGGACGTGACTTCCGCCCGTTGTGGCCTGGGCCTCTGGGGTCCCGAAGCCCGAAGGATCCTCCAGCGGGTCTGCGGTGACGACCTGACGAACCGAGCGTTCCCCTATTTTTCCGCGCGGGAGATCCGGATCGGCGCCGTTCCCGCCCTGGCGCTGCGGCTGTCCTACGTGGGAGAACTGGGATGGGAACTCTACGCGCCGGCTGAATTCGGACTCCACCTGTGGGACGCGCTCCGGGAGGCCGGCGGCGACCGCGGTCTCGTCGCGCTCGGCGGCGGGGCATTCGATTCGCTCCGGCTGGAAAAGGGATACCGCCTGTGGGGCGCGGATATTCACACGGAGTACAACCCCTATGAAGCCGGTCTCGGATGGGCCGTCAGACTCGACAAGGGCGACTTCATGGGGAGGGATGCCCTGCTGAAAATTCGGGAAGAGGGAATCCAACGGAAGCTCTGCTGCCTGACCCTGGACGATCCGGACGCGGTTGTGATGGGCAAGGAACCCATACTGGACGGCAACCGGGTTCTCGGGTACGTCACCAGCGCCAATCACGGATACACCGTCGGCCAGTTCATCGCCTACGGCTACCTCCCTCCGGAATACGCGAAACAAGGCACGTCCGTGGAGATCGAATACTTCGGCGAACGCTGTCCGGCGACTGTTGCGCGCGAACCCCTCTACGACCCCCGCGGGGAGAAGCTGAAATCGTGACGGGCTAAACCGGGGGTGCAGGAATCAGGGCGCCCCTACGTTTTGCCATTGCCGCGCAGGGAAAGCGTTGTCAGGAAAAAAACAGACCCCCTGGGCGAACTTTGTTGCCCAGGGGGTCACAAGTGTGTTGTCCGGAAGGTCCGTTCTAATTCTCCTCGCGATCTTCTTTATTCACGATTATACAACCGGCCATCATATCATGAAGGGTCTGCTTTCGCTCAGTAAACGCCGCCATAACGTAACCAATATAGGCAGTCATTCTGGATATCATCTTTGCAAAATGACGACCGGAAGCTCGCGCAAAAGAAATACGGTTTCCCTTGAGATCGGTAACTACAATGCCGAGCGCCAACTTGCCCAACGTGGCTTGAAGGCTGGAAGACTCCATTATGGCATAGTATAGCCAATCAATGGAGAGATAGCAGATCAGGAAGCCGATCATCACGGTAACAAAAAGTGCATCTCCTGCGAAATACGAACCTGCCGTATCCATACCGAAGTCATAGAACCACGCGCCCAATGCAGCATATATTCCAGCAAATGTCCCGGTAACCAACACATCGACAATCGCTGCTGCAAAACGTCTCCAGAATCTTGCATAAGTCATTTTCGGCCTCCTGTGGTTTCTGCTTCCATCTCAGTCCACGGTTACTGTGAGTTTAGACAACAAGGTATCTCTGTCTGTTTCAAGATCAACACGGGTCCGCCCCCTGCGTACTCAAGAACCGTTGGGGCTCCCAGTATCCGGTGGAACGGAAATACGCGCCGATTTCAGCGGCCTGGACGTTGACGTCATCAATCCCTGGGAACCGCATTGAACGAGAGAGAAACGAGGGCACCCACAAGGGGCGCCTCTACAACATCACGGTCGGTCGTGGGCGAATGAGGGGGAGAGGTACGAGCGAATTCGGGGAACCAGCCGAATGGAATCTTGTCCGATGAATTGAGAAGGTATGTTTCAATATCCGACCATTTGCGCGAAATCATCCCAATCGTAGGGGCACCCCTTGTGGGTGCCCGCCTGCCCCGACATCCGAATGATTGCCTGGGATAATACACTCGTAGGGGCGCCCCTTGTGGGCGCCCAGCCTGTTTTCGCCTGCGTGGATGGCCGGTCCTCAATGACTGAGGATCGGCTTTTTTGTGGTTCGCATGCACAGACCGCCTTGATTTTAAGATATATATAGACTATATTGGACTATATCAGTCGAGAGGAGATAAAATGTCCATACAATATGACAAACCGGGCAGAGTCTGGACGGTCGCGGAGGCCAAGGCGCGCCTGTCGGAAATCCTGCGCCTTTCTATAGACGAAGGCCCGCAGCGCATCGGTGTGCGAAGGGGGTACGTTGTGGTGCCGGAGCACGTATGGAAGGCTCAATCGTCACCGCGCAAGCCGCTCGGCCAGTGGTTGATCGACACCATGCCGCGCGGCGCGAATCTCGATATTCCTGCCGATCGAGCGTCCCGGCGGGAGATCCCGTTCGCCGACGGAGGCGCCGGGTGAACGGGTTTCTCCTTGATACCAACGTCGTCTCGGAACTGACCCGGACCGAGCCGAACTCGAATGTTATCGCATTCCTGTCAGAGCATCAGGACCTGTGGCTGTCCGCGGTGGTTTTGCATAAGTTGGAGTTCGGTTTGCAGCTGTTGCCTGACGGACAACGGCGTGATCTGTTGAGCGCCGCGCTGGCGGGGATTGTCAACGAATACCAGGATCGCATCGTGCCGGTCGACAGGGAAGTGGCAGAGCGGGCCGCTGCCTTTCGTGCGCAGGCGCATCGCGGCGGACGGGCTCTGGATCTTGGGGATGCGCTCATCGCCGGAACCGCCAGGGCACACGATCTGTCGGTTACAACCAGAAACGTCGCCGATTTCAGCGGCCTGGACGTCCGCGTCATCAATCCGTGGGAACGGGTGTGAGCGAGAAAGAAACCAGGGCACCCACAAGGGGCGCCCCTACACGATTACGGTCGGTCGTGGATGAATGAGGAGGAGAGGTACAGGCGAATTGGGGGAACATTCCGCACCGATTATCATCCGATGATTTGAGAACATATGTTGTAAATCCCAACCACCTGCGCGGAATTCTTCCAATTGTAGGAGTACTCCGTGTGGGTGCCCGCGTGTCTCGACATCCGGATAATTGCCTGGGATAATACATCCGTAGGGGCGTCCCTTGTGGGCGCCCGGTTTATTTTGTCCCAACGAATCCTTGACATCATGCACTAAAGTAACTATATGAATTCTGTAGCCGAAGGAATTCAACAGGGGTCCGAAATATGGAAAAGTGGAACGTAAAATTGATCACTATCGGAAATGCCAGGTGTATTCGACTTCCCAGCGCGCTTCTGGAGAAATACGACGGGGGCGAATCGCTTGTCCTGAAAGTGACGAAAGATGGCGTCCTTCTCTCCGGAACGAAGATCAACCAATTGTCCTGGAAGGAAGCCTACCGCGCCATGGCTGTCAGCAATGAGGACTGGAGCGATCTCGACGTGACGGTTGCTGATGGTCTGGATTGATGTTCGGATTCCCCAAGCGTGCCTTAATGACTGCGTCGACGAGACCAGGAAACCGCTCTATGCGGCTTGAAGCGCTGAAATTTCTGTACGATGTTCAGAATAACGTGGATGCGCTGGCAATAGCGGTTCCAATTTCGTACCACGGAAGTCAAAAGGGTAATTTGATGGCCACCTTTGTCCGACAACAGCAGTTGTTGGCCAAAAACATCGGAAAGTGGCCAACAAATTGCGTTGTTGGCCACAGCTGTCCGACAACGATCATGATTTCAGCAGGTATGGATGTAGAAGGCTGTTTTTTCCACAAAAGCCGCAGCATTACATCAAGGGTTGCGGCCATAACATGTATGTGAGCTTGGAGACGTTAATGGCGCCTGTCCAATACCACGCCGGCCGGTTCCCTCCCGATTATCTCGACTGGCCTGCACTCATTCCACTTATTGGCCCTGCCGCCGCGGCGGTGGCACGATACGACGGGACACTTGCCACCATCCCTAACACCGGCATTTTGCTTGCGCCGCTGACAACCCAGGAAGCCGTGCTCTCCTCGCGCATTGAGGGTACTCAGGCAACGATGGGCGAGGTACTGGAGTTTGAAGCCGGACGGGCCCCGGATTCTCCCGCACGCAGAGAGGACATTCACGAAATAATCAATTATCGCACCGCCATGCGGCGGGCGGAAGAAATGCTGGTGAAATTGCCGCTTTCCAATCGAGTAATTCGCGAAGCCCATAAGGAGCTATTGGATGGGGTAAGGGGAGAAGGTAAGTCTCCGGGCGAATTTCGTCGCGTTCCCAATTGGATCGGCCCTCCTGGATGCTCCCCGGATGAAGCCAAGTTTGTGCCGATTGGAGCGGACAAGCTACCGGAGGCAATGAGTGCGTGGGAGCGTTACATCCACATCGATGCGGCCGACCAATTGGTTCAACTCGCTATTTTGCACGCCGAATTCGAAGCCCTGCACCCGTTTCTGGATGGCAACGGCCGTCTTGGTCGAATGCTGGTACCGCTGTTCCTGTGGCAACGTGGCCTTATAAGATCTCCCATGTTCTACATCAGCGCTTACTTCGAAACCCATCGTGACGCTTACTATGACGGGTTGCTTGCTGTCTCGCGTGACGACGACTGGACCGGATGGTGCCAGTTTTTCCTCGAAGCAGTCCGGGTTCAGGCTCAGGACAACTTGAAAAAGGCACAGGGCATTATCGACCTCTACGAAGAGATGAAGCGACGCGTGGCCGACCTCACCCAGTCCCGCTACGCGGTGCACGCGCTGGACTGGATCTTTGAACGTCCGGTTTTCCGCAGTTCTGATTTTGCGGCGTCCGCGGGGTTTGCTGGCAGGACTGCACGGCGGATTCTGGATGTCTTGTGCGAAGGCGATGTCCTGAAGGTGTTTCATCAGGGCAGGGGACGCCAGGCAGCTGTTCTTGCATTTCCCGAACTCATAAACGTCGCTGAAGGCAGAAAGGTGTTTTGACGGCCACTTATGTCCCACAACGGAAGTTGTTGGCCATTTTTGATACAAAGTGGCCAACAAAATGGGTTGCTGGTCACAGCTGTCCAACAAACGTCGATTCAGCCGGGAGCACGAGTGGAGCTGTGTAGAAACTACACGGGATCCGCGAAGCAGCCGAAACGGAAACCGAATCAAGGTTAAAGTCCGCTAATCCAGTTTACGTGTAATAGAGTACATTTCAATATGCGCCTATCATGGAATGAAATCCGCACCCGCGCCGCCAATTTCGCGCGAGAGTGGAAGGACTCCGGCTACGAGAAGGGCGAGACACAGAGCTTTTACAATGAATTCTTCGAGATATTCGGCGTAAAACGTCGCACGGTCGCCCGCTACGAGGAGCAGGTCAAACGCCTGGACGATACCCACGGATTCATCGATCTGTTCTGGCCGGGCGTATTGCTCGTCGAGCAGAAGAGCGCGGGACGTGATCTGGAAAAAGCACGCGAACAGGCGGACGCCTACTTCGACGCATTGCCGGTGCACGAGCAACCGCGCTACCAGTTGCAGTGTGACTTCCAGACCTTCGAAATGATCGACCGGGACGAACGCGAGGAAGTTTGTTTCGCTCTCGCCGACCTTCCTGATCACATCGAAAAGTTCGGCTTTATCCTCGGCGTTCAGAAGCGGACGTTCAAGGACCAGGACCCGGTCAATATCGCAGCGGCGGAACGGGTCGGCCTTCTACACGACGCGCTTGCTGCATCGGGCTACACCGGACACGACCTGGAGCAATTCCTCGTCCGAATCGTGTTCTGCTTTTTTGCTGACGATACCGGCATCTTCGAACCAAGGGACATCTTTCTGGATTATCTGGAAAACCGTACGAGTGAAGACGGGTCGGATCTGGGCAGCCGTCTGATGCATTTGTTCCAGGTTCTCAACACGCCAGAAGACCGACGCGTTAAAACGCTCGATGAAGACCTCGACCGCTTCCCATATGTCAATGGCGAACTGTTTCGTGACACGCTGCCCATCCCGTCATTCGATTCTGAAATGCGCGAGAAGCTGATTGGCGCTTGCAATTTCGATTGGTCCGCTATTTCTCCGGCCATATTCGGCTCCCTGTTCCAGTCGGTTATGGACTCAGACGAACGCCGGCGACAGGGCGCGCATTACACCACGGAACAGAATATCCTCAAGGTCATTGAGCCGCTATTCCTCGACGACTTGCGTGCAGAATTCCAGCGTCTTAAGGCGCGCCGTGACACGCGCCGTATTCCCGATCTGATTGCGTTTCAGCAACGACTCGGCAGCCTTCGTCTGTTCGATCCGGCCTGCGGCTGTGGAAATTTCCTGATCATTGCATACCGGGAACTGCGTGAACTGGAAATTGAGGTTCTCAAGGAGATTCGCCCAAAGCGCCAGGTTGACGCCTTTGCCGAGCTGCTCTCGATGGTGGACGTCGATCAGTTTTACGGGATTGAATTGGGAGAGTTTCCGGCCCACATCGCCGAGGTCGCGCTGTGGATGATGGATCATATTATGAACAACCGGCTGAGCCTGGAGTTTGGCCAGACTTATGTCCGTATACCGCTGGAGAAATCGCCGCACATCCGGCAGGACGACGCGCTCGAGTTTGATTGGAGTGAACTGATACCTCCAGGAGAATGTTCATTTGTACTTGGCAATCCGCCGTTTGTGGGGGCAAAGTTTCAATCTCAAGAACAGCGCGAACAGGTGCGCCGAATAGCCGCGCTGGGAGGGAGCGGTGGCTCGCTGGACTATGTTGCCGCGTGGTTCATGAAGGCGGGTGAATACGTTCAGGAGAGCCCGGCACGGATCGGTTTTGTGGCCACAAATTCTATCACGCAGGGCGAACAGGTCGCGCAACTATGGCCGATCCTGTTCGAACGCCATAAACTGGAAATTACCTTTGCGCACCGCACCTTCGCGTGGGGGTCGGATGCCCGCGGCAAGGCGCACGTTCACGTCGTGATCATCGGATTGGCCAAACGTGACGATGCACCGAGGCTGAAGCGGCTGTTTTCATACGAATCAGTCAATGGCGATCCGGAACAGACTCAACATGCGGTTCTTTCACCGTACCTTTTCGACGCAAGCGGGTTGAACGATCGGCGAGTTGTAGTAAGGGAGGAACATATACCAATCAATGGGCTACCGAAGCTGATCATCGGTTCGAAGCCAATAGATGGAGGCCACTACATTTTCAAAGCCGACGAACGCGAGGCGTTTCTCAACCAGGAACCGGATGCGGAACCTTTTATGCGACCCTTCGTCGGGAGCCGCGAGTTTCTGCAAGGTGGAATGCGCTGGATATTGCATCTGTCCGACGTACCTCCTCAGATACTCAAGACACTGCCGAAGGTTAGGGAACGCATAGGCGCCGTTCGTGATCATCGGTTGGCGAGCAGGAGCAAGCCAACCCAATCACTCGCAATGACGCCAAAGCTCTACCATGTCAACGTTATTCCCAATGCGCCATTCCTGGTCGTTCCGGAAGTTAGTTCCGAACGACGCGAATATATACCAATTGCATGGTTGGAACCTCCAGTTATTCCGAGTAACAAAATACGTGTACTGCTTGACGCCTCCCTCTGGCAATTTGGACTATTAACCTCGAAATTGCACATCGCATGGGTCAGAAACATCGGCGGGCGGCTCAAGAGTGATTTTTCGTACGGAATCGGCATTGTTTACAATACTTTTCCGATGCCCCCTGTCCCGCCAGAACGACTGAATCACATTGCGCCGCAGGCAGAAGGCGTTCTCGCCGCTCGCGCAGACCATCCTGACGCAACGTTGGCCGACCTGTACGACCCAGACCTCATGCCTCCCGACCTCCGCAAGGCCCACCACGCCCTGGACCGCGCTGTCGATAGACTATACCGGCGGAACGGTTTCAACTCGGAGCGCGAGCGAGTGGAACACCTGCTTGGGCTGTACGAAAAAATGGTCGCTCCGGTCACGGCCATGGTCAAACCGAAGCGACGGCGGCGGAAAGCCAAATAGGATTGGCGGTTCAAGACGATAGTTCAAACTGGGATTTACTTACTTCGTGGCGAAATGCACACGAAACGCTGTTTCAGGAACTCTCAGAAACGGCAGAGTTTCGTATTAGACGTACTGTTCTGGACCGCAAGACCGCGCAGGCAATGGAGACAGAATGACATCTGGCGGAATTGCTGACGATGATTGGGTGGACAGACTCGCTCTGGCTCTTCCGAAACTCGCGAAGGTGCAGGAACCGTTTCTTCGGGAGTATTGGGAGCAGAATGCGGGTGTTCGCATCGTTTATGACCGACGGTCTGGCAAACCGGTCTTTCCACTCGACGATCTGCGCGATCTTTATTCGATAGCGAGGCACGGCAACGAGTTGGGCGCAAGGAAGCATTACGCGCCCCTGCTCGAAGCGTTAGACCCCGCGCGGCACATCCTGCTTTCTCATCCGGCGCTAGCGCAGGTTGTGAGCCCGATCATTGGCAAGGACAACTTCTGGATGCAGATCCTGAATACTGGTGGGTTGACTTGCCCAACGGACTTGATTGCGGGACTGTTCGCACGTGCCCATGAATTGTCCCATGACCGCTTCCGGCAAGCTGCAAGCGAAATGAAAGCACTTCTCAATCCGGGCGTCGAACGAGGGCCGGCCCCCCTGCCCGGCGGTTTGGATGTCGGATACAACATGACGCTGTTCTACGGCCTGACCGTAACGGAGATTGCCGATGTCGGGGAAGGTATCGCAATTTTGCCGTACGAGGATGTGAGGCCGTTTGTGGACGACAACCTGATAGACGAACTCGCTCCAGACGGTGCCGGGTTTCACCGCTGGCGATCTGTCGGCGCTGTGGTCAGACGGTTCCGGTGGAAGCCGCTGTTCAGCCGATCTGGCTACGAACGGGAGCCGGTGTTGCAAAATCCCAAGTCGTTCTTCCGGGACGCACGGACCCTTCTGGACCTCCTTGCCGTAGCCCACGAGGCGCCAGTCGTGCCTCTCGCAGAATCGTCCTATTGTATCAACCGGTCCACAGCTCGACTCCTCGGTCGGGATGGCCACGGACCAGGTGCCTCGTGGCGTAATCCGGCCAAGAACATCGACGGGTTTGAAGAGTGTCCGGAGTTGGCTATAGAACCGCTTGCCGAAGCGAGGGAAGCCTTCGACAGCCGTGAGAGCCAGCAATATAACTGGTTGTGGCACCCGTTGTCGGCTGGCTCGCAGAAGCGCTCGGGCGAACTGGACGTTTTGCTGCCGAACTCAGGGTTGTCGAAGTTGCAATCGCTCTTGAACGCATGTACGAAATAAATGAGCGCGGAATTTCGCGCCATTTGCAAGACAAGATTTCTCGCGTTCTGGGAACCGATGACGAGAGTCGTGAAAGGATCAAGGTGAAGGTAAAGGAATTCTACAACGCGCGGTCGGAAATCGTCCACGGGAAAAGGGACAAAATGTCTCCTCTCCGAACCGATGCGGCCTTCTACAAAGGATTTAGAATCGCCAGGCAGTCTGTGTTCAAGCTCCTGAGTGAGGGAGCGCCCGAAGATTGGAACGCGCTTAAGGGCGACGGCGACTGAAATTGCAGCGGAATGTTAGTGTGACATCCCACTCGATCGAGCCGTGCTGTCTGATTGGCGCGGCTTTCTACGAACCAGTAGCCGACCTTGCGGCCGATGTCTGTCCAAAAAGGCGGGAATAGGTGGGAGGCACTTGAAGCGAAGACTTTCGCCAGACCAGACGAACGATACAACTCACGGAATCGTTGTTAGGGTAAGTCGCGTAGGAAGGAAGATCGTGAAAATTCATCCGTCAACATTGCTTGCATGGAAATGGTTTGGTGGCATTGTCATCTTGGCCATTTTTCTTCCCATCACGGTCGCAAATACCCTGGAACTATTGACTGCGAGCGCACCACCCGAGACGAACAATGCCGGGACCATCCACAAAGATAGCGCAACTACCCCGATCGCCGTCGTGCCAGACAGCGCGGCTATCACCGTTGAGATGCAGCGTCGATTTAACGAACTCCGCCGAGAAATTCTGGATGACCGTGCAAGGGTTGTAGATTGGTGGCTAGTTGCCATCGGCATTGTCCTCACGTTCTTTGGAATCGTCGTTGCAATCGTGGGAATCTTGGGATTCAGAAGGTTTCGGGAAATCGAGAATGAGGCAAAAAACAGCATTCAAATCGTAACAGATCTGGAGAAATCTGCAAAGCGCAACTTGGAAGAGATCGAAGAAACCCGTGAAAGATCTCTTGAAATTGTTCAAAGGATGAACGCTGAGCTTGTCGCCGATGACCCAGAAGGAGTGGGACAAGCTGTCAAAAGTGTACAGAACGACCCAAACGCTTCGCTGATTGACAAAGCAGTTGCCCACGCAGTCTTTCTTCAACGACAGGGCAAGAGAAATGATGCTATCGAAAATTGGCGCGCGATCGCTCACGTCGCGGATGATGCCGATAACTTTCTCGCTGCGAGAGCCTGGTTTTCCGTCGGTTATCTCTTATCGAAGGAACACACGGAAGACCGCATATTGGCCTATGACAATGCGATCCGCTTGAAACCCGATTTTGTCCAAGCGTACAACAATCGCGGCAACGCAAAGCGCGCGTTGGGAAAGCACGAGGAAGCTATCGCAGACTATAATCGGGCGATCGCGCTTAGGAAGAACTACGCCCAAGCGTACAACAATCGCGGCAACGCAAAGCGCGCAATGGGGAAGCACGAGGAGGCTATCGCAGACTACGATCAGGCAATCGCCATTCGGCAGGAATATTCGCTGGCACACAACAATCGCGGCAAGGCGAAGCACGCATTGGGTCGGGTTAAGGAGGCGCGCACGGACTTCGACACCGCGCTGGAACAAGCACGGAATGTTGGCAATGCAAAATTAGCAGCTAGGGCGGAGAAGTCGCTTCGTGATCTCGACAATGTCGACGGGTCCTCATGAGTCAATCTCGCTCCTTGCCGAGAATCCACTCGGCAGGGAGCGGGCTGGCGTATTTGAAATGGACAGTCTCGGAGCGTGACAATGACTGAACCATTGGGTTTCTCGGTCAGAATCTTCGTGCCGTCCGGCGAGCCGGAAGGCTTGCGCTTCGTCGAGAAATCGAATTGGACTGGAAAGGGTGTCGTTTTACCTCGGTCGCTCTTTAACACGATTCGGGCCGGGAAAGTACTCAATCACACGGGCATGTACGTTCTCTGGGAACCTGGCGAATTGGGTGAACCACCACTGGCTTACGTGGGTGAGGCGGATGTGCTGTCACGAAGGCTGGAGCACCACGCCAGGAATAAGGATTTCTGGACGCACGCATTTGCGTTCCTGAGCAAGGACCAGAGCTTGAATAAAGCTCATGCGAAGTACCTCGAAGCGCGGCTGGTAAAACTCGCAGACCAGGCGAAACGCTGCGAACTGACAAATGGTAATGTCCCGCGGACGCCGGCACTGTCGCCTGCGGACAGAGTGGCACGTGGAGGGCGGCTAAACCTGCTATCAAAGGTCAAGATGCAGACTCACGGGCGACAAGTGGGCCGTTTCAGTTCCCACCGACGGGTTTCGTGCAGACGGCGATGTCTGGACAACGTTCGAAGACTTCCTGGAGTACTGCAACGTTACGCGACCGCCAAATGTCGAACGGGGGCTATTCACATGATTCAGGAAATCCAGATTCTCATCGACAGTTATTCTGACTGGCTTAAGGACAAGACAGTCCTGAACCAGATCGACAAGTGGGTCGAGATCACCACGCCATATCTGGATCGACATAACGATTATATGCAGATATATGCAAAGGAATCCAACGGCGGATTCGTGTTAACGGACGACGGATATACCATTGAGGATCTTGCCCATTGTGGTTGCAATCTCGAAAGTACGAAGCGTCAGGATCTGCTCCAGATGACGCTCAATGGTTTTGGCGTCCAAATAGACGGACGTGCATTACAGGTCAATGCATCAGCCGACAATTTCGCAATGCGCAAACACAATCTCTTGCAGGCGATGCTCGCCGTCAACGATATGTTCTACATGGCGGGTCCCACAGTAGTGAACATTTTCTATAAAGATGTCGAAGCCTGGCTTGATCTACACGATATTCGCCATACACCGAAAGTGAAGTTTACAGGTCAGACCGGGTATGATCATCTCTTTGATTTCGTGATTCCAAAGTCGCCGCAGCACCCGGAGCGGCTCATCCGGACGGTCAACCGCCCGAGCCGATCTACCGCTGAGAACGTTGTACTTGCATGGATCGACACGAAGGAGGTCCGCACTCCCGAATCTCGTATGTACGCCTTGCTGAATGATTCAGAACGAAAGGTAGATCATACAGTGACGGCCGCGTTGCGGAGCTATGACGTTACACCGGTGACGTGGAGCGAGCGCGATGACGTACGCGTAGAGCTTGCTGCCTGAGTGTCGGAACTA
Organism: Gemmatimonadota bacterium; assembly: GCA_028874335.1. Lineage (GTDB taxonomy): Bacteria > Latescibacterota > UBA2968 > UBA2968 > JAAXHE01. The sequence goes on along the minus strand of JAPPJY010000042.1, from coordinate 1,262 downwards.
ATTTTATCATGCGAGAGCATTGCCGACCTCCAATTCGTCTCTTACTCCACGCACGTGTACTTTAGTAACTCGACAATTTACTCAATACGTTGAGTATTTTTACTCAATGCATTGAGTAATCCGTCATTGTGGCATTTTTAAGACGGAGTCTTGTTGTACCAGCGGCAGGAACGATGGTCGCTGAACGAGAAGCCAGGGCACCCACAAGGGGTGCCCCTACACCATCACGGTCGGTCGTGGGGGAATGGGGAGGAGAGGTACAGGCGAATTCGAAAAACATGGCGAACCGGTTTTTATCCGATGAATTGAGAACAAATATTGCAATTTCCGACCACCTGCGTGTAATTGTTCCAAATGTAGGGGCACCCCTTGTGGGTGCCCGCCTGTCTCGACATCGGCATAATTGCCTGGAATATGCGTCTGTAGGGTCACCCCTTGTGGGTGCCCGCCTGGCTCGACATCCGAATGATTGCCTGGAATAATACATTCGTAGGGGCGTCCCTTGTGGGTGCCCGCCTCCCCCGACGTCCGCAAGATTGCATGTGAATATACATTCGTAGGGGCATCCCTTGTGGGTGCCCGCCTGTCTCGACATCCGGACAATCGCCTGGGATATGCGTTTGTAGGGGCACCCCTTGTGGGCGCCCTGCCTCTTGGCACGCCAGTTGCAACGTCAATACAGGTCCCACGAGATGATCGAAATTGCAGGGGCGTCCTTTGTGTGCACCCGGCCGTCCAGAACGCATTGGTCGCCACAACGGAAACCTGGGCACCCACAAGGGGTGCCCCTACATGGGATAAGCGTGTACGATCCGGAAATCCATCATCGCCAGTCGATGAGACTAAAGGGGTACGACTATTCGCAGTCAGGGGCGTACCTTGTAACCGTTGTCGCGCAGGGTCGCTCGGCGCTGTTTGGCGACGTGGTTGATGGCAGAATGCGCTTGAACCCGGCCGGAGAAATGGTCCAACGAATATGGAAGGAGATGCCCGACCGGTTCCCACAAATCGTTATGGACACATTTATCGCCATGCCAAACCACGTTCATGGAATCATCATCCTTGCAGGTGCGGGCCGTGCGGGTACGCAGAATTCCTACAAACCATCGGAATTCGATATGAAAACCAGAGCAACCACAAGGGTTGCCCCTACAGTGGATGGTCGCACAAGACTGGGGAACGTGGTCGGCGTATTTAAATCATTGACAACATTGAGTCCCCTCCGAGAAGGGGGTTCAGGAAGATATGGTGTGTAGGAATCA
>JAPPJY010000052.1 GCA_028874335.1 Gemmatimonadota bacterium | reverse complement strand
CACTTTTTCGCTCGCGCTCGGGAACTCACCGGTAATTTTAAAACAGCTTCTGAGGATGTGACGCCTGGGCGGTTCGTACGCGGAATCGACGTCCGGCTGTTGCGCACGGGGCTGCAAGTGGCGATAATATGATGCGTACGGGCCAGGGTGTCAACGGGTGAATGGCAGGACTTTTCCAGGCTCGTACGGTCTGATGCGGGCAGCGTGGGCAGGTGGGGTCCGCCGGAGGGCGTGTGTCCGATATCGGGAAAAGTTTTCGTATCCGGCAGATGACGTCTGAGGACGTCGCGACCGGCATGCGGTTCAAAACGCTGGCCGGCTGGAATCAGATCGAAGGGGACTGGCAGCGTTTTCTGGCGCTTTCGCCCGACGGTTGTTTTGTCGCCGAGATCGGGGGCGAGCCGGCCGGCACCGTGGTGACGGTGACGTTCGACGGGGTCTGCGGGTGGGTCGCGATGGTGCTGGTGCCGCCGGCACGCCGGCGGCAGGGCATTGGGACGGCGATGCTGCGGCACGGGATCGCATACCTGCAGGACAGCGGTGTGGATACCGTCAAGCTGGACGCGACACCCATGGGACGGCAGGTGTACGTGCCGCTGGGGTTCCGCGACGAATACGGGCTGGAGCGCAGGGAGGGAGTCGGACAGCCGTGCGGATGGGCGTCGGTGCGCGCAATGCGGGACATGGATCTGAAAGACGTGATCGCCTTCGATTCGCCCCGCTTCGGCGTATGCCGGGAGGATCTGCTGAGGTATCTGTACCGGGATTCAGGGGGCTTGTGCGGGGTCTACCCCGGGGCGGGAAGCGCGATCGAGGGATACGTGATGGTCCGGCCCGGCAGCAACGCCTTCCAGATCGGTCCGCTGGTTGCGGCCCACGAGCGGGCGGGCAGGTCGCTCTTCTGCTGGGCGCTGGACAGGCTGGCAGGGGAACCGGTTTTCTTCGACGTGCCTCTGGAAAACCTCCACGGGATGGGGCTGGCCGAAGAATTCGGGTTTTCCGTACAGCGGGGATTTACGCGAATGTTCCTTGGCAAAGATCCTTACGGGGGATTTCCGCGGCAGGTGTACGCAACCTCGGGGCCGGAAAAAGGATAAGAGACAGGGCCGATTGCGGCATACCGGGCAGCCTGTGAGAGGGTGACACGATGGCACCGCGTCCGTTGCTGGGAATCACAATGGGAGATGTCTGCGGCATCGGCCCGGAGGTGATTGTAAAGGCGTTGAGCCATCAGGATGTATATGCGTTCTGCCGTCCGCTGGTGATCGGCGACGCGGACGTTCTCGCCGCAAACCTGGCGCATGCAAGCCAACAGCTTGAGGTCCGGTGCTTGGACGGGCCCGAAGCGGGTGAATATCGATTTGGGCGAATCGATCTTTGGGCGCCGGTCGACCTTGATCTTGCGCGTATTGAGATCGGTTGCGTGTGTCCCGAAGCGGGCAGGGCGGCCGTGGAGTGGGTGGTCCGGGCGGCAGAGCTGGCTTCGGCAGGGCGAATCGACGGGATCGCGACGGCGCCTCTGAACAAGGAGGCGATGAAGCGGGCGGGGTTCCCGTATGCCGGACATACGGAACTGTTGGCGGACCGTCTGGGCGTTACGGACGTCCGTTTGATGCTGGCCTCCGACCGTCTCAACGTGGCCCATGTAACTGGACACGTGCCGCTACAGCAGGTGCCGGAACGTTTGACGGAATCACTGGTTCTCGGCACCATCAGACTGCTGAACGATGCGCTCGCGGATATGGGCCGGCCGCATCCCCGAATTGCCGTGTGCGGCTTGAATCCTCACGCGGGCGAAGCGGGAATACTGGGAAGAGAAGACGCGGACCTGATCAGGCCAGCCGTTCAAGAGGCGAACGCCGAGGGGATGCGGGTAACCGGACCGCTTCCCGCGGATACGGTTTTTCTGAAGGCGTACAACGGCGGCTTCGACGGCGCGGTGGCGATGTACCACGACCAGGGTCACGCGCCGGTCAAGCTGGTGGCGTTCCACGATGCGGTGAACGTGACGCTGGGCCTGCCCGTCGTCCGGGTCTCCGTCGACCACGGGACGGCGTTTGACATAGCGGGTAAGGGCGTCGCGAACGAGGCCAATATGCTCAGCGCCCTGCGCCTGGGCGCGCGCCTGGCCGGAAGGAAACGCGCGAAAGCCAATCGCGGTGAATAGTCCGGCAGCCAGCGTCCGTCCCGGTACTCAATCCATGCCGGCGATGAAGTCCATCGTGACAAGATAGTCGCCGGTGTCGGTGAAGACCGGTGACCGCGCCGGGGGGTTTTCCGGGAAGAAACCGGCATAGGCGTCGTTGAAATCCGAAAACAGCGACCGGTCATTGAGGAAGACGGTGACCTTGAGCACGTTGTCCAGCGAGGTGCCCGCGTCATCGAGAATGCCGGATACGTTGGTGAGGATGCGGCGGGTCTGGGCCTTCACGTCCCTGGAATCCACCTCTCCCGTTTCCGGGTCCACGGGCGGCTGGGCGGATATGAATATCAGGTCGCCGTATATAATGGCCTGCGAGTAGGGGAATTTGGGGATGTTCCCCCTGGAACTGGTGAACGGTTGTTTCTTCATGAGAATGTCCTTTCGGGTGAACGAACAGCAAGTCGTCTTTGGGTGTCGTAATATACGTCGCGTGATGCCCACTGTTACAGATATTCTGGAGCGTAAATGACCGATACGAAAAAAGCTGAATCTTCCTCGTACGAGCATATCCTGGACAATCGGCACCGCAGCATTGCCGATTTTCTGCGTGCAAACCTGTCAGATGCGGATGTGTATCGACTCGTTTCGGCATATTTTACTATATACGGATACGAGGCTTTGGAATCCGAACTGCGGGGCGTCAAGGATGTCCGCTTTCTGTTCGGCGATCCTGAATCCGTGGGTGAATTGGACCCCGGAGAGAAAGAGCCGAAATCTTACGACCTGACGGGAGACGGCCTATCGCCGCATCATGTTCTCCAGCAAAAATACCTGGCGCGAAGATGCGAGGAATGGGTGCGGAGAAGGGGTGTCCGTATAAGATCCATTGGCAGATCCAACTTTCTTCACGGCAAAATGCATCTGACTGAATCATCCAAAGGAGGTGCGGCGGCAGTTGGGAGTTCCAACTTTACCAAGAGAGGACTTGGCTGCGATCAGGCGTCAAACGTAGAAATCAACATTTCAGCCACCGATCCGGCAATTCGTGCGGAATTGCGCACGTGGTTTGACGATCTCTGGACGGACACGGAACTCACGCGCAATGTCAAAAGGGATGTTGTCGACGCGCTCAACCGGATCGGCAAGGACCATTCACCGGAACTCATTTACTACAAGACGCTCTATGAGTTGTTCCGGGAGGATATAGATGCAAGGAAAGCCAGAGATCAGAATATAGAAGACACGCACCTGTATGATACGGCTATCTGGAATACACTGTACAACTTCCAGAAGGATGGGGTGAAAAGCGTCATTACGCGCCTGCAGCAGCACAATGGCTGCATCCTGGCCGATAGTGTGGGTTTAGGAAAGACATATACGGCGCTGGCAGTGATCAAATATTACGAACTGAAAAATGAGCGAGTGTTGGTGTTATGCCCCAAAAAGCTACGTGAAAACTGGGCGCTGTATCGGGCCTACATGTCCCATGTTGGCAACCCCTTCGAGAAAGACCGCTTCGGATACACATTGCTGTCGCACACAGATTTAACCCGCAACAGCGGTATGGCAGGTGATATTGACTTGGCGAACTTTAATTGGCGCAATTTTGATATGGTTGTAATCGACGAGTCTCATAATTTCAGAAATGACTCAACACCTCGAACAGATGAATACGGCAATATACGACACAGTCGCTATTCTCGTCTGCTGCAAGAAGTGATTAAGGAGGGCACACAGACGAAAGTGCTAATGCTATCAGCTACGCCTGTTAACACGTCGCTAATAGATCTTCGGAATCAAATCTACCTGATGACGGAAGGACGCCACGATGTTTTTCGTTCGAGTTTGGGTATCGGCAATATTGATGTGCTCCTGAAACAAGCGCAAAGGGAGTTTAAGTCTTGGGAGAGAACGACTGCGCAGACAGGGAAAAAGGACAAGTCGAAACTCTTGGAACAGCTAGGCGCAGATTTTTTCGGACTTTTGGGCGGGATTTCGATAGCACGATCGCGACATCAGATCAAGACATTCTACGCCGAAGAAATGGATCGAATCGGCGAATTCCCGGAACAATTGCGTCCTGAGAATCACCATCCACCAACCGACCTTACGGGCGGACTCTCCTATGCTGAACTTACCGAGCAAATCGAAGCGTTTGGCTTATCTGTGTACCAACCGTCGAGATACGTCGTAAGCGAAGAAGCGAGGAGGCGCCTGGCAGAGGAGAAGCAGGCTCTGAGATTCAACCAGGAGGACCGCGAACGTTTTCTGATCGGTATGATCCGCACCAATTTCCTTAAACGGCTGGAGAGTTCAGCCCATTCGCTCGCGGAAACGCTAGGTCGGACTGTGGGCAAAATAGACGACTTGATCGAAAAGATCGATGAATTCCTGGAGACCAGACACTCGGCGAATGAACGGGCAGACGTCCTTCCGGACGACGACGAAGATGATGAGGAATTCCTGGTAAATCGGGCAAGAAACCCATTTCACCTTCGCGAACTCGACCTTCCAAAATGGAAAGGGGATCTGACCGATGATAGGGAAACGCTCTCTGCCGCGTGGGAGAGAGTCCGGGGGATCTCACCGGATCGGGATGGAAAGCTGAGGAAGATACGGGAGCATATTCAAAACCGGGCAAAAAGGCCAACGACAGACAAGGATGGCAGGGTCAATCGCAAGATCCTGGTGTTTACGACCTTCAAAGATACTGCGGAATACCTCTACGAAAACTTAGGAGACTTGGTGGAAGGATTGGGGCTAAATATGGCCATGGTTGCAGGAGACGTGACACATACGAAGTTTGGCGCCAACAACTTCAACGCCATTCTCAGCAGCTTCGCACCCAGGGCGCGTGGGCGCGCTAGTGACGCCAACGGGGAGATCGACCTGCTGATCGCGACCGACTGCGTCTCAGAAGGTCAGAACCTCCAGGACTGCGACACCGTTTTGAACTACGATATCCATTGGAATCCCATACGGATTATTCAGCGTTTCGGGCGCATCGACAGAATTGGAAGCCGCAGCAAGGCGGTGAGGATGATCAATTACTGGCCTACCGACGATATGGAAGTCTATCTGCGTTTGCAAAGCCGCGTACAGGCTCGCATGGCGCTTGCCGACGCGGCCGCAAGCGGGGCCGATGATCCGCTTGACGAAGAGACCTATGATGGGATCCAAAGAGAACTGAACTTCCGAGATCGACAGCTTCAGCAACTTCGCGAGGAAGTACTAGATCTGGACGAACTCACGGATGGAGTTGTTATCAGTGATTTCACGCTGGATTATTTCTTCGCGCAGTTATTACTTTATCTAGAAAGAAATAGGGCGGAGCTGGATGCAACGCCCAACGGTGCGTATGCGGTAACCCACGGCGAAGATAGTCCTGTTGGGGAGGGAGTGATATTCTTCCTAAGGCGGCGAATTGCGGCCCAAGACAAAAGGGAGAAAGTGGCGAGCCCGATATTTCCTTACTATCTGGTGTTTGTGCGAAACAACGGGGAAATCCGGTACGGTTGTGCCAACTCGCGACAGGTGCTCGAGTTGTTCGAGTCGGTGGCCGTCGAAAACGTGGAGCCTATTCTAGAACTGTGTGATCAATTTGACCGCGAAACCAATAACGGTGGTGACATGACACAATACGACAAACTGCTGAATGCAGTGATAACCCACATCAGTAGGGCGGACAAGGCCACGCAAATACGACAACTGGGTATTCACGGTCAACGAGACTTCAGACTCCCAACTAAATCCGCAAGACCGAGTAACTCTGACTTTGAGCTAGTCACTTGGTTGATTATCCCACAGACCTGAGCATGGCCGATATCCAAAAGAAGATTCAAACGGCGATTGAGGCGATTTCCTTCAGCGATTTTTTCGAATCAGCGAAAGACCTGCTTGAAGTGCTCGGCTATCAAAGTGACCGCACCTTGGAACTTCCAGGCGACGTCAATAGCTTTGTCAAGGCATTACCGGCGTATAGATCGAATACCAACACTGAACGGGCATTCCTTGAGCACGTCCAGTCCGTAAAGGTTATCTTTCAGATTACAAACGATGAAATCGCGCGGGCCGTTCAACAGTCGCCTCGGAGTCAGGCTGCAGAGTTTGATGAGGGTCGGCAGCAGAGCATTCTCTTCTTCGCGGTGGAACTTTGGGGAGACGACTACCCTCGCGGGATATATGATGAGTTCACCAGAGAGATTGACAAGCGGATTAACGCCCCGGCAGTGGTATTATTCCGTGCAGGAGACCTCTTTACTATCGCTGTAATTGGTCGTCGGCCACACAAACTCGACGATAGTCTCGACGTGCTTGAACGAGTCACGTCGTTGAGCAGGGAGATTCCGACCGTAAATCCACGCCACAGCGATCTCGACGTTCTGGCTGATCTGTCGTTATCGGAATGTATCAATTGGATGAATGCCAATGGTAAGTCCCGAAACTTTGACGGCTTACTGTCAGCTTGGTTATCTAAGCTGGACACCACAGAACGCGGACAGCCGTTCTACCGATATGCATCCGATTGGATTGAACAGGTGGAGTCTGAGGGCAAACTGCCCGAAGGAGAGGAAGTCACACTGCGAAATTACTTCAATGATATCGCTCGTTCAACACCACTATCGAGAGAACGCGAGATAGAATTGGCTGAACGCACCAAGAGTGGCGACATGGAAGCACGTGAGGCGTTAATCTCGGCGAATTTACGATTTGTCATATACATGGCGAAGAAATTTCGAAATCGCGGTCTGCCCCTTTCCGACCTGATCAGTGCAGGAAATAAGGGTCTGGTAACTGCGGTCGACCGCTTCGACGGGTCACGAGGAAATAGACTGATTACGTATGCGGTTCATTGGATTCGCCAGTCAGTCATCCAAACCCTTGAAGAGCATACGCGTACCGTGCGTCTACCTGTCAATAGAGTCAGTATGCTCAATGACATCACCCGTATACTAAATAACGGCTGGGACGCTGCGCCGATAGCGGAATCAGGTGCCGGCAAACTTGATGTGCCGTCGCAGACTGACCTGGAAGAAATAGCTGACAGACTTGGACTCAAGGTCGAAACGGTCTTGGATACTATCACTGGTGGCCTTGACGTGTTGCCACTGGACAATCCACCCTTCAGCCACGAATGTAAGCTGGTTGACACTTTGGCCGATGAGAACACGGCTCCTCCCGACGCTGAAATCTTACGCAAATCTGCGGTAAATCAAATTGACAAGGCGTTTGAGCGTCTCACACCGCGGCAATCGGAAGTCATCAGGCTATATTACGGCCTGAATGGCAGCGAAAGCCGTACGCTTGATGAAATCGGCGAGATCATGAATCTAACGCGCGAGCGGATCCGCCAAATCAAGGTGCAGGCAATCAGCCGGCTGCGCCGTTGGTCACGCGACCTCCTGGAGCCAGAGATGTTCGCAAATTAACGCATCACGCCAAAGGGTTTATCGTCTGTGTGACCAAATCAACGATGTAGTGACAGAATCCCTTAGATAGTGCCTTCGCAGGCGCATTGGTTCATGGAGGCAGACTTGCGAAGCACATGCCGTTTTGGCCATGAAACACACCTGTCCCCAAAACGGTTTGATTCACTACGAAAGTCGCGAAATAATACGGATGGAAAAATCGTCCACAGCCATTGGCGAAACGCTATGCCCACACTTTCGCAAAAACTGTCATCCAGAGGAGGCCTGCGTTCGACGTCGGCGAAACACCTCCATTACACGTAAGAGCAGACTGCCATGCAGAGCAGGCCGACGAAGGATCTACTGCAGCATGGGATCATCCCGATGCGTTTGCACGTTTCGATACCTGAGAGGCAGCACGTCCGTCCCAAGCGCGGGACGGAAGCGGCGAAAGATGCTTCGACTCCGCTCAGAATGACATGCATTGCAACAGACACCGACCGATGGCAGCCTGGTTTCCGCTATCCCGGTCAAACCCATACAACATCGCGAATCGAATCCACTTTTCGAATCTCTTCCCTAGGAAACCCAAGGTTCTTGGACAGCAATGGCCATGAATCAAATTTGATGGTTAATTGACAGAAGTGGTAGTTCTTCGATCACGATTTCCATAATGTTGGCAATAATATACTCACTTTGCGATAAGTTGAAAATTCCCACTCCATTTGACGGTTATCTGACAGTGCAGAAGTGAAAGTTTAGGGAGATCTCGAACGACGCTTGGACGCTGTAAACAAATACACGGCGTCTTTTCAGGATCCATCCATGCGCGAGAAGGTATGTATCTACGCATATAGTGTAGACCATTCGAATCTCGGTGCCTCCACGAGAGCTCTGGTCCCCAAACAGGTAAGAGTTTTACAGAAAGATCGACGATGACACAGACAGACATCAGAGAAGATATTCGTTCGGCGCTAAACGGAATCCCTGATGAAGACTTTGAGGTAGCCGCGAAACGCCTGCTCGAAGTGCTGGGATATCATAGCGAGCGCACCCAAGAATTATCAGGATGTGTGGACGACTTCATTCGTGAATTCCCGGCTCCAAATCAATACACAAAGACCGAAGAGGAGTTTCGCAAACTGACGGAATCCGTGAAGTTAATTTTTCAGGTGACAAGCGACGAGATCGCTTCCAGCACTCAGCCCACGATCACATTTGATCCCGCTTCCTTTGACAAAGGACAGCATCAGAGCTTTATGTTCTTCGCCGTAGAACTGAAGGAAGAAACCTACGCTCGCGGCGAGTACGCCCAGTTTACCCGCGAAATAAATAAACGCCTGAGCCAACCAACAGTCGTTCTGTTTGGCACGGCCGATCATCGGCTTACACTATCCTTTGTGCATCGACGTGAACACAAGCGGGATCGGAATCGCGATGTGTTGGGCAAGGTGTCCCTGATACGGGAGATTGTCACGGCTGATCCGCACCGCGCCCATCTGGACATATTGACTGAGTTGTCGCTGGCTGAGTGTACTGCATGGATGGATCTCCACAACAAGCCACACAATTTCGACAGCCTTTTGGCCGGCTGGTTGGATAAACTTGACACCGAGGAACTCAACCGGCAGTTCTACCGCGAACTCTTCGATTGGTTTGAACGGGCAGTTGAGGATGCAAGATTCCCAAAAACGGTTCCGGGGGAGCAGCAAGTTATCCGCTTGATAACACGTATCTTGTTCGTCTGGTTCATAAAGGAAAAGGGACTGGTCCAGAAAGAATGGTTCGAAAAAGCTAAGGTGGAGCAATTGCTGAACAACTTTGGCGGTTCCGACTACTACCGAGCTGTCTTGCAGAATCTCTTTTTCGCAACTCTCAACACGGAGATGGATTCCCGTGGTTTCAGTACCCGGAGAGAGCCCAGCCACAGAGTGTTTTCACGTTATCGCTACAAATCGCTCATTCGCGACTTAGAGCGGTTTGAAGGCTTAATGAAACAGACGCCATTCATCAACGGTGGCCTGTTTGACTGTCTCGATGACGAAGAGTCGAGGAGCGCGGGTGGCAAACGCATCGACATGTTCAGCGACCCGGACCCCAAAGATGGTCCTCGCGCCGTACAGGCACGCCGTGACGCCTGGCGGCAACTGAACGTTCCTGACGCGCTGTTCTTCGATGATGAAGATGGATTGTTTCCTCTACTCAATCACTACAAGTTCACGGTCGAGGAAAACACGCCGATAGAGCAAGAAGTTGCATTGGATCCTGAACTGCTGGGCAAGGTTTTCGAAAACCTGCTGGCTGCGTACAACCCTGAGACTAGGGATACTGTACGCAAGCAGACCGGCTCCTATTACACGCCTCGCGTCGTCGTGGACTACATGGTGGACGAGGCGCTGGTGGCGACACTGAAGCAGGGGGTTAAGCCAGCCGATGGTGACTTGGAATTCTTGGAAGAGCGATTGCAATATCTGCTCGACTATGAAGACGCATTCGATGACGCGAATGAGCTATTCGAGAAAGTCGAGGTCGCGGGTATTGTGCAGGCCATTTCGGAGATAAAGGTGCTGGACCCGGCGGTCGGTTCAGGGGCCTTTCCAATGGGTGTACTGCACAAATTAACGCTGGCCCTTCGACGGCTTGACCCAGACAACAAACACTGGGAAGAACTGCAAAAAAAGCAGGCGATCCGACGGGCGGCAACGGCCTTCGACACGCGAGACCGGAACGAACGCAGGGAAGAACTGGAGGAAATCAGCCAGACGTTTGACCGCTACCGAGATTCCGATTTTGGACGCAAGCTGTACCTCATTCAGAATAGCATCTATGGCGTGGACATACAACCCGTAGCATGCCAAATCGCCAAACTTCGCTTTTTCATTTCACTTGCGATTGATCAATTGGTCGACAACAAGGCCGATAACTTCGGCATTAAACCCCTTCCGAATCTAGAGACACGTTTTGTCGCAGCGAATACTCTGTTGAGCTTGGACAAACCCGACCAGATGAGCCTTGGTCAAACGACCGAAGTTCGACGGTTAGAACAGAAGTTGAACGAAAACCGCGAGCGACATTTTCATGCAACATTACGCTCGCAGAAGTTGAAATACCAGTTAGAGGATGCACGGCTGCGGACGGTATTGGCCACAAAACTACAGAAGAGCCTTACGCCAACCGCTGCTGACCAGGTTGCCAAATGGGATCCCTACGACCAGAACGCTGCGGCGGATTGGTTTGACCCTGAGTATATGTTGGGTATTGCTGATGGATTCGATGTGGTGATTGGGAATCCCCCATACATTCAGTTGCAGAAAAACGGCGGTAAGCTGGGTAAACTCTACAAAGATACCGGCTACGCAACGTTCGCTCGTACGGGCGACATCTACTTACTTTTCTGCGAAAAGGGTTGTCAACTGCTCAAATCTGCGCAAGGCTTGCTGACCTACATCACTTCCAACAGTTGGCTGAAGGCCGAATACGGCAAAGCTTTGCGGCGCTACTTGGCTGAGCGGCATACGCCCCTTCGTCTCTTGGAAATGGGCAAGGATGTTTTTGAGAATACAATCGTCGATGCGAGCGTTCTGTTTATACGAGAGGGCAAGGGAATTGGAAGAGAGGCCTTCGCCGCGGTGGACATGGATAGGATGCCTACCAACGACTTTCCGCCGGAGGAGTGCCTATGGGGACAAACGCGGCCGGATGGCGAAAAACCGTGGAGCATCCTATCGCGCACCGAACAAAACGTCATGGAAAAGATGCAGGCACGAGGAACCCCTCTGAAAGATTGGGATGTATCAATTTACCGTGGAATTCTTACTGGCTTCAATGATGCTTTTATCATCGATAACGACACTAAA